>CAYTPZ010000003.1:0-110468 GCA_964440095.1 uncultured bacterium | reverse complement strand
AGGGAGAATAGCGCTTCAGGACGGACTTACCCACACGAAACCCTGAAGCGCCCATTCTTAAAAGGCATGGGTTATGACGCCCATGCTCAACAGTTGTATAGATCAAGCTGTTCTGGGGAAGCACATGTTGAATCAAGGTCCAGTGAAGATCCTTACGGCATTCGTGACCGTGGCTATCCTTGCCACGCCCTTACTTGCCGCAACGGAGAGCATCAACCGTTCCCAACTATCTTCACGAATTGGAAGTGCTGGAGGTCTTTTCGATCTAGAAGCCATGATCGGTGATGGCATCGAGGGCTCAACTTCCGAACTCACGCTTTCCGGTGGGCTTGGGCAAAGCCTCGACGCCGTCCACTTCAATTGGCAGTGCAACCGAGAAGAAGCATTCAGCCTCAAGTACTCGAACGGTCTTCTCACCTTCCTTCTGGGCGAATTACGCCTGGAGACGGAACTGAGTTACGGTCCCGAGGCGCTCTACATCCACGTCCTCGCGGAACCTGAAAAAAGCGGTCTCACCGTTATCGATCTACGTATCGATGGAGAACATTTGGGGAGCTCTTGTTGGACCCTCGGTCCCTGGGGCGAGAAAATTCTCTGGATCGATAAGGCCGGGTTGTCGGACGGCTTCGAGCTTAGCGGCACGGCCAACTTCGCCTGGATCGGCGAATTCCCCGGAGCTCGCGACCTGTCCTTCACTATGGGCGGTACGGCGGGCGGCGTTTCCGGGGATAAAAGCTGGAGCCAGGTCAAGCAGCTCTATTAATCAGAAAAATCGGGAAGCGATTCCGGCGTGAAGCTTTCACGTAGGCGGCGAAGCCATGTCTCCACATCGCCACTCGGATCGAGAGAGCCCATGAAGTCGGCGTGACCCCGGCCATCTCTGTACTCGGGCTCGCGAGGTGGGTGGGCCAGCCATCGCTCGGCGGCATCACCAGGGGGATTGAAGAGCAAGGTCGTGGAGTAGAGGAAAAAGCCCTTGGAACGATAGACGCAGGAACCGCCTACCTTTTTTCCATTGAGGGCGAGATCGCTGCTACCCGCTTTTTCCACGCCGGGAATTCCCGCGCGGGTGAGCCCGTCGATGGCCCACTGGGTCAGCGCGTCGAAAACCTTGCGCACGCCGCCCACCCCGGGAAGGGGCAGTGCCACGGCGAGCACGAGATTGCCGCCGTCGAGCACCACCGCGCATCCTCCGCCTAAACGTCTGCGAAGTTTAACGCCGTCTTTTTGACAAGATTCGGAATTGAGTTCCAGCTCAACTTTGCTGCCGCGGCCCAGAACAACTTCCACTCCGGCCGGGCGGAAGAGTTCGATCTCCGCGCGTCCGCTGCGCCGGCAGCGCTCGAGCAGCAGCTCGTCGCGCCGGTAAGCTGGCAGGTCGATGGGCATACTAGGGCTTCTTGGGGGCGCTAATATGGATGGCCGCACCTGCCGCCGCCTCGGCCGCCTCGAAGATGGCCTCGGAAAGCGTGGGGTGAGGATGGATGGTTACCATGATGTCTTCTAGGGTCGCGCCCATCTCGAGAGCCAAGGTGCCCTCGGCGATGAGTTCGCTGGCCATGGGGCCCACCATGCCCACACCTAGAACGCGTCCGGTTTCCGGATCGCTGAGGACCTTGGCGAGGCCTTCATTGCGTCCCAGAGTGCGTGCGCGTCCCAAAGCGGAGAGGGGGAAGCGTCCCACATTGATGGGGATGCCTTGTTCTTTGGCTTCCTTCTCGGTGATGCCCGTCCAGGCCAGCTCAGGGTCGGTGAAGACCACGGCCGGAATGGCCCGGTTGTCGAAGGCCGCGTCATGTCCGGCGATGGTCTCGGCGGCGACCTTGGCTTCACGGCTGGCCTTATGCGCCAGCATGGGACCCGGCGCTATATCTCCGATAGCGTAGATGTGCGGAAGGGCTGTTCGACACTGTTCGTCGGTGGGAATGCGTCCCTCACTGTCCACCTTGAGGCCCGTCATTTCCAGGGCGATGTTGTCGGTGTTCGGACGGCGTCCCACGGCGATGAGCACCTGCGCGGCTTCGATCTTCTCTTCCTTGCCGTCCTTCTCGATCGTGGCGACGCAGGTCGAGTCGATTTTCTCAAGCTTCACGACTTTTGAATTCGTGTAAATTTTCTCGAAGCGCTTTTTGGCGCTCTTCACCACCACTCGCACCAGATCGGCGTCGGCCCCCTGCAAGAGATTGGGGAAGAACTCGACCATGGTCACCTTGGATCCCAGGCCCGCGTAGATCATGCCCATTTCCAGGCCGATGTAACCGCCGCCGACCACCAGCAGTGATTCGGGAATCTCCGGGATCTTGAGCGCTTCGGCGGATGTCCACACCGGCAGGTCGTAGGCCGCAGGCAGCTCGTTGATGCGCGAGCCCGTAGCGATGATGCAGTGCTTGAACTGGATGCCCGAAACTTCCGTGCCTTCCAAGGCCAGGCTGTTGGGTCCGTCGAAACGCGCACTGCCGCGGATCACTTCCACGCCGCGCTTGTCCAGCAGACCACGGATGCCGCCGGTGAGTCCTTCGACGACGGAGCAGGTCCACTCGTGGAGTTTCTTGGGATCGATCTCCAGATCAGTAACCTTGAGCCCGAACTTCTCACCGTGACGCGCGGCGTCGGCGATTTCGACGGCGTTGATCAGGGCTTTCGACGGGATGCATCCCTCTCGCAGGCAAACGCCGCCCAGTTTTTCCTCACGCTCGATGAGGGTGACATCGAGGCCGAGGTCCGCCGCGCGCAGTGCGGCAACGTATCCGCCGGGGCCCGCGCCGATAACAACGAGGTCGGTTTCCTGTTTGAGCTGTCCCATGACCATGTCGCGCCTCCCTACAGGCTCATTCGAATCGGATCTTCCAACTGGGCCATCACGTCATTCACGAAGCGGGCCGCGTTGGCGCCGTTGGTGATACGATGATCAAAGGCCAAGGTAATCGGCATGATGTTGCGAATGACGATTTCACCTTCCCGCACCACGGGTTTTTCGCGCACCTGCGCCATGCCCAGGATCGCCGCCTCGGGGTAGTTGATGGTGGGGATGAGCCCCGTTCCACCGAGCACGCCGATATTGGTGATGGAGAATGTGCCGCCGCGCATATCGGCCGCATCGATAGTTCCCTCACGAGCCTTGCCCGCCAGATCGCGAACCGCGTCTGAGATAGCGGCCACGCCCATGCGGTCGGTGTTTTTTATCACCGGAACCAGCAGTCCCCGAGGCGTGTCGGCCGCGAAACCCAGGTTGTAGTACTTCTTGAAGATGAGCGCTTCCCGATGAGGATCGAGACTGGCGTTGAGCTCGGGGAAACGCTGCAAAGCGTTGGCCACGGCCTTGATGACGAAAGCCATGAAGGTCAGTCCGGTGCAGCCCTCGCGCGCTTTCTCTTCCGCCAGGAAATTCGAGAGCCCCGTCACATCGCACTCATCCATGTGAGCTACATGCGGCGCGATGATCATCGAACTGGTCATCTTGCGCGCCACTTTCCGGCGGATGGACCGAACAGCCTCGATCTCCACCGGTCCCCATTCGCTGAAGTCGGGAAGCTCCTCAACTTCAAAGTAGGGGATGGAGGATCCACCGCTGAAGTCCTGCGTGGCTTCGGGCAACTCGGCGACGGTCGCTGGCCGCTGGCCGCTGACCGCTGGCCGACCGAGATCCTCCACGAAGACACGTCCACCGGGACCACTTCCCGCGATGGTGTTGATGTCGATGCCCATCTCGCGCGCGATGCGGCGCACGGCGGGAGCGGCGGCCACCCGCTTGCCGCTGACCGCTTGCCGCTGACCGCCTGATCCGGCGGGTTCGAGCGCTTTCGCCGCAGTCTCAGCCGCCGCGGCTACCGAACTGTGCAGCGCCGCGTCCTCGGCCGGCGTCTCTTTCTTGCTGGCGACTGGAGACTGGGGACTGGTAGCTCCTTTGCCTTCGTCGATCACCGCAATGACGCTTCCCGTGTGAACGATATCGCCCACGTCTCCCGCGGTGGAAACCACCTTACCGCTGGCCGGCGAAGGAATGGTGACCGCCGCCTTGTCGGTTTCCACGTCCACGAGAGGATCGTCTTCGGCAATGGTTTCACCGGCGGACACGTGCCACTTGAGCACCTCGCCCTCGTGAATGCCTTCGCCCAGATCCGGAAGTTTGAATTCGTACATTCCGCCCCCTAAAACGCCATGGTTGCGTCGAGCTGGCGTTCCACCTGCGACGCCGTAGGAAGATACCATTTCTCGCGCGCGAAGTTGGGAGTGACCACATCGAATCCGGTCACGCGTCCCACAGGCGCTTCGAGATACATGAGCGTGTGGTCGTTGATGCGCGCGATGATCTCGCTGGAAATGCCCAAGCTCCTCGGAGCTTCCTGCACCACGACACAGCGACCGGTCTTGGCCACCGACGCGTTGATGGTGTCGCTGTCCAGAGGAGCCACACTGAGCAGGTCGATGAGCTCAACGCTCACACCCTTCTTCTCCATGCGGTCTGCCGCATCCAGCGACTGACGCATCATGGCGCCCCAGGCCACCAGGGTGATGTCCTTGCCCTCTCTGACCACCTGAGCCTTGCCGATCTCCATGACCTCGGGCTCTTCGGGCACTTCTTCCTTGAAGGCTCGGTAGCTGCGCTTGGGCTCCATGAAGATGACCGGATCATTGTCACGGATGGACGCCACCATGAGCGCGCGCGCGTTGCGCGGACCCGAAGGCAGCACCACCTTCATGCCCGGGAAGTGGGCGTAAGTGGCTTCCCGACTTTCGCTGTGATGCTCCAACGCGTGAACGCCTCCGCCGTAGGGCATACGCAGAACCATGGGCACGGTAATGTTGCCCTGGCTGCGGGAGCGCCAGCGCGTGGCATGGCTTTCCACCTGCTGAAGTCCGTAGTAGGAGAATCCCGAGAACTGCATCTCGGCCACGGGTCTCAGTCCGGCCTGGGCCATGCCGATGGAGGCGCCCACGATGGCCGATTCGGCGATGGGTGTGTCGATGACACGCTTTTCGCCGAACTTTTCAAAGAGCCCCTCGGTGACGCGGAACACGCCGCCGTTCACGCCGATATCCTGGCCCAATGTGAGTACAGTTTCGTCGGCTTCCATTTCCTGATGCAGGGCGAGGTTGATCGCCTGGACCATGTTAAGCTTTGGCATCGGCGACTCCTTCCAGGTCTTCGGGGAATTCGACGCGAATGTTCTCCAGGAAGATTTCGCGCTGACGTTCCAGTTCCGGGTTGCTCTCTTCGAAGACATGATCGAAGGGCGTCGCGGGATGGATCTTCTCCATGCCCTCGAAGTCCGCCACGCTGGCGGCCACCTCGGCCTTGATCTCTTCCTCGAGGGCAGCCTGTTTGTCGGCGTCCCAGATGCCCTTGCCTTCCAGGTAGCGCTGGAAACGTTCAATGGGATCCTTGGCCGCCCACGCCGCCACTTCTTCGTCGCTGCGATAGCGTGTGGGATCGTCGGCCGTGGTGTGCACGCCCATGCGATAGGTCTGCGCCTCGATCAGCGTGGGGCCCTCGCCCTTGCGCGCCCGCTCGGCGGCCTGACTCACGGCGGTGTGAACGGCTAATGCGTCATTACCATCCACGATAATCCCGGGCATACCGTAGGCGATGGCCTTCTGCGCCAGAGTCGCCGAGTTCGTCTGCTTGGCCCGCGGCGTGGAGATGGCCCATCCATTGTTCTGGATGATGAAAATCACCGGGCTCTTCCAGACCGAGGCGAAGTTGAGTCCTTCGTGAAAGTCGCCCTCGCTGGTCGCGCCGTCGCCGAAGAAGTTCAGGACGACGCTGTCCTCGCCCTTCAGCTTCATTGCATAGGCGATGCCCACGGCCTGGGGGATCTGCGAGGCGATGACGATGTTGTCGGGAATCGTGCGCATGTCCATGGGGCCGGCCGCGCCCTCTTCGTGACCGGCCCAGAATTTCAAGAGTTGGGTGAAGGTCTGCCCGCGCATGAGCCGGCCGGGCAACTCACGAAAGGCACCGGTGAACCAGTCGGTCTCGCGGACTGCGGCGACGGCGGCCACGGAGACGGCCTCCTGGCCGGCCGTGGGCGGAAAGGTGCCCAGGCGTCCGGTGCGCTGAAGTTTGAACATGCGCGCATCGGCTTCGCGGCCGAGGCACATGTAACGATGGATCTCCAGGAGCCGCTCGTCGGAGAGTCCGGGATCGAGGGCTGGATCGATCTTTCCCTCGGCATCCAGAACTTCGAGTCTGGAGACGCCGAATTTCGCGATTTCGCTCAGGGGCATGCTTGTCCTCTCGCTAATGTCAGCCGGCAACAAGGGAAATTTGCTTGCTAATGTCCAGTATTTCAACCAGTTACGGATTAGACGGTTAGGATACCCTGATATCCTCAAAGCCGACCTGAGGGCTTGCCACACTCCGTCCCTTGCCCCACTTTCCAAGGTATGGTCCGATAGATGATCGCCGCATTCCAGGAGGTTCGATCCATGCGCTCCAGTGAGAAATCGACGATTATTCCAAAGGGTGATTGGGACTTCGAGGTCGTCGTAATCGGCGGCGGTCCCGGTGGAGAGGACTGCGCGCGCGAGTTGGCAGCGGCGAAACTGAAAGTCGCACTGGTCAACGACGCTCCCCTGCCCGGCGGAGAGTGCCTTTGGCGCGGATGCATTCCCTCAAAGACCTGGCGCGCGGCGGCCGATCGCCTGCGTGATCGGATCAATGACATTCGTCTGGGTGTAAAAAACGGGGGCGAGGGGCATCTGGACTGGGCGGCGCTGGAGTCGTTTCGTAAAGACCTCCTCCAGCAGCGAGGCGAGCTTGCCCTGAAGACGGATCTCAAGTCGCGGATCGATTACATCCATGCCCGTGCAGTATTCACGGCAGAACACGAACTCGAACTCACAGAACCCGACGGCTCCACGCGCACTTTGAGTTTCGGCGCTGCGCTTATCGCCACCGGCGCGCCGGCCTTCGTACCGCCCATTCCCGGCGCTCATGAAGGTCTGGCCAGCGGGGCAGTGCTCAGCAGCGAAACCGTCTGGGATTTGCGCACGCGTCCCGAGCGCTTGGCCATCGTGGGCGCGGGCGCCATCGGTCTGGAGATGGCGCAGATTTTCAGCGACTTCGGCAGTGAAGTCACGCTCATCGAAATGATGGATCGCATCCTTCCCGAAATGGAGCGCGCCGTGGCCCTCGGCCTTCAGGCGGCTCTTTCGGAAGAGGAGAATCTGAACCTTCATTGCGGAGCCAAGGTCACGAAGATCAGCGGAGAATTAGGCGCAGTGAGCCTGGATTTCACCGACGCCGAAGGTCGGGAGCAGTCGATCACGGTGGATCGGGTTCTCATGGCCGCGGGCAAACGTCCTCAACTAGATGGCCTCGGTCTCGATGCTGCCGGTATCGAAACTGAGAACGGCGTGATTCGCGTGGACGACTCCTGCCGCACGAACCAGCCCCACATCTTTGCCGTGGGCGATGTCATCGGCGGGCTCATGCTCGCGCACACTGCCTCGACCCAGGGCCGCGTGGCGGCTGAAAATATCCAGGGCAAGACTGCCCGTTATGACGCCGATTTGGATGGTGGGGTCGTTTTCACTCGTCCGCAGGTGGCTTCGGTGGGACTCAGTCTTGAGCAGGCCAAGGACAGGGGCCTGGACGCCGGCGAAATCCGCTATCCCCTGGATGTGGATGTGAAAGCTCGATTGGGCTTTGAGACCCACGGAATGTTCAAGCTGGTTGCCGAGAAGGAGAGCGGTCGTATCCTGGGTGCTCATCTGCTGGCCGACCATGCGGACGCTCTCATCGGCGAGGCCGTGGCTCTGGTTGCCGGGGAAATGACCCTGGATCAGCTGTCTCGGGCCATTCATCCCCATCCCACTCAGACCGAGATCTGGGGCGAGATGGGCCGCCGCCTTCAGGCGCGCTTCAATCGAAGCCGTCGCTAGCGATATTTCCGATTAACGCTTGCTAATCCAAGGGCTTCCGCCTTTCTTGTGACGAATTTCACAAGAGGCGGCCGCCCCGCGCAGGGCGCGAAGAGCGACGGCCCAAGGAGATGACATGCAGCTCTCAGGTTTGAAATACGGGGCGCAGCTTTTGGATCTAGTGGATTTTCCACATCCCGAATTCGTGACGGGTGGCGCCACGGCCGGCGAAATTCAAGGCCTGCTGGACAAGTATGGAAAGATCGTCGTTAAGCCCATTTTCCACGAAGGCGTGGGCAAGAAGGGCAAGGCGGGTTTGATCCGCATCGTGGACAACCTGCCTGACGCGCTGGCTGCCAAGAAGGATCTCTACTTCGCACAACATCATCACGGCAGCCGTCCCGTGCAGGCTAACGGTTGCACCTTTGAAGAGTTCGTGGACTCGGAAATCGAAGTCTACTTTTCCATCACCGAATCCACGGTCTCGCGCAAACCCATCTTCACCCTATCGCCCCATGGCGGCGTGGATATCGAAACCCTAGGCGAAGACAAGATGAAAACCACCTGGGTGGATCCTTTCATCGGGCTCAAGAGTTTCGACATCACCAACGCCCTCAAGGATACCCACTGTCCCAAGCAGTTCATCAGTCCTCTGGTTCAGTCGCTGCCCAAACTTTGGGATCTCTATCAGAGCTACGGCCTGTCGACCATCGAGATCAATCCCCTGCGCATCAAGCGCGAAGGCGGAAAGTACGTAGCCACGGCCTGCGACATCAAGGCGGCTTTCGACCAGGATAACCCCGCCTGGAAACGCGCCGGCCTGCCATCGGGTATCTTCCAGTCGGACATCACGCCCTTTGAAGCGGAAATCAATCGCCTGCGCACCTATCAGGGTCAGAGTGACGTACTCGAACTGAACGCAAAGGGAAGCATTCTTCCCTTCATGTTCGGGGGAGGCGCCAACAGCGCGGCCACCGAAACTCTGGGCGACCGGGCAATCTTCTCTTCGGACTTCGGCGGCAATCCGCCCTACGAGAAGATGTATCAGATCGCGCGCATCGCCTTTAAGTATCACATGGAGGCGGCCAACACTATTCTGATCATCGGTGGCAAGGCCAACAACACCGACATCTATGTGACCTTCCGCGGCATGTTCGATGCCTTGCGCGATCACATCGCCGAGAACGGCTGGAAGCCCATCTATGTTGTGGTGGGGCGCGGCGGTCCGAACCTGGTTCAGGGCATGGCCTATGGGCGCGACATTCTCGATTCGCTCAAGCTTCCCTACAAGTTTTTCGGTTACGACACTTCGATGATTCTCACCCTCGAGTACGCGAAGAAGATCGACCAGTGGTGGGGCGAAGCAGGCATGGCTCAGTACAATGAAACCCAGGCGGCTGGCGTCTAGGAGGAACCATGAGACAACTACAAACCAAACCCTTCCCCTATTTCGTCGGCATCTACTCACTGGAAGAGATGGTGACCAAGAAGTCGCGCGTCTGCGTGATCAACATCCAGGGCGGCGAGAGCCGCAAGGTCACGCCTGTTTCTCACGAATACTCGGGCGGCAATGTGGTGGCCGGCGTTCAGTACGGCCGCGAAGGCGTCATGGAAACCGAGCTGGGGGAGATCCCCGTCTATCCCAGTGTGCGTGAGGTGATGAAGGCCGGACACAGTTTCGATGTGGGCGTCATCTACCTACCGCCCAGCGCAGTGAGCCAGGCCGTGAGCGAACTGGTTAGTTTCAATCACGATCTCAAGCGCATCATCATCATTACCGAAAAGGTTTCCACGGCCGACTCGCGCAACATTCGTTTCCTCTGCCAGGAAGCCGGCGTTGACGTGATCGGATGCAACTGCCTGGGCGTGGCCAATGCCTGGGATCATGTACGCATCGGTGGAGCTCTCGGCGGCGACAAGCCCGAGGAAACCCTGCGTCAGGGGTCGGTGGCCATCCACAGCAACAGCGGCAACTTCACAACGACCATCGGCGAGTATCTACGCACGGCGGGTTTTGGGATTTCCACGGCCGTGAGTTCGGGCAAGGACGTCTACATTCACTTCGCCCTGCCGGAATTCCTCTACGCTGCGCAGAACGATCCACGAACCAAAGCCGTAGCGCTCTACGTGGAGCCCGGCGGTTACTACGAGAAAACCGCACTCGACTGGATTCGCCGGCGCAAGTTCGGATTCAACAAACCCATCGTGGTTTGTGTGACCGGGCGTTGGAAGAAGGACATAAGCCGTTCATGCGGGCACGCGGGTGCGCTGGCCGGTAGCGGTGACGATGCGGAAAGCAAGGAAGATTGGTTCGATGAGTACTTCGGTGTGCCGGTTTTCGATCCGGAGAATCCCAAGGTCAGCAAGCGCGGTGTGCGGGTTGAGTCGATCCAGGCATTTCCCCAGGCCATGCAGGCCGTTTACGAAGAAATCGGCGAGGAGTTGGATTTCGAATCCAGTGGCGACTTGAGCCTGAAGCTCTGGCTCAGCGACAACTTCATGCCCATTCCCGCCGATTTGGATCTTCCTGTGGTCACCCCGCTGAGCCCCTACGGCGAACAGATGGATTCGGTGAAGAAGCAGGTGGGCGCGCAGCCTCTCCGTCAGAACATGCGCAACGCTTCGGGTGCATCGCGCATGGATCCAGGCACACAGGTTTCCGAGTTGCACGGCAAGTCGATCTTGGAGCTTTCCAAGTTAACCCTGGAGGAGAACATCTTCTTCACCCTGGCCAAGGTGAAGCCGCCCGAAGAAGATACGAAAACGCTCAATCTGCTACTCAACAGCTTCCTGAAACTGGAAGAGGGCGAGGTCGATCAGGTGCTGCGCGCGCGTGAAATGGGCGCGACACCCAACGCCTATCTGACTTCGGTTATAGCAGCCCAGGGAGCCCAACCAAAGCTCCTCAAAGCCAAAGAACACATGCGCTTCGTCATCGACCTCATTCGGAATCACAAGCTCGACGATCGTATGAAGCGCCTGCCCGTCGAACTCGAAGGTGAGATTCGCGAAGCGCTGTTCGAAAAAGCAAAGGGCGAACTGGATGCCCAGACCCAGTTCCTGCTCAAGGAAGTGAAGAAGAGCAAGAAGGATTGCCTGGCGCTTCGCGTCTGCCAATTCATTCTGGGCCTGGCCGAACGCAATGAAATGCAGGTGCGCGATCTGCATGAATTCCTGCTCGCCTCCATGGCCCTGTGTATTTTTTGGCGACCCATGGTGCGCAAACGCATCACGCGATTGGTGCTCGAAGATTCATTGGAGTACCTGGCCATCATCTCCAAACTCTTTGCCTGCTCGGTGGTGGATCCCAAGGGTAACGCCTACTGGAAGAAGCTCACGGGGTCGGACATGGCGGGCCTTCGCATGAGCTTCAGTGAGAATGCCTTTCGCATTCTCTTTTCACGCAAGCCTGGGCTCGAAGAACTCGATGAGTTCAAGTACCTCATGGGTCTGACGCTCACCAACGGGCCGGGAACGCTTTCGGCCAAAGGCGCCAAGGAAACCGTGAGCGCCCGCAATCACATTTCCATGGACTTCGTGGGCTTCCTCGCGGGCACCGGACTTGCGCACGGAGGCAATGGCTTCGAAGCCGTGGAATTTCTGCTGAAGAACTTCGAGGGTTCGGGTCTCAAGGATCCGGGGGATGCCGAACACGGTATCGACCTCCGTGGAATGGCTGAGAAGGCCGCCTCACAGTACGGCGAGTTCAAGCGGGAGCAGAAGAGCCGGGGTGTCTTGCGGGTGAAGCCCATTCCCTGCGTGAATCATCCCGTGTTCAAGGGCAACGCAGTGAATATCGATCCGCGTGAAAATTTCATTCGCCGGGAATTGGCTGACCGGAACATCTCCAACGTCTTTCTGGATTTCTACCATCACCTCGTTCAGGAGCTTCACGAGCAAGGCATCACGAAGAACGTGTTCTGCGTGAATATCGATGCGGTGCTGGCGGTGATTTCCTTGAAGCTGGTTTGGAAACAGATGAAGGCCGGGAAATTGAGCGATGCGCAGATTCAGAATCTCGTTTTCACGCTCTTCCTATTCGGGCGCTCCATTGGTGTGGCCGCAGAGATCGCGGATCATCGTGACCGGGGGCGGGACATGGATTGCCGGACGCCGCAATCCGAGATCTCGTTCGTGCTGTAGCGCTCGCGGCCTCTCCTCTCGCGCCGCCTGCGTGGCTCGAGCAACTCCGAAGTAGCGAAGCCCTCGCGCCGCTACGCAAGTCGCGAGGAAGGGGAGCCGCTTCGCTCTCCGGTCAGAGGGCTGCGATCATGCAGTAGCCGGTGGCATGCCGAGCAAAGTGTCGTGAGATTCGCCTCGTCATTGCCGCCGCCCTTTGCCTTTGGCTTGATGTGGTGCACTTCGAGAAAGCGCGTATTTCCGCAGCCGGGGCTTGTGCAGCGGTGATGATCTCGCGCGAGCACTCGTTTTCGCTTGCCCGGCGGAATCGTCGAGCGGTTGATGCCGTCTTGGCCGAGGATCTGCGCGTCGCAGTCGGCCACCGAATCGACTTCCAGCATTCCGCGGCTCGTTTGCACGCCTGTCTTTCCGCAATCTTCACAACGGTAGAGCACGATTTGCTTCGGTGCGGATTGTCCACGTGGATAATTCGCCTTCATGTCGAGAGCCGCCAGCAGCACTTCCTCGCGTGAGCCTTTCAGGCCTTGCTTGCGCAGCGCTTCCATCAAGATTTCGAATTGCGCGAGTTGCTCTGGCGAGAATTTCAAACCGACAGTCTGTACGACGCGCGCCGCCGCCGCGGATCTTTCCTCAAAAAGATCCGGAGTCGGCGAGCGCTCACCCGAAGCCCGCGCAGTCTTGACCTGCGTTTCGAGTTCCCGAGATGTGCTGACTTTCGCCACTTCGATCCACTCGCGCTGGGATTCCGGTTTGGCCACACGCGCGACCTCGCGCGCTTTCGTCCAGGACAGTTCACCGGAGGTCACCGCCTGCTTTACTTCGGGTAGGACTTTGAACGAATCGGCCAGTTGCTGAAAGTGATAGAAGCGCGAATCGGAAAAGCCGAGAGCCTCGCGCGCATACTGTCGCATGGACGAGTAGCCGAGCTCGCGGAAAAGCCGTCCTTCGACAATCTGGGCAAAGAGAAGTACCGCCTGCTTTTCGACACGGGCGAGTTCGGAGAGTGTGGATAGCAGTCGTTGATGAATGTCTGATGCGGACATACCGAGCCTCCAAGAAGAGCTGTTGGGAGGGACTCGGGGAGGCTTGAAATATAGTAAGAAATGGGTCCTTTTGCAAGACGTAAAGCAAATAACGGTAACAAGTTGCGCTAGCGTCGGGCGCGATTCTCGCTGGCGAAACATCCCGCGAAATACGACTGATTATCCACGTGGATAATCCATGGCTGGGGACAATGCTGGAACATCCGAGCGCATCATTTCAGAAGCACGAGCTTCCGGCTTGAAGTGTCCGGTCCCACTTTCGCTTTGGCGAAGTAGATGCCGCTGGCGAGTCGGCGACCGCGATCGTCGCGGCCCTGCCAGGTGAAGACGCGTCGTGATCCGCGCACAAGCTCGCCGTCGAAAAGCGTGGCCAGACGGCGTCCGCGCAGATCGAAGATCTCGAGCTTGGCCGCGATCTTCCCTTTGCCGGCTGGCGCGACCAGGGCCAGGTTCGTTGATGGGTTGAAGGGATTCGGATAGGGACGCAGCAGCACTTCATGAGACGCCGGTGTTTCTCCGGCCGAGGTGGGCGCCCAGTCGTAGCTCGTTTCCTCGTAGGCGAGATCGGCCGCGACAAGCACGGGATTCGCTGCGCGCACCTGCACGAAACGATAGTTTCCGGGGTGGGGCACTTCCAGATTCGCTCCCCCGGAAATCCAGGCATCCCATTCCACGAATTTCAGCTCATCAGCCCAGGCCAGGGCTTCGCCATCGCTCGGCGGGTTCATCTGTGCGCGGATATCAAAATAGATGCCGTTCTCAGGCGTATCCAGATTGCGCCAATCTTCGGTCCAGCCGAAGTCGCCCTGGGGCGGGTCGGCGAAGCCGGTGCTGCTGATGTAATTCTGGTAGTTTGCATAACGGCTGTTGTAGAAACGCAGCAAGACGTTCGCCTCGCCCGCATTTTCTCCACGCAGCACACCCAGAAAACTGTGCTCCTTGCCCGGCTCGCAGGGAAGATACTTCTCGAGATCGCTGCCGACATTGATGCCGTCGGACGGGTCCCGCCGCAGGGCCAGCGAACGCTCGCCCTTGTAGGCCTGCTCGGCGGTGATCCATTCGTCATCGCTATTGGTGTGCCAGAAGGTGGCGCCCTCGTCCTCGAAGCCACCGTGCCAGGCCAGCTCGCGACCGTAACGGATCTCCCATTCACCGAGACCTTCGCCCGTGAGTGAAACGATTTTCGACAAGCTGCCCTGCCCCGCCAGCTCGAAGGGCGCGCTCATGGCCACGCCGCCTTCCTCCACAAAAATAAGCGTGCCCGATGAGGCGTTCACATACTCCTGCGCCTCGGAAGGATCCACGAAGACCCGCGCATAGTCATCATCGGGGAAGGTGGCCACCAGCGCGCCCATCGGGCGCGAATAGTCGGCCATGAGATCCATGATCTCCCGTCCCAGCCTGCCCGTGGCCGGTTGCGTAATGTAGTCGTCGATCCAGGCGGGCGCGAAGGTGTAGCCCTGGATGCCCTCCTTGTCGATCTCGAGAGTGAGCACGAGTGTGGGCATGGTCTCCGGGTAGTAGAGATCGAAAATGAAGTTGCCCAGACTGTGTGCGATGAGTTTGCCATCATAAACTTCGAAGCCCTGAAGCACGTGCGGGTGATGATTGATGTGCACATGGGCGCCCAGGTCCAGGCTCATGCGCCTGAGCTCACGCTCACCCGGTGTAGGCTCGTTGCGAAAACGAAACTCGGGGTCATCCAAGTGCGGTTGATGCGCCTCCACGAGAGCCGGCATGTCGATGGCCCCGCGAAAGGCGTCCGGGGGCGGCGCCGTTTCGTATTCGTCGCCACTATGGGTTTGCATGATCAGCACGTCGGCCAGGGGCAGCGTGTCCTCGATGGTCTTTTCCAAATTCTTGGGCAGCAGGTAGGCGAAGCCCGACTTGCTGGCGCCCGCGTCCAGGAAGGGCTGATAATTCCACGCTCGTCCCGTGCGATTGCTCGACCCGAGGAAGGCCATACGCACGCCGCGTTCGGTCCAGAATGTGGGCAGGTTGGCGAAGTAGTCGTTCACGCCTGCGCCCGAGTAGCGAATCTCGTGCTGATCGAGAAGCTGCATGGTCTGCAGCATGCCGGCCTCGCCGTAGTCCACGATGTGATTATTGCCCAGGGAGACGATGTCGATTCCCGCATTGGCCACGCCCACGATGTTCTCCGGCCGTGCGCGGAAGACCACGCTCTTGGTGGGGTGGGGCGATCCTTGATCGGTGAATGGCACTTCAAGATTGGCGTAACTCACATCGGCCGCATCGCCCAAGATGGAGTAGGTGGGCTCGAAGATGGCATCCACACCATAGGTATCGATGATGCCGCCGTTATTCTCGTAGGCTCTGCCGATCATGATGTCGCCCACGAAATTGATGGTGAACTCTCCCGGGCTCTCACCTTCCTCCACGGCCACCTGGCAGGTGTCGCTGCCAACGTGGGCGTCTTCATCAACGACCAATACGGAGACGGTGAAATCGTAATTGGCCTCTACGATGAAATCGTGGGCGGGGTTCTGGTCAGCGCTTGAAGTGCTGTCGCCGAAGTCCCAGTGAAAGTCATGGGATTCGGAATCCGGGTCGATCACGTCGGCGTAGAACTGAACACTGGCGCGGAAACGGTCTCCGCCTATGCGCTTCATGGCCGTCACCGTGTAGCTGGCCGAAACCGAGGGCGCCTGAGGCAGGTCTTCGGTCACGTCGCGCACTCCGTCGAAAACCACGGCAGCTCCACCGCCGCCATCCTTGTCATTCACATAGATGAGTGAAGTGATTTCCGGCAGGTAGCCGTAGGTGGCCATCCAGTCTTCACCGATGGGAAGCAGGTAGGGGAACCACTCGTACTCGGGGAAATCACCCTGATAGACCGTCCACCATTTTGGATCTTCGGGCAACTGGCTGCCGGCGAAGGTATAGAGGAGTTCGTTCATCCCGTCACTCACGCCGAAGCCGATCATCTCGCCGGAGCTGTGGGGCGGGCCCTGGTCCTCCACGAAGACGGCCACTTCCCAGACCGTGTCGTCGTCCACAATTTGGGGGGGCAGAGACTGAATTTTCCAGGTGTTGCCGAAAAGGCGCAGGGAATAGTCGCTGCCCATCCAGGTATCCGAGCTGATAAGAGTCCAGTCGCCGGGATCCTCATCCTGGGCGGGATAGCTGATCAGGACCACCTCGCCGTCCTCGAAATCCTCAAGGATCGTGTCGCGAGGCCCCGTGGCCCATAGGAATGCGGGGATTAGGCACAAGGCTGCCGCGATGCGAAGCGCAGGCATGATTCTCCTTGAAAGGTGGGGCCCGAGCGATTCTAAGACACAATCATACCATGAATCAGACCCGAAATTCGCTGAGCTTCCCCACCCCGGTGTCCAAAATTTTCGTCCTGGTTGTGAGCCAGCTTACCCTAAATAATATCATAAATTGCAGAAATACGATAAATATAGTGAAATACCTTAGGTGATAGTGTTAACATCATTCACCCCAATCGAATTCTATCAGTCCAAGGAGATTTCAATGAACAGCAAAGCGATGATATTACTGGTTTTAGGGCTCATGGCTCTTCCCCTGGCCGCCTTCGCCGCCGGGACCAACGAACTGCCCTCAGATTACATGAATGAGCCCATCCCGACCTTTGACCTCTTCGATGGCATCCGCGACGGCGCCGATTGCGACTGTATCGACCTGGTCTTTGTCATTGATGACACCGGCAGCATGGGCGGCGCCATCAACAACGTGAAGGCCGGACTCGCCAATATTTTCGCGCTGGCCAGCAGCCAGTCTTGCGGCGATCTACAGGGCGGCCTGGTTTCTTTCGCGGATGATGTGGAAGTGGATCAGGCTCTCACCTTCACCCTCACCGACGTGACCAATGCGCTCAACGCACTGAATGCCGCCGGCGGCGCCGGTTGGCCCGAGGCCAGCGATGAGGCCATGCACGAAATTTCCACCGCCTCAAACTGTCTTGCAGTGGGCGACTTCCTGACCAGCGCCTGGAGAGATTCCTGCTGCAAGGTCGCCATTCTGGTTACCGATGCTACTCCTGGTGGTTGCGACGACATTTTCACTGTCGGCACCGATGACGTGAGCGCCGCCAACGCGGCCAACGCTCTGGCCGCCTTGGGCGTCCAGGTGGGTTCGCTCTACGTGCTCAGCGAAGGCTTCGCCGATCCCACCACGCAGGCCATCATGCTCAACTACGCCAGCACGACGGGTGGCGTCTACGGCGAGGTTCCCGCCGACGGCACCGGCACCGCCGCCGCCATCGAGCAGGTTATCCTCAATTGCATCGGCGGCAGCACCGAGACGGAACTCTGCTGCACGCCCGACGGCAACTGCACCGTCGTGCTCGAAGGACAGTGCGACGCCATCGGCGGCACCGTCGTGACGAGCTGCGACGACTGTGAACCCACCGCCGCGGAGGCCACCGACTGGTCCACGGTTAAGGCTCTGTATTAAAGCACTTGAACCTGAACTTGAACCCCGACCCCTTCACATTGTGGTGGGGGTTTTGTGCATCAGGGCATTGCGATCCTGAATTTCGCTGAGCAAGGGAAGCCTTGAAGCGGGGGGCATCTTGGGCTTACATGAAGCCATGAAAACACGAATTCTCATTGTAGCCGGATCCAATCGCGCGGGAGCCCACAGTCGCATTCTCTGTAAAATCGCGGAAGAAGCCGCCCTCGCCGCGGGCGCCGAAGTCAAGATTCTCGATCTCCATGAAACTCAGTTGCCGCTTTTCGTATCGGGTGATGAAGATTTGGCTGCATCGGCCGAGGTGAAGCAGGTGGGGGAGTTGGCCGATTGGGCGCAGGGCTTCATACTGGCCACGCCCGAGTATCACGGAAGTTTGGGCACGGCTATCAAGAACTGGTTCGACTGGCTCTACGAGGAACTGGCGGGCAAAACGGCCGGCGTTGTGGCCAGCACGGGCGGCGGTGGGGGAGACATGTCCATCACCGCCGTGAAGAACAACATGAACTGGTGCCACGGATTCAGCCTGCCCTTCCACGCCGCGGCCAAGTATGCCGATTTCCAAGACGGCGACCTCGCCAACGATCGCATTCGCGAGCGCGTGCAGCGCATCGCCCATGACGTGGTTCGCTATGCGCCCATCATTCAGGAAGCCTTCGAATCGGCCAAGGAGCAGGGCTCCGAACTGGCCTCGGGTTTCTCGGGCTTTCACCTGAAGGACTAATGTGATTCTGCATCCCATGGAAAAAGACGTGGTGGATCTGTCCGAGCGCCGCGCGGCGGGAGAGAATCCCCTGGTGCTGGATGTTCGTGAGCCCGCCGAGTACGATTGGTGCCGCATCGAGGGCTCGGAGCTGATGCCGCTGGGCGATCTGCCTGAGCGCATGGGCGAACTGGACCCGAAGAAGGAAGTGTTGATCCTTTGCCACACAGGCGTGCGTTCGTTGGCCGCGGCGGAGTACCTGCGCGCGCAGGGTTTCGGGCGCGCCTTCAGTTTGGCGGGAGGCATCCACCGCTGGTCGCTGGTGGTGGACGCCAGCGTTCCCATCTACTAAGGAGAGTCATGGCCGAGGCCAAAGTCACGATCGGAAAACTCGCGCCCACTTTCAGCGCTATCGACGACACCGGTAAGAAGGTGAAGCTGCAGGATTTTCGCGGGAAGAAGGTCATCCTGTATTTCTATCCCAAGGACAACACACCCGGCTGCAATGTTCAGGCTTTGGGTTTCCAAGATAACCTGAAGGCTATCGTCAAGGCTGGCGCCATAGTGCTGGGGGTTAGCCCCGACAGCGTGGAGAGCCATCAGCGCTTCAAGAACAAGAAGGGTCTGGAGTTCACCCTACTCGTGGACGAGGATCACGCCATCGCCGAAGCCTACGGCGTTTGGCAGCTCAAGAAGTTCATGGGGAAAAAGTATATGGGCATCGTGCGTAGTCACTTCATCATTGATGAGAAGGGCAATCTGGTGGATGCGCAGGTGAAGGTGAGCCCTAAGGACAGCGTTGAACAGGCCGTGGCCTGTGTGCGGGGCTAGCTTGATGATCTGAGTATGCTGATCTAGAACCACTTTGTATCTATTATGAAACGAGGTGCGGCATGCATAGGTGGGAAGCGATAATACTAGGAATCATTTTGGGAATATCCCCCGTCCCATGTCTGTCTTGTGACTCACCCAACATTATTCAGGATTGTTTTTCGGGGAACTTACCGATTCTGGAATGTGGTACTGACCACCCACCAGGTGATTCCTGCAATGGTGATGGAGGGTGGTTTGGCTACTTCGGCTTGACCTATACTACTGAAGTCGATTGTGAGTCGAATCTCTGCTCAGCCGAATTCCTATCGGATCGCATTCAGCTCGATGGTGCTCGACTTGTTTTTAGCTTTGAACAGGGCGAGGCTTTCTTTTGCAAGTTCGAGGTCAATATTGAGGATCACTGCGGTATAGGCTGCACGAGGATCGAAACCTATTCATATCTCGAATGGGAGCCAGATGAGGGCTGGCAATATGGAGAACCCGACTTCATCTATACGAACTCGGTAACAGGCACCGCTGAGAGCATTGAAGTGTTTCCATTCACTCACATGGTGATTTCTTCCTGTGATGCTGCTTTGTTTGGCTTCCATATCGAAATGGATGTGGCCTCGACAGATGAAGATACCTGGTCCACCATCAAATCCACATACTAGGAAGCTGTCCGCCCGGGTGGACAGACACTTGCAGGATTCCAGTATCTGGGTATTTTTTCTTCGCGGAATGACTAAGCAATTCCGAATTCACGAGGCCCATAGCCTGAATCCGCGAAAGCAGGTACGCCATGCCTTACGATGAAATGATGATCACGCCCATGCGCGTCGACTTAACCCGTCTTGGCATCGATGAACTGAAAAGTTCTGGCGATGTGGAGAGCTTCCTCGCCGAGCCGGGCGCCCGTTTCGTCTTCCTCAATTCCGTCTGCGGCTGCGCGGCCGGGCAGGCTCGCCCGGGTTTAGCCCTGGCCCTTGCGAACGGATCGACCAGACCCGCAGGGCTCGGCACCGTTTTCGCCGGCCAAGATCTGGATGCCACCGCCCGCGTGCGCGAGAACATCCACGGGGAAGCGCCCAGCAGTCCTTCGGCCGCCCTCTTCAAGGATGGCCAGATGGTCTGGTTCATGCCGCGCAAGGCATTCCTCGATAGCACGGCCGAGAAAGTGGCCCAGGCATTCGAAAGCGCCTTCAACGAACATTGCAGCTAGGAGGGGATGATGAGTGAACTGAGCGAGATGAACTGTGTGCCCTGCCAGGGCGGCGTGCCGGCCCTCACCGCCGAGGAAATCGCGCCGCTTAAGTCTCAGCTTAAGAATTGGCAGGTGGTGGACAATCATCATCTTAGGAAGACCTGGGCCTTCGCCGACTTCGTGACGGCCCTCGACTTCGTGATCAAAATTGGCGCTTTGGCCGAAGCTGAAGGGCATCATCCCGATCTCTATCTCACCTGGGGCAAGGCCGAGGTGCAGATTTTCACGCACAAGATCGACGGCCTCAGCGAGAGCGATTTCGTGCTCGCGTCGAAGATCGATGCCATTCCAGTAGACGCCTCCTAAGGTCATTTTGGGGAGCGAGGACGGCCTCGCCCTTTTTTTCACATGAATTCCTACATTAAGGTTGAAATATCTAGCACCCCTGTTTACCGTGGGATGGACCGCTCGGTGTGACAATCCTGTGGCGGAAATCGGCAATGGAATCCACAAAGGAGTGGTCATGAACAAGGTCCTGGTTCTGGGAAGTTTGCTGCTTATGTTCCTGGTCGCGCTGGCCGGCGCGGCGACGGATCCTGAGAGCGTTGAAGGCAAATGCCTCACCTGTCACAAGGAAAAGAGCCCGGGGCTCTACAAGCAGTGGTACGCCTCTGAGCATGCGCGGCATAACGTCACCTGCATGGACTGCCACCAGGCGGAGCGCGGCGACGCCGATGCCTACGATCACGAGGGCGGGCTCATCGCCACTCTGGTCACTCCCAAAGACTGCGGTCGCTGCCACGAGAAGGAAATGCTCGAAGTGGACGCATCGCATCACTCCACGGCGGGGCAGATTCTCGAATCCAACGATGCCTACCTGGCCCACGCGGCCGGCGGTTTCCAGGCAGCCATCATGGGCTGCGAAAGCTGCCACGGTTCGAAGGTTCTCATCGACGAAAATATGCCCAACAAGCTCGACAAGACCACCTGGCCCAACTCGGGCATCGGGCGCCTCAACCCCGACGGCAGCAAGGGCTCCTGCAACGCCTGCCATACGCGTCACGCCTTCGATAAGGCCCAGGCGCGGCGTCCCGAGTCTTGCAGCAAGTGCCACCTGGGACCGGACCATCCTCAGAAGGAAGTCTATGAGGAGTCCAAGCACGGCAACGCCTACTACACGCACATCGACGACATGAACCTGGACGCCGATCGCTGGGTTGTGGGCGAGGACTACTACGAAGCGCCCACCTGCGCCACCTGCCACATGTCGGCCACGAACAAGCAGACCATCACCCACGACGTGGGCGATCGTCTCAGCTGGAACCTGCGTGCGCCGGTGTCCAAGAAGATGAAGGATTGGGAAGCCAAGCGCGAGGCCATGGAAGACGTCTGCCTGGCTTGTCATGGACAGACATTCGTCGACGGACACTACTATCAGCTCGACGGCCTCGTGCACCTCTACAACGAGAAGTTCGCCAAGCCGGCCAAGGCCATCATCGGCAAGGTCAAGGAGCTGGGGCTGTTGGAAAACCCCGCCGCCTTCTCGAACACCATCGAGTGGGAATACTGGGAACTCTGGCATCATGAAGGTCGCCGCGCGCGTCACGGCGCTGCTATGATGGGCCCCGACTACACCTGGTGGCACGGCTTCTACGACATTGCCCACAACTTCTACTTCAAGTTCCTGCCCGAAGCGCGTCACTACGACAACCCGGAAGTGAACGCCATGGTCGACGAAGTGCTGGCCGATCCCATGCACTCGTGGCTTGGCCGTCCCACGGGTGATATTAAAGCGGACATCGAAAGCGGTAAGATGCCCGACGACTATCGCAAACTCTTCAATATGGAGTAGCGGTATGACCGGGCGATTTACAAATCTACTGCGCGGGCTGTCCGCGCACTGGCTGGGAAAATTGGGGGTGGCGCTTGTCACCTCCAGCTTCCTGCTCTTCATTTTCCTGGAGATCCTGCGTTTGTTGGGGCTCCTCAACAATGCCTATGCGGGTCTTGTCACCTACATGACCCTGCCCTTGCTGTTCGTGCTGGGCTTGATCATGATTCCCCTTGGCTGGTGGCTCACGCTGAAGCGCACAGGCCTTTCCAGTCGGCAGCTTCTGGAGCGGCGCTTTCCGGCCAGGGAACTCGAAGCGAACATCTACGGCTCGGGTGTGGTGGGGACCATTCTCCTGCTCACGGTGCTCAATCTCATTTTCCTGGGCGGCGGATCGGCGCGCATGCTCCACTTCATGGATGGCGCTGAGTTTTGCGGCACGGCTTGCCACAGTGTGATGAATCCCGAGTGGGTCACTTATCAGGCTTCCCCTCACGCCAATGTGGATTGTGTGGAATGTCATGTGGGCGAAGGCGCTGGCGCACTGATCAACGCCAAGCTCAACGGTCTTTGGCAGGTGGTCTCGGCCACTTTTGATCTCTATGAACGTCCCATTCCCACGCCGGTGCATCAACTGCGTCCTGCGCGGGAAACCTGCGAGAAGTGCCACTGGCCCGAGAAATTCTACGGCAACCGCCTCAAGGTCATCCCGCATTTTGTGGCGGATGAAAGCAACACCGCCACCTACTCGACTTTGAATCTCAAGGTGGGTTCGGGTTCGGGTGAGAGCGGAGCCATCCACTGGCATGTGGCCGAGGAAAACGCAGTGCGCTACGCCTCGGTGGATGACGAGCGCGAAGAGATGATCTGGGTGGAGTGGCTGCAGGAAGACGGCAACTGGCACCGCTATGAAAACAGGCGTCGTCTCGGCGAGGTTTCGGGTCATGAAGATGCGCGGGTGCTCGATTGTGTGGATTGCCACAACCGTGCCACGCACATCTATGAAGATCCTGAAGCGGGGCTCGACAAACGTTTCGCCGCGGGTGAACTCGACCGCGATCTTCCTTGGCTCAAGCGTGAAGCCTTGGGAGCGATTCTGTCGGGGTGGAGCAGTGAAGAGGCGGCACAGCAAGGCGTGGCCAACGCGCTTACCGGATTCTATCGCGCCGAGTATCCCGAGCTGGCCATTTCCAAAATGGCTTCCATCGATCGTGCCGTGGAAAGTCTGCAGGGCATGGTCGCGCGGAATCTGCATCCGGGCATGAACATCACCTGGGGTACCTACAAAAGTCACCTCGGTCACAAGGCCGACAGTGGATGCTTCCGCTGCCACAACGAGAACATGGTCGATGAAGCCGGTCAGGCCATTCGCTACGACTGCACCCTTTGCCATTCCATTTTGGCTCAGGACAGCAGCGAGCCCTTCCGCTATCTCATGCCTTTGGATGAAAAGGATCCCGAGCGCGAACAGGCTGAATACCTGCGCCGCGAATTCTTGGAGAGCGGTGGAGGCGAGTAATCAGCTCATTCGGGCGCGGTAGAAGTGTTGCAGGAAATCGCCGAAGACCGGATCCGCGTGCATGGGAATGTGCCCTATGGCCTGCCGCTTCAACTCGCCGATGCGTCGACCATACAGTTCTTCCCTGACGCCATGGTTTTCCTGGCTATAGGCTGCGTAGTCCTGGTCGATGAACTGGGTCTTAAGGATCAGAAAATCACCAAGAAACGAGCCATCGAATTGATGCTCGAAGACGTGAACCTTCTCAAGCGGCCCTTGCTCATGAAGGGCAAAACCTTCGGCTTCAAAGAAGATGCTTGGAAAGAAAAACTCGGCCTCTAATCTCTGGCGGTCAGCGGCCAGCGGTATGATCAAACAACTCGATCACCTCAACCTAAGCGTTCGCGACTTTCGCGAAAGCGTGGATTGGTACGGTCGTGTTCTCGGTTTCGAACTTGTAGAAGAAGGCCTGCAAGACGGTCTTCCCTGGGGCGTAATTCGCGCCGGCGAGGCCATGCTCTGCCTCTACGAGCATCCGGGACTGGAACTGCCCGATCGATTTGAAGTGCGCAAGCGAGGACTTCACGGTATCAATCATTTGGGTCTGCGAATCAGCGATGAAGCCGCCTGGCTCGCCGCCGCCGAACGCGAGTCGGTGGAGATACTCTACGACGGTGTCATTCGCTGGCCGCATTCCAAGGCCTGGTATGTGAAAGACCCCACAGGCTGGGAAATAGAAGTAGTGCTCTGGGACAATGATCGTATTGAATTCGACCCCATGGAGGAAGCATGAGTCAGGCCCTAGGCCCCATTCATCAGTGGATATTCGCACAGCTCGGACTCGTGGAGGAGCGCGGCGAAAGCATCGTGAAGGCCCTCATCGAAAAGCATGGCGAGGAGGCGGCCAATGCTTGGCTCGACATCCTCACGGCCCATCCCGGGCGTTTTGCGGGCAAAGATCTGGCGAGTCTAGTAGGCGATGCCGCCATTCACGGCAGCTTGGATGGCATGATCGCCACGGTGCAAGTGCGCGAAGCCAAATTAGTGGCCTGGGCCGCCGACCGCGAAGCCCTGGACATTGTGCGTCAGGTCTTCGCTGAGCACGCCAAACACTGGGGAGCTCGCGTGAATGAGGCCGCCGAGCCCAAGGAAGCCCCCGCGCTTTTCTCGGGACTGCGTGAACTTTGGCTCGAGGGCATGCCCTGCGACATTCGTGTGGATCTCGTCGATGAGAGCCCCGGCCGTATGCGATGGGCCGTGCCCGAGCTGACCTTGTCCAAGTACTGGGAGGGCAGTGGATGCTCCCCCGAACTGATGTACGAACTCCACGGCATTTGGATGTCCTCTTTCGTGGAGGCTGCCGCCGAGGGATTCACCTTGAGTATGCCGGCTTCCGTATTCGCGGGAGCGGAGCGCTTCGAATTCGAAATTGCAAGGACGTAAAAAATGGAAAGCTACGCGCGAAACTTCGTGAAGATATCGGTGCTGAGCATCGTTATCGGTATGCTTCTGGGTCTGGGCATGGCCAGCTCCGAAGCCATGATGCGCTACCTGCCCGTGCACACACATCTGCTGCTCGTGGGCTTCATGGCCAACATGATCTTCGGAGTGGGCTACCACATCATTCCGCGATTCCAGGGTCATGCCGTCATTCCCTGGGCTTGGGCGACCCTGCATTTCTGGTTGTCTTTAGTGGGATTGCTGCTCATGATCACAGGTTGGACTTTGCGCCTTAACGGCATACCCATGCTATGGGTACTTCCCCTCGGTGGATGGCTGGAGTTCGCGGGTGTTCTCATCTTCCTGGTTATCATGTGGCGCGGTCTCAGTCCGCTTAAGGTGGCGAAATGATTAACGGCGACACCCTCATTGGCGACGTCTTCAAGATCAAGGCGGGCGCCGACACGGTCATTCGCAAGTTCATGGGCGAGGGATGCTTCACCTGCCCGGCCGTCACCACCGAACCTCTGAAAATGGGGGCGGTCATGCACGGCCTGAATCTGGACGATCTTCTGGCCGAGCTGAATGCCTTGCCCGACGGTGTCACCGATGTGAAAATCGGAGCCCCAGAGCGAAAAGGCGGATTTTTGGCCAATCTGCTCGGAAAAAAGGACGACTAAGCTCTCTGGCGGTCAGCGGTCAGCGGTCAGCGGCCAGCGGTCAGCGGTCAGCGGTTAGCGGTCAGCGGCCAGCGGCCAGCCCGTCCTTGACGCTCCGCAGAGCCCCTCCTATAATTCCGCGCCGATCCAGGGACGCTCCTCAAACCCAGGCGGTTGCCTTGCCTCAAGTACTTAAGTGGCCGGGAAAGCTTTGGCTCCCGGTCCTCTTTGTGGCCATCCCTTCCCTGCTTTTCGCGCTTCCCGTGCCTCCGGCCCCTGTTCCAGAGGACGCGCTAGCGCCGGGTTCCCTCGCGCCCGAAATCGAGCATCGGCTCAGCACGCGCAGCGCCGAACTCATTCGCGCCTTAGATGATCCCCAGGTCTGGAATCGCGATGCCGAGACCGACACGGTGGACGTGCTCGCCCTCATGGTTGAGTTCAGTGACGTGCGCATGCCCGACAGCCTGCAGAATCTGTCCGACGGAGTGATGCATTGCCGTCGGGATTGGTTCGCCGATCAGCTCGAGCGCGTGAACGATTATTATCGTTCCATGTCGGGTGAGCGCCTGTTCATCAACTATACGGTTCCCGACACACTCTTCAGCCTGCCGCGAGCCATGAGTGTTTACGGCGACGACAATCTCGACTGGACCCTCGGCGTGCACTGGCTGGCCGCCGACGCCGTGGCCCTGGCCGATTCCACCCAGGATTTTTCCGCCTACGATCTCACCGTGTTCATCCACGCGGGCGCGGGCCAGGAATCGGATCTGAACCGCGACTCGCCCGAGCAGATCTGGTCGGGCTATGTGGATTTCGAATCCATCACCGAGGCCTTCGCCGATTCCCTACCCGACTACGAGGGCATCGTGACGGGCGACCAGGACAGCACCTACCGCCTGCAGCGCTTCGCCATCGCGCCCGAAGAGGAAATCGAGGAAAGCCTGAATCCGCCATACGTGCTCGGAGCGCTGGGCGTGATGGTCCACCAGATGGGCGGCTATCTGGGCCTTGTGGGGCTCAATGATTACATCGCGCCACAGGGACAGGGCGCGGGGAATTTCGATGTCATGAGCAGCGGGCTCTGGAACGCCCTGGGTTTCGTGCCCGGGCCTCCTTCGGCCTTCAACCGCATGCTCATGGGATGGGCTGAAGTTGTCGAGTATTCGAAGGACGATGCCGAGAGCATCCTCGACCTGAGCATTCCATCCATGAGCCAGCTGCACCGATTCCCCATATCCGATCGCGAGTACTTCCTGGTGGAAAACCGCGACCAGGACGCCGACGGCGACAGCCTCTTCACCTTCGGCGACAGCAACGACAACTACATCCCTGACTTTGGCGAAACTCTGCTCGACGCCGAGTGGGATTACTTCACCACCCAGGCCAACGCCGAAGATCACGTGCCCGGCAGCGGGCTGTTCATCTGGCGTATCGACGAGGAACTGCTGCACCTGAGTTTCCTGCTGGGCAGCAATGTGATCAACGCCTGGAACGAACACTACGGCGTCTGCCTGCTCGAGGCCGACGGCTTCGCCGACCTGTCCTACTCGCCGGGCTATCACCCAGAAGCCTACGGCAGCGACTACGATGCCTTTCGCGCCGCCGGTGGTCCCAACGATCTTATCGCCACGCAGACCTTTGTGGATGCGGATGCCTATCCCAACACGCTCAGCGCCGAGGGCGCCGAGACCGGTTGGAGTTTCAGCGGCATCGGCGCGCACGGACCGATGATGAGCTATTCGGCCCAGTGGGAGGGCAGCGCCGACTGGACGGTGAATCGAATTGAACTGCCGGCCTATTACCCATTGGGCGCTCCTCTAGGTTTCTATGACGGCCTGGCCGCGCGATTCATTTTCGCGGCCTGGGACGGCGTCAGCTCGACGCGTTTGATCAGCATGGATCTTGAAGCGGGGAGCTTCGATGAACTCGCCGATATCGCCGGCGTTTCAGCTGGATCTCCGGCGGCCGGCGACCTGGACGGCGACGGCGACTATGAAATCGTGCTTCTGGACGGCACCGGTGGTGTCTACGCCTGGCACCTGAACGGCGAGCCTCTGGGCGATACGGCCCTTTTGCTGCAATTGGAGGGCTGGTTCAGCCAGGGTCCCATGCTTCATGATGTCGATGAAGATGGCGACTTGGACATCTTCCTGCTGCATATCCAAAGCAATGAGACCCACACGCGGCCGCGCTTCATCGATGAAGAAGGCATCGATGTGGGTCCAGGTTGGGCGGAAATCGCCGGGCTGCCGGCTTCGGCTCCCGCACTGCTCATGTCGGTGGATGAGAACGAGCGCGGCTACGATCATCCCGCAGCGGTAAACGCAACCGTGGCTTTCGCCCTGAGCGATTCGACCCTGCGCATTCACGGTTTGCCCTTGGGGCCGGAAGAGTCGATTTGGGCGCTCACGCGACCTTGCCCCTGCCTGAACACGCAACTATCATCGGGCGATCTGGACGGCGACGGCAGCGATGAACTTCAGATTCTGCGCTCGGGTGTGGTGGAGCTTTACCATCCCATGGGACGCTTCGAGGGCCATTTAGCCGGTGAGTTCGAAATCACGCCCGACCCCATTTACAACTTCGCCGATATCTCCAGCCTGGGCGGCACAGTCTTGCCCCTGGACAGCGACGGTAACGGCAGTCTGGAAATGATGGCGCTCTACCCGGGCTCGGCGGGCCTTTGGAGCGCCGACGGCGCTTTCTTCAGCGATTGGCCCCGCGCTTTGCCCGCCAACGCGCCCCTGGTCTGGACGGACGATCCGGCGGTTTGGGCTCTAAGCATGCGCGATGATGCGGGCATGGATCGGCCCCTTATCTTCACACGTGACGGGCGTCTGTTGCCCGAGGGTCCCAGTAGCAAGGCGCAACTTTTAGGTGCTTCCATTCCCGCGAGTCCGGTGATCGCTGCCGGCGAATTCGGCTTCGAACTCATGGGGCTGTCTTTCTTCGATGGGGTGGATGGCACATCTGCCGCCGAGGACACGCTCCTCAGCACGCCCGAATTGAGCTTCTGGCACATGCCCCTCACACCGACCGGCGCTTATCCCGTCTGGGCCATGGCCGGCGGCAATCCGACCCGCAGCGGCCGGGTTCTGGCGGCAGGTCCCGTGGAAGTGAGCAGCAACGGTAGCGCGACTTTTGCCGAGGCCTATCCCTATCCCAATCCGGCGGGAAGCGGCGTCACCTGGCGTGTGCGCGCCGACAGCCCCGATCGCGTGAAAATTGAGATTTTCGACCTCGAGGGCCAGCGACTTTGGTCCGATACCATGAATCTGGACGGCTTCAGTCCCGGCGAACGGGAACTGTCGCTGGACGAGTTCGCTCCGGGGCTTTACTTTTTCAGAATCCAATCCGAGACGAGCGGGCGCCAAGAGATGGGCCGCCTCGCCGTGATCCGATGAAGGCAGGACAAATATGAGACTCGCCCGCACATTCCTGATCGTCACACTCATCGCCGCAACGGCGGCTCCGGCCTTCGCATTTGAAGCGGGCACGGCGGGTCTGCTCTTCCTGCGCCTGGGCGTGAGCGAACGCGCCGCCGGCATGGGGGATGCCTACACGGCCCTGGCCGGTGACGCCACCGCGCTCTATTGGAATCCTGCGGGACTGGCTCGCACGCCGAGCACCAACCTGCGTTTTGCCCATCACGAGTATTTCCAGTCACTTCGCCAGGAGTTCGTGGGTGTGGCTCACCCCACGCATCTGGGTACCTTCGCCTTCGGCGTGACGGCCCTCACCATGGACGACATGGAACTCCGCGAAGGTCCCAGCGAAGAACCCCTGGGACACTTCAGCGCCTTCGACATGGCCTTCCACATGGCCTGGGGCAAGAATCTCTTCGGCGGCGTGGAAGCCGGAGTTGGCGCCAAGTGGATCTACAGTCGCATCTATGAGGAGAGCGCCAAGGGTATGCTCTTCGACTTCGGCCTTCGTCACGAAACGCGCATCCCCAGCCTCACCGTGGCCGCGGCGGTGCTCAATATGGGTTCGCAGTTCGAGTATGTCAGCGAAACCTTCGACGCGCCGCTCACCATGAAGATGGGTGTGGCCTTGAATACGCCCATCCACATGGGCGACAACGATCTATTGATCGCCTACGACCTGCTCCTGGTGGGGGACGGCGACGTGACCAGCGACGACAGCCTGGGAGAAGCCCGCGCCATGAGCGCGCGTCATCACATGGGCGCCGAGTGGCAGGTTGCCGGGCTCGCCGCCCTGCGTCTTGGCTATAAGGCCGGATACGATTCCCAGAATCTCACGGCCGGAGCCGGAATCGCCCTGGGTCAGTATCGCTTCGACTATGCCTTTGTGAATTCCGACAATGATCTGGGGAGTTCGCATCGCTTGGGATTGGGAATCGATTTCTAGAGCTGACCGCTAGCCGCTAGCCGCTGACCGCCAGAGTTAAATTCGTTCCGGGTCGAAGACCTTGCCCTGGTCGTCGAGCAGCCGCATCTGGCCATCCCGCAATTCTCCGTAACTGAACAGCTCGATCCAATCGCCCAGACAGACCATCTCCCATGATTCGTGGAGTTGGTGGAAGGCCATGTGCAGGTGTCCGAAAATGAGGATGTCGACGGTCTCATCGAGAAGCGGTTTGAGCCTCAGGCTGCGCGAGGGAGTGATCTTTTGATGGCCGGTCTCGCCCAATTTACGGCTGGTGCCCGAAAGCAGATCGGCGGCCCAGTAGGTGAAGTCGGGGTGCAGGAGTTTGGCCGTTCCCACGAAAAGCCGATTGCGAATGATGGATTTCAGAATCTTGTAGCCGGTGTCTCCATTGAGCAGATCGTCGCCATGCACCATGAGTATGCGCTTGCCCTGATGCTCGGCGCGGCAACCATCCAGGGCCAAGGTCGCGCCTAATTCATCTTCGAAAAAAGAACCCATCCAGTAGTCGTGATTGCCGCCAATCAGGGTGATTGCGGTTCCACTGTCACGCAGACGGCGTAGTGGACGTAGTACCTCCAAGTATCCTTTGGGGATCGCCCGGCGGTACTCGAGCCAGAAATCGAAGAGATCCCCCAGCAGATACAGATGCTCCGCGCCTTCGATGTTTTCGAGGAAGGTCGCGAAACGCCGCAACTTCTCCGCTTCTCCAATTGAATCCTTGGAGCGGAAGTGGGCATCGGATAAAAAGTAAACGGCTTCATTGGGCATTTCGACGCATTCTAGGGAAGCAGAGGCCTTAGCCCAAGAGTTTTTGGAACTTCTGGCGTTTTTCCCTGTTTGCCGCCCTACTCCCAGATGCGACCCATAAGGGACAGGAATTGCCATCGGGGCGCAAAAGAGCTAAAATATTAAGTTAAGTCGGATCGAGAGAGCCGTTCACAGGAGTGTTTCGATTGAAAGAAATTACAAACAAGATGGGCAGCTTCGCCCTTCGCGCCCTGCTTCTCGGCAGCTTGGTCGCATTGGTCGCCGGCCCGGTCTTCGCGGAATCCAATCGCTTTGCGGAGATGGTCAACGCGGAAGCGGTGAGTCCTTTCCGCGTGGTGGCCGAACAGGTGGTGCCGGCGGTGGTGTCCATCGAGGTGAGTCGCTCCATGGAAGAAATGATGAAGAACCATCCCTTCATGGATCAGTTCGACAATCCCTTCTTCGATCAGTTCATGCCGGATGAAAACGAGCCCATTCCCAGCTCGGGATCCGGCTTCATCGTCGAGGCGGAAGGCCTCGTGGTGACCAACAATCATGTGATTCGCAACGCCGAGAAAATCATGGTGCGACTGCCGGGCGAGCGCGACAGCTACGATGCGGAAATCCTGGGCACCGATGAGAAAACCGACCTGGCCCTGTTGCGCATCATTAACGACGACGATCGACGTTTCCCCTTCGTCAGCCGCGGCGACAGCGATCTGTCGCGCGTGGGGGACTGGGCCATCGCCATCGGCAATCCCATGGGGCAGCTGGAAGGCACTCTCACCGTGGGCGTGATCAGCGCCAAGGGTCGCAGCAATCTGGCCATTCAGGGCGGCGCGCCGGCCTATCAAGATTTCATCCAGACCGACGCGGCCATCAACTTCGGAAACAGCGGCGGTCCCCTGGTGGACATACGCGGCCGGGTCATCGGCATCAACACCGCCATCAACGCTTCGGGGCAGGGTATCGGCTTTGCCATTCCCATCAACATGGCTTCGAAGATCATCGATCAGCTGCGGGATTTCGGGAAGGTCACGCGCTCCTTCATGGGCGTGAGTCCCGATGAGCTGGATGCCGACAAAGCCGAGGGCCTGGGCCTGGATATCGACCGTGGCATTCTTGTGACGAGCGTAACTCCCGGATTTCCGGCCGATCAGGCAGGAATTCGTGCGGGGGACGTTCTCACGGAGTTCGAGGGCGAGCAACTCGAAGACCTGGAACGTTTTCGCTTCATGGTGGCGGAGATCCCCGTGGGTGAAAAAGTGGATGTAAAAGTACATCGCGACGGAAAGTCACTGACAAAAACCATCAAACTGGTAGAATTCCCGGAAGATCTCCAAGTGGCGGCCCCCATTCCGTCCGGAGACTGGTTCGGCCTTGAGGTCGAAGAGGCCATGGGCAGTGCGCTGGCGGGACAGATGGAATTGGATCCCGACTCCGGCGTTATCGTGACGAGTGTTCGTTCCGGTAGTCCTGCGGATCGCGCCGAGATTCGTGTCGGCGATGTCATTCTGAAAATCCGCGACCAGGGAATTGAAAATTTTAAAACCTTCGAAGATATTTCGGAAGAGTATCGCGATTCAAAAAAGAGAATAGGACTGTTGGTACAGCGAAGGAGCTACACGACCTTCGTGTACATCACGCCTAACGATTAGTATTACCCCACGTTTCCCTGCTCGACTCGGGCTCGGGCGCTAGGCGCTCGCAAAGACAGGAAGGAATGGATCATTATGCTGGAACATAGGGAACCCGTCCGGCACAGCGGGGAAAAGAGCCTCGACATCTATTTGAAGGAAATCCACAACACTCCCTTGCTGACTCGCGAGGAAGAGGTGGAACTGGCGAAGCGCATCAAAAAAGGGGATCACGAGGCCAAGACCAAACTGATCCGCGCCAATCTGCGTTTCGTGGTGGCCTATGCCCGGAAGTATGCGGGGCAGGGGCTGAGCATCACCGACCTCATCAACGAGGGGAACATCGGCCTGATTCGCGCGGCCGAGCGTTTCGACGAGACCCGTGGATTCAAGTTCATCAGCTATGCGGTGTGGTGGGTGAGGCAGGCCATGCTGCAGGCCCTCGCCGACCAATCGCGCATATTCCGCATTCCCACCAACCGTGCCAATGCCCTTTACCGCATGGGCAAGATGCAGGCGGCCTTGTTCCAGGATCTGGAACGCGACCCGTCGGTGGAGGAAATCGCCGAAAAGCTCAAGCTGAGCCGGCGTGAAGTGCGCGGCACCATGGATATCGCCCATCCGCCTCTATCGCTTACCGACCCCTTCGGTGGCGACGATGAGAATCCCCTCCAGGATTTTCTCAAGGACGAGGATGCGGATTCTCCCGACGAGCACACCTATGTGGGCACCCTCAGGGATGAGGTTACCCGCCTTCTGGACAGCCTCGGCGAGCGCGAACGCATGATTCTCGAGCACTATTTCGGGATCGGTGGTCGCGATGAAGAGACCCTGGAAGAAATCGGCAAGCGCCTGGGTCTGACCCGCGAGCGTATTCGCCAGATCAAGGAAGAGACCTTCGATAAGATCCGCGGCTGGAAGCTGGTGGAGGAATTGAAGGCGTATTTGGATCAATAGCACGAACTTGAACAGGAACTGAGAACCCCCCGGTGTTGAGCCCGGGGGTTTCTTGTTCCCAGTCCTCAGTTCTCAGTCCCCAGTTCACTATTCAGCCCCCTTGACACCGTGGCCCGCAGCTTCTAGCTTGCTGCCCGGTTCCTATGTCCAAGAAAAAAACACCCATAACACTGGTCCTCCTGCGGGACAGCGATCACCCGGCGCGGCATTTACGGCTCCGCCCCTGGGCGATCAAGCTCGGCCTGGGCTCACTGGCCCTGCTGCTTCTCTTGTCGCTGGGCCTGGGAACCATGGCCATTCTGCGCGGATCCGAAGCGCTTCAACTCCGAGAGCTTGACCGGGAAAACACGGTGCTTCGCGAAGACATTCAGTTTTTGCGTAATCGCCTGGGTCAGCTCGAGGAGCATCTTCGCTCGGTGGAGGAATTCCAGGGTTGGACTCGCAATCTCGCCAATCTGGAGCCCATGGATGAGGCCGCGCTCACGGCCGGTGTGGGAGGACCTGTGGGTCGCGAGATGATCGGCGAGACCGCAGGCATCGATATCCACCTGGATCGTCTTCTTGGACGGGCGCGAGTACTTCGACAGAGTGCTGAAGAGGTATTCGGCAGCCTGCGCGAGGCCCGCGACAACCTGGCTCGCATTCCCTCCATATGGCCCATTCTCGGCGGACGAACCTCCAGCGGTTTCGGCCGGCGTCCCGATCCCTTCACGGGCCGAACGGCTTTTCACCGAGGCATGGACCTGAGCGCTCGACGCGGAACTCCCGTCATGGCCACCGCCAATGCCCGCGTGAAAAAGGTGAAACGGTCCTCCAGCGGTTACGGAAATCAGCTCACCCTGGATCACGGTGATGGACTGGAAACCTTCTATGCTCACTGCGATCGAATCTTGGTGAGCGAAGGCCAGAAAGTGGTTCGCGGCGACGTTGTGGCCACCGTGGGCAGCACCGGACACTCCACCGCCCCTCACCTTCACTATGAGGTTCGACGGGACGGCCGCTACGTAAATCCGCGGGAGTACATCCTCCCGCGTGATTTCGTCGTTGACTGATTTCCCTAAGCTTGGCTAGATCACCCTGCCGCACAGCAATTTCGGCAGGTGACTTTGAGCTGCGACTCCAGAGACAACAACCCGATACTTGTCAGTGCCTGCCTGCTCGGAGTGGAATGCCGCTTCGATGGTGGGTCCAAACCCCTTGAAACCCTACGTCGGCTTGCCGCGAAAGGTCGAGTTCTGCCCGTATGTCCCGAGCAATTGGGCGGATTGAGCACTCCCCGGCCGCCTGCGGAGATTCACGGCGGCACAGCTGCCGAGGTCCTAGCCGGTAGGGCCCAGGTTGAAGATGATCAGGGCCGCGACCTCAGCGAGGCTTTTCGGGCAGGGGCTCATCGCAGCCTAGAACTGGCTCGCCTGGCCGGTTGCCGCCGGGCGGTGCTCAAGGAGCGCAGCCCTTCCTGCGGGGTGAATCAGATCCACGCGGGAGGGAAATTGCTGCCCGGTCAAGGGGTTACCACTGCTTTGCTTATGGAAGATGGGATCGAAGTCGTCAGCGATGAGTTTCCTGAACTTCAGAAATGGATCCATGAAGATTAAACTCGCCGCGCTCCTGACCCTGCTGCTTCCCAGCCTTCTCCTGGCTTCGCCCAAGGTGCAGGCAATCCGTCACTCCACCACCGGCGGCAAGACCCGCGTGGTACTGGACCTGGATCGCTCGGGATCCTACGAGCTAAGCACGCGCAAAGGACCCGATCGCCTGGTTATAGACCTGGTCGGCGGCGGATTCAACTGCGATACCTCCCCGCGCCCGGTAGGGGATGGCCGGCTTAAGCGTGTGCGTTGCAATCGTCTGAATCGCGGCGCACAGATCGTCCTCGACCTGGAGCGTGCCCACAAATACAAGGTCTTCGCCCTGGACGCCATTCCCGGCAAGAAACCCTTCCGCATTGTAATCGATGTGCTGCCCGCCCTCAGGGCCGGCAACCTTGCCCTTGAGCCCTCGCCCTACGAGCGCGAGTTGGTGGTGGTCATCGATCCCGGTCATGGGGGACAGGACCCCGGCGCACGGCGCGGCGATTTGGTGGAGAAGAAGATCGTCCTGGATATCGCCAAGTGTATGCAGCGCATCCTCGAGAACACTCCCGGATATCGGGCCGTGCTCACTCGCGAGCGGGATGAAACCGTTTCCCTCTATCAACGGCGCGACAAGGCCGAAGCCTCTGGCGGCGACCTCTTCCTGAGCATTCACTGCAACAGCGCGCCTCAATCCAGCGCACGGGGCGTGGAAATTTTCTATCTGTCATTGCGCGGGGCCAGCAATCGAAAGTCTCAGGTCTTGGCCGACAAGGAGAACCGGGCTGCACTTCTCGGCGGCCTGATGGGTGGCAACGGCAAGGAAAGTGTCGAGCTTGTGCTGAACGAACGCATGCGCACTCTGCTTCAGCGCAGCTATGTTTTCGCCAAGGAAGCTCACCTGACGGCCAAGAAGACGCCTGGGCTAAAATCCCGGGGTGTCAAGCGCGCGAACTTCGCCGTCTGCAAGAATCTGGATATGCCTTCCATCCTCGTGGAGACGGGTTTCCTCAGCAATGGTCAGGATCGAAAGTTACTGGGCAGCAAGAAAGGGCGTCAGAAATACGCGGAATTCCTGGTCTCCGCGGCCCAGGCCTATTTCAAGAAGAACGAATCCAGCCTGGATGATCCGCTCTTTTCCGATCGTGACAAGCTTGTCTACAAGGTGCGCCGCGGTGACAATCTTACCCGCATCGCCCATCGCTTCGGCGTGGAAATGTCGGAGCTGGCCGAGGTGAATCGCCTGGATCCCAAGGATCCGCTGAAATCCGGACAGCGCCTGGTTGTGCTGGCCGATGAACGCGCTCTCACTCATATCGTGAAGAAGGGGGAGCATCTTACCGGCATAGCCAAGCGCTATGGCAGCAATCTGGAAGAGCTTATGCGCCTGAACGGAATCCGTCATGAAGATCGGATCTTTGTGGGGCAGGCTCTTCAGGTTCGCACCGGGCCCACCGGAAGAATCGTGCATAAGGTGCGCCGTGGAGAGAATCTCTCCTTGATCGCGGAGCGTTACGGCGTCAGCTTGAAGTCGATCTTGAGGGCCAACGGATTGAAGACCCCCAACCACATTGTAGAGGGGCAGGAATTGTTGGTTCAGGAAAGTCCGGGAGGCTAGGCGAGCGTGAAGGATTTCTTCGTCAAGAACATGGCGATCAAGCTGACCAGCTTATTCCTGGCCCTGTTCCTATGGGCCGTGGTCAATGGACAGCGGGTGGAAGTACGTCAGATTTCCGTCCCCCTGGCTTTGCCCGAGCTATCCGATTCGCTCATGTACGTGCAGCATCCCGGCGACATGGTCATGGTTACCTTCCGTGCTCCGTCGGCCCGCCTCTTCTGGTTCAGGGTCTTCCCTCCCAAGTTGGAGCCCAGTTTCGAGATACGCGTGACCGATCAGGTACAATCCATAGCCCTGAGCGACGATTTTCTGGATCTGCCGCGTCAATTCCAGGGCAGCGTGGTGGCCTTTTCGCCTGGCATCATCAACCTGCAGATCAGCGAGGTGGCCGAACGGCAATTGCCGGTTACCGTCGTGATGGGGCGGGGACCGGACACCCCCTGGGAAATGGCCGGCGAGCCCATGGTCATTCCGGAACAGGTGCTCGCCCGCGGGCCTGTGGAACGCATCGGCTTCCTGCGCGGGCGCCAGGCTCGCACCGTGCCCATGGATCTGCAGGGCCGCGAGGGATTGGTGAGCATGGAAGTGATGTTGGAGCATCCCGATCCTCAGATTACCCTGATTCCCGATCGTGTAACCGTTGAGATTCAGCTTCTGGCTCCCCCCGCGGAAGATGAGGATGCGAGCAATCTTGACTAGTCACCCAACTGCCCCTAAACTCGCCTCCTGCCGAAGGGAGCGGGTGATCGGTCCATGAAATTCGAGCAATACCTGAGTGAAGAAAACATCCACCTGGATCTGGACTCTGCCGACAAGAGCGCCTTCTTTCACGATGCCTTGGAAACCCAGCGAAAGCAGGGCTACGTAACCGAAACCTCACGCGTGCAGGAAGACCTGGAGATGCGCGAGGACATCATGAGTACGGGTGTGGGCCAGGGAGTGGCCATCCCCCATGCCCTGTCCGATGCCGTCACCGAGATTCATCTTTCCCTCTGGCGCTTGAAGAAACCCCTGGATTTTAATTCGGTAGATGGCCAAGGCGTGGATCTCATATTCATGATCCTCGGGCCCAAGCAGGACAGCAGCGACCATGTGAAGATCCTGGCCGGTATATCGAGGATGCTCCACGGCGAAGAATTTCGAAGCCGCGTTCGGGCCGCCGGAAGCAGCGCCGAGGTCATGGAGCTGCTTCATCATCACCACGATTCCTAGTTAAATTCATTTCCGGGTGGTCATGCCGCCGAAAGGCGGTTATTTTTTTGTTTTCGGGAGGGCTTGTGCGCCGCGCTTGGTTACTTTACCTGCTGCTGATCTTCGGGCTCTCGTCTATTCCCGGGACACCCCATCAGTTGCAGATCTCGTTTCGGGATAAATACGTCCACCTCCTCCTCTACGGAGGCTATGGTTTCCTCATCGCCTATGGTGGTGGACGCACCTTGAGGTGGGGGCTGCTCGGCAGTCTGGTCGTGGGCTTCTTGGCCGGCGCCGTCACCGGAGCGGCCGATGAGTTGTATCAGAGTTTGATCCCCAATCGGGAGTCGGACGTCTTCGACTGGCTGGCCGACACCCTGGGATGCACTCTTGGAGTTCTGCCCGCGCGACTGGCGCGCCTGCAGCGACTGGGCAAGGAAGGATGGCGACGATGAAAATCCAACGCCCGCGTGGCACCAACGACATTACGCCCTGTCGTAGTCCGCTCATGCGCTTTCTGCATCGCAGCTTCCTGGATGTTTGCGACCGCTATGGTTTTGCGCAGGTTGACACGCCCATCTTCGAGCGCACCGAACTGTTCACCCGCGCCGTGGGCGAAGAGACCGACGTGGTCAGCAAGGAAATGTACACCTTCGAAGATCGTAAGGGTCGCAGCATGAGTCTGCGTCCCGAGGGCACTGCGGGCGTGGTGCGCATGGTCCTGGAAAACAGCATGATGCACGGCGGCGGCAATCTTCGATTGGGTTACTGGGGACCCATGTTCCGCTATGATCGCCCTCAGGCGGGGCGCTATCGCCAGTTTCATCAGTTTGGTGTGGAAGCCCTGGGCAGTGCGTCACCGGCCATGGACGCCGAGGTCATCGGCCTGCTCGTAGAAGTCCTGGGCCATGTTGGCTTCGCCGATACCGAGGTTGAACTCGGTAGCGTAGGCGATGACTGTTGCCGGCCCGACTATCTTGAAAAGGTATTAAAGCCGGTGCTGAAAGACCTTGGAGATCAGCTTTGCGCCACATGCCGGGATCGCGCCGAGACAAATCCCATGCGGGTTTTTGATTGCAAGGTCGAGTCCTGCAAAACGGCATTGGCCGATGCGCCGCGCCCCATGGATCACCTTTGCGATGATTGCATGGCCCACCAGGAACGCGTGGAGGAACTGCTCACCGAGGCGAAAATTCCCTTCAAACGGGATAAGGCCCTGGTGCGCGGCCTCGACTACTACACGCGTACGGTGTTCGAGGTACACTACCCGGCCCTGGGTGCCCAGAGTGCCTTGGGCGGCGGCGGTCGCTACGATCGCCTCATGGAGCAGCTCGGCGGCAAGGCCACTCCGGCGGTGGGATTCTCGGCGGGCATTGAGCGCATCCTCATTGCGGTGGAAACGGAGAAGACCGTGGAAGCCGCCGACCTGGGGAGCCGAGGCGCCTACCTTGTGCTGCTCGATGAAAATGGCGAAGCCGCTGCGACCCGTGTGGCCACGAGTCTGCGCGAACTGATTCCCGTGGAGATCGACTTCAGCGGGCGAGGCATGAAGGCCCAATTGAAAACATCCAACGCCAAGGGCGTGCGATTCGCGCTCATTCTTGGCGAAGACGAACTGGCCAAGTTGGCTGTGACGGTCAAAGATCTGGATTCCGGCGAACAGGTGACCTTGCCCGAATCGGAACTGAAGGAATTCATCAAGGCGCTGGGATAGGGCGCGAAGGAGATCAAGTGCTGGATCATCAGGGAGACTGGAAGAAGAGCCACGGCTGCGGAAATCTCCGGGCCAGCGATGAGGGTGCGGAAGTCATCCTTATGGGATGGGTCCATCGCAGGCGCGAGCACGGCGGACTGGCATTTGTGGATCTGCGCGACAGCAGCGGTATCTGCCAGGTGGTCTTTCAGGAAGCCATGAGCGATCGCGTTCGCGAATTGGGCGCGGAATGGGTGGTTGCCCTTCGCGGCAAGGTGAACCTGCGTCCCGAGGAAATGCGCAATGCCGACATGCCCAGTGGCGATGTGGAAATCCTGGTCGAGGAAATGCGCATCCTCAACGAAAGTCTGACGCCGCCATTTCCCATCGAGAGTTTTCACCAGGGCGAGGTGGGCGAGGATCTTCGCCTGAAGTATCGCTATCTCGATCTTCGCCGCCGCGAAATGCAGGACCGCATGACCTTCCGTCACAAGGTGGTTCTGGAGGTTCGCGATTTTCTATCTTCTCTGGGATTCCGCGAGATCGAAACGCCCATGTTTATCCGCAGCACGCCAGAAGGCGCGCGCGACTATGTGGTGCCCAGCCGTGTTCACCACGGTATGTTCTACGCCCTGCCCCAGAGTCCACAGCTCTACAAGCAGCTTCTCATGGTGGCCGGTTATGAAAAGTATTTTCAGATGGCCCGTTGCTTCCGTGACGAGGATCTGCGCGGCGACCGCCAGCCCGAGCACACACAGATCGACATGGAAATGAGCTTTGTCACCGAGGAGGAAGTCTTCGATGTGGTGGAGCGCATGCTCGAATCGATCTTCAAGAATGTCATCGGGGAAGGCTTGAAGGTGCCCTTCGATCGCATGAGCTTCCACGAGGTCATGGACCGTTACGGCAGTGACAAGCCTGACCTTCGTTTCGATCTTGAACTGGCCGACCTGAGCGATGCCTGCGCGGCCAGCAACTTCAAGGCTTTTACGGGTGTGATCGAAAGCGGCGGCGTGGTGAAGGGTCTTTGCGTTCCCGGCGGCGCGACCTTCTCGCGAAAGGAAATCGAGGAGCTGGAGAAATCCGCGAAGACCTACCGGGCCAAGGGTCTTGCCTGGATGAAGGTGGATGAGGACGGGCTCACCGGCGGCGTGTCGAAATTCTTCGGCGGTGCTGCGGGTGAATCCATCGTGAAGATTTTTTCTGCCAAGGCCGGCGATCTCATTCTCATGGTTGGCGACGAGTGGGAGACCGCGGCAACGGCCATGGGTGCCGTGCGAAACGCGCTCGGCCGGAAGCTCGACCTGATCAAGCCCGGTGACTTCCGTTTCCTTTGGGTGCACAAATTCCCCCTCTTCGGATGGGATGAAGAGAAGCAGGCTTTCGAGGCCATGCATCACTTCTTCACTCTGCCTCTGGACGAGGATCTGGAATACCTGGATAGCGATCCTGGGGAGGTGCGCGGACAGCTCTATGACCTGGTCTGCAATGGCGTGGAACTTGCGAGCGGGAGCATTCGTATTCATCGCCGCGACATACAGGAGAAGGTCATGGCGGTGGTCGGTATTGACAAAGCGGAGGCGGAGAGGCGTTTCGGGTTCCTGTTGGGCGCTTTCGATTATGGAGCTCCTCCCCACGGCGGTATCGCACCGGGCTTGGACCGGTTGCTCATGGTCCTGGATGGGGGAGATTCCATCCGCGACTACATCGCCTTCCCCAAGACCCTGCAGGCCAAAAGCCTGATGGTGGACGCTCCCGCACCCATTGACGAAGAACAGCTGCGGGAATTGTCCATCGAGATTCGCGAGGAAGAGGGCTAAGTCTTGTAAAATAAAGGCTTGCCGCATTTGTAAGAGAGGGATAATCTGCTTGACAGTCCTCGACCCCTCTCCTAATTTGAGTGCGGTCGAATATTGATTAAGCGTTTGAGTTTTAAACACTTGGAGATGCGAAGGAGGCTTGGGCCGTGAAAATGCGCACGAAGATTCTGATACTGGCCGGACTGGCTCTTCTGGCGAGCCTGTTCTTAGCTGGTTGCGCCTGCCCGCCACCCCCCTGCGACACGGATGTCGCCGAGCTTGAAGAGGTGCGCGCCATGGCCGATGCGGCTCAGCGAGAACTCGCGAGCAAGGCCGCGGTGAAGCAGGATGATCTGGAAAAACAAATCGCCAAACTGGAGTCTCAGCTCCTGACCGATGCCGAACATGCGGCCCTGGTCGAAAAGCTTGAAGACCTCAAGTGCGGAAGCGGCCGATGAGCGGCCCGGGACACGACAGGAGCAACGCCATGAAACGTATTAGTATTCTCTTGGCCCTGGCCCTCCTCCTCCCGACGCTCGTCTTGACCGGCTGCGGGAAAAAGGCGACGCGCCAGGTGGACGTTGCCTCGGGCGACTACTACACCGAGGAAGAGTTCAAGTGGCTCAGCAACGCTGAGCGCGACGAGTATTGCGAGGATCTGGCTTCCGAACTTGAGCGTCTCACCCTGGCAGCCGAGGCCGATGAGATGGCCAACAAGCAGGCCGCCGAAAATCTGAAGAAGCTCAAGATGAAGGCCACCGCCCTGCAGGGCAAGCTGGCCAACCAGAATGAGCGTCTTGCGGATATTCGGAAAGAGATCGCCTACTTCGAATCACTGCCCACGAGCTACACGGTTGCCAAGGGTGACTGCCTGTGGAAAATCAGCGGCAAGGAAGAGATCTACGCGGATCCCATCAAGTGGCCGAGGATCTATCGTGCGAACAAAGACAAGATCGCCGATCCCCATTGGATCTATCCCGATCAGGTCTTCAGTATTCCGCGCGAATGCCCCAACAAGGATCCCAACTGGCATCTGGTTATGCCCGGCGAGTTCCTTTACAAGATCTCCGGCTACGATCGCATCTACGGCGATCCGACTCAGTGGACCAAGATATACGAGGCCAACAAGGATGAGATCAAGGATCCCAATCTGATCTATCCGGAGCAGCTCTTCGAGATCCCCCGTTAGGGGCCTGAAGTGCCACGAAGGCCGATCTTTATCTGAGAAAATCGAGCTCTTGGCGCCCATATGGGTGCCAAGAGTTTTCTGCTTGAGGGGAATATGGCCAAGGAACATCAAGAGATCATTTCGCTGGCTGATGTGGATGCCCTGAATCTGCTCGGTATCGGCGATCGCCATCTGCGCATCCTGGAGGAAGACTTCCCGGGGTGTATCACCGTGCGGGGCGAGAAGCTCACGCTCAAGGGGCCGCGCGTGCGCGTGGAAGAGATGGCTGTCGTGCTGCTTGATCTCATGGAGTTATCCAAGACGGGTCGCGCCCTAACCGAACAGGATATCTACTATGCCCTCGGTCTGAGGCGCGAGCAGAACCAAAAGCGTCTGAGCGAACTGGAAGGCGTGGTGCTGGAGTCGGCGGGCAATGGCGGGATCCGTCCCAAGACCTACGGGCAAAAACTCTACGTGGAAGCCATGCAAACCCACGAGATGGTTTTCTCCATCGGGCCTGCGGGCACGGGTAAAACCTACTTGGCCGTGGCACAGGCCCTGGCGCTCTTGCGCGCTCGTGAAGTGGATCGCCTGCTTCTGGTGCGTCCGGCGGTGGAGGCGGGAGAATCTTTGGGCTTCCTGCCCGGCGACTTGGAGGAGAAGATCAATCCCTACATCCAACCTTTGCGCGATGCGCTCATCGATCTCGTGGGCAGCAGCAAAACACGTCAGCTCATGGAGTCGGGAGTAGTGGAGGCCATTCCTCTGGCCTACATGCGCGGTCGTACGCTGAACTCAGCTTTCGTGATCTTGGACGAAGCCCAGAACACCACGGTCACGCAAATGAAGATGTTCCTCACACGCATGGGCAATGGCTCGCGCACCGTGATCACGGGAGACATCACGCAGATCGATCTGGAAAATCCCACAGACTCGGGTCTCGTGGCCGCACGAAAACTGCTGGAAGGTATCGAGGGAATCGCATTCACCACATTGGATCGCGAAGACGTGGTGCGTCATCACCTGGTGCGCAAAATCATCGACGCCTTTGAGAAACTGAGTGATGAAGGGAAAACTTCGTGAGTCCCTCTCAGCAAAAATCCCAGGATGGCGAGTCGCGCAATGGAAAGAAGAAGGGGCGCTTCCATCTTCTGATCAATCTGCTGCTCGGCCTGGCCCTCATGGCGAGTGCCCTCGTACTTTTCCCACCCGTGGCGCCGGCACCTCGTTTCGATTTTCAACTGAACCAGGTAACGAATTCCGCCCAGGAAGTCATCGCGCCCATCGATTTCCGCGTGCCGGTGGATGAACGTCTACTCGAAGAACGACGCGCTCAAGCCTCGCTGCAGGTGCCACCCGTCTATCGTGAAGATGGGGAATTGGGCATGCAGATTCGAGACCGCCTCGACCGCCTTCGCACCGACCTGGAGTTTGTGGACGCTTCCGACTCCACGAACCTTAGCTCAGCCGACAGCCTGGGGCGTTCCACCGGACGCCGCCTGCGGCTACAGCGCCTGCAGCCGAATCTGGACTACACGCTGCTGGCCGTTTTGCTGGACAGTCCCGATCGCAGTCTCATTCTCGAGCGCGTCCAAACCGTTTGTGACAGTTTACTGGACCGCGGTATCTTAGACACGCGAAGCCCCTTCGTGGAGGGCTTTTCGGGAGAGCAGCCCTTCGTTCTGCTGGGCCTGGAAGGCGAGCGCAGCAGTGGCGCTGAGGGCATGCTGGATCAGAATCAACTTGAAGCATTCCTGGATCGACGTGGACGCGGCTGGAACGATTGGCGCGCCGAATCAGCGGTGGCCTTTCGAAGCCTGTCGCGAGGATTGCTCAGGCCCAATCTCAGTTACCTGGATGCGGAAACCACACTGCGCAAGCAGCAAGCCGCCGAGACCGTGGCTTCACACACGCTGATTCCCAAAGGTGTGCGCATACTCGGACCCAATCTTCAGGTGACCCAGGATCACCTGGACAAACTGGCGGCACTGGAAAGCCAGTTGGGTCTTCAGCCGGAAAGCCGCCTGCGAATTCTTGGAATCTTCGCCGGCCGAATTCTGTTGCTGGTCTTTTTACTCTTTCTCGCCGTGCGCTTCCTGATCCTCTATCGCGCGGATTTCTTCCACCAGTGGCGACGCACCTTTTTCCTGGTCATGCTGGAACTACTCTTCCTCTTCGCCAGCAGCATGCTTCTGGACATGGATTCCCCCGGCGCCAAGTACCTGCTTCCCATCGCGTTCTTGGCCATGTTGGTGGCGGGGCTCTTCGACCCGGTGCTCTCGGTGATCACCACACTGGGGGCCATTGTTCTCTTGGGTGTGTCCACGGAGGTCCCCTCCGGCGCGCTGCTACTGGCCTTCTTGGCCGGTGGCGCGGCCATCTTCTCCATGGGACAGATCCGCAGCAGGCTTCAGCTTTACAAGAGCATCTTCTTTATCAGTCTGGCCTATTTTGTAGGCATCGGTGCGGTGGAACTGGGGCAGACGCCTCCCCTGGATATTCTCGCGCGGGCGCTTATCGGCATGGGCGGTGGGCTGGTCTGCGCCTGGCTGGTCTTGCCCATCACCCCTCTGCTGGAGCGCTTTCTGGACATCACAACCGAGCTCAGCCTGCTGGAACTTACAGACCTGAACCGACCCATCCTCAAGCGCATGAAAGTGGAGGCTCCGGGATCCTTCCAGCACAGTCTCGTGGTGAGCAATCTGGCAGAGGCCGCGGCTGACGCCATCGGCGCTCGTCCCTTGCTGGCGAAGGTTTGCGCCTACTATCACGACATCGGAAAACTGGTGAAGCCCGACTATTTCGGTGAGAACGTACGCGCCTCCAAGAATCGTCACGACAAGCTCACGCCCAATATGAGCGCTCTCATCATTAGCGCTCATGTGAAAGAGGGTCTGGATCTGGCCGAGAAAATCAAACTGCCGAGCATCGTTTCGGCGGGCATTCCCGAGCATCACGGCACCACTGTAATGGAGTACTTCTATCGCAAGGCTCAGGATGACGATCCCAAGGGTACCGTAAGAGCCGAAGACTTCCGCTACCCAGGTCCGCGTCCTCAATCGAAGGAAACCGCCATACTCATGATGGCCGACACGGTGGAGGCCACGGTCCGTTCACTGGACGCGCCAACCCCCAGCAAGATTCGCAGCGTGGTCACCGGTGCCATCGAGAAGCGCATGAAGGATGGTCAGCTCGAGGAGTGTGGCCTCAGCCTGCAGGACCTGGCATCCATTCGTGAGAGCTTCATCACCACTTTCCATAGCATTTATCATCCGCGGATCAAGTATCCTACGGACAGTTCAAGTTCCAAGAGGCCCGCGATTGAAACTGACGATTCAAGCAACGCCAAGATTTCCTGAGCTGGCCCAGTCGAAGGCGAGTTGGCTGAATTTCCTGAGGGAATTGGCCGAGGAGGTCGGCGAACCTTGCGATGCCGTGGAGCTGAGTTTCGTGGACGACGATGAGATTCGCCAGGTGAATTCACAATGGCGTGGGAAGGATTCGGCCACCGATGTCTTGAGCTTCCACTACGGGCGATCCACCCCGGATGAAGTCGATGGGGCGGAAGATCCCTTCGGTGAAATCATCGTATCGGTGGAAACCGCTCGGGAGCAGGCGGGTCGCCTGGGGCACGAAACCGAACAGGAGTTATCGTTGCTGGTCATTCATGGTCTCTTCCATATAATGGGCATGGACCATGAGGACGAGGACGAGGCCGAACGCATGGCCGAAGCCGAAGAACCCTATCGAAAGCGCCTGGCCGATTTTTTCCATTCGAGGAGTTGATCCGCATGGACGCGATGTTCTGGTTCATCCTGTCACTGTTTGCCACAGCGCTTTTTAGCGCGCTTTCGGCAGCATTCTCGACGCTTATACGGATGGATCCTCAGGTCCTGGAAGATCGCGATCCCAGTCCCGCTGAACGCCTGGGTGAGCATTGGCCGCGTGAGTGGGCACTCACCCTGCTTCTGCTCCCCTTCATCGCACTTACCGGCTCCGTGGCAGCTGGTATCGTTAGGTTCGTATCCATGGCCGACTCCGCCTGGCACTTCTTCCTCCTTTGGTTGGCCCTCAGCGTCATCGTTCTGGTACTCGGAAGTCTCTTTCGCAGCTTGGCCGAGAAGTATCCCGTAGCCCACCTGTCAGCATTGGGGTGGGTTTTCATTCCGCTCTTCTTCCTGCTCTATCCCCTGACCTCCCTCATGCGAATTCTGCTGGCGCGATTCGATCTAGAAGGCGGCTTCATGCTGGCCGGCCCCTTGGTTAGCACGCGGGAGATACAGGACTTTGTGGAGACCGGTGCTCGCAGCGAACTGCTGGAAAAGGGCGAGCAGGAAATGATCTCGTCCATCATTGATTTTCACGACACGCAGGTGCGCGAGGTGATGATTCCCCGCATCGACGTGAACGCTCTCGACGTGGAAACTCCTTTCAACGAGGCCTTGGATTTTGCAGTGGATTGCGGTCACAGCCGTGTTCCGGTTTTCGCCGAAACGGTGGATCACATTCTCGGCATCCTCTATTCCAAGGATCTCCTCCGCTACAAAATCAGAGGCGCGGAACCGGATCTGAAGTCCATTCTTCGGGAGCCCTACTTCATTCCGGAAACCAAGCTCATTGGCGATCTGCTAGGGCGCTTCCAGGAGAAACGTCAACACATGGCCGTGGTGGTGGATGAATACGGCGGCACCGAGGGCCTGGTCACCCTGGAGGATCTCATCGAGGAGATCGTGGGTGAGATCGTCGATGAGTATGACACCGAGGAACATCTCTTCGAGATGATCGATCAGAGCACGGCTCGTGTAGACGCCAAGATCGATCTGGAAGAACTGGGCGATTTGCTGGGCACGGAATTCGAAGAGGGCGAGGGATACGAATCTCTCGGCGGCCTTCTGCTGTTTCACGCCGGCAAAATCCTGAGCCCCGGTGACGAGGTTTCCTTCGACAGCTACACCTTCCGCGTGGAAAGCGTTCAGCGCCAACGCATCGCCAAGGTCATCCTACATAAAGAAGGGTTGGCCCAAGATGTGGAAGCCGCCGACTCCGAAAGTGGTGAGCGGGAGGATGAATCATGAGATTCCTGAGGCGGGCATTCGTCGGTGGTCTGGTGCTGCTTCTGCCCACGGTGGTGACCATCTGGGTCTTCTGGAAGCTCTTCATCTGGCTCGATGAGCTTTTGCGGCCCCTGCTCGACCGTTACATTCCCTGGCAGATTCCAGGTCTCGGATTTCTGGCCGTGCTGGTCATCATCGTTCTGGCGGGATTTTTAGCCAGTAGTTTCATGGGCCGGCAGCTCAGTTCCGTCTGGAGAAGAATCGTCCTGCGCCTGCCCCTGGTCGGCAAGGTTTTTCACGCCATCGATCAGCTCCTTTCTGTTATCCAAAAACAGGACGCCTACAAGGGTGTAGTCTGCTTCGAATATCCCAAGTCGGGAATCTGGTCATTGGGTTTCGTGACGAACCGCTCCAAGAGGCGTATCCATGGCATCACCTGGGACGAGGACGGAGTGGACGGGAACGGTAGTAGGTATTTGAAAGGCGATCCTCGGGAGATGCTACACGTCTTCGTGCCCACCAGCCCTAATCCCACTTCGGGTTTCTTTCTCCTAATTCCCACCGACAGCGTTATCTATCCCGATCTAAGCGTCGAGGAGGCCCTGAATGTCATCGTCTCGGGAGGGACGGTCCTGCCCGATGATGAGATTCCCCTCGTGAAGACATCGAGTTGATCATGGATTCCCGCGACGCACCCTTGGGCGATCGCATTCGCGAACTCTACAATGTCTACCTCGTGGACGACGCCCGCCATCTCAAAGGCAGCCTGAGCCTGCGCGATATGGTTTTGGCCCGGCCGGGCATGCCCATGAAGACCTTCATGGACCCCAATCCTGTGCGCGCCACGACGGACATGGACCAGGAGGAAGAGGCCACCGAGGATCTCTCCCGCTTCGCCGGTGTCAGCGAACTGTCACTCCGTCCCGGGCGAATCTTCCGCGTAAGTCGGGCGCGCCTGCCCTGGCTGTTGCTGGGTCTGCTTGGCGGTTTCGCTTCGGGACGTATCCTCCAGGGCTTCGAGTGGGCCCTGGCCGAGGTGCTGGAACTGGCCTTCTTTGTGCCGGTGATCATGGCCCTGGCGGGAAACATCGGCATTCAATCTTCGACCATCGTGGTGCGCGGCCTGGCTACCGGCGAAATCCGCGAGGGCGAAACCCGTCGCCTCATCGCCCGAGAGGCGGAGGTCTCGATCATCAACGGCTTCGTGATCATGATCGTCACCTTGGCCATCTACCTGCTCATCGCTTGTCGATTGCGCGATTTCCTATGAACCTGGTTCGTGACCGCGCTCGCGTTTTGCGCACTTATGCCCTGGGCGAAACAAGCCTCATCGTGCAAATGCTTTGTGCAGAAGAGGGCCTGCGCCGCGCAGTGGCCAAGGGGGCTCGCGACCCCAAAAGCAAATTTCGTGGCCTGCTGGAACCGGGAACGCCCCTGGAGGTGGTCCTCTATCTGAAGGGCAAGGAGGGGCTCCACCTTATAAAGGAGATCTCCCTATCCGGCGGCATTCCTCCCACCTCGGCTCGACTGGAGAGCCTGGCCCTGCGTCTGGCGGGTCTGGAGCTGGCCGGAGCAGGCAGCAACAACGATGAGCCCGTGGACGGGCTATTCGAATTGCTTGAAGACTACCTTTCCATTTTCGAGGACAAGGATGAAGACGGCTTCATGCCCTTCTTCGCCTACGAGGCCTCGATTCTTCAATTGCACGGCAGTCTGCCTTCTCTGGAGGATTGCGCCCTCAGTGGAAAGTCCCTGACGAACCAGGACATCAAGTTTCTGCCCGGAGAAGGAGCCTTTGCCCTGGCAGAACTCGACAACGAGGGGATGGACCTTGCGCGGGTCGATAGGGACTGCTTAGTATCTCTCTTCCAAAACGCCCCATCGGCATTGCGTGGCCAGCAGATGGATGCCGAGCTTCGCCGCCGAATGGGCCGGATCCTACACCTGATTCTCAGCCGACATCTGCCGGGCTACCGACTTCCGCGGTCCCTGGAGATGCTCAGGCCAGCGGGAAGCAAAGCCGGCCAGGAGCCGAAACAATGAACTACCAGGAGATGATCCTCCGCCTTTCGCAGTTCTGGTCCGACCAGGGATGCGTGCTCTTGCAGCCCTACAATTCCGAAGTGGGGGCCGGCACTTTCAACCCGGCCACCTTCCTTCGTGTGCTGGGCCCCGAGCCTTGGAAGGCTGCCTATGTTGAGCCCAGTCGGCGTCCCAAGGACGGCCGCTATGGCGAGAATCCCAATCGCGTGCAGCAGTTCCTTCAGTATCAGGTCATCCTCAAACCCGAACCGCCCAATGTGCAGGAACTCTATCTGGAGAGCCTGCGCCACATCGGCATCGACCTGGACAAACACGAGATCCGCTTTGTGGAAGACGACTGGGAAAGCCCCACCCTGGGCGCAAAAGGTCTGGGTTGGGAAGTGTGGCTGGACGGCATGGAGATCACACAGTTCACCTACTTCCAGCATGTGGGAGGCTTCGATCTGAAGCCCATCACCGCCGAACTCACCTACGGGCTTCTGCGCATCGCCATGTATCTGCAGGGCGTGGATCATGTGATGGACCTGGACTGGGGCGGCGGCCTCAGCTGGGGCGACGTGAACCGTGCCTACGAGGTGGACTTTTCCAAGTACAATTTCGAGGAGGCCGACACGACCCTGCACTTCGAGCTTTTCACGAAGTTTGAAAGGGAAGCCGGCCGCCTCCTGGAAGCGGGTTTGGTCGCTCCGGGCTACGACTACGTCATCAAGTGCTCCCATCTGTTCAATGTGCTGGAAGCCCGCGGCGCCATCAGCGTGTCCGAACGCACGGGATACATCACCAGGGTTCGCAACCTCGCCCGGAAATCCGCTCAGGCCTATATGCAGCAGCGCGAAGACCTGGGATTTCCTCTGCTGAAGGGAGAGGGCGTCGATGAATAAGAAAAGCTTCCTGCTGGAAATCGGCGTGGAGGAACTGCCCGTCGCCTACGTGGAGCCCGCCCTGACTCAGTTGGGCGATGCCCTCTCCGCTTGGTTGGACGAGCAGCGCTTGTCCCATGGAGAAATTCACCGTTTCGCCACGCCCCGCCGCCTGGCCCTGCTGGTGTCGGATCTGACCACGAGCCAGGAAGACCTGGAATTGGAAGTGAGTGGCCCGCCCATGAAGGCCGCCTATCGCGATGGCCAACCCAGCAAGGCAGCCGAAGGCTTCGCTAGGGGGCAGGGCATTTCCCTGGACGATTGCTACGAACTCGAAACACCCAAGGGGCCCTACCTGGCGGCTCGGGTGCTTCGCAGGGGCCGCGGTAGCGCGGAATTACTGGCGGAAGCTCTACCGGCCATGATCCTTTCCCTGAGATTTCCCAAGACCATGACCTGGGGTGACGGCAGTCTGCGTTTCGCGCGTCCCATCCGCTGGGTCGTGGCCATGCTGGGCGAGGATGCCCTGGATTTCCAGCTAGGCACTCTCAGCGCCGGCACCGAAAGCCGTGGCCATCGCCGGCTGGCCCCGGGTCCGGTGAGTTTGTCCCATGCCGACGACTATGAATCGGCTCTCCTGGCTGCCAAGGTTCTGGCTGATCCGGCCTCACGAAAAGCGGCCATTCACGAAATGGCCAGCGCGGCCGCCCAGGAGCTGGGTGGCAAGCTGGTGGCCGATTCCGAGTTGTTGGATACGGTCAACTATCTGGTGGAAGGCCCGGCCGCCATGGCCGGCCGCTTTCCCGACACCTTTCTGGAGTTGCCCCGCGAGGTTATCAGCACGGCCATGAAATCGCATCAGCGCTACTTCTCCGTGGAGGATGCATCCGGTGAGTTGCTTCCGGGTTTTGTGGTGGTGACCAACGGTCCCGTTCAAGCGCCCGAAGTGGTGCTCGAAGGCAACGTTCGCGTGCTCCTGGCCCGTCTGGAAGATGCCCGCTTCTACTGGAGAGACGATCTCAAGGCCGGGCTCGATGGTCTTAACCGCCGGCTCGAATCGGTTCTCTGGCTGGAGGGCTTCGGTACGGTTGCCGAGCGCGTGGCCCGTATGGGCAAACTCAGCCTGCGCATTGCCGATCTTCTAAAACTGGATGATCTCGACCGCGAAGCGCTGGAATGGGCCGCCCGTTACGCCAAGGCCGATCAGGCCAGTGAAATGGTGAAGGACGGCAAGGAGTTCACCAAGCTCCAGGGCTACATGGGCTGGCAGTACGCTCGGAAGGAAGGCGCCGGCGAGAAGGGTGCCATCGCCCTCTACGAACACTTCTTCCCACGGAGTGCCGGTGATCGCCTGCCCGAGGGTGCGGAAGGATCCATCCTGTCCTTGGCCGATCGTCTCGATGCCATCGTGGGTTTCTGGGGAGGCGGCTTCGCTCCCACAGGATCCAAGGATCCCTACGCGCTGCGCCGTCAGGCACTGGCCGTCATGCGCCTGCTTATCGGCAAAGAATGGCCCCTCTGTCTTTCAGATCTCCTCCACCTGGCGCTTCAAGATTATCCCAGCCTGGACCGGGATGCTCTCGTGCCGCTCCTGCTGGACTTCTTCCATGGTCGCCTGGAAGGAATGCTCGAAGACGAAGGCGTCGCGCCGGATATCTTCCGGGCGGTTCTCGCCACCGGCGAAAGCCGTACCCTCGATCTTCGGGCGCGCGCCTTGGCGCTCAACTCTTTGCGGGGTGAAGAGGCCTTCGAGCAGTTGGTCATGGGCGCTCGCCGGGTGGGAAACATCTTGGCCAAGGAAGGATTGAGCGCCGATGGCGGCGATTCGTACCTGAGCCTTGAGGCTTGGGCCGAAGGCCAGATGGGGGAGATGGAATTCCAGGCCACCCTCCTTAGGGAGGATGCCGAGAAATCGCTCCATGATGAGTTCCTGGCCATGGTCGCCGACCTCAAGGGTCACGCCGACGCCCGTCAGTTCGATGAAGCTTACCGGCTTCTGGCCGGCCTGGGGCCTCGCATCGACGCCTTTTTTGACGGCGTCATGGTTCTGGCCCCCGAAGAGGATCTTCGTAGAAATCGATTGGCATTCCTGGGTGAGTTAGCAAGAATCTTCAGATTTTTCGCCGGATTCCAGGAGGTCGTCCTCGAAGGAGAGCGTGAAGAGGGCTAAGCCGAATTGGCAAGTCTATGGAAATCAAGGGAAAAGATTGGGTCCGCCCCTTGGCGGACCCTTTTCGGTTTCTTGACATGCCAGTCCACGAAGTGATAGAATGCCGGAGGTATTGAGTGGGAAATTTGCTTTCGGGGGTTGCTCGTGGGGAAACTGCACGTGGGTTCCCTCTCCGCTATCTTGGAAGTCTCCCAGGCCGTATCGATCCCGCAGTTGATTCCTGTGGTGGGTTGAATAGTCTTCGGACGTTTCGCCAGCTGCGGGCATTTGAGTCGGTATCGGGATTACCACTCTTGCTTGCCCCACGGGTCATTTATTGGCCTGAACTAGTTCGTCTCAATGTTAACCAATGCATTTGGGGGGTAACATGAAGAGAATTCTCTCCCTGACCTTGAGCTTAGCGATGCTAACTCTGGTCTTTACTTCCGTCGGTTTGGCCCGTCCCGCCATGAATCTTGGCGAGCAGGCCCAGATCGCGGCACCCGATCCGGGTTCCGTGGTTCCGATGACGCACAACGACGCGCGTGAAGATACGCTGTGGCTGTTTGCGGCTTCAGGCCCTGGTTCTTTCGGATCTCCTGGTACCGACGAGTTCGGTCGTGGTTGGAGCTTTGATTGGTTCAATCCCGGCACCCAGGAAAACGAAGCAGCTCCCGGTGGATGGTTCGGTGTTGATAACACCGCCCAGCTCGATATCTTCTGGCACGTCGCTGAGACTGCCATTTGTGCGGGCACCGATACCGACATGAGCGCTGCGCTTCCCTTTGATCCCGGTGATCTTGAAAACACTTATGCCGCTTGGTGTGGTGCCGAAGATCAGTGCGGTTGGGAAAACCCGACCGGCTACGGTAACAACTGGAACCAGTGGTTGAGAGTCGATCTTGATTCCAGCGCCGTGCTGGATATCACCTACGACTACACTTCCTACTTCGAAGGTACCCAGTGGGATTACTTCACTGTTTGGGTTGAGCAGGATGGAAGCCTCGGCTCCATTCACGTCGAAAACACCGAAGGCCCGACGGGATTCCTGGATGACGTGAACTTCAACGTCACCGGTAACCTGGGCGATGTTGTTTTTGCGTTCAGCGCTGACGGTGCGTGGTCTGACGAGGACAACCTGTTCCCCACGATCTTCGGTGCTGTCTGGATGGACAACATCATCATCAATGCCGACGGTACGGATGTCCTTCTTGAGGACTTCGAAGACGGCACTGCTGATCCGATGATCACCTTCACGGCTCCCCAAGGCGCCGGCGATTACGCCACGCTGTACGAGAGCCTCCGTTCGGAGGATCCCTGCACGGTCAACACGACCTTCGCTTGGGCCTTCTTCGATCTGCTCACTCTGAATCCTGAGTACGGAAACCACCCTGTGATCGCCTACGGGCCTCCCTACGTGGACAACTCCGTGCAGAGTCCCCTCCTGTCCGTCGACCAGAACGGTGGCGTTATGGGTGTGGACTTCGAAATCACTGCTGACAGTAACGTCATCTTTGACTATTGGGTCTATCGGGATAACCCCATGGATCCACTGATTTTCTTCAGCTTTGACGTGGCTGCTCAGGTCGAGGGTATTCCCTGCCTGAATTCCTTCGCCAATGATAACTACGTGTATTACGGAGACTTCAAAATCTGGGACCACTGGATTGTGAACGTTACCGAGTATCTCGCTGACTCTGCTGGTGGCGTACCCATCGAGGGTATCGCCGTTCGCCTGAGCTGCGTTGATATGTGTGAATACTGGTGCGACCAGAACGGTAGCGGTGAGAGTCATCCTCCGCCGCCCTTCTTCGACAACATGAAGATTGGAATCGTCGCGGGTTCAGCTCTGAGCTGGTCCTACGATTCCCCCGACCGTTTCCAGGATAACTTCGCCGATGGCAGCGGATTCGTCCGTATCGACCACGCCGGTGATTTTGACTGGAGTGACGAAGCGGTTCCCGTTTCCATCGTCGACTCGACCGTTGTGACCTTCAATGCCGACCTCGATGGCGGCGTGGCCATGGAATATGTGGCCGAGGCTAATGAAGATCGCGCTAAGGTCTATATGTACTGGCGCATCGTTTCCGGCCCCAACGCCGGTGACGTGACCGGTGCTTCTGGTGATCCCGAGCTGGGCGACCTGCAGACCGACCTTGATGGTCTCTGCTACTCCCCCTGGATCGGCGCCGAGGAGTATCCCGTCGGTTCCGGATTGATCTGGAACAAGGCCGTATGTGACTTTGCGCACTACGCTGGTAACTCCATTCCTCAGGAGAACAATTGGGCGTTCGACTTGAACGACGCCTTCTTCCTGCCCGGCGACGAGCTGGAAATCTTTTTCGAGGGTTGGAGCGCCAACGGCAGCCAGTCGGTCATCCCGGACTATGCCGGTTCCATGGACGAAGATCTGCGTAACTATTACACGCTGCGCTGCCTGCCCAGCGGTAACAGCACCATGCTCTTCGTGGAAGATGATCGTGGTCTTTTGCCCTACTGGCGTGAAGCTTTGACCTATAATGGTTTCGAAGTTTACGATCGTTACTACACCCAGGCTCCCAGCTCGGGTCAGAGTAATGGTCTTGCCAGTCGTGCGGAACTCAGTGACATCGCGGTCTACGACTGCATGATCTGGGACTCAGGTAACATCGGCGACGGATCCGTGTGCGATGAAGAGCATAAGACCCGTGATGACTTGCTCATCACCGACTGGATCGCGCTTGCCACCCAGTCCACCTATGCGTGGTTCCTGGGTGACAACATGGCCAATGATCTGGATCAGGGCGATTCGTTCCTGACGGGCGTCCTTGGTGCCAGCCTGGTCGAATCCTCCATCTACTACGACGACCGTACTGGTGTCGTGGTGCCGTTGGTGTACGGAACTCACCCGCTGCTGCAGTATCTCGGCGGCGATCCGTACTACTGGGTCTTCGGTGGCTGCCCTGTGACCAGTGACTTTGCGCTGGTTGCTCCTACGGGCTCACTCACCGAAACCTTCCAGGAATGGGAAGTCGACCCTGGTGACAACGCCAAGGCCGGTATCCTGAACAACGATCCCGATGGTAATGGTCAGCCTTACAACGATGTGGGCACTGACATTCTCACCAAGGTCGTGTTCAATCCTTATTCCTACTATCACGTTCGTGACGCCGGCTACGCTACATCCGCCGGTATCACCTATCACCGCTACTATGTCGGCGAAGTTCTCCGGAACGTCTTCGATAAGAGTGGCGGCGAGATCATCGATGCTCCGGAAGTTCCGGCCTACACTCGTCTGGACGGCAACTTCCCGAATCCCTTCAACCCCAAGACCACCATCCGCTTCGCCACGGCGAACGCCGGCGACGTGAACCTCACGGTTTACGACATCACCGGACGTGCGGTTAGGGTCCTGCATGATGGTCACCTGGACGCTCAGAACCATGAGATCGTCTGGGATGGCACCGACAATAACGGTTACAAGACTGCCAGTGGTGTGTACTTCTACAAGCTGCACGCTGACAGCAAGGTCTTCACCGACAAGATGGTGCTTGTTAAGTAAGGATTTCCTTTTGGGAATCATCGCCCTCCTCCCTTCGGGGGGGAGGGTTTTTTCAGCTACCCGCCGACCGCTATCCGCTGACAGCCAGAATCACCCTTTCGGGCTAGTCAATCAGGTCCGAATACTCCCGAATATTGGACTAATCTGAGGTTTCAGCCCCCTTGGCGGCCAGCGGATAGCGGCCAGCGGATAGCGGCCAGCGGTAAGCGGTAAGCGGATAGCGGATTGGGTTGACTTAAGCGCGGGCAATTGCCTATATTACAGCCGCTTCGCTCGTTTTGTCCGCCTGTCACGCTCCACTTGTTTCCCTTCGATTGCTGAAGGAGGAAGCATCCGTATGTTTGGGCGCCGCTCCCGGTGGGGAAGCTCACTGCTCTTTCTTGTCATCCTTGCCCTAATCGCGGGTATGGGTTGTCGTAAGGAATTGCCTGAGCTCTTTGACCGGAATAACCCACCAGAGACCTACATTACCTCCGCTCCCGTGGAGTCCATCTTCGATAGCTACAATGTGCATGTACATTGGCATGGCGAAGATATCGACGGTGAGATCGCTTACTTCCTGTGGGCTTGGAGCGATTCCTCAGACGCTTGGTACGAGGCGTGGAATCCCGAATCCAATGCCGACGACAGGATCCTGCGCGAGGGCGATTTCGACGCGACGCATCTGACGACGCGGACGGATTCCATATTCGTGTTGCAGGCGAATGAGAACGGCGGCATGAGCCGCGACCTCACCTTCAGTGTTACGGCCGTTGATGATCAGGGTCGTCGCGATCCCGTACCAGCCCGGCTCTACTTCAACACTAGCGTTGAACGGCGGCCGTCCATCCAGTGGTCCGAAGAGCCCGGTGGCGGGCTCGATCCAGAGGTCGAGTGGGTGGGGTCAGCGCCTGAAACCTTGGATGCCGGTCAGGCCTTTGCCTGCGCATTCACCGGCGAGACCGAAAATGGCTTCGTCAAAGGTTATCAGTGGAACTCCGGTGGTGGCACAGTCTGGTTCCCCCTGGTGAATGGCCAGACCGGCTGGACTTATCAGGATCCCGAGCTGGCGGAATTGGATACTGTGCGTCTGGATTTTCCCAACGATATCCTGGGCGACAATGCCGACATGATCAGCTTCTATGACGACGGTATCTTCCGTGTGAAGGCCAAGTGCATCGATCAGGCCGGTGTGGAGTCTGCGGTCAGCACGAACATGGCCAACCTTAAGGGTGTCATCGTTCCCATTCTCAACCGCGATCCCGATACTCGTTTGCGGGAAGATTTGCCCGTCGTACTCACCTATACGACCTACGCGGGTTTGCCGGACACCTTGTATCCGGAAGTTGAGCGCGTGGACACCGGCGTCCCCGGCTTCCATTATAGACTCTCCGAACCTGTTCCCTGGGGACAGGATGTTCGCCTACAGGTTCATCTTCAGGGCTGGGACTACGATGATCCTTTGGTGGCCAGCGGCGGCGATATCAACTCAGCCTTCCAGCTTGCCTACAACTGGGTTATCAAAAACCTGAATCTCATCGAAGTGGATCATCCCGATTCCTACAACCAGGGATCGTCCACCGGTCGATATCCTCCCGGTGGAAGAGAAGGACAGCAGGAAAACCTGGGCCTTGGGTATTTCGGCGAATCGGGCTGGCAGTTCGAGATGAACCTAGGCCCCATGGACTACGTGGTGAAGGGCTTCTCCATGGACCACTTCGGTCGCGTGGATGGAACGCCCATGACACTGGAATTTCAGGGTGGTTATGCGCCTGCGGTGGATAGCATCGTGCTGTTTTCTAAGGGCCTCCGCAGTGATGGCACTCCTGACAGTAGCACTGTGCGTGTGAACCTCAGCGATCTGCCTGAGGGTGAGACCGCCCATATCAACATTGGTGGAAAGTTCTACCCGACAGCTCCTGATGCTTCTCAGTTGCTAACTTGGGACGAAGCAAGCAACACCGCCACCTTCCAGCCAATTTCTCTCGACGGCACCTTGCCCGAGCCACTTCTCGGTCGCTACCAGGTCACCTTCCGAGTCTATGGCCACGACAACATTCTCAATGGTGAGTCGGCCAAGCTGGCGGGAATCTACTGGGATCTCTTCGACACCGATTTCGAAAACAACGGCGTCCAGTTTACCGAGGACGATTTCTTCGATATCGATGAGGGTGGCTACATCAAGTCCTGGCAGTACATGGCCGCTGATGACGATCCATACGACAACTATTTCGACATCAACTTCGCCGTGATGGATACTATTTTCACGGTGGCCCAGGATGGAAACATCCAGTCGGAAGAGACTCCCATCTGGCTTGGCGAAAAGGAAATTTCCGCGATCTTCCGGAACACCTACCCATTTGAGAACCTTATCGAACTCATTGAGACCGGGCAGCAAGGCGCCCAGCCCATGGGTTCCAAGGGGCGAGCGAGTGGAAGGGCAGCTGTGAACATCGACATACAGTACAAGAACATTGAACCGTAATCCGATGGCCCCACGCTGAGACCTTACGCCCCAGGAAAGACGGGTTAGTCATGAAACGAACATTGATAAACATCGCACTACTTGTGCTGCCGCTGCTGGCTGTCTTCGGCTGTGGTGACGGCGGTTATGGTGGGGAGCGTCATATCAACTTGGCTCCCAATACCTGGCTTTCCAGTGGCCCCCCCGAGGGAATTACCAATACCAGTTACAGGGTGCACTTCTATTGGAATGGCTATGACCCCGATGGTGAGGTGGCCAGTTACCAGTACCTCATCACCAACGACTGGGAGACGGGTTCCCTCGTCATCGACGAGAATATCAGTGAGACCCTCGAATCCTTAGGTTATGAGTGGGTTGATTCCATCTATTCCACCGACAGTACATTTGTGGTGGAAGCTTCCCAGTTCCCCGATTCTGCCAATCCCGCGGAATGGGAGTACTTCTATGGTGATGAAGATGGGCGTTTCCTGTTCTTTGGACAGCACACTTTCTTCCTGCGCGCAGTGGATGAGTTCGGTTTGGCCGATCCCGTTCCGGCCCACCGCTCTTTCACGGCCACGACTATCGCGCCGTCTGTGCGAATCGATCATCCCTCCGATACGGGTACTCCAGGTGGATGGGAAAACCTGCCGCCGGACATTTTCTTCACCTGGCTCGGCAATGATTCGGTGGGCGGCGGTAGCCAGGTCATCGAACCCGATTCCACCCGCATGACCATTTTCACTTCGGGTGAATTCGGCATCGAGCACGATGTCAGTGTGGGCAGCATTCTGGATATTCCCGACAGCGCCTGGTCGCGTTGGCGCGGTTGGGACGAACCCATCGACTCCATCCTTCAAATCAGTGGAAAGAGCGCCCTGGTCCAGAATCTGACTCCCGTGGGTCCCCAGGATCCCGGCCTCTATCTGTTCATGGTTCAGGCCAAGGATGAGGCGGGGGCTCTCACGAGTCACTTCCAGGATGGAAAAAACCTCAAGCGTCTGCGCATCACCGACAGCCTCTACCCGCGCCTCTATGTGGAAGAGCCCACTCTGGGCCTCAAGGTGTCATCGGGTTTCAACGCCTATGACTTCCCCATCGGTGAGGGTCAGCCGCTGCGTCTGAGCTGGGATGGAGACGCCGGACACTACGGGAGCAAGATCACCGGCTACCGTTTCGGCTGGGACATCGAAGACACGGAGAACGAAGAGGAGTGGAGCAACTGGTCGCTGAACACGGTCAGCACCACAGGTACCTACGTTTCGGGTACCCACTCGGTGCACATTCAGTGTCAGGACTATTCCGGCAACATCACGACCATGCTTTTCCGCTTCCTGGTGGTTCCCTTCACCATGGAGAAGACCCTGCTGCTCATCGACGACTTCGACAACGATCAGTTCGACGAGGGCTATCCACTGGGTCAGGAAACGGCATTCTGGAGCAGTAACATTGCTCGCAGCGACGAAGATATGAAGGCTTTCTGGGAAGAGATGCTTGGCGATTACGAAACCTGGCACCCCGATGCCGACTTCTTCCGTGTAAGCTCTCTCATCAGTAGCCCTCCCTTTGAACTGGTAGCGAGCTACCAGCACATCCTCTGGGAAACGGCACGCACTCCGCGCGATGCAGGTCTCTACCGCATCTCCCGCTTCGTGGATCCCTGGTTCTCCAATGAAGTTCCCTTCGATTTTGTTTCCGCCTTCATGGACAGAGGCGGGCAGATGTTGATCTTGGGCTCCACACCCATCTACACGACCATGCCCAGCGCCGGGGACATGCCCAACGACATCAACCGCTCCCGCACGCCTATTTCCTACATGCGCCATCTTGGATATCTGGTCGGTGATGGTACTGTGGGTGTACGTCGCTACCTGCCCTACAAGCAATTTGGAATCGACATTCTCTTGAATGCCGTCGAGGGTAATCCCCGCGAACCGCTTGATGCGGTGGCCGCTCCCTTCAAAACGAATCACACGCGTTGGGGTATGGTGGGAGCCGAAACCACCTATCTCGAATTGCAGGAAGGTATTGACATCCCCAATACTTATGCCCTGCCCGAAACTCTCAGGATGAGCGAGGCCGTCCAGGAATGGTTCGAGTACGGTGCTGATATCCTGGAGCCTTTCGGCGGCGGCGGATTCTTCGGCATACCCGATGCGGAAATCTACAACTGGGATTGGTTCGGACGCTTTTTGGATCCGCCAACAGCCTTCCGTACCAACGAGTTTGTACCTCTGCTCAACTACGTGGTCGCCGATAATCAGACTCGTTTCGGAACTGAGCCCACCTGGTACAACGATATATACACCCCTAGCGGAGAGCAGTATCGGGAAGCCTTCTGGTCGGTGAAGTACGACGTCGACGATGATATCTACGGCGCCGATTCACTCTGGGGCGGCGCGGCCGGCCCGGAGCATGGCATCCACATTGCGGTGTTGGGAATGCCCGCGGGCACCGATCACAAAAACGTGGTCTTGGGCTTCCATCCCTGGTATCTGGACAGGGGTGACGCCAAGTTGCTGATTGATCATATCCTTGTGGACATGTTGGAAGTGCCCAAGGAACTGAACTAGCGCCGATATCGGGACGGAGGGGCGCCGCTGGCCATTCGGGAGTGGGACCGAAACCACCCGTGCTCCCTCCGTCGCTTTAATCCTGGGAAAGGGATTGTTGAGGATGATCTTCAAGACTGTCGGGAAAAACGCTGCATTGTTGCTGGCCGCGTTGCTTGGTCTGCTGGGCCCTTTGGGCACGGCTTCCTTCGCCGAAATCTGCGACCCCGCCGAATTTCCTCCTCTCGCCGTCTACGGAGATTCGCTTTATCTCCCCGACGTCGATTGGAACGCGGTGTCCTTCTATCCCCCTGAAGGCACCTATCTCGATTCCATCGGCTCGCAGTTCTATCAGTTGGAATCGGAGTTCGCCTTCTTCGGACTGGTGGCCGATTTCGACATCACCGAACAGCAGCCACCTCACCACTATCTGCCCTTCGGCTGGCGCCAACACAAGATGATCACCTTCCGCTGGGACAATCCAGGTTCGGGAACCATAGTGCGCGCGCCCAAGGTTCAAACAGGTGCCCGTTGGATGGACGATCCCGCCGTGCCTGGCGACTCGGTGTTGGTCAGTTCCATGCCCGTGATCTACGGTCACTATGAAGGGCGTCGCGATCAGGTGATACGTTTCGAGTATCGCGTGGGCCACGGATTCATTGGCAGTTCTGTCCCCAGTCCCACCGATCCCGAGCAGATGGCCTGGGACATCAACGACTGGAGCCTGGACTGGGACAGCCAGGGTGTCATCCTGAACTTGGCCGCCGGAGACAGCATTACCCTCAATACGGAAATTGCATGGTCCGAGGCTTGGGCCGGCGATGCAGAATTCAGTTTCGCCCCGGGCGATGCATTGCGCTCCGGTGTGATTGAACTCTGGTGCCGCTATACCCGTCTGGAAACGGGCGAAGTCGTTATGGTCGACAGCAACATCAGCTGTGTCTTCGAGTTGGATTTGGGCCTCTACGCCTCCTTCGGCCATGGCCTCGTTCCCGTGGGTTACCTCTCCAATTTCGTGGTGGAAGATTTCGAGGGCTACCACATCTGGCGCCGCGTCAACGGCGAGGATAGCTGGCAGAATATCTGGGAATTGTCCAAGAACGAAGAATTGGACAAGTTCTACTGGTGGTGGATCGAGTACGAGAAGGATCCCGTCACCCTGGACATCATCTACGAGTGGGAAACCCTCACACCCATCTTCGCCAACACCGACAAGCGCGTCTTCCTTGATTACGATGTGCACAACGGTTTCTTCTACGACTACGCCATCACAACCTATGATCGTGGTTACAGGCCCAACAATGGTGGCCACGCTCACTACATCCTGGACAGCACGCCCCCGGACATGCTCGATACCGTCGCCTTGCGCTACAGTTTCGATTTCCCCGCCACCGAGAATCTGGATCGCACACCCGCAGTTTATGCGGTGCCCAATCCTTTGAGAACGGGACGCAGCGCGCAGGAAGATCCCAACTATCACAACTATCCCGGTGATGTGGTGCGCTTTGTCGGTTTGACCGACGATTCCATTTTGAGGATCTACAATCTCGCGGGCGATCTCATCTTTACCGCCGAGAATAAGGATCCCGATACACGGAACATCGTCTGGGACACGCGGAATCAGAAGGGCGAAGAGGTGGCCTCGGGGGTCTACATCTATCGTACCGTCGACAACAAGTCCGGGGATGACAGCTACGGCCGTCTCGTGATTATCCGCTGAGAAACGCGGCCCAGGGCCGCATTTCGGCATGCAGAATCGGCGTCCGGAAATCCGGGCGCCGTCCTTTGTGAGGTCGAATCCTTTCTTTCTGCCAGTATCTCGTGAAAAGCATGGCCGCGGTGTTGATGAATGACCGCGGAGGCAATATCCTGAGGCCCGTGCGTGTTTCCCCGGGATCATCGTCGCAATGCTGCGGCGATCAAACGAGGTGAGGGATGGAAAAGTACGTCGAGCCCTTCAAAATTAAAGTGGTGGAGCCCATCAAGGTCATCGGGCGCGAGGCAAGGCAGAAGGCTATTGAGCGCTCCGGCTACAATCTCTTCAAGCTGCATGCTGAGGAAATCTACATAGACCTGCTCACCGACTCCGGTACAAGCGCCATGAGCGACAACCAGTGGGCCGGTATCATGATGGGCGACGAATCCTACGCGGGCGGCCGCAACTACTTCCATTTCGAGGAAACCGTCCACGACATCTTCGGATTCAAGAACGTCATTCCCTGCCACCAGGGGCGAGTGGCCGAAAACCTGCTTTTCCAGACCATCGCCGAAGCCGGCCTGGTCATCCCCAACAACAGCCACTTCGACACCACCCGCGCCAACGTTGAAATGAACGGGGCCGAAGCGGTGGATCTGCTCTGCACCGAAGGTCAGGATCCTCACCTGGTTGCCGATTTCAAGGGCAACATGGACGTGGACGCGCTCGAGAAGCTCATCGCCGAAGTGGGTGTGGAGAAAATCCCCGTGGTGATGATGACCATTACCAACAACAGCGGTGGTGGGCAGCCGGTATCCATGGCCAATATTCGTGGGGTGGGTGAGATCTGTCACCGCTATGGGCTGCCCATGATCTTCGATGCGGCTCGCTTTGCGGAGAATGCCTGGTTCATCCAGCAGCGCGAGGCCGGTTATCGGGACAAGAGCATCCTGGAGATCGTTCAGGAAATGTTCTCCTACGGCGACGGTTGCACCATGAGCGCCAAGAAGGACGGCCTGGTGAACATGGGGGGCTTCCTGGCCCTTCGTGACGACGCCCTGGCCGAGAGTATTCGCAACCTACTCATCCTGGTAGAGGGTTTTCCCACCTATGGGGGACTGGCCGGCCGCGACCTTGAGGCCATGGCCCGGGGCTTCCGTGAAGTGCTGGAACCCGACTATCTCAAGTTCCGCGTGGGCCAGGTTGAGATGCTGGGTGAACAGTTGGTGGAGGCAGGCGTGTCCATTTTGGAACCGCCGGGAGGCCATGCCATCTATCTGAACGCCGGAGAATTTCTGCCCCACATTCCACCCGAGGAGTTTCCGGGACAGTCCCTGGCCGTGAACCTTTACGTGGAGTCGGGCATCCGAGGCGTGGAAATTGGCACCTTCATGTTCGGAGGGGCCGATCCCAGGACCGGAGAAAGCCGCACAGCCCGTCTGGAGTTAGTGCGACTGGCCATTCCACGTCGAGTCTATACCAACATGCACATGAACTACGTGGCGCAATCGATCATTGCGTTACACGAGAAGAGAGATACTCTAAGGGGGATGAAAATCCTCAAACAGCCGCCTTTCCTGCGGCATTTTTCCGCGACCCTGTCCTTTCTGGGTGAAGAGGCGGCAAGCCGAACCCAGGCCTGATCATACGGAGGCAAGCATGATCGAAACATCCACTAAAATGGCCTACACCTTCGGCGGCGAAAACACCGAAGGCAACGCCACCATGAAGAACCTGCTGGGCGGCAAGGGAGCCAACCTGGCTGAAATGGCCGCCATCGGCATTCCCGTTCCGGCGGGTTTCACCATTACCACCGAGGTCTGCAATTGGGTGGTCGGCAACGACATGAAGCACCCCGAAGGCCTCGAGGATCAGGTTCGCGATGCCATCGCCCACACTGAGAAGGCCATGGGCGGCCGCATTTTCGGCGACTCCAGCAATCCTCTGCTGCTTTCGGTGCGATCGGGCGCCCGGGCCAGCATGCCCGGCATGATGGACACGGTTCTGAACATCGGTCTGAACGACACGACCATCCAGGGGCTCATCGCCAAGAGCGGCAACGAGCGTTTCGCCTACGATTCCTATCGTCGCTTCATCCAGATGTACGGCGATGTGGTCTTGCTGGTGCGTGATGAGAATCACGATCCCTTCGAGCAGCTGCTGGAAGCCAAGAAGAAGGCTCGTGGCGTGGAACTCGACACGGATCTGACTGCCGAGGATCTCAAGGAACTCGTAGCCGAGTTCAAGGCCATGGTGAAGGAGCGCACCGGCGCCGAATTCCCGGACGATCCCATGACGCAGCTTTGGGGCGCCATCGACGCCGTCTTCCAGAGCTGGGACAACCCCCGCGCCTGGCACTATCGCCGCATCAACAGCATTCCCCACGACTGGGGCACTGCTGTGAACGTGCAGGCCATGGTCTTCGGAAACATGGGCGAAACCTGCGCCACCGGCGTGGCCTTCACCCGCGATCCCTCCACCGGCGAGCGCCGCTTCTACGGCGAGTATCTCATCAACGCCCAGGGCGAAGATGTTGTGGCAGGCATCCGTACGCCCCAGCCCATCAACATCTCGGGCAAGGATCCCGACAATCCCCTGTCCAGCATGGAAGAGGAATTTCCCCAGTGCTACGCCGAGCTCGAGGCCATCTACCACAAGCTCGAGCAGCACTACAAGGACATGCAGGACATCGAATTCACCGTCGAGGACAACAAGCTCTGGATGCTCCAGACCCGCGCCGGAAAGCGCACGGGCTTCGCGGCGGTGCGCATTGCCGCCGAAATGCTTGAGGAAGGTCTTATCGACGAGAAGACCGCCGTGCTGCGCGTGGATCCGAACCAGCTCACTCAGCTTCTGCTGCCGGTCTTCGATCGTGACGCAAAAACCGCCGCCATCGCCGACGGCCGCCAACTGGCCAAGGGCCTGAACGCCGGTCCCGGCGCTGCAGCGGGCACCCTGGTGCTTTCGGCTGAAGAGGCCGTGGTCCGAGCCGAGAAGGGCGACAAGGTCATCCTGGTGCGCATCGAGACCAGCCCGGAAGACATTCAGGGCATGCACGTGAGCCAGGGCATCCTCACCAGTCGCGGGGGCATGACCAGCCACGCGGCAGTGGTGGCCAGGGGCATGGGCAAGAGCTGCGTGGCCGGCTGCGGCGCGCTGGACATTGACTATACCAAGGGCACTGTGAAGGTGGCCGGTCGCACCCTGAAAGAGGGCGACTCCATCAGCATCGACGGCATGACCGGCGAGGTCTTCGAGGGCAGCATCCCCGTGCGAGCCAGCGAGATCGTACAGGTGCTAATCGATGAGGAGATGGCTCCGGAAGAGAGCAAGATCTTCCAGGATTTCAATCGCATCCTCACACTGGCCAACGATTACGCAACTCTGGGTGTTCGCACCAATGCGGATTCGCCCATCGACTCCACCGTGGCGCGCAAGTTCGGCGCCCAGGGTATCGGCCTCTGCCGCACCGAGCACATGTTCTTCGAGGAAGCCCGCATCGACGCTGTGCGCGAGATGATCGTGGCGAAAGATGTGGAAGGCCGCCGAAAGGCCCTCGATAAGATCCTGCCCATGCAGCAGTGTGACTTCGAGGGCATCTTCCGGGCCATGGACGGACTGCCCGTTACCATCCGCGCCCTGGACCCGCCGCTTCACGAGTTCCTGCCCCACGGAGAAGCCGAGATCACCGATCTGGCCGGCAAGATGGGCGTGGACGCTGGAGAGCTCAAGAGCACGGTGGAATCGCTCACCGAGTCGAATCCCATGCTGGGTCATCGCGGTTGCCGCCTGGGCATCGTCTATCCCGAGATCACGGCCATGCAGGCCCGTGCTATCCTCCAGGCCGCTTGTGTGGTGGCCGGTGAGGGTGTGGACGTTCATCCCGAGATCATGATTCCCCTGGTGGGACACGTGAAGGAACTGCAACTGCAGCGCAAGGTGGTGCTCGAGACCGCCGAGAAGGTCTTCGAGGAAATGGGCCGCAAGGTGGACTACCTCATCGGCACCATGATCGAACTGCCTCGCGCCGCCCTGACCGCCGACGAAATCGCCCATGAGGCCGAGTTCTTCAGCTTCGGCACCAATGATCTCACCCAGACCGCCTTGGGCCTCAGTCGCGACGACGCGGGCCGCTTCCTGCCCTTCTACGTTGAGCAGGGCATCTACGAGGCCGATCCCTTCGGCAGCCTGGATCAGAATGGCGTGGGCCAGCTGGTTCGTATGGGCTTCGAAAAGGGTCGCGCCACTCGCGGCGATCTGAAAGTGGGCATCTGCGGCGAGCATGGCGGCGATCCCAAGAGCGTGGCTTTCTGCCATGATGTGGGGCTCAACTATGTGAGCTGTTCGCCCTATCGAGTGCCTGTGGCTCGTTTGGCGGCGGCCCATGCGGCCTTGAATCAGGAATAGGAGACGCGATCGGGTGAGTGAGGCGCGGAACATAAGCGTACCGGAACGTAGCGCATCGGGCTTGGGCCTGGTGCGCCGTTCCGTGTGGGGATACATGGCTCTCATGTGTCTGGCCCAGGTGGCCGCCGCCTTGATCTTCTTCCAGGGCGGCCGCGTGCTGATCTATTTGGGATTCGCCTTTCCCTGGAGCCTCCTGGTGGGCTATCTCCTGGCCGCCAACGTGCATCTGCTCTACACGCCTGATGGACGGCCCCTGGCCAAGCTCAATCTTGCCACTCGCGTGACACTGGTAAGAGTGCTGGCCATACCCCTGGTCTTCATCCTCGTTCTCGACGGCCGTCTGGAAACCGCTGGCTGGGTGTTCTTCGTGGCTGCCCTAACCGATTGGCTGGACGGATTCCTGGCGCGCCGCATGAACGAGGTTACCCAACTGGGACGCATGGTGGATCCCAGCATCGATGCCGTGATCTGCTTTTTCACCTTCACGGCACTCTATGCGGCCAAACACGTACCCCTTTGGCTCATGGTTCTGGTCGCCCTGCGATATGCAATCCTGCTGGGGGGAGCCATCAGCTTGAAGGCGGCGCTGGGGCATTTGCCCATGAGGGCCACTTTCATGGGACGCCTGTTCTACCTCATCCAGTATGGCTTTCTCTTCTTCTATCTCGTTCTCAGCGGCAATATGCCGAAGCTGCCCTTCCTGGGCATACTGGCCTTGGTGCAGCTGGTGGTGAGCGGTCAGTTGCTGGGCCTGGGTGCCTCGCTTTACAAGGAGCATCGATCTTGAAGCAAATCCTTCCCCTGCTGCTCCTTTCCGCACTTCTCGCCTGCACGGCTCCCAGCCGCGGCCCCCGAACCGCCGTCAAAGGTGACCGTATCCATGTTTTCCTGGAATACCAGGGCCGTGCCCAATCCCTGAGTGTCGTGGGCGATTTCAACCAGTGGCAGTCCGGGCAGGATGTGTTTTCGGAAGTCGGCAGCGACAATTGGCGCTGCAGTCTCGAACTCGTGCCCGGCCGCTATACCTATCTGCTTCGAGTGGAAAAGGGCGACGGCATCCACTTTCTGCTAGACCCCACATCCTACGAAGAAATGAAAGACGGCAAGGGTCGCCGCCTTTCCGTACTGGATCTTGGCGCCGCCATGGGCGACACTTCAGGGAAGAAGTGATCACGGCATTTCCCCAAGCTCTCACCGGCGGCTATGAATCTCGACCTACACCTCGATCGTCCCCTTCTCTTTCTAGCAGTGCTCCTGCCGCTTGTGGCTTGGACCGTCTGGGTTTATCTGCGTACGGAGCCCAGGCCCGGGTCCGGGCGGCGACGCCTGCTCATCAGTTTCAGGCTCACGGCGTCCCTCTTGCTGGCACTAATGCTGGGTGGATGGAGTCTCGAGTGGACGCGCACACATAGCCAAGCTCCCCGCCTGCAGGTTCTGCTGGATGCTTCGGCGAGTATGTCCTTGCCCATGAATCGATCAGATGAAGGTGACAGCCGCTATCAGGTTGCCCTGGTACTGCTTGACGCGCTGGCCGAGGAGCCTGACCTGGAGTTGAAGGTGGCCTCTTTCGGCGAGGCTTTGATCGAGGGTGATCCCCCCGCATCAGCAGAAGCTGCTTTCACCGATTTTGCCGCAGCGCTGGAAGCTCTGCCGGCAGCTCGCCCCGGCGAGAAACTGCTCCTGCTCAGCGACGGACAGGACCGTGGCGGTGCTCTTTGGGCCCATGAAGCATCCCGTCCCGTGCTGGCCATGATGCTGGGCGATTCGATGCCACAGCCGGATCTGCGACTGGAACGTCCTCGCTTTCCCGCACTGCTTCAACGGGGAGAGCGCGCCTCGATTCAGGTCGAGATTCAGTCGGTGCAGGGAGCTGCGCGACAGGGCCGCATCGTCCTTCGCGAAAACGAGACCTTGCTCCATGAGCAGACCTGGGTGATGGACGAAGGTCCTGGTCTGATCGAGATCGACATTCCCCTCGTCTTCGAAGAAGAGGGGTCCCATCGCCTGAGCCTTGAGCTTGAAGGCGACGGTGAGGATGCGAACAGCTCCAACAACCTTCAGGTTTTCAGCCTGGACGTCTTGGATGAACGATTGGAAATTCTCGTTCTGGCCGGCCGCCCAGCATGGGATCTGCCCTTCCTGTTGGATGCTCTGCGGGATCAAGAAAACATGGGCCTGCGCCTGATCGTGGGGGGGGCAGGCGGCATACCACGGGACGCAGAAACGGGCGAGGCTTGGCGGCCCGGCGACGAACAGATCGACGGCTTGCTGCTTCACTCCCTACAGCCCGGCTGGAGCGATTGGATTTCGAATTTGGATCCCGGCGGCATTTTCTTGGGCCCAGGGGCCATGGGAGCGGCAAACTACCCCGAGGATTGGGGCTTGGAACTGCGCCTGCACCCGGCGAGCTCGGGAGAGTATCCCCTCAGGTGGGCACCGGAGGCATTTCGGCATGAGGCTTTGGGCGCATTGGAAGCCAAGGCTGGAGCATCGGCCTCACTGCCGGAAATGGAGTCCATACGATCCCTCGATGCCCCTGGGCTGAGGCCGCTCATCGAGAACGAGGGCCGCACGGTTTTAGGCGCACGGGTGTGGAAGGGCCGGCGACAGGTTCTGCTATCGGGTGAAGGCCTCTATCGCATGGCTTTGGCCGATGATTCGGGGCGAGAGAATTTGGCGGCCCTCTATTCGGGCTTGGTTCGCTGGTTGAGTCGGCGCAATCCGCCCGAGCGCATACAGCTTCTTCCACCGGAGAGACTGCGACGAAGCGGAAGATCCACCGAGCTTCGTGCCGGCCTCTTCGATGCGAGTTTCCGCCGGCTCGAAGAAGGCGAGTTGCGCTGGACCCTACGCGAGAAGGGCGAGTGGGTGGCCTCGGGCAGCTTCGAGGCGCCCCTGCGCGAGGGCGACGATTTTAGCGCGCAGCTACATGCACTTCCCGCCGAGGACTATAGCTTGGAGCTGGAAGCGCAACTGCAAAGCGGCGAAAGCCTGGAACGCCAGACCGAATTTCCAATTCTGCCCGACGTGGGTGAATTCGCCCGGGCGGAAGCATCTCCTACGGCTCTCAGGTGGCTGGCCGCCGTGAGCAATGGCGAGTTTTTCCCTGGCGTCCAAGAGGACGCGCTTCGCGAAGCCTTGCCCCGCGAAGCCCATGAGCAGATTCGCAAGATCCGGCTACGGATCTGGGACCATCCCCTTTTCTTCCTCCTCTTTCTCGGGCTCCTGGCTGCGGAGTGGGGCCTGAGAAAGCGCTACGGCCTGGTCTAGCCCGCCTTCCCGGCGGGTCCGGGGAGGAAGATGCGGCAGATCTGTCTCGCCGTATTGGCGATTTGGACCGCACCCGCGGTCGCCGACATCATCATCAACGAAGTTCTCTACGATCCTGCGGGAGCCGACACCGGCTACGAATTCGTCGAACTGATTGTTGTGGGAGAGACTCAAAGCCTCGATGGGCTGGTGCTGGAATTCTGCAATGGATCCGATCCGGGTAACTGGGAGGCGCTTTGGACGGCTGAACCTGGCCGCAGCCTTCCTAGCGAGGGCATCTACCTCATCGGCGAAGCTCTTGTTGTACCTGCGCCTGATGCCCTTGTGGAATTGGCCATGCAAAATGGTCCCGAAGCCCTGAGGCTTCGTCGAGGGGAAGAGATTCTCGACCTCCTTGGCTACGGTGAAGATCTGCCCCCGGAGCTTTGTGAAGCATGGCCCGCCATGGACGCGCCATCGGGGAAGAGTTTGTCGCGCATGCCCGACGGAGTGGATACCAATCAAAATGTTCTCGATTTTTTCGCCTGGGAGCCCAGCCCGGGCGAACTCAATGATCCCGATTTGGACCTAAGCATCCTGGCTGTACGGCTTCCCATTCCACCGCCCAGGCCCGGCGAGGAGTGGACCCTGCAGGTGGAGTTGGAAAACACCGGCCGTCTGCCATGGCCCGAAGCACCCCGCCTATCCCTGGGAACCCAAACCCTGGAGCTTCCTCGTCTATCTCCAGGCCACAAAAGTGTGGAGGACCTTCTCATTCAGCCTATGGCCGAGGGAGTCCATGAACTGATTCTCATGGCCGGAGGCGGGAGTATTCCTCCTGACAGTCTCGAGCTCCCTTGCCGCAGCGGACCCGGACCTCTGCTTCTGAGTGAAGTGCAGTTCGTACCGACTACGGGTCGAAGCGAGTGGGTGGAGTGTCTGGCGCCTTCGGGATTCACGCCGGGCGGTCCCTGGAAGCTTATGGATCTCAGCGGCGCCCTCGCCACGTTTCAGCTACCCGCACTGGCGCCGGGTGAGCGTTTCATCCTATGCCAGGATCGGGATCGATTGCTTGATGAGCATCCCGGCTTGGTGGCGGCCCGGGTGATGGAGTTATCCAACTGGCCGAGCTTGGCGAACCTTGGCGAAAGCCGTGAGTGGCCTCCTTGGACCGACGGTCTCCGCCTGCAGGATGAGCAGGGTCTCGACAGCGACGGCATCCTTTACATGGGTGAATGGATAGATGAGAAGGGCCGCAGTCTGGAACGACTGCAAATGTATGAACAGGAGGGTGCCTCGGCCTGGGCGCCATGTCCGGTGGGAAGCAATCCCCTTGCGGGTCCCGATCCCATGGGCAGTAACTTGGAGACAGCCTGGAGTCTTTGGCCTCAGCCCTTTGATCCGGCGCGCGAATCCGTGGAGTTTCGCCTGCGCGAGCAGGGCGATTCGGCACGGCTCAGCTTGTTCGACGCCGTGGGCCGGCCGGTGCAGGAAATTCCCGGCAACATGTCCTCGGGCAATCTGCGCCTTCTATGGGATGGTCGTGATCGCGAAGGCCGGCAGATGCCGTCGGGTGCCTATCCATTTCTGATCTCATGGGAAAAACCCGGCGGCGGCGAAGGCCAGCAGCGCGGTCTCTGCCTCATGTTGAGGAGCGCCCCATGATTCGCCTGTGCCTGCTCGCTCTGCTGCTCGGGGGATGCGCCCTGGGTCAAATTCTCTCGCTCGAGGGCCCGGAAGATCCGCTTATCCATTTTCTGGATCCGCAGGCCACGCAAATCCGGCTGCGTGCTTCCCAGCCTTGGAGTTTTGCCCAGGCGACCTGCGGCAATCTGGCTGCCACTTACCAGGGCGCTAAAACTAGTTGGAATGCCGATCTGGGATGGCAGGATTGGCAAGGGCTTCAGGCCCAAAGCGCGGATCTTGTTATGCGTGGCCCCGCCTTGGCAGGGCTCGCGCCGGGCCTCAGGCTTCGAATGGAATTTCTCGAGGGTCGCCGCTTCCATTTGCTCGATTTTATCCTGGCCATGGAAGGACCAATCAAAGTGGGGCTGCGATTTCGATTGGATGAACAGGCGGAATCAGGCATTTCCGCGAGATCCAGCTCGGAAGCTATGGCCCTATCCATTTCCACTCAAAACATGAATGCCGCCTGGCTGCGGGGCTTGAGTGCCCAGGGCCGCGTGGATGATCTGCTTCGTTTGAAATGGCAAGGCGATACCTGGAATGCCGCCTGGACATGGGGTCCCGCTCCTGGCCAGGAATTGTCCCTGGGCTGGAAGGGCAAGAAGCGCTTCGCAAGGCTTCACTTGCGTTGGCATCCCTGGCTGGGTGTGGGGCGCAGTCTTGTTTTAGGAAGCTACCTATGATGCGCGGAACCATCCTTCTGCTTCTCGCGGCCTTTGCCGCACCCGCGGAAGATCTTCAGTTATTGGGCGATGAATTGCCGCCCGACCTTTGGCGTCCTCTAGGGCGAAGTAGCTTCGGTCTTGGGCTCAAGGATGATGGCACACTCAAGGCTCGCGGCGAGTGGGTGACATCGGCCATGGAACTGCTCGCGGACCTGCGCGCGGATTCCGGCCTTGGCGCTTCGGTGGCCATCAAGGGTGGTTCATTTCGCCTTGTTCTTGGCTCACTTCGACGGGAGGATGGTCTGCTGGGGCAAGACCGGCGCCGGTCCCGCCTCGGGGCAATTCCAGCCCTTCGCCCGGCGCGATCGGCACTGTCCCTTTCAGATCTGGGTCGCGGAGTTTTTCTGGATTGGCGGGGATCATCCGTTCAGATTCGCTCAGGTTGGCAGGAAGGATTGGGCGCTCTCGCCGATCTGCGGCGGGGAGCCTGGTTGCTCCGGCTTCGGGGGCGGGACAGTGCAAGCATCCGGTTTCGCCGGGAGCGGGATAACGATGTGCTGGAAGTGGAAAGCGCCGCCACCCATGCGACCTCGCCACGCCTGGGCTTGCGCATGCGCGCCAACGGTCGCATAGGAACTCTGCGCTGGAGTGCTCAGGGTTTGGGCCTCAGCGGACCCCGCCCCGAGCTATGGCGATCCCGGGGCTGGATCGGCGCCGAGTCCGGGCAGGAAGCCGCTTTCGCCTTGGCCTGGCGCTCGGGAGCCTGGCGATTCCTCGGCGGCCTCAGATTTCGCCGCGGTATCGGTTTGACCGAAGATCGCTGGCGCAGGGAGACCCTGCTTTCGGCCGATCTTCGCCGCGAGCAGGGTCGATGGCATCTGGAATTGCGACGCCTTCAGGATCAGGATTGGTCTGTAGCGGCTACCCCTGCCGTTTTCCCAATCTGGATCGCCGAGAATTCCGAAAGCTGGGAAGCTCGTCTGGCCTGGCTAAGCGATCTGTCTTGGGAAGCGGTACTGCGCGGCGTGCAGAACGAGGATCCCTCGGCTCTGCTCCACATCTCATGGCGTGAACGAGAATTGGGATCCGGATTCACTCTCGCGAGCCGCCTCTATTTATTTCGAAGCAGCGAGGGCCGATCATTCAGGTTGATGAGCGGCGACTTCCTCGCCCGCCGCAGTCGCAGTCTTCGCGGCAGAGGCGCGGCTTTGTCCATTTCCCTGCGCTGGAATCGTGGCCCCATACTTCTAAAACTGGATGGCGATGCGGGATCAAACCTGGATACGGAACTCGCCATGACTCTTCGCTGGCAGGCGAAATAGAAAAGCGTGGCTTGCAGCGGCTATGCCCGATAGACTGCCCATCCCGAAGGAGGCGGGACATGGGCCAAATCTATCCCGAAATGACCGTGATAGGACTCATGAGCGGCACCAGCCTGGACGGCATGGATCTGGTTCGCGCGCGCTTCTTCAGCAGGGGTGATTCCGGCCTCGGCTGGGAATTACTCGACTACGAGGAGCGAGCCTGGCCGATAGCTTTTCGCGAGAAACTGGAAGCGGCGGCGGAGAATCGTCCCATGCCGGTTTCCGATTTCGCGGCCCTGAACCACGGCATTGCGCTGCACTTCGCTGACTTCCTGCGTGAGAGGTGGCCGGGAAATATCCCCGCAGACCTGGCCGCATTTCCCGGACAGACTCTTCACCACGCACCGGAGAAGGGATACAGCCTGCAGTTGGGGAACGCCTCGGTTTTCGCCACACTTACGGGACTGTCCACCATCGGCGATTTCCGCAGCCCCGACCTGGCCTTGGGTGGACAGGGCGCACCCTTGGTTCCCCTGGCCGATGCCCTTCTGCGCCGCCATCCCGAGGAGTCGCGCGCCCTGGTGAATGTGGGAGGCATCGCCAACCTCACGCTGCTTCCGCCGGGAGTGGGCACGGAAGATGTAAGCGCCTGGGATACCGGTCCCGGCAATCTGCTCATGGATCGGGTTGCCCGACTTCTGCTGAACACGCCCTTCGATGAAGATGGCCGAGTCGCTGCCCTGGGTTCGGTGAATCAATCACTGCTGGAAGATTGGCTGTCCCATCCTTACTTCGCCCAGTTGCCGCCAAAATCCACCGGTCGAGAAACGTTCGGCCGAGGCTTTTTGAATGATGCACAATTGGAGAACCTGGCCGAGGAATTCGGAGTGGAAGACCTTTTGGCCACCCTCCTCGATCTCACCGTGGAGCCTTTGGCCCGCGCGCTGGAAGGCAGCAGCGTTCAGGCGGTTTACCTGGCAGGCGGCGGGGCGAAAAACTCGCAGTTGCCTTTGCGTCTGTCGGAACGTTTGCCGCATCTTCGTGTTGAGACCCTCGAGGCCCTGGCTTGCCCCGTGGGGGCCAAGGAAGCACTGGATTTCGCCCTTTTAGCCTATCTCGCCCATCTCGGCCGTCCGGTTTCTCTGTCTGCGGTTACCGGTGCCGAGCGCGATGCGCAAGCGGGTCTGCTCGCCCCGCCATCATGCAACGAGGAGTAACATGATTCGTCGTCTCATCTTGCTGCTTCCCTTTCTGCTGATCCTCTCCGCCTGTACACCCAAGGTCTCGGGCCCTGTGCAGACCCATCCGGATGGCGGCAGTGCCGAGTCGCGACCGGTCCTGGTGGCGGGGGAGGAGCCCGAGGTGCGCATCCTGCTGGTGCGGAGCGTGAGCGCCCTGAAGATTCGAAGCAGCAAGAGCGTGGACATCATTTCCCCCAAGGGCCGTCGCCTGGCCCGGCTCAAGGGCAAGAAGACCTATCATCTGTTTCAGGATCCCAAGGACCCGGGGAATATGAAGATCTTCGAGGGCGCCCATGAGGGTCGCAATCTCAAGGCCGTGGGTGGAACCATCCCCTTGGACAAGGACACCTGGATTGTTCCCCGCAGCGCTTCTTTTGAGCTCAACGGCAAGCGCTATCGCGGGCGACTGCGTCTGATTCCCCAAAACGATCATTTCACCTGCGTGAATCACCTGCCCATGGAGGAATATCTTCGCGGGGTGGTGCCACATGAGATCGGTCGATTGGGACGCAGCGGCTACCAGGCTCTCAAGGTGCAGGCCGTGGCCAGCCGCACCTACGCGGTTCAGCGCCTGCGGGCCAGCCGCAAGGATGAATGGGACATGGTGGACAGCATCGCCGATCAGGTCTATCGCGGCGCGGGTTCCTGGGATTTGGCTGACCGGGCCATTCGCGAAACGCGGGGAGAACTGGTCTCCCTGGGGCGCGAGCCCGCCGAGATCTACTACTCGAGCACTTGCGGGGGGCACACCGCCGATATCCACCGGGCCTGGCGTCATGAAGAAGCCCGGCACATGAGTGGAGTGCGCGACGCCGATCGCCAGGGCAAAAGCTGGTGCCGCAGCAGCAAGTACTTCCGCTGGACCCACAGCTGGAGCGCTAAGGAACTGGGAGCCATCCTGAGGGCCTATCTACCCTCCGCGGCAAATCTTCCCAAGGGAACCCGCCTCGGTCGCCTGAAAGACCTGCGCATTCTGAAGTACAGCTCTGACGGGCGGGTGCAGGTGCTGGAGGCTGTGACCGATCGGGGGCGCTTCAAGGTGATCGGCGATCGGGTACGATCGGCTCTCAAGCGCGATATGAAGGGCGTGGCCCTGCGCAGCACTCTCTTTCGTTTGAGCAAGCAATACGACGCTCAGGGCCTGCTCACGCGGGTTACCGCGGTGGGAGCCGGCTGGGGGCACGGTATTGGCCTATGCCAGGTGGGGGCCATCGAGCGGAGCAAGGCGGGGCATGATTATCGCGATATTTTGAAAGCTTATTTCCCGGGAAGCTCCATTCGGAGATTTTGGTCCTAGAGGGCTTTGGGGGGCTATTGACTTTGCCCCAGGCCTTTGCTAATTTGCGCCACTCGCAGCATTTGGGGGCGTAGTTCAGTTTGGTTAGAACGCCTGCCTGTCGAGCAGGAGGTCGCGAGTTCGAATCTCGTCGCTCCCGCCCAGGCCCCGTGGTCACGACCACGGGGCTTTTGCTATAATATGGGGACCCATTCCTCGTGGAGGCCCCATGAAGCGCACCATCCTTGGCCTAGCCCTTCTCCTGCCTGTGGCTGCCATTCTCTTCCTGGTTTTTTCGGATGACAGTCCCGCCCGTGAGCCCAACGGACGCCCCAATCAGTGGCTCTGGAATCAGCGGGCTTGGCCCCAGGGAAAAATCAATTTCGAGGCCTATAAAGAAGGCCTCGGCCAGGCCCAGGTTCTCCGCCAAGCGGCCGATCGTGATGGCCCTGTCTGGGAGCAGGCCGGTCCCACGAACATCGGTGGTCGCATCACCGATCTGGCCGTCGATCCCGTGAATGAAGGCGTGGTCTATGCGGCCATCGCCAGCGGTGGTGTTTTCAAGAGCCTGAATGCGGGCAGCAACTGGACGCCCATCTTCGACGATCAGCCCAGCTTGTCCGTGGGATCGGTGGCTGTGGACCCCGGCAATCCTCAAACGGTTTGGGTGGGCACAGGCGAAGCCAACGCGGCCAGCTACAGCTTCTTCGGCCTGGGTATCTATAGGTCGGATGACGGGGGCGGTACTTGGGCCTACAAGGGGCTGGAGGAAACCCGCTACATCGCTCGCGTGGTGGTGGATCCCACAGACGGCGACCGCGTTTTCGCCGCCTGCACGGGCGAACTCTTCGGCCCCAGCCCCGAGCGCGGCGTTTATCGGACTCTCGACGGCGGCGACAGCTGGTCGCAAGTTTTCGCCCTCACCGATTCCACGGCCTGCATCGACCTGGTCATGAATCCGGCGAATCCCGACATTCTCTACGCGGCCATGTGGGAACGGGTGCGGGGGCTCACCTATCGGCGCAGTGGTGGCCTGAGCAGCGGCATCTGGAAGAGCAGCGACGGCGGCGATAGCTGGAGCGAGCTGACCAGCGGCCTGCCCTCGGGCAGCGATGTGGGGCGCATCGGGCTGACGCTTTGCGCATCCCAGCCCAACACGCTTTACGCCATCTATGCCGACGATCCCGGTTACTTCGATGGAGTCTACAAAAGCAGCAACGGCGGACTCAGTTGGATCCGAAGCAACGATGGCGGCCTGTCTGGCATGTACAGTTCCTACGGCTGGTGGTTCGGCAACATACGCGTGTCCCCCGATGATCCCAACCTGGTCTTTGCCCTGGGCCTCGGCTTCTACCGCAGCAGCAATGGCGGGGGAAGCTGGTCCTCTGTGAGCGGCATGCATGTGGATCATCACGCGCTCGCCTTCGATCCCCACCAATCAGGACGCATTTACGAGGGCAATGACGGCGGACTCTATCGCTCCACCAACTATGGAAGTAGCTGGAGCAAGCTCTACGATCAGCCGGCAAGCCAGTTCTACGCCATCACCATCGACCCGCAAAATCCCGAGCGGCTCTACGGCGGCACCCAGGACAACGGTACCCTGGCCACCTTCGACGGCGACCCGGACGATTGGGATAATATCTACGGCGGCGACGGCTTCTATTGCCTGGTGCATCCGAGCAACGCCAACAAGATCTGGGCAGAGTACCAGTACGGCGGGCTGGGCGTGTCCACCAATGGAGGCTCCAGTTGGAACGGTGCCACCAGCGGCATCAACAGCGGAGATCGGCGCAACTGGTCCACGCCGGTGGTCATGGATCCGAGCAATCCGGAAACCATGTACTACGGTACCTACCGGCTCTATCGATCCACCAATGGATCGAGCAGCTGGTCGTCCATCAGCGGCGATCTCACCGGCGGCAATCACGGGGCGAACTTCGGCACCATCACGACGATCGCCGTGGCTCCCAGCGATCCGAGCACCCTCTATGTGGGCACCGATGACTCGAAAGTCTGGGTGACTCAAAATGGTGGGGGGAACTGGTCCCTCATCAGCGACGATCTTCCCGAGCGTTGGGTAACGCGCGTCGAGGTGGATCCCTACGACGACTCCACGGTCTACGTATGCTACTCGGGTCTGCGTTGGGATGATCCGCTCTCGCACCTTTTCAAATCTACCGACTACGGCGCGAATTGGCAGGACATCAGCGCGGGCCTGCCCGAACTTCCTCTCTACTCGGTGGTGGCGGATCCCGATTATCCTCAGCAACTTTTCGTGGGCAGCGACGTGGGGGTTTATTACGCCTCGGCGCCGAGCTACGCTTGGCAGGCTTTGGGGACGGGGCTGCCCAATGTGCCCGTTCTGGATCTGAAGTTCCACCAGCCCACGCGCAACCTGGTGGCGGGTACTCACGGCAGGTCCATGTTCCGTTTGGACCTCTCCCAGGTGACTTCTGTGGACGATGCCCCCTCGCAGGCTCGCGCGAACTTGCTGGGCAACTTTCCCAATCCCTTCAATCCAAGTACCGAGATCCGCTTCCACCTTGCCGAGGCCGGTCCTGTGAAGTTGGATGTTTTCGATGTGTCGGGCCGTCTTGTTCGGCACTTACTCGACGCCGAGAACTATCCGGCCGGAGAGCAGAGCGCCATTTGGGATGGACGGCGCGAGACTGGCGCTCCGGTTTCCTCAGGTGTCTATTTCGTTCGCCTTGCGGCGGGTAACTCCTCACATTCCCTTAAAATCCATCTATTGAAATAAGCTGTAATTCCCTAGCCCGCCCCTCCTTCGGGAGGGGTTTTTTGTGGCTGGTGATAGTCGGGAGGCTTTTCAAAAGACCCACCTGTCTGAATATGGTAGAATCATGAGATCAAAAGATCGGAATTGCCGGATACGCATTCCAAACATGCCATGAGAAAGGATCGGAGATGAGAATCCCGAAGGGTCTTCTTGCGCTATGCTTCGCCCTCTTCGCCTTAAGTGCGATGGCGGCGACCACAACCCTCCCTATAGGGGATGAACTCAACGGACTAACTTTGACCGCGGCCGAGGAGAACGTCCTCACCTTCCGCGCCGAACTGGGAAGCATCGAGGCTTTGGAAGTGAACACGCCCGAGGGTCTGTTCACCCGCCTGACGATACCCGGATTCCATTCTTCGAAGGTGGAAGGCGCTCCGGAATTGCCGCAGATGAATCGCCTCTACGAGATTCCCTTCGGGGCCAATACTCGTATCGAGATTCTCTCTCTTCAGACCGAACGTATTCGCCTGGCGGATTTCGGATTCGAGCATCGCGTCATGCCGGCCCAGCCCAGCATGCCCAAGAATGTCGATGCCGCCGACTGGCCTTTCGTCTACGACCGGGCCAGCTACAGCACTGATCGTGTTGCCTATGAAATGGTGAAGGTGGTTGAATTAGGCCGCCTACGCGCTGTGGATATGGGCCGCCTGGAAGTGGCGCCTCTGGCCTACTTCCCCGAGACGGGCGAACTGGAAGTTGCCACCCAAATCGAATTCGAACTTCGTTTCGAAGGCGGCGACATTTTCGCGGACGAGGATCTCAAGGCCTCCGTGCACAGTCCCTTCTTCTCACATCTTTACGAAGGTATCGCGGGATATCGGGGAATCCACGATGATTATCCCGATCACGTGACCGACTTCGTAACCATGGTCATCGTGACGCCTCCCGAGTTCGAAATGCAGCTCGGCGAATTCGTCGATTGGAAGATTCGTCGCGGCTTCAACACGATTCTGGCTGTCACGGGTACCCCCGAAGTGGGAACCACCAAGGAACAGATTCGCGACTACCTGCACGGCCTCTACAACAACGGCACGCCCGAGCAGCCTGCGCCCAGTTTCGTGCTTTTCGTGGGTGACGTGGCTCAGATGCCGGCCTGGACCGAAAGTGGTTACACCACCGACCGTCCCTACTGCGCCGTGGATGGGGACCACATCCCCGACATGTACTACGGTCGCTTCAGCGCCACCAATCCCACGCAGTTGCAGGCGATGATGGACAAGACCCTGATGTACGACGAGTTCACCATGCCCGATCCCAGTTATCTGGGCGAAGTCGTGATGATCGCCGGCATGGACGGGAGCTTCGGCCCCACCCATGGCAACGGCCAGATCAACTATGGAACTGAGCACTATTTCAACTCGGCTCACGGGATCTACAGCCACACCTACCTGTATCCCGAGTCGGGCAGCAACTCTTCGAACATCATCCAGAATGTCAGCGATGGTGTTTCCTTCATCAACTACACGGCGCACGGCAGCACGACCAGCTGGGCCGATCCCTCCTTCACGCAGTCGGACATTAACGGCCTGGACAACTACGGGAAGTACTGTCTGGCCATCGGTAACTGCTGCGTCACCGGTTCCTATGGTTCGGCCGAGTGCTTCGGCGAAACATGGCTGCGCGTGACCGACAAGGGCGGAATCGGTTACATCGGCGCCAGCATGAACACCTACTGGGATGAAGACTACTGGTGGGGCGTGGGTTTCCATCCCGGCGGAGAGATCAATGGATCAGCCTATCCCTACGAAGATACGGGCCTGGGTACCTACGATGGTCTCTTCCACGATCATGGTGAAGCCATGGCACAGTGGTATGTGACCAACGACGCGATCATCTTCAGCGGCAACCTCGCGGTTTCCGAATCGGGTTCCGGCCTCGCGAATAACTACTGGACCACCTATAACCTGCAGGGCGACCCGAGCCTGAGCACCTACCTGGGCGTACCGGCGGTGAATCCTGTCGTGCACCCCGCGACCATCTTCACCACCTGGTCGACCATCGCCGTTGAAGCGACTCCAGGGAGTTATGTGGCCCTGACACGCGACGGCGAGATTCTGGGCGCCGGAACCGTTGATCTAAGTGGAAGCTTGGACCTTCCGGTCTTCGCGGCTCCTCTGCTTCCCGGTGCCGCCGAGCTGGTGGTGACGAATCAGAATCATGAACCTTACATCGTCGCGCTGAACGTGATCGTGCCTGCGCACATCACATTCAGTCCTGACAACATCGACGCCAACGTGGCCACCGATGTGACCGTGGGCGTCTTCGAGTATGACGGCGTAACGCCCAAGGAAGGCATCGAAGTTTGGGCCGACGGTCTCGAGTACGAGAGCGCTCACGCTTTCACCGATGCCGCGGGTTACGCGACCATCAACGTGATCTATCCCTACGGTCCGAGTATCGATATGGTGGGGCAGGACCCTGCCGAGAGCTGGGAACTCTTCCGTGAAGACCTGATCGTCAATGCCGATCCGCTCATGGGAATCTCCCTGAGTGTGAGCACCGACATTGGCCTGAGCGGCGCGTTCGCCCTGAACCTGCCGGGAACCATTACGGCTTCCGGATTCGGCGGCGTGCCCGAGCACATTCTCTATGCCTACCAGGATGGTGTTCTGATCGATCAGACCACCGAGAATTCTCTGACCATTACGCCGACGGCCCTGGGGGAAGTTGACGTTTACTTCGCGAAGGACGGCAGCAACCTAGTCTACGCAGCCTTCGAAGTGATCGAGGCCTACGGTACGCTGACCGGTCATGTGGATGCCGACGGATCTCCGGCCGTGGGGGCCTGGGTTCGTGGATACGACGTTCTTGACGCGATGGTCTTTGAGACCATGACCGACGGAGCGGGCAACTATGACATGGGCGAAGACATCGTGGTCGCGGAGTACGACATCGCGGTGGATCTCTTCGGATATCTGCATCACGAAGAGACCTTCTTCCTGAACTACGGCGCCAACACTCTGGATGTGAATCTGGCTCCGGCGCCCGCAGGTGTGATTACCGGTACGGTCACCGATTCCGAATTCGGCGATCCTCTGGAAGCCACCGTGAAGGTCTATCGCACGGACACGGGTCTTCTCTACGCCGAGACCACCACTGATCCGGTCGACGGCAGCTACACCACGCCGTCTCTGCCTTACTTCGATTACACGGTTACGGTGAAGGCATGGCACTACATTCCCGTGACCCTCGGTATCGAAGTGAACGAGCCGGTTATCACCAAGAGCTTTGTGCTCGATCCCACTATTGGCGATCTGCTGGTCATCAACGACAGCGGCAAGAGCGCTTGGAATGAAGCCAAGGTCGATGAAAAGACCGGTGCCATTATCGCCGAGGGTTATTCGAGCGAAGTGGGCAAGGCCGTGGCTGATATCATCACTGACCTCGATGAGCTCGGTTACACGAGCACCCTGGAAAGCATGGGCGGAACCGATCCTCTCACTTGGGCAAACTACGATCTCATTCTGGTTTCGGCTGGTGACAACACTTCACCCTTTGGCGATGCGAGCTTCACTAATGCACTAGTGGACTTCGTGGAAGTCGGCGGGCATGTGCTCATCGAAGGCGGCGAGGTCGCCTATGATCACCAGAGTGGCGACTTCGCCACGAAGGTGCTGCACCATGTTGATTGGAACCACGATGAGAGTGGCAATGTGACCGTGGCCGAGCCCGATCACTACGTGGTCTCCTATCCCAACATCATTCCTTCTCCGATCTCCATGAGCTACGCGGGCTACGGTGATCATGACGCCGTGGACGTGGCCGCAGACGCTGTGGCCGTGGGTAGCTGGAGCGACTACGCGGGCGACGGCAGTATCATCGCCTACGATCCCAATCCGGCGCCCGAAGGCGGACAGATCGTCTTCTTCGCCTTCAACTACTCGGCCATGGACGCTGCCGTGCGGCCGCTGCTTCTGCAGAACGCCGTAACCTGGCTCATGACCCAGGAAGTGGGCGACTGCTCCATCAGCGGTGCGGTGACACTGGAAGGCGAGACCGACTATTCCGACGTGCTCGTGGAAGCCATCCCCGGTGGCGGATACGTCTACACCGGCGCCGACGGTCTCTATTCCCTGCCGGGACTCTATGCCGGCGGCTATGAGATTCGCGCCAGCAAGAACGGTTTCTCCACCGAAATCGTGGATGTTCCTCTGGGACCGGGCGAGGACGCCACAGGTATCAACCTGGATCTGTCCATCGTTTATGAAGCCACGTTCTGCAGCGAGCCCGGGCTGTTCATTGGCGATAACACGACCATTGATGACAGCATGGACATCGCACTCGGAGCGGCCGTGACCAACATCGAAGTCTTTGTGGACATCACCCACACTTATCAGGGCGACCTCATCGTCACCTTGGAAAGTCCGGATGGAACTTCGGTGATCCTGCACAACCGCACGGGCGGCAGCACGGACAACCTCATCGGCTGGTATCCGGACGACATGGATCCCGCTGGAAACCTGGATGACTTCATCGGCGACGCGGTGGGCGGTCTCTGGACCATGACCATCAGCGACAATGCCGGTGCCGACACGGGTACCTTCAACGAATGGTGTCTGAAGATCACCTACGCGGGTGATCCCACCGACGCCGAAGGTGCTGTGCCTCAGGTTCTGGCTCTGGGCCGCAACTTCCCCAACCCCTTCAACCCGAAGACCATGATTCGCTTCGACCTGCCCAAGGCCGGCCAGGTTGATCTCGCGGTCTACGATGTGACGGGTCGCAGGGTGGCCACACTGATCACCGGCAACATGGATGCCGGCTATCAGGAAGTGGAATGGCTGGGCCGTGACGATCATGGTACGTCCATGGCCAGCGGCGTTTACTTCAGCCGACTCGCCTTCGACGGCCAGGTTCTGAAGTCGAAGATGTTGCTGCTTAAGTAGGAGACTGTACCCGGGTACAGTTTCGCTCGAATTGAGAGTGAGGCCTTTCTCCATCGCGCGACTTGCGAGTCTGCGAGCCGGAGCGCATGGAGAAAGGGCCGAATGACGCACATTTCACTCGGGGAGGGCTTCTGCCCTCCCCGTTTTCCTGTTTCAGCATGTCTGTCTTCGACCAAGATTTAGAAATCGACTTGATTGGCAGCATCGAGAGCACGGAATTGGCTTTGCCTGCACGACTTTTGAGGCGGGCACTCATGGTCAGCATGGGTGATTGACCAACCCCGCCGAGGCCGGAGTGCAGGTGAAGCCAATTCCGTGCTTTTGGTGTTGCTAGTCTGGTTTGCTGGAATTACTCTGTCTCGGTCGCAAACTCAACTTAATCCGGGAGCTTGGCCAATGAGCAGAATCACTGCCGTTCTCTGGTCCTCCGTGGGAAAGAAGATCCTGACGGGCCTCACCGGGCTCTTCCTGATCGGATTTCTCCTCGTCCACCTGCTGGGCAACCTGACCATTTACATGGGACCGGACGCCCTCAACGGTTACGCGGCCTTCCTCGAAGGCATCTTCGACGGATGGTTCGTCACCCTCTTCGAGATCGGCCTCATCGCACTGTTTCTTGTCCACATCAGCGCCGCCGTGGCGGTGGCCATGGTCGACAAGAATCGCGCGCGGGCGATTGGCTACAAGAAGTCGGTGGACGCGGGCGGCAAGAGCCGCAAAACCTTCTCGTCCACTACCATGATCTGGACGGGCGTGCTGCTCTTCCTCTTCGTTCTCGTGCACGTATGGATGTTCAAGCTCAATGTGCCCCATGGCGAGCACGGTGAGCACACCGACTATTACTCGGTGGTGATCGAATCCTTCAAGAATCCTCTCATCGCCGGTGCCTATGTGCTGGTGATGGCCATTGTGGGTTTCCACTTGCGCCACGGATTCTGGAGCGCCTTCCAGTCCATGGGCTGGAACAATGATCGATGGATCGGGCTGCTCTACACCCTCGGCCTGCTTGTGGCCCTCTTGCTCGCAGTGGGTTTCCTGCTGCTTCCGGTCTACGTCTACTTCTTCGTTGATCCTTCAGCCGTATCCCACGCCAGCCTGGGAGGTCTGTAATGTCCCAGATCCTCGACGCAAAAATCCCATCGGGGCCTCTCGCCGACAAGTGGGAAAACCACAAGATGGAGAACAAGCTCCTGGCCCCGGCGAATCGGCGCAAGTTCAAGGTCATCGTGGTGGGCACGGGCCTGGCCGGCGGTGGTGCCGCGGCAACCCTCGGTGAACTCGGTTTCCACGTGGATAACTTCTGTATCCAAGACTCGCCTCGTCGCGCCCACAGTGTGGCGGCCCAGGGCGGCATCAACGCCGCGAAGAATTATCAGAACGACGGCGACAGCGTTTATCGGCTCTTCTACGACACCATCAAGGGTGGCGACTACCGTTCGAGAGAGGCCAATGTGCACCGCCTGGCGGAACTGAGCACGGGAATCATCGACCAATGCACCGCCATGGGCGTGCCCTTCGCCCGCGAGTACGGCGGCACCCTTGCCAATCGAAGCTTCGGGGGTGTGCAGGTCTCCCGCACATTCTATGCGCGGGGGCAGACGGGCCAGCAACTCTTGCTGGGAGTCTACAGCGCGCTCTCCAGGCAGATCGCAGACGGCACGGTGCACATGTATTCCCGTCACGAGATGCTCGATCTCGTGATCATCGATGGCAAGGCTCGCGGCATTATCGCCCGCGATCTGGTCACCGGCGAGATCAAACGCTTCCTGGCCGATGCCGTGGTTTTGGCAACGGGAGGATACGCCTCCACCTACTTCCTGAGCACCATGGCCGTCAATGCCAACGCCACCGCGTCCTGGCGCTGCCACAAGCGGGGAGCCTTCTTCTCGAATCCCTGCTTCACGCAGATCCATCCCACGGCTATTCCGCAGGCGGGCGATTATCAATCCAAGCTCAATCTCATGAGCGAAAGTCTGCGCAACGATGGCAGGGTCTGGGTTCCCAAGGCGGTGGGTGACAAACGCAAGCCTGCGGATATTCCCGAAGACGAGCGCGACTACTTCCTGGAGCGCAAGTATCCCGCCTTCGGCAATCTTGTGCCGCGGGACATCGCCGCGAGAGCGGGCAAGGCGGTTTGCGACGAGGGTCGCGGCGCGGGTACTACTGGCTATGCCGTCTATCTGGACTTCGCCGAGGCCATCGGCCGTTTGGGCCTGGATGTGATCAAGGATCGCTACGGCAATCTCTTCTCAATGTACGAGGAGATCACCGACGAGAATCCCTATCACACGCCCATGCGCATCTTCCCGGCGCCGCACTACACCATGGGCGGTCTCTGGGTGGACTACAACCTGCAGAGCACCATCGAGGGGCTCTTCGTGGCCGGAGAGGCCAACTTCTCGGACCACGGTGCCAACCGCCTCGGTGCCAGCGCCCTCATGCAGGGTCTTGCCGACGGATACTTCGTGATCCCACGGACCGTGTCCAGCTATCTGGCGGGAGCCGAACTGGCCGCTGCCGATACGAATCACGAAGCCTTTGGAGCGGTGCAGAATGATGTGGATACACACATCAACACCCTGCTCTCCGCAAAAGGTGAGAAGACGGTTCGCGAACTTCATTGGGAGCTGGGACGCGTCATGTGGGACAAGGTTGGCATCGAGCGCGATGCCGACAATCTCAAGTCGGCCATCAGCGAAATTCGCAGGCTACGCGGAGAGTTCACCGACAACCTGCGCATCACGGGTGAAGCCAATGAACTGAACAAGACTCTCGAGATGGCCGGACGCCTTTCCGACTATCTTGAAGTGGGAGAACTCATGGCTCGAGACGCACTCATGCGGGAAGAGTCCTGCGGCGGTCATTTCCGTGCCGAACACCAGAGTGAAGAGGGTGAGGCGCGCCGCGACGATGAGAACTTCGCCTTCGTTTCTGCATGGGAGTCGAAGCCTGATCCCGGAGACTCGGTGCTCCACAAGGAGGACCTCATCTTCGAGGAAGTCACCCCAACCACACGCAGCTACAAGTAAGGGAGGCCTAACGTGAGCGATAAAACGATGTCGATAAATCTCAAGATCTGGCGTCAGGCCGGTCCCGATCAGTCCGGTGGTCTCAAGGACTACCAAATGGATGATCTGAACCCGAACATGTCCATACTCGAGATGCTCGACCTGCTGAATGAGAAACTCATCAAGCAGGGCGAAGAGGCCATCGAGTTCGACAGCGACTGTCGCGAGGGAATCTGCGGCACCTGCGGCCTGAACATTCAGGGTGTGGCCCACGGACCCAAGGCGGCGGTGACCACCTGCGAAATTCGCATGCGCCACTTCCCCGACGGAGGCACGGTCATCATAGAACCCTTCCGCGCGGCGCCCCTGCCGGTAATCAAGGATCTGGTGGTGGACCGGACCTCTCTCGAGCGCATCATGCAAGCGGGGGGCTATGTGACCAGCAATGTGGGCTCGGCTCCCGATTCTAATTCCGTGCCCATTCCCAAGCCCATGGCCGACAAGGCCATGGACGCCGCCTCCTGCATCGGATGCGGCGCCTGCATCGCGGCCTGTCCCAACGCTTCGGCCTCGCTATTCCTGAGTGCCAAGGTGTCTCAGCTGTCCTATCTGCCTCAGGGCGGACCCGAGCGCGGTCGCCGCGCCCTGGCCATGATCGCCCAAATGGATAAGGAAGGCTTCGGCGCCTGCTCCAACCATGGCGAGTGCGAGGCGGTTTGTCCCAAGGAAGTGAGTATCGAGAATATCGCGCGAATGCGGCGTGAATATTTCAAGGGTGCTCTCAGCGGTGCCTAGGCTCCGTCTGGCGGGGCCACATCCTCGGTCCCTGAGAGCATTTCGCTCCCCGCTTGCTTGCAGGCGGGGGGCTATTTAGTTTGTAGGTTCACCCGCGAAGGGAGTTGCCATGAGCACGAATAGTTTCGGATCACTCGCGAGCCTACCCCTGTCCAATGGCGAGGCCGCCATCTACCGCCTGGACGCCCTGGAGAACAAGGGCTTTTCCATTGGCCGCCTGCCTCGCAGCATCAAGGTGCTGCTGGAGGCCGCACTCAGGCTTGAGGACGGATTCAAGATCCGCGGCGAAGACGTGGAGCGCATCGCCGCCTGGAGCCCCGCCACCGCGGGAAAGAACGAAATTCCCTTCCGTCCCGCTCGCGTGATCCTACAGGACTTCACCGGCGTGCCCAGCGTTGTTGACCTGGCCGCCCTGCGTAGCGCCATGGCCCGCTTGGGAGGCGATCCATCCAGGGTTAATCCCGGCGTGCCGGTGGATCTGGTGGTGGATCACTCGGTGCAGGTCGACTTTTACGGCGACAATGACGCCATGGCCAAGAACACCGAGCTGGAGTTCAAGCGCAATCGTGAACGCTACGAGTTCCTGCGCTGGGGCCAGGGTGCCTTCGACAATTTCAGCGTGGTGCCTCCCGCCACGGGCATTGTGCATCAGGTGAACCTGGAGTTCCTGGCCCAGGTGGTCCGTTCGGAAATGGTGAACGGTAAACAGCTACTCTTCCCCGATAGTCTGGTGGGCACCGACAGCCACACCACCATGATCAATGGCCTGGGCGTGCTCGGTTGGGGGGTGGGCGGCATCGAGGCCGAAGCCGTCATGCTGGGCGAGCCCATCAGCATGCTTCTACCGCCGGTGGTGGGCGTGAAGCTCGAGGGCGAACTCCCCGCGGGCGCCACGGCCACCGACCTGGTGCTCACGGTCACCGAGCTACTGCGTAAGCATGGCGTGGTGGCCAAGTTCGTGGAGTACTACGGCTCCGGTTATCGCAGCCTGTCCCTGGCCGACAGGGCCACCATCGCCAACATGGCGCCCGAGTACGGCGCCACCGCCGGTTTTTGCCCGGTGGACGAGGAAACACTCGCCTATCTGCGCCTCACCGGCCGCTCGGCGGATCTGGTGGATCGCGTGGAGCGCTACAGCAAGGAGCAGGGATTCTTCTATGCTGCGGACGCCGAGGATCCCGATTTCGGCGAGACCCTCAGCCTGGACATGAACACGGTAGAGCCCTCGCTGGCGGGGCCTGCCCGTCCCATGGATCGCGTGGGACTAAAAAACATGAAGCCCGCCTTCGAGAAGCTGCTGGACGATCGCTATCCCACTCAGGCCGCGCGCGCGAAGGAAGCGGGCGATGGTTTGGGCGACGGATCGGTGGTCATCGCGGCCATTACGAGTTGCACCAATACCAGTAATCCCAGCGTACTCATCGGCGCGGGGCTCCTGGCCAAGAAGGCCGTGGAGAAGGGCCTTGAGGTTCCCGAATGGGTGAAGACCAGCCTGGCGCCCGGCTCCCGTGTGGTCACGCGCTACCTGGATGATGCCAAGCTCACGCCCTTCCTCGATAAGCTCGGATTCAACACCGTGGGCTATGGCTGCGCGGTGTGCATCGGCAACTCCGGGCCCCTGGACGAGCCCGTGCGCGAGGCCATCGAGGAGAAGGATCTTGTGGTGGCCGGTGTGCTCAGCGGCAACCGCAACTTCGAGGGCCGCGTGAGTCCCCACACCCGCGCCAACTACCTGGCCAGTCCGCCGCTGGTGGTGGCCTACGCCTTGGCCGGTCGCGTGGACATTGATTTCGAGAAGGAAGCCATGGGCGAAGGGCCGGGCGGTCCGATCTACCTGCGGGACATCTGGCCCAGCGATACGGAGATTCGCGAGTTGATGAATGCCACCGTTTTGCCCGAGCTCTTCGAGTCCGAGTACTCCGGAGTTTTCGAGGCCAATGAAACATGGAATGCACTTCCCGTGCCCGAAGGTCAGCTCTTTGCCTGGGCCGACGCGAGCACCTATGTGCGCGAGCCAAGCTTCTTCGAAAAACTGGGGCCGGAGCTTCCCAGCATCAACCCCATCCGTGGCGCACGCTGCTTGCTCAAACTCGGCGATAGCGTGACCACCGACCATATTTCACCGGCGGGCGTGATCGCGGCGGGCAGCCCCGCGGCGGACTATCTGACCTCGCACGGTGTGGACACGAAAGATTTCAACAGCTACGGCTCCAGGCGCGGCAATCATGAAGTGATGATGCGCGGTACTTTTGCCAATATCCGCATTCGCAATGAAATGCTGGATGGGGTCGAGGGCGGTTATACCCTGCACCTTCCCGGAGGCGCGCAGCTGCCGGTGTGGACCGCTGCCGAGCGATACATGAGCGAAAATGTTCCGCTCATCATCTTGGGCGGAACCATGTACGGCACGGGTTCCAGTCGCGACTGGGCGGCCAAGGGCACGAGTTTGCAGGGAGTGCGTGCGGTGATCGCCGAGAGCTTCGAGCGCATCCATCGCAGCAACCTGGCGGGCTTCGGCATCTTGCCCTTGCAGTTCAAAGAAGGTGAGAACCATGCATGCCTGGGGCTCACGGGTCGCGAGACTTTCGATATCGAGGGAATCGAGGGAGAGCTGGAATGCATGCAGGAGCTTTCCGTGGTGGCGAAAAGCGATGACGGCGACGAGAAGCGCTTCACGGTGATTCTGCGCCTGGATACGCCGGTGGAAATTGACTACTTCCACAACGGCGGCATTCTACACGCGGTGCTGCGCCGGATGATCCGGGAGAACGCGGCCGTCTAAACAGTGTTCAATTTATACGCCCTGCAGCTGCACGATCACTTCGCGGCTGCGGGGTTTTTCATCGAAGTCGATGAGGACCACCTGCTGCCAGGTTCCCAAGGTCAGTTGCCCATTCATGAAGGGCACCGCGAGGTTGGGCCCGAGAAGTGCCGAACGAATATGGCTGTGCCCGTTGTGATCGCCCCAGCGCCGGTGATGGCGCCAGTCGCGATCTGCGGGGGCGATGCTCTCAAAAACCTCGGCCAGGTCTTCGATGACGCCGCTCTCGTATTCCAGTGTGGTGAGTCCGGCGGTGGAACCTCCGATGAACAGATGCGCCATGCCCTCGCTGAGCCCGCTATCCGTGAGCAGGGCTTCCAGATCGCCCGTAATGTCGAGAGTGTCACCGTCGCCTTGGGTCTTTCGCGAGATGTTGCGCGTGATGATCTTCATACCCTCTCCTTGCCGTGGAACAATTCGAAGCTTACACTGCGGCATGCCCCGTGAAAGCCTCCAGAAGAAAAAGCTGCGCGCCGAGCGCATTCGCCTTGAGCTGTTGCGCCTCTATCCCGAGGCGAGTTGCAGTCTCGATTTCGTCGATCCCTATCAACTCATGGTCTCCACCGTGCTCAGCGCCCAGTGCACCGACGAGCGCGTGAACATGGTGACGCCCGCGCTCTTCGCTGCTGCACCCGATGCGACGGCTTTGGCTAAGTTGCCGGTGAAGCGCTTGGAGAAACTCATCCACTCCACGGGATTCTACCGCAACAAGGCGAAGAATCTAAAGGCCGCGGCCAAGGATATTGTGAAGAAGCATGAGGGCCGAGTGCCCGGCAATATGGAAGAGCTTGTGGCTCTAGCCGGAGTGGGACGCAAGACGGCCAACGTGATTCTCGGAAATGCCTTCGAAGTGCCTGGGTTTCCCGTGGACACACACGTGGGGCGCCTGTCGCGGCGCCTGGCCCTGAGCAAACATGAGGATCCGGTGAAAGTGGAGAAGGATCTCTGCGCCATCTTCCCCGCTGAAAGATGGACCCTGCTGAGCCATCAGCTCATTTTCCACGGGCGCGCGGTATGCCCGTCTCGTAAACCACGCTGCGAGGAATGCAGCTTGGCTGAAGACTGCCCCTCGAAGCTCTAGTCCACGGGTAGAAAAACGAGTTTGCGGGTTTCCACCTGGCCCGCGCTTTCCACCTTGAGCAGATACACGCCGTAGGCGCTGAAGCTGTCGCGTTCGTCGCGACCCGACCAGAATAGATCCTTGTAGGGCGGTTCGGCCTGTCCCTCGAAGAGAACCTTTACAAGGCGTCCCGAAGGATCATAGAGCACGGCGCGCATGAATCCCGCATCCAGCAGATTCACCTGGACGTGAACGCCTTGGTTTGATCCGAAAGGATTGGGGTAGGGCGCGTCCACCTGCATGGGCGTTTCGAAACTCACGCCGCGGTGGAGAACTTTGTGGTGGGGGTCCAGCTCCATGCTCAAGGGCTTAGGGCCGAAGAAGAAAACGTAGTCCTGGTCGGCCGAATCCGGTTGCACGGTCTCCACAATACTGTCGCCGCCTGCGAAGCGGAACATGAGGTCCAGAGGCTCGCTGAACAGCGCGCCCGATTGCACCTGGCGAAGGGTCACATTCACATCGTAACCCGCGCCGCTTTCACGGGCGGACCAATTGTTGAAATAGTGGGGGCGTCCGGAGTCGTAGAGCCAGCGTTCGAAGAAGGGACGAAGGCTCAGGCTCGAAAAGTTTTCGCAAAAATTGATGAAGTCTTCGGTGTTCGCGGTGGCGAAACGGCGAGGTTCATCCTGGGCCCAGTGCTCGAGCATGGAGAAGAAGAGGTTGTCGCCTTCGGAAACGCCGAGGGCGTAGGTCTCTTCGTTCTCGCCGAAGTGATGGCGAAGGCGTCCGCGCAGCATGTGAAGCAGCCATCCACCTTTCCAGTAGGTGGTGCGGCCGAAGGTGGCATTGGGGTCGTAGATCTCACCGTCGAATTCGCGGAGCCAGCGACGGCTGAACATGTAGTCGCCGGGGGTCCACCTGCCCACGTGTTCGTAGTAGAGGGCTTCCAGGTAGGTGGCGAAACCCTCGTTGAGCCAGATGTCTTCCCAAGTGGCGCAGGTGACCAGATCGCCGAACCACTGGTGGGCCGCCTCGTGGGGAAGCACGTAGTTGATGGGGTCTTCGCCCACCAGGGTGGTGCTGCCGATGCTGCTGAGGGTCATGTGTTCCATGCCGCCGGAGAAACGGTACTCCACGATGCCGTACTTCTCGTCGCGATAGGGGTAGTCGCCGAAGCGCGCGCCGAAACAGTCGAGCTGATCGGCGATCCAGTATTCCTTGTTGGCCAAATCTTCGAAGTGGTGGAGGGCATCGTCGAAATGGTGCTTGAAGGCGTAGAGCACCAGGGGCATTTCATGGCCGTCGCCGAATTTGTAGGGCTCAGCGGAATAGTAGGGATGTCCATCGCCGATGGGTGAGTAGAAATCGGTAATGGTGATGGCCACCAGGTAACTGGGAATGGAGTAGCGCTCCATGAAATGGAAGCGGCGTCGCCCGCCGCCTGCATCCTCAACCGATTCCAGGGTTCCGTTGGAGGCGACTACAAGGTCTTCGGGCACCGTCACGCGAATGGACATGGAGTCCGCGCGTTGGTCCAGGCGATCGATGCATGGCCACCAACTTCCCGCGTACTGGGTCTGGGTCATGGTGTAGACGAGGGGATGCAGTTCCTGGGGATTCATGTCGTCCAGGTATGGGTCGAAGACGAAGGCGCCGAAGCCGTCTTCGTTTTCGTGAGCCACGTAATCCACTTCGATCTTGTACTGATTCCCCACGCTGAGGCCGGGGGTCTCGATGCTCAGCAGTGACCATCCGTCGTGATGGAAGTTGGCGTTCGCGTCGTTCAGGCGCACCGCGAGAATGTCCACATTCCAAAGTGCATCGAGCAGCAGGCTGTCCGACTCGGCCACAAGTGTCGCGTGCATGGTAACTGTGGAAGTGAAGTCACCGTCCTCGAAGTCGGGATCCAGGGTGAGTTCACCATCGATCTCGTACCAGTCGGCTCGCCACTGGCTCTGTCCTGCCTGGCTTTCGCCTTCGCGATCCAGATGGCCAGCCGAATGCCCGCACGCGCCGCTGTGTTTCCCATCCATGGGATAGAAGGGCTTGTCATAGGGCAAGTCTTCCAAGGGCGCGAAGGCCGTTAGCATGGGAATCAACAGGAGCAGGGCGGGGGCAAGCTTCTTCATATCCGCATCCTGGTCAGAGTGAGATAAGCAGTCCCAGGCTGAGCCTGAGTCCATTCAATTCGAGGGGATAGGACCCCCACAAGATGTCGTTGGCGCTGGGGTCTTCGATGGCGTCCTGCGGTGTTTCGGGGTTCAGGTGCTGAAGGGATCCATCGAAGTCGAAGTTCTGATTGACCTGTCCCATGGTTCCGCCCAGCTGTCCCTGGATTATAAGATTGGAAGTGACTCGATAGTTCAGACCCACGTAAGCCTCGGCGCCCACGGAAAAATCAGTGGATTCCAGGAGGAAGTCCTGATTCTCATAGACGGTATCGGGCACGCCGCCATGTGCACCTGAAACATTGTCCAAGAGAATATCCAGCTGACTATCCGCATAGAGAAATGACACACCCGCCGCCACGAAGGGTTCTACGGTTTTCGAGCGCACAAAGTCCAAGGCGAAGTGAATGCCCAATCCCAACTCGTGCAGCTTGGTGTTCAATTCCCTTGGCGACTCCCAGCCATGGGGCACAAAAAGGGCGTTCTGGTTGTACTGGGTGAAGTGATAGGTGCCAGCGAAAGAAATGGGACCGTTGAAATGGCGCAGCATGCTCAGTCCGATGGAAGTGCCTACCTCAAAACTCTGGAACCTGGAAATGGGCTCGCCCATGACGGACATGATGTTGTTCACATGATTCATGAGCACGGCATGGTTGGGACCGGAATAGGTGCTGATGCTCGGCCCGAAACTCCAGCCGCTAAGCAGTGAGCCCGACCGATCCTTTTCGACAGTTTCCAGAATTGAATCGTCGGGAGCATCCCCTTCCCCACCTACGAGAGCTTCTATATTCTCGTCGCTCTGGGCGGCCCAGGCATTGGTAAGCAGGTCCGCATCTTCACCGGTCAATTCCTCGGTGGGTTTCCAGCTGCGATAGGGATGGAGCAGGCGACGGCAGTCATCAGGCAGGCTGCTGCGAAGAGCGCGAGGATCACTGCCCGATACGCGAATGAAACCTTCCATCTTGCCACTGCCGATATCGTAGAGTTTGAGCAGCAAGCGGTCCTCGTGGCTGCTGCGGCGGAAGTATCCCATGATCAGAATGTCCAGTTTCAGGGCGCGACCGATATCGGCGAAGCAATCTTCCTCGGAGCATGCTGCCGGATCCAGACTCTCAGCTTCCATGGCCAGAGAAATGAGATCGCCGGACATGAGCTGCCACTCGGGCGAGGGAAAGGCCGCGGTCAATTCTTCATGTACCGCGCTTTCCAGCTCTTCGCGTTCGGAGGCGCTCAGATCGGCTGTTCCTTCCAGTGGGGGCAGGCCGAGCTGGAAAGCCGCCGCAGGCAGAGTCCCAATCAAACCTAGGCAAGCGAGTAAGAAGAGACTTATGGATTTGCGGCCATAGCGAGGCGACATGCGAATCTCCTGCGTTTCGGGGCGATTGGGGGAAATTACAGCACGTTTGCGGCCTTGTCAGCCTAGATCTCGAATTTCTCGATGAAGTCCAGGCTTCGTTCTGCCGCAGCTGCGCCTGAATCCACAAAAATACGGGCGCGATCCGCGTTTTCCTGAGCGAAAGCCGCATCGCTCAAGTGACGACTCCAGATATCGAACAGCTCATCGACGTCTTGGATGACCCATCCCGCGCCTGCCGAGACCAGGTCGCTGGCCTCTGCTGCCCGCTCGATGCGCGGACCCATGATAACGGGCAGGCCGTGGGCCGCCGCTTCCAGAACGCTGTGAACGCCGTCGCCGAATCCTCCGCCCACGAAGGCCAGGCTGCCAAGCTTGTAGAGTTCGGCCAATTGACCGAGTACGTCGGCCAGAACCACGCAGGCCTCGGGGAAGTGATCCAGGGTGGACAGTCGCGCTGTGCTCAATCCCCGCCGGGCCGCTTCGGCTTCCAAGCGACACAGGTTCGCTTCCGAGGGTTCATGGGGTGCCAGTAGAAGGCGAGCCTTGGGTTCTTCGGACATTATTTTGGGATAAGTTTCCCAAATCAGATTCTCCTCGGCGGGCCAAGTGCTGCCGGCTACAAGGCAATTTTCACGAGGATGGATGGATCTGCTGAGCAGGTAGGAGCGGTTCTCCTGCCTGCGCTGTATCACCCGATCGAAACGCGTATCCCCGGTGATGGCCAAGCGATCCTCGGTGACTCCCAGGCGACGGAAACTCTCTGCATCGCCCCTGGAAGCCGCACCGATTCCACTGAGCATGCCATGGAGGGGGCGGGCGAGCAGGCGGCCGGGCCAGCGACTGCGTCCCGACTTTGCCGACAAGGCCGCACCCAAAAGGAAAACGGGAATCTTCCGTCGCCGAGCCTCGCTCATGAGACTTGGCCAGAGATCCCATTTGACCACGAGAATGCGATCGGGGGCGAAATCGTTCAGAAGGCGAGCCATGTTCCGCGGTGTATCGGCGGGCATGGGGATGGCGCGAGGGGCCTCACTCAAATCTTTCGCAGCCTTCCGGGCCGAAGCGGACGAGAGCGTGATCAAGAGTGCGGCGCGGGGATGTCGGACACGGATTTCCGCAAGTAGGGGCCGGGCCTGTTCCAGCTCTCCCGCCGAGGAGGCGTGAATCAGAAAGCGGGGCGATGCGCCGGGGGCAAGATCGGCGGCCCCCAAGGATTCCTTGCGCCACATTAGGGTTGCGGCGAGCTTGGGCGAGAATCGCGCGAATAGGGGAAGTAGGGCCGCGGCTAGGGGTGCAAGCAGGCGGTAAAGCGCGAGGATCATTCCAGCCATCCTCCCAGCTCGAGTTCCGTCAGCACATAAGCCGGCTCCAACTCGGCGAGGCAAGGCCGATCACCGAACTTGCAGGCGCGTTTGCCATGTAGAGAGCATGGTCTGCAGTTAAGGTTGCTTTGAATCAAAAGGCTTTCGGCTCGCCTGGGCGCAAATCCGAACTCGGGCACTGTCGGGCCGAACAAGGTGCAGACCGGTCGATCCACCGCTTCGGCCAAGTGGGCCAGGCCGCTGTCGCCACCCACGAGACCGCGGCAGCGAGACAGGGCGGCTGCCAGACGGGGAAGTGGACTGGCTCCGGCGAAGACTATTGCATTGGATCCGGCTGCCACAGCCACTTCGCAACATAGGTCTTCTTCTCCGGGACCTCCCACAACGAGCAGGGGAAGATGCTTGGGCAGGGTAGCGGCGAATTCGGCAAATCGCGGCCAGGCCTTCTGGGGCCAAGCTGCCCCCGGCGCAAGGGCCAAGGGGCGCGAGCTGGGATCGAGGCCCAGGCCGGCCAGTTCCTCATCCACCGAAAGGCGAAGGGCATCGTTGATGGGATAGCTTCCCTCGGGCGCATAGGTGAAACCGCTGAGTTCGGCGGCGGCCTCACGATGGCGGTCGAGCACGGGAGTCAATGAGCGCTCGCGCAATGCCGGCTTCAGGGAGTCGGGTGCCGCCACCAAAATGCGGCGGCGAAGGGTGTCGCGCCGGGTGGAGATCCATCTGGGACCACGGCCGGCCATGAGCATGTGAAGGCTCCGGCTTCTCAAATTGTCGTGGAGGTCAAGGACAGCGTCGAATTCCTGCCCCGCCAGCTCTGAGGTCAAGGTGCGCAGACCGGCGAAGCCGCGCCGGGGATCCAGACTCCAGACCCGCGCCAGCTCGGGCAGAGGCTCCATGAGCGCTGCGAATCGGTCCAATGTGAGGAAATGGAGTTCATGGCTGGCGGCAGACAGATCCCGCAGGGCGGGAAGGGTCAGGACCAGATCGCCCAGGGCGCTGAATCGTATGACGAGTGTGCGCATGCCGCCTCGAATTTGCCGTGAGGGCGCAGTTTAGGGGAGGTTCCGCGGAGCGTCAAGGAGCGTGCTTGACAAGGTGGGCGCAAAGCCCGACTCTTGCGCTGATCGAAGCATGGATGAACCCCAGATATCCTCTCGGCCGACCAAGGCCCATGATCTCCGCCATCAACTTGCCCTGCTCGCGGTGGACATTCGTCTCAGCCGCGACCACATGGTAAAGGGCGAGCCGCTCGACCTATTGCCCCAACTCATGGACCGACTGGGTCGTGGATTGGCACGGGCTCGTGAGATAATCGAAGAGGGTGCGTCGCCGCAGGCTGAGTTATCCCAAGACCGTTCCGCCCTGCTGCGCGAGATATGGGACCGCTTCCTTCGCGCCGGTCGTCTGCGTCCCGAAGCCAGTTTCCTGGAATTGCCCGATCCCTGGCTCTTTCCCGGATCGGAAGAAGCGCTGCACGCCCTGCTGCTCAATTTGCTGGAGAATGCCTGCAAAGCCGCCCCCGAGGGCCCCGTTAAATTGAAGGCCGATGCGGAAGGGTTTAGCCTGGAAAACGGTGGTGAAAACCTGCCAGCTGATCTGGCCTCGAAACTGATTGCGGGGCAGGCCCCCGAGGCTGGGGAGCACCACGGCCTCGGTCTCGGTGAAATATTGCGGCGCAGCCGTCAGCTGGAGCTTAAGCTGAGTCTTGAGTTAAACGGCAAGACCCGTTTCCATTTCCGCCGAGTGGGAGGGCCCAAAATCCTGGTGGTGGAGGACGATTCCGGCCTGAGGCAGATGCTGGCCGAACTCATTCGACGCGAAGGTTTCCAAGTGGATGAGGCCTGCTGCTTCGAAGAGATTCTCCCCATGGCCGAGCCCTGGCGGGCGGTGCTCGCCGACATGGGCCTTCCCGGTGAAAGTGGAGAGGCCGGCCTGGTTCGCATCAAAGAGGGGCATCCGGCCACCCGTACAATTCTGATCACTGGCGAAGCCGAGCTCGGCGGCGGCCGCATGGAGGGTGTGGATCGCGTGTTGGTGAAGCCAGGTTTGGGTCCCCTGCAGGATGAACTCCGAGCACTCAAGGAGGATCTGCGATGACCGCCGATATCTTCTTGGGCTTGGCCATATTGCTGCTTTTGGGCATGTCGGGCTTCTTCTCCGGCTCGGAAACCGCTCTCTTCGCCTTGGACCACAGCCAACGTCACCTCATGCGCAAACGTCAGGATCGTCCCGCCCGCACCGTGGCCTACATGCTGGATCGCCTCCAGGAGGTCTTGGCCAGCATTCTGGTGGGCAACACCCTGGTGAACATCGTGTTGGCCGTCTTGGCAACGCGCCTCTTTTTACGACACCTTGGACTCGAGCGTGGACCCCTGGTGAGCACCCTGGCCACCACCCTGGTCGTATTGCTCTTCGGTGAAATCCTGCCCAAGAGCATCGCTGTGCAGCATCCTCGCAACACCAGTCTTCGCATCGCCCCAAGGTTGCTGGCCGCCCATCGATTGCTTGGGCCAGTGGCCGGTGCGCTCGAGAGACTGAGCCTTCGTTTCCGAAACGGCCTGCAGCGACTTTTCCCTGGCGATCGACAAGGTCTTCAGGAAGAGGATCTCCTCGCTCTGGTGCAGGTGGCAGTGGAGGAGGGGCCCCTGGGTGAAAAGGAAATGGAGATGGTCAGCGGCGTCTTTGAACTTGGCGACACGCCGGTGTCCGAAACCATGACTCCGCGCGTGGATCTTTTCCTGCTCGAAGATGATCTTCCCATTCGCGAGGTCGTCAAGAACGTTCGAGCCGAGGGCTACTCCAAGATTCCCCTGTTCAGGGAAAGTCCCGATCGAGTGGTGGGCATACTGCATGCGGCCGATCTCTTGGGTCGGGAAAATTCGGAGGAGCCGGTTTCGAGCCTTTCGCGTCCCGTGCGTTTTTGTCCCGAAAGTCAGATGGCGGGTCCGCTGCTGGGCGAAATGCTCGACGAAAACGAGACCCTCGCCGTGGTCTTGGATGAATACGGTTCTCTGGCCGGGCTGGCCGCCCTGGAGGACCTATTCGAGATCCTTGTGGGGAATATTCTCAATCGGAGAGATTACGAGAGCCAGCGCTTCTACATGCCCGACGAAGACACGCTCATCGCCTCGGCGCGCATGGAACTGGATGAGGCCTCGGAGATTCTTCGCATGCCGCTGGGCAGCGGCGAAAACGAAACCCTGGGCGGATTTCTCATGGAACAGCTGGGCGAGGTGCCGGAAGAAGGCAGCGTTTGCGAAATCGCCGGACTGCGCTGGACCGTCATGGATGCCGAGGGCCCGGCCCTACGCACCTTGAAACTGGAGCGTCTGTCATGAGCGCCTGGTTGATCCTGGTGCTCGTGGCCATCTTGGGCTCGGCCTTTTTCTCGGGTAGCGAGACGGCCATGATCTCCAGCAATCGTTTGCGCCAGCGCACAGCGCGGGAGGAGGGGAGCAGGCTCGGCGGCCTGGCCGAAAGACTCTATCGGCAACCCGAACGCATGCTGGCGGTCATTCTACTGGGTACCAATGTTTTCAATGTCTTGGCCTCAGTGACCGCCGTTCTGCTCACGGAAAGCTTCCTGCATAAATTGAACTGGCAACTTCCCGTGATGGGTACAGACATGCTGGCCACCCTTTGGGTTGTGCCCGTGGTACTCCTATTCGGCGAAGTTCTGCCCAAGGGCCTGGGCGGTGTCTACGCCGATCGACTCACCCGATGGGTCTCACTGCTCCTGATACCCTTGGCCTGGATTCTCTGGCCCCTGCTCTGGCTCATCGAGGCCTTCAGCCGCATTCTGGGTAGAGTTGTTTCCGGCGGACCCTCCAAGGGCGAAATCCCCCTGAGTTGGGAAACCGTGCGCCTGCACGTGGAGACCGGCCGTGAGGAAGGTGCCGTGGCACATGAAGAGGAAATCCTCATTGGTCGCATCGCTCTGCTCAATCGACTTAGCGCGCGATCCCTCATGCGCCCCATGTCGGCACTGACCCTTTTCCCCATTCAGGGAACGGTGGGGGATTTGTTGAAGGACCTCGGCGACCAGATGCCCTCGCGCATCTTCCTGTTCCGCCAGGGCAGTTCACGGCTGGACGGCTTCGTGTCCAGTTTGAAGCTCCTGTCCCAATCCGCGGACCAGTCATTGGAAATGCTCGCCGGACCCCTGCGCAGCGTTCCGGCCAGCAGGCCCCTGCTCGATCTTATCGACGAATTACAGTTCACCCACAGCAAGTTTGCCGTGGTCACCGATCTGGATGGAAGCGCGCTGGGCGTGGTTTTCCTGCGGGATTTGTTGGAAAAACTGGTCCGATACCGGCGCGTTGACGATATTAGGGAGTAAACGCAACTTATCGGATATTTTACCCAGGAATCAGAAATCTCTTATGAAATCTTGACCGCGCCGGACGGTCTTTTTACTTTGTTCCCGACCCAGAAACCCGAAAACACCATTCGAGGTGATCATGGAGCAGTTGGATAAAAGCGAAATCGGCGAACGCTTAAAGCGCTATCGTCTCGAGAAGAAGCTTACCCTGAAAATGATCGAGGAGACCAGCGGCGTATCCGCTACGCACATCTCCGAAATCGAACGCGGCAAGAGCAGTCCCACCGTAGGTGCGCTCACGCGAATCGCCCAGGCCATGGGCGAGGAGCCTTCCTATTTCGTGGAAGCCGATGAGCTTCCAGGCGTCAGCATTGTTGCCAAGAGCAAGCGTCGGCGTTTCCGCTTCGTGGAGCCTCCTGTGGATTTGGAGTCCCTGTCGGGATCCATCCCGCACTCGCGCATTTCCTTCATGAAGATGACCTGGGGCAAGGGTGCCGTTTCCTCGGGCGACGTGAATCGCCATGAGGGCGAAGAGTTCATCCTGCTGCTGAAAGGCATTTTGCAGGTGCACGTCGATGATGAGCAGTATGTGCTCAAGGAAGGCGACAGCCTTCACTATCATGCGTCCAACCCGCATCGTATCGAGAACATTGGCGAGGGACCCTGTGAAGCTTGGGTCGTCACCGTACCCAGCTTTAAGATCTAGGAGACGAGATGGAAATTCAGGAACTCGGACAACGGATCAAGCGTGTGCGCAAAGCTCGCGGGATGACCCTCAAGGAAGTCGAAGGGTCCAGCAAGGTTTCGGCGACACACATTTCGGAAATCGAGCGCGGCAAGACCAGTCCCACCGTGGGCGCGCTTTCCCGAATCGCTGGCGCTCTGGGCAAGGACACCTCATTTTTCCTGGAGAGTCGCAACCTCGAAGAGGTGAGCCGCATCCGTTTTGAAGAACGGGATCGCAATCCTCTCACCACGACTTCGGGTTACTACCAGCCCTTAACCCAAGGCATTCCGGGTGGGCATTTGCAGATCTACAAGATCCACCTGGACAGTAACTCCGAATTGACCTTAGCAAACAGCCGTTCAGCCGGCGAGGTCACCGTGCTTTGCGAGCGAGGGAAACTGAACTTTGTTTCCGGTGGCGAGGAGTATAAAATCAACGAGGGTGATAGCCTGCACTTCACCGAAGCGCAGGATCATCGTCTGATCAATCAGGGCAATGAAGGTGCGGACTTCGTGTTGGTGAGTACGCGTCGACACTTGCTGGAGAATCTCTAGGAGCACCGTGAGCGACGAGAAAACATTGGATATGAATTTCCTGAGCCTGGTGATGGCGCATCACCAGGCCGGCCTGGCCCATCTGGGCAAGGTCGCCGATCCCGTGACGGGCAAAGTTGAACGCAACCTGGAAGCCGTGCGGGGCACCATCGCCGTGTTGGAATCTCTCGAGCGGAAAACCCGCGGCAATCTGGTGAGGGAAGAAGAACAGGCCCTCCAGGAAGCCATCACCTTCCTGCGTCTGAATTTCGTGGACGAGATGAAGGCCGTGGAAGGCGGCGAGGAGACGAGCGCCGAGGCCGAGGAAACACCTGCCGCCGAAGAAACAACAGGCGATTGATGTCCGCGCGCATGCGGCATCTCGTCTTTCTGCTGATCCTATTGGGAGCCGGTCCGTCCTGGGCCGGCTTCGGCATGCCGGAGAGCACCGGCCTCTGGCGCATGCCCTCGGCAAGGCCTATGCCCTCGTTCCAATTGGATATGCGAATCATGGCCAGCTACTACTTTCAAGATGTGGGTCTGGCCTCGCGCTTCCACTTCTTCCATCCCCGACTCGATCTGGGCTTGGGTCTGGGCGGCTTTCTGGAATTGGGCGCCGGATTGAACAGTTGGCAACGCTATCGCTCGGTGGACACTCTCGATGGCGAACTCTGGCTGGCCACGGAGGGAAGCGATTGGGCCAATAGCCTGGGCGCCAGCGAGCTCTTCCTGAAATTCTCACCGCCTCTGCCTTGGGACCGCCTTCGCCTGGCCGGGCAGATGAATCTGCGTCTGCCCCAGGCCGGCGGCTATCCAGGCCCCGAATCAGGCGGCGAGGACATGGAATTGCGCGCCGTGGCCGAGTGGCGTCTTTTCGAGGGACAGCAATTCCCCCGCACCTGGATCAGCCTCATGTTCGGCCGGCGTCTGAACCGCGGCGAGGAAGGCTCTGGCTACGCGCCTTCGGCCGACCCGGATGACCCTTGGATGCCCTTCACGCACTATTACCCTGCCGGTGAGGGCTCGACACTCGATCAGCCACTGTTCGGGCTCGGTCTACGTTTCCAAAACGCCGCAAGCGAACTTTTCGGCGAACTGGTGGTGGAGGGCTATCACCCAGATTTTAGGCTGGATCGTCGAGAGAATCTTCTACAACTGGCTTTGGGGTATCGAACGGCGCTGCCTCGCGGCATCCAACTGCTTCTGGCCTTGGACATGAATCTGTCCCGCGATGATTTCGATACGGCCTTCGAGCCGCACTTCCCGCGCGTGGTGCAGTCCATCGGCCTCAGCCGCGCCTTAAATTTCTAGGGGAGTCTATTCCGACTCGGCCTTGAAGCCCTGCCACTGAGCTTCCATTTCCTCAAGACTCGAATCCTCCAGGGCTGCGCCTCGATCTTTCAAGCGCGATTCCATGCCGGCGAATCGCCGCAGGAATTTGGCGTTGGCGTCTTCTGCCACCTCTTCCGCGTCCATGTTCAGCCAGCGGCAGAGGTTGGCCAGGACGAAGAAAAGGTCGCCGATCTCGTCGCGCACTCGATCGAGGGATTTCGCGTTGAGCTCCCGCCGAAATCGCGTGGACGGACTGCCCTCGCCCTGCGGTGTGGGAAGATCGGCCAGGGGCGCAAGCTCATCGCGCAATTCGCCGAGCTCTTCCTGCATCTTGTCCAGGACGCCCGAGAGCTGGGGCCAGTCGAATCCCACGCTGGCGGCCTTGTCCTGATAGCGGTGGGCCTTGGCGAGTGCTCCCATGCTTCGGGGCAGAGGTTTGAGCAGTCCCTGTCCGTTTTCGCCGCGTTCCGCGCGCTTGATATCTTCCCAGCGGCGGGTTTGGGCTTCTACACTTCCCGCGCGCTCGGCCTCTCCGAACAAGTCGGGATGCCGCCGCTTCAGTTTCTCATCGGCCAGGCGTGGTGCCTCGGCTGCTTCGATTCCCTCGTCGGCCGCCAGGCGTTGCAAGCCGAACATCATCAGAAAAGCCAGATCGCCCAGCTCCTCGGCCTGATGAGCCGGATCGCCTTCATCGACGGCTTCACGCCATTCATGACCTTCCTCGACCATGAAACGTGACAGGTCTGCTGCACTCTGTTTGCGATCCCAGGGGCAACCGTCGGGCGCGAGCAGGCGTTCGAGGGTTTGCCAGAGTTGCTGGAATTCTGCTTGGGGATATTTGGGCATGGGATGACGATAACAAGAACCAGGCTCTTGGCCAACCGCCATAGTCACCTTGCTACGGTTGATCTGCTTCCCCGCCTTTGCTAGGTTCGAGGATCACACTAACTGGGGAATGCCCATGGATTGCATCCGCCTTCGTGGCGCGCGCGAAAACAATCTGAAGAACCTCGACCTGGATATTCCCCGCGGCAAGCTCGTGGTGATTTCCGGCGTGAGCGGTTCGGGCAAGAGCAGCCTACTCTTCGACACGATCTATGCCGAAGGCCAGCGCCGTTACGTGGAAAGCCTCTCCACCTACACACGGCAATTCCTCGAGCGTTTGCGCAGGCCCGAGCTGGATTCCCTGGAGGGCATCGGGCCCGCGGTGGCCATCCGGCAGAAAAACACGGTGTTGCATTCCCGGTCTACCGTGGCGACCTACACGGAAATCGCGGACTTCATGCGCCTGCTCTTCGCGCGGGCGGGCACCCAGTATTGCCCGAGCTGTGGGCGGGAGGTGAGGCGCGACAGCCCTGCCGAGGTGGCCGATTATCTATTGAAAGAGCATCCCGGTCGCGATGTGCTCCTGGTTTTTCCCTTCAGCATTCGCAAGGGTGCCGATCCCGAGGCCCAGCGGGAACTGCTGCTCACTCGTGGCTACACACGGGTCTTGGCTGGTGGCAAAGTTGCCAAGCTGGAAACACTGCCCCTCGACGAGTTGAAAAGCGGGCAATTGCAGGTGCTGGCTGATCGCATCCGGTTGGATGAAGAGAACCGCAGCCGACTGGCCGAAGCCGTGGAAACTTCCTATCGAGAGGACGAGGGCCGCGTGGCCGCCCACGATAGAGACGGCAGCGAAATCGCCCGCTTCGCCGAGGGATCCCATTGCCCCTGGTGCGAGGTGGAACTGCCCGAGCCCGGCCCGGCCTTTTTCTCCTTCCAGCACAGCGAGGGAGCCTGTCCCCGATGCCGCGGCTATGGCAATACACTGGAGTTTGACGAGAGCCTGGTGGTGCCCGATCCCAAGGCTTCTCTCGATGAAGGTGCTCTCGCACCCTGGGCCTCGAAACGCTTCGACCACTTCCAGGAGAAATTGCTGGTCTACTGCCGCGAGAACGACATTCCCACCAACTCCAGTTTCCGTTCCCTGCCGCAGACCGTTCGGGAAAAACTGCTCTACGGCAAGAAGGGCTTCAAGGGAGTCGTTCCCTGGTTGGAAGGCGTCAGATCCAAGGGATACAAGAAGTACGCGCGATTCTTTTCCCGGCGCTTCATGACCGAGCAGGATTGTCTCGACTGCAAGGGCAGTCGTCTGCGCCCGGACGTGGCCTCGGTGCGCCTTGGCGACTGGACCCTGCCCGATTTCTACCGACTTTCCCTGGGCAAGGCCGAAGCGGCCATCGATGAGTTTGGTCTTGGCGACGGAAAATCCCAGGGCGTGGATCGAGTCCTCGAGGAACTTCGTGGACGCTTGCGTTTTCTCGTTCGCATGGGTCTGCACTACCTCACCATGGATCGCCTCACCCGCACCCTTTCTGGCGGCGAATTTCAGCGAATACACCTTGCCAACGCCCTGGGCAGCCATCTCACCGATACCGTCTATGCCCTGGATGAGCCCACCGTCGGCCTGCACGCCCGCGACACCGAGCGCCTCATGGAGACCTTGGAAGACCTGCGGGAGAAGGGCAACAGCGTGCTGGTGGTGGAGCATGATCTGGATCTCATTGCTCGCGCCGATCAGTTGTTGGACATGGGTCCGGGAAGCGGCGCCTCGGGAGGGGAAATCGTTTACCAGGGTCCGCTGGGGAAACTGCCCAAGGTGACCCATGAGCATCCCTCGGTGACCCTTCGCTTTCTGAGCAAGAAGGAAATCCTCGTACCCGGCGGCGATGAGCGACGAAAGGCCAGGGGATCCCTCAAGCTCGATGGCGCCAGCCTGCACAATCTCAAAAATGTGGATGTGGAAGTTCCCCTAGGCCAGCTTGTCTGTGTTTCGGGAGTCTCGGGATCGGGCAAGACCAGCCTGGTTTCCGGTGTCCTAGTGCCCGCCCTCCGGCGCGGGGGCGGCAAGGCCCTGCCCGGGGATCCCTACACGCGACTTCGCGGGGCCGAACGCGTGCGCGAGGTTCGGGTGGTGGATCAGAGTCCGCTGGGCAAGAGCCCGCGCAGCAATCCGGCGACATATATCGGCGCCTTCCAGTTCATCCGCGAAATTTTCGCCTCCATGCCCGATGCCGCATCTCGCCGCATGAGTCCCACGCACTTCTCCTTCAACAGCAAGGAAGGGCGTTGCAAAGAATGCAATGGGCTGGGCTCGGTGAAGCTGGAAATGGTCTTCATGGCCGACCTCTTTGTGCCCTGCGAAAGCTGCCTGGGCAGCCGCTTCCGTCCGGAAACCCTGGACGTGCGCTACAAGGGAAGGAACATCGCCGAGGTTTTGGCCCTCACCGTGGATGAGGCCATCCACTTTTTCTCCGGCCGCCACGCCCTGGGCGAAAAGCTCTGGATGCTCCACCGCGTGGGCCTGGGTTACTTGCCGCTGGGCCAAGGCGCCAGCAGTTTGTCCGGCGGCGAGAGCCAGAGGCTCAAAATAGCCAGGGAACTCGCCCAGCCCGGCAAAGAACGCTATCTCTATGTGCTGGACGAGCCTACGGTAGGTTTGCACCCTCAAGATGTGCGCATGCTCCTGGCGGTTTTTCAACGATTGCTCAAGGCCGGCCATTCTTTGCTGGTGGTGGAGCACAATCTCCAGGTATTGCTAGCCGCAGACCACCTCATCGATATGGGGCCTGAGGGAGGCGACGCTGGAGGCCGGATCGTGGCCCAGGGCAGCCCCGAAGAAGTGGTGAAAGTCGCAGAATCGCTTACAGGACAATACCTTGCGCCATGGCTCAAGGAGCGGGGAGGACGCAAATAATGAAGATATTGGTCACCGGCGGCGCAGGCTACATCGGCGGCAGCTTCATTCGCAGCGCTCTCGCGGCTGGGCACGAGATCACCGTGCTGGATAACCTGTCCACCGGCCATCGAGAGGCCGTGCCTGAGCCCATCCGCTTCGTGCATGGGGATATTCGCCAGCGGGATCTCATGGACCAGCTACTCGCGGAAAGTGAAGCAGTGGTTCATTTTGCGGCCCTGAGCATAGTCTCTCACTCCATCGCCGATCCCCTTGGCTACTATCGTGAGAATCTAGGGGGGTTCTTGGCCCTCATGGAGGCCATCGCCGATAGCCCCGTGCGCAAACTCGTCTTCTCGTCCTCGGCGGCGGTCTACGGTATGGGCGAGGGGCGTCCCTTTATGGAGGATGATCCCCGCCGTCCCGTGAATCCCTACGGGGGCACGAAGCTGGCCATCGAGGAAACCCTGGAGCACGTGGCGTCCGGGCTCGGCCTGGACTACGCTGCCCTGCGCTATTTCAACGCGGCGGGGGCGGTGGAGGACCATGGCGAGCGGCATGATCCCGAAACCCACCTGATTCCCCTGGCCCTGGAGGCCGCGAAGAGCGGTGGGGAACTGAAGCTTTTCGGCAGCGACTATCCCACGCCCGACGGCACCTGCATTCGTGACTACATCCATGTGGAAGACTTGGCCCTGGCTCATCTTAAGGCTCTCGACGCTTTGGGCGATGGCCTTCGGACTGCCCTGAATTTAGGTACGGGGCGCGGGTTTTCGGTCAGAGAGGTTGCAAACTGCGTTAAAAATGTGACCGGAATGCCCTTGAAAGTGTCGGAAACCGGTAGAAGAGAAGGAGATCCGGCTCTTCTAGTCGCTGAAGTTACAAAGGCGTGGGAAGTATTAGGATGGCGCGCGGATAAGACGGCGTTGAGCGACATCATCCAGTCGGCCTGGGATTTTCACCATAACCTATAACTTCATGCTTGGAACCCGCTTGACAGGCCCGTCCTCATTTGTTTGAGTAGGCTTTCTTGCGAAGGTAGCTCAGTCGGTAGAGCAGCGGGCTGAAAACTCGCGTGTCGGCGGTTCAATTCCGTCTCTTCGCACCGGACATAGGTTCAATTTGAACACTGGATCGGCCCACCTTGCTTGACACTACGCCCCGATCCTTGATTTTCGGATAGGTTCCCTTGAAGCGTTTCAGCGGAAAATCTCTTTTTTTGTGGAAGAGACAAGTTACCGCTTGACGCAATATGGGAATCTGAAGATCCTTTCCGCGGCTTTTACTAGACCGGGGAAATTGAAGTTAACTTTGAGTCTAGAAATCGATTGACGAGTTTTTCCGATTTGGTGAGACTCTGAAATGGTCACCCTTCGGGGTGACCGTAATTGCGTGTCTGCCCAGTTTATAATGTGTTTTGCGGGCAGCTTACCTGAAGAGGAGAGAGGAACAACATGACACGGAAGCTCTTTATCGGCTTTATCGCTGTTCTGGCGGTGAGCCTCTGGTTCGTCGGGTGCACGACTGACCCGGCGCCGGATGAGATCCCTCCCGTTGTCACCATCGACTCTCCAGACCAGGATGATTCCTACTGCGAGGCCTTCACTGTTGAAGGTACCGCACGGGATACGGATCCTGGCCTGGCCTCCGTTACGCTTTATGTGGACGGAGAGGAAGTTGACTCCGTGGCTCTCACTGACGCCGCGAGCTACAACTTCGAGTTCGACGTGAGCGCCAGCGACTTCCCCGCCCTTTGTGGCGAGGTGGAAGTCGAGGTGGTTGCGAAGGATGGTGAGAGCAATGAGGCTTCGGAGAAGGTTGATGTCTATCTTTGTAATGACACGACCGATCCCGTAGTAACTCTCACTCCGGCTACGAGTGATCTCTATAACGAGCAGTGCGTCGACATTGATGTCGATGTTGTGGAAGATAACTACGCCAGCTACGAGTACTTCCTTAACGGGAATCTCGAAGGCTTTGGTGAAGGTACTCTTCCCACAACTCTAACTTACTGCTGCGATGATCTCGAAGAGGGCGCCAATACCGTCACTTTCGAAGTCACTGATTACTGTGGCAACGTTGGTGTCGGAACTGCGACCATCACTTGTGGGGAAGTTTCTTGTGGTGTCACCATCACATTCCCCGCTGAGGACGAATGCCTCTGTGGTGAAGTTACCTTCACTGCCGACGCTGATGTTCGCGCGATGCCGACCCTCGCTGAGGTGTGCTTCTACTTCGATGGAGAGGATGTGCCCCGCTTCTGCGACGACACGCCTCCCTACGAATGGACCGTCAATGTAAATGATACCTTCGAACCCGAGACACATGTTGTCTACGCGGTGGGTGTCCTTGATGACGGCACTGAGTGCGAGAGTGCTCCGGTCAGCTGGGTCAAGAGCTGTGAACCAGTGGTTTGGTTCGAAAGTGTGAACATCGACCACTGCAACAGAACTATTTCTGTTGATGTTGGAGTGGCCGATGACAATGTCGAGCCTGAGAAAACTTTCGAATTCTGGGCCGAGACTTGTGAAGGAAATTGGTCTCATGACCAGCTGAATGATTTCGACAGTACGGTCATCTTCAGCTTCGACACAGACGAGTGTGGTTACGGCGAATATGAAATCTTCGTAACCGTTTACGATGGCTGGTGTGACGGCTATGTCACCACATCAACTACCGTGACCTTGGTCGACGACTGCTACGGCGATCTCGCGTTCAGCGATCCCACTGCCATAGGCGTCTACGGCGACACTCAGGCAACTTGGCCGCTGGCGGTTACCGCCAACGACCGCCTGGTGATGCCTGAACTGACCGTCGTGGACTTCTTCTACGACATCGCGGCGAGCGTACCTCCGGGTGAGCCTGACTTCGGAGCGCTTTGCAGCGCCGAGGACAATAGCGACGGAACCTGGGGTTGCGATTTCGATTCGACCGACCTGCCTGCCGTGGGTGGTTACTACTACTTCCACGTCACGAGCACGGACAACGCCGAGAACACCCAGTGGGCCACGCCCCAGATGTTCTGGAAG
>CAYTPZ010000002.1:0-122471 GCA_964440095.1 uncultured bacterium | reverse complement strand
ATGGGCGAAATCGGCGAATCGACTTGCCAACACCCACACGAAACCCGGAAGGGCCTACCACCGAATTGACAATTCGGAAGAAATAGTTCTTAACCCTTCTGGCGATACTCAAAAGAGTACGAAATCACTGAAGCGCATCTCCATATTGATCTTCTTGTGAATGATCAAGGGCACCTTCACCTCGACGTCAATGTTCATGCGCGCAGGGAGATCCCGGTCGAGGAAGTCCGCGTACTTTCTGCGCATCCGCATAGACCGCATTCCAAAGCGCTTCTTGGCCGGCTCCAGGTCGTATGCGAGCAACTCGCCCTTCTCCGGCGCGAACCACACTTGGCCCTTCCAGTATTCGTTCTTCTTTTTCTTGCGGGGACGAATCTTGTAGACAGCAGCACGGCGGCCGTCCAGCTCGGTCCATTCATCGAAACGGAATTCGTGCTTCTCGCGAAATTCCGCATCGAGCTTGGGCGGCCCCTGTCCTTCGTCCTCGCCCTCAGACTCTTCCCCGTCGCCGACCTTCACTTCCGCCGCAGCCTCCTCTTCCGATTCATCCTCGCCGCCGAAGATTGTCCGCTCCTCAAGCACTTCGGTCTCGGTGGAGTCCGGCGAAAAGGCTCTGATGCGCCCGCGCTCGAAGTACTCTTCCTCGAGTTCGTCGTCGCCGGCACGGATGAAGCTGTGGATCTCGTAGATGAAACTGTATGGCTGAAAGCGCTCGTCATTCGTGTCGATGCGCGCGAAAGCGGTCTCGAGCAGATCACTCGACGAAGGATCATCCGCGAGCGCGAAGAGGGGCAGCAGCAGGCAGGTCAGGATCAACAAGCGTTTCATGGAATCTCCTGGTGAGCGGGTCTTGACCATCTACGATGCCCGCCCACGCCAGTTTCAGCTATAGAAAAAAGGACCGCGCCGAAGCGCGGTCCCCATGAATGAGAGCCTTCGAAGGAATTACAAGTCCTTCGGAAGTGTAGCCCTACTCGACGTGCATGTCCTGGGCGAAGTCGGAGAGCTCCTGAAGAGTCCTCTCCGAGGCAGTGCCGCCGTTGCCTTCGCCGTCCTGGTGGCAGCCGTAGCAGGCGAAGTCCAGGGTCACCGCGGACATGCCTTCGCCGTCCTGGTAGACCTCGGAGCCTTCCGTATTGAACATCTCGGTCTTACCCACCGAGCCGGTGTTGATGGCGAAGAGGTGGGTTCGGATGTCGCCCTGGTACTCGTGAATCTTCACAGCGCTCTTGCTGGCCTTGGCCATGTGGCAGTCGACACAATCGGCAGCGCCGTTGTGCTTCTGATAGCCGGCCTGAGTCGTGTGACAGTTTCCGCAGTCGCCCGCGGCCTTGACACCCTCGCCCATGGCGTCATCGTCGAACTTCACGGAAGCGTGAGGATCGTGGCAGTCGACGCAACCCGGTCCGCCGACTGAGCTATGCGGCGAGTGAGCCCACTCGTCGTACTGCTCGTGGTGCTTGATGAAGAAGCCGGAGGCCTCGATGATTTCGCCACCATGCGAAACGCCGTTGTCGCCGCCGCGCGTATGGCAACGACCGCAGTCCTCGGAACTGCTGTCCACGTTCATGTCGTAGTCGCGGCTGAAGACGTGCTGGCTACCCATGCCGTGGCAGGCTTCGCAGTGCACGCCGCCGGCGAAGAAGGTGCCGGCCATCTTGGCCATGCCGTCCTGATTGTCCGACGTGTCGCCATCGGTATCCCAGTCCGTGTCGGCGACCCAGCCAGTCGTGTGGCAGGTACCACAATCGTAGGGCTTGGTGCCGTCGGGATCATCAAAATGGTAGTCCGAGTAGGCATCGGTCTCGAAATTGTACTGGTTGTTTTCGATACCCGTGATGATGGCTCCGTCGTTGGCGATCCAGCGCATCTTCCAACCGTAACCGCCGATCACGTAGCTGATATCGTCCCAGGTATAGCCGCCGGGAACATCAAGCGCGGAATCGTTGGGGAACTGCGCGAAGTCCGGATAGGAATCCACCGGAGCTTCACCATCGACCTTCACGAGCTTGTAAGGATGTCCGGACTGCTGCCAGGGCGTATAGTAATCTACGCCGCGAGTTCCGGAGTGACACTCGGCGCAGGCGTCCGAACCGACATAAGCTAGCGCGGGCGGATCGCCTTCACCCGGATCGCTCGAGCTCGAGCAACCGACGAGCATCCAGGTCGAAAGCAAGAGAAGTCCGAACAGTGCGAAAAGGACTCGTTTCATCTCCGTACACCTTTCATTCGTAATTTAGCGCTCCACGCTCTTCAGCCCGGCCACATCCTGCGCTATGTCTGAGTACTTGTTGTTTCCAGTTTCATAAACAACGCTGTTAACCCCTAGCGCACTATTACTGCCATTTTTAGGACCTTTATGTCAACATTATTCGTGAAGAGTTTGTGACGGTAGGTGCATTTACTCTTGCCCCTTCCCGTAAACGTTGGTTTACTTGGCCTTGCATCGCTCCCAATCAAAGCCAAGGAGTGCTCAATGCGACGCCAAACCCTGAATGTTTATCGACTTACAGGAGTTCTCACACTTGTTCTCCTGCTTACTTCAGCTCTCCCATCAGGAGCCACGGAGATTCAAGGACGCATCTCCAGTACCTCCTATGTCTACGAGACCTATGGAGAGAATGCCCACAGCGAGCTTGATCTGATCAATCGTCTGGCCTTCGATGCCACCGGTCTCGGGCACGAGTCCCTTTCCCTGCACCTGCTCGGCACTTTTCGCGGCGAGATGCTGAACGAGAACTCGGCTGATCCCGAAATGAGCTTCTACCGTGGCTACCTGAAGTTCGCTCCTTCGAAGCTCTTCAAGCTGTCGGTGGGACGCCAGTGGATCTACGGCGGTGTGGGTAGCTCACTGCTCGACGGCGCCCGACTGGATCTGAACGGCGGCAAGCTCGGCGCCTTGACCCTCTTCTCGGGCAGCCGCAAGCTTCGTGATGCCGACGGCGACACCTTCCCGAACTTCGAAGATTTCGACGGAGTCATGGGCGCCCACTATCGTTACTACGGGCTTCCCATGAAGGGCATGCTCGGCCTTAGCGCCGCCCGCTATAACGAAGACGAGGAGTTGCTTGAGCAGCGCGTCGGCGCGTCGCTCTGGCTGGGCGATTTCCCTCTGGGCTCCCTCGCTTATGAGATGCGCTACGAGACCGAATCGGAAATGCTCTACTTCTCCCACCTTCGTTTATCCGGGAAGAAGGGCGTCTACGATTACGGCGTCACCTGGAACATGAAGGAAGGCTACCTTCCCAACTATACCGACTCCTGGATCACCCAGTTGGTGCGCGACGAAGAGTGGTTCGCCGACGGTGCACTGAGCAGGCGTCAGGAGCTTCGAATTCAGGCCGGCTTCCCCTGCAGAGCCATCGATGGGTTCCGCTGGACCGCCGCCGTAGTGGAAATCTTCCCCGAGGTCGGCGACCGCGGAGATGGCTTCGAACTCAGCCTGAATGGAAAAGGCCTCAACGCGGGCTTCCGCATGCAGCGCGGCTATCGTGGCGATCGCACCGGATTCTTCGGCAGCTACCGCCACGCCGTCCTGGAAGATACCTGGCTTTGGGTCGACCTGAATCGCATGGCCTACAAGTACGGCGACGAAAGCATCAGCGAACAGGCCGTGACAGACGATTACAGCATGGCCAGCCGCTTGGGCATCGATCATTATTGCAGCAAGTTCCCGCTGGAGCTGCGACTGATCTTCGAGAGCCTCAGCAACCCAAGAGCGGAATATGAGAACCGCTTCATTGGAATGATCGCCTATCGATTCGGAACATCCCACGGGGAGGAGGACTAGCCATGAAAAAGAACCTTAGCATCACCTTCATCGCTCTTCTTCTCGCGGTTCCCGTTCTGGCCATGGAGTTCTCTCATGAACTTCACGTAGTCGATAATGAAATGGGATGCGTGGAGTGTCATCCGGCCATCACTCGCGGCGCGGCCATGCCGGACCTTTCGGTCTGCCTGGACTGCCACGACGAGGAAATCGGCGCCAGTTATGGAAATGTTCCCGGTAGCCATTTCGGCGACTACCGTTTCGAGCATCAGTTCCATGCCCGAATGAACAGCGGCGAATGCGTGCTTTGTCACAACGAGTCCGAGGATTGCACCTTCTGCCATCACGGCGAGAATGTGGATTTCCTGTCTCACGACCGCAACCACCGCTACACCCACGCCCTGGACGCCATGAAGGGCACCGAGAGCTGCTACAGCTGCCACGGCTCCCAGGATTACTGCAACGCCTGCCACTTGACCGAAGGGGTTAAGCCTGCCAATCACTTTGAAGCAGGATTTGGTTCTTCCGGCGGACACACCGATGCGGCTCGTGCGGCTGTTCAGTCCTGCATCATGTGCCACGACGGACCCGAACCCCCGCCGAACTGCGCTATCTGTCACTAGACATGGGTAAACGGCGCTTGTGAATTGAGCGGCAAGTGATTACTGTCAGGAGGCGATGAAAAACCGCCTCCTGATTTATTTTAGGGTCCTCACTCTGAGGAACACGACCCACCCCTTGGGCCTCTTGGGCTTGCTGGCTTTCTATATCAGCATTCTCCTCATGGTGATCTTCCTGTCCCTCGAAACCCTGGGCTTTCATCAGTCACCCTACATGGGCATTGTCACCTTCATGGCCTTACCCACCTGCATGGTGGCGGGACTTGGCCTGGTGTTCCTCGGGCGCGTATTAGGACGTAGACGGGGAGGCCCCGGTGGAAGTCAACCGCTCTACGCCTTCCCCAATTGGGATCTGAACGACCACACACATCGCCGCAAGTTCGCGGTCATGTTGGTTACTGTCATTGGGCTTCTAACCCTCACCGCCATGGTGTCATACCGGGGCGTTGAGTTCATGGAGTCGGAGACTTTCTGCGGGAAGACCTGCCACACGGTGATGCAACCCGAGCACCTGGCCTACAGCAACTCCCCTCACTCCAACGTTCGTTGCGTGGATTGTCACATCGGACCGGGAGCCGGTTGGTTCGTGAAGTCGAAGATCTCAGGCCTTCGCCAGGTTTTCGCGGTGATGGGCAACACCTTTAGCCGGCCCATCGAAACACCCATCCACAATCTTCGCCCGGCGCGGGAAACCTGCGAGCAGTGCCACTGGCCCGAGAAATTCCATGGCGATCGTCTCATGCTCAAGCGCCACTTCCAGGAAGATGAGGAAAACACCGAGCTGGTGAACCTGCTCCTGCTCAAGGTTGGTGGCGGCAGCACCGAATCGGGTTTTGCCGAGGGCATCCACTGGCACATGAGCCCCGACACGAAAGTGGAGTACATCGCCGACGAGAAACGGGAGGAAATTTACTGGGTGCGTTCAGCGGGTGCCGACGGTGAGGTTACGGAATTCGTCATGGACGGCTTCGACGCGGATGAAACCTTCTTCGCCGAACACGAGATCCGTCAGATGGATTGCATGGACTGTCACAATCGGCCCACGCACACCTTCGAGGAGCCAGGTTACGCGGTGGACAAAGCCATCGCCGGCAATGCGATCTCGGTGGAGATTCCCTATATCAAGCGCGAGGTCATGCGCGCAATTCAGGTCGACTACGCGACTCGCGAAGAGGCGGAGTTGGGAATCGCCTCATCACTGGAAACCTTTTACGCCGACGGCGACTGGAGCGGCAGCGAGGAACTAGCCTTCGCCGTGGCCAAGGCACGCGAAATCTACATGCGCAACATTTTCCCGGAGATGGGCATCGCTTGGGGCACCTACCCCAATCATATCGGACACGAGGACTTCCCGGGATGCTTCCGTTGCCACGATGACGAACATAGCTCAAGCGAGGGCGAGACCATCAGCCAGGATTGCGATACCTGCCACAGCATTTTGGCCTGGGAGGAACACGAGCCCGCGATCATGGAAGAGCTATTTCCCTAAGCTATCCGCTGACCGCTATCCGCCAGAAAAACACCCTCCTCTAATGTTAGGGGAGGGTTCTGGCTGTAAGCGGTTAGCGGTTAGCGGATAGCGGTTGGCCTAGTGTCCTCCCGCAATCATGCCCCAAATGATCAGAACCAGCAGCACCAGTCCCATTCCCAGTGCGAAAGTGCCCCAGGCGTAGGCTAGAATCTGATGCCAGGCCGAACGCGGACCCTGGAAACTCGACTCCAATTGGTCCTGAGCTTTCATGCGCTCATACTGCTCGGGCCGCTCTTCTCTCAATTCCTCTTCAGTGATCAACCCCGTGTAGATGCTCACGTCCATGGGGAATTTTTCGCTTCGAAAATGCGTGTTGAAGAAGTGGACGATGAAAATGAAGGCCGTGGCCATGAGGGCCTCTTCCTTGTGAATGGTATCGGCCAAAGACACCACTCCCCCACCCAAGAGGTTACCGAAGAACTCCTCGTTCCAGCGAATGAGCCCTGAGATGCCGATTACGGCGACTCCCCAGAACACAGCGAAGTAGTCGAACTTTTCCCAGTAGGTCCAGCGATCGAAACTGGGTTTGACCGAGCGCCCGAGGAACCAGAGCAGGTGTTGCCAGAAGTCCACGAAGTCCTTCTTGCGCGGCGCCATGGAATCGGGGCCCGCAAGGATTTTGCGCCAGCCATGTTTGCGAAGCTTCCAACCCAGCTGAAGCAGGTGCAGGAAGAAATAGAGAGCCGTAACTATAGCCGCAATATAGTGCAGCTTCTGTGCGAGCTTTAAGCTCATCACGTTCTCGAAGAACCAACTTCCCGGAACGGTATGAGAATAGGACTGGGGCAGCCCGGTGAAGGCCAGCATGAGGAAGCTCATGTTCACCAAGACGTGGAGCATGCGTTCGTAGCCTGAGAATCGACGATAGTAACGCTTGTCGAAGTGGTGCAGGCGCGGCTGAATGCCTCGCTGGAACCAGAGGAAAGTGTGCAGTCCAAAGAAACTGAGTACGGCCACAAAGAGCAGCTTCATGAGTTTGTCTGCCGTAGCAAAGGCCTGCAAGAATGCCTTGTGCTCGGCTCTATCGGGATCCTCGACCAGGGCCAGCGATTCCTCCCGCGCCAGCTTGTGGGCATGGGTATCGAAATTGGCCAATCCCTCTTCCACTTCGTCGTCGCTGGGCTGAACGGGATGCACCAGATAGGTCACGAAGTTTTTGCTCGCGGTATCGTGGCACTGTTTGCAGGTCTCCAAGATATTCGCGCGATTCACGGAGGACATGGGATCCTCCGGCTCAAGAATATTGTGGTAACCATGACAATTCGTGCAGGTGGCGAAGTGAAGTCCCTCTTCGTGCACGGCGTAGAGTTTGCCGTGGTAGGTATCCTTGTAGCCCTCGACCACATACGGGTTAATGCCATAGGGAAGCATGAGATCCCTGTCGCCGTGACAACTGGAACAGGTGGCCACAATGGTTTCAGAATCGAACTGTAGATCGGGCCTCATGATCTGACTCTCGCCATGACAATCGATGCAGGTGGCGGGCTCCTTGTTTCCTACTTCCCGTGATCGTCCATGGGCGGAAATACTCCAGGCCTCGTCCTGCTCTTCATGGCATTTGCCGCAATCCCGATGCGTCCAGTGCGGCGTAACCTCGTCGCCCTCCACTATCCAATGATACTGATGACACTCGGTGCAGTTGACTTCGCGGCCCATTACCTCGGCGTCCATGATCGATCCGTGGGCGAACTCCTCGCCCTCGTGCTGGCTCTTCTCGTGGCAGTAATTGCACTTGTTGAAGATGCCTTCCTCTTTGTAGATGCGGTGGGCGATGGAAGTCATGTCGGTCTGGTGTCCCGTGTGGCAGAACACGCAGCTCACTTCAGAATCTGCCGCCCCGGGTTCCTTGTGCAGACTGGCTCGATGTCCGGTGTGGCAAGCATCGCAGGTTTCCGAAACGTTATTGGGATGCACCCGCGAATTGGGATCGGTGGGCTTGTAGATGGCGTGGCTGTCGTGACAGTCGGTGCAGGCAGGTGCCCGATCATCATCATTTTCTTCGAGATGCCGATAGTGCGTCGAGTGCACGTAGGTCTCGATATCCTTCTGGTGACACTGCGAGCAGGTCAGAACAATTTCCTGTTTGAACTCCGTGGAGCCTGGCTCACCCTGCTTGCCAACTTCATGCGCGTTGTGGCAGGTCGCGCATGTCGGATAGTCACGCGTATCCCCAGGATGTCTCTGCGCGTGCCAGCTATTTCGATATTGCTCAGCCTGGTCTTCGTGGCAACTCCCGCAATCTACGATAGGAGGATCTGACCAGTGGGGTTCATCCTCGAAGTCTCCACCCTCATGGCAATCCACGCAGTCCATATCTTCATGCATGGAGCCCGAGAAGATCTCGGGTGAGGCGTAAATAAGATGTCCTGCCTCGTTTGTCAGCTCAATATCATCATGACAGTCGAAGCAATCCTCATTGCTTTGAGCCAGGATAGATCCAGCTAAGAGGAGAAGGAGAAGAGCGCTAAGTGGAGTAACTTTCGAAAACATGGAGCCCTCGTGATTTCATCTTTTTGAATTTTTTGCGGTGAGCCGCACTAACATATTATGGCCAAGCTCCCGATTGTCAACTCTGGACCCTGAAATCCTGTTAGGCACATCGTGAATCCTCTCTTGACTTTGCCGCTTCGCCCTTGTATTGTCCATCCAGTTAATTAAAATGTTCATTTAAGAGTAGAACCAGGAAGATCATGGCCCCCATCGTCAACACCAGCAGCGAAACCACTCGCGGGAAGCTCATTGAAGCCGGCCGCGAACTCTTCGCTCGCGATGGCCTTGAGGGCACACGGGTGGACCGCCTCGCCGATTTGGCGGGCGTCAACAAGGCCTTGATCAGCTACCACTTCCGCGGGAAAGAGGGGCTCTACCGGGCCGTTCTGGAGGAAATCTTCCGGGAAGTGGCCGTGGAGCTGGAGAGCCGTCTCGGCGGCGAAGTCGCTCCGAAGGAGCAATTGCGGGCATGGGCCTCGGCCCTGGGTGAAATCATGGAGGAGAAGCCCGACTTCGCTGCCATCTTTCTGCGGGAAATCCTGGCCGGGGGCGAACGCCTTGATGGGGGAGCGGCCGAGAGCGCGCGGCGCAGCCTATCACTGCTCCGCAGCACCCTGAGCGCCGGGCACAGCAGCGGGGAAATCCGCGACACCGACCCCTTTCTTCTGCACCTGCTCTTGCTGGGCGGAATAGTACTCGCCCAGCTTTCCGCTCCCTACCGGGAGCGACTTGAGGGACCCGAATCCGACCGGGATCCCTCCACCCACCTGCCGCCTTCGACGCGGGAGATGGTTCCCTTCCTCGAAGACCTCATTCAGCGCTGCTACCTGTCGCAGCCTGGGTCATCTAACGCGCCTGAAGACCCTGGAGAGGAAGACGATCGCCAGCCGCCGGAGGGTGAGATCTAACCGCGGCCCGGTGATCCGGGAAGGGAGGCGAAGGGCGAGGATCGGCGTGCAAGAGCGCCGGTCCCGTCCCACCGCTTCAGCACCTCATTCCCCATGTCCCTATTGACCTTAGCTCCCCGCTCACTATCTTAAGCGAACATATTTCAGACTAGCAGGTGGCTTATGAACTAGGCTCGGCCGCGAACAGACCTAGTTCATAAACCATCTGCTTGGAGAGCAAAATGAGCATGCCCATCGGAATTCGCCTGGAGGATAAGAATCGCTGGGAGCGGCGCGTACCGCTGGTCCCCGAAGATCTGGCGAAGCTCGCTGGCGAAAAGAAACTCTCCTTCATCGTCCAGCCTTCCGCTCTGCGCACATTTCCCGACGAAGACTACGTGGCCGCCGGCGCCCACCTTAGCGATGACCTCGGCGAGGCCGGCGTCATTCTCGCTGTGAAGGAAGTGCCCATCGAGAAGCTGCTCGAAGATCGCGCCTACCTATTCTTCTCTCACGTGATCAAGGGTCAGGATTACAACATGCCCCTGCTCCGTGCGCTCATGGACAAGAACATCACCATGATCGACTACGAGCGCATACTCGACGATGCGGGTCGTCGCCTGGTCTTTTTCGGGCGGCAGGCAGGACAGGCCGGCATGATCGAAACCTTCCACGCCTTGGGTCGCCGCCTGGAATCGGAAGGCTTTGAAACGCCGCTGGCTGAAATCGAACCCGCCTATCACTACGAAGACCTCGCCGATGCCAAGCGAAAAATTGAGGTACTGGCCGATGCGGTGTCCGGTGGCATCAACGGAAACCTCGCGCCTCTCGTAATCGGATTCGCGGGCTACGGCAATGTGAGCCAAGGCGCGCAGGAAATCTTCGACCTGCTTCCCCATGAGGAAATTGCTCCCGGCGACCTGGAAACCTTTATGGCCAAGGCCGATGCGCCCACTGATCGACTCTACAAAGTGGTTTTCAAGGAAGAGCATCTCGTGGAGCCCGCCGAAGGCCAGGCCTTCGAACTGCAGGATTACTACAAGAACCCATCGCGCTACCGCGGCATCTTCGATCGCTACCTGCCGCACATGACGGCCTTCGTGAACTGCATCTACTGGACCGAAGAGTATCCGCGACTCATCACCAAGGCCGACGCGCTTCGCCTGCAGAAATCGAAGACATCCCGGCTGCGCGTCATCGGCGACGTGAGTTGCGACATCGACGGATCCGTGGAGTTCACTTACAAGGCCACCGAGCCCGACGAACCCAGCTTCGTTTACGACGCGGTGAAGGACAGTTTCGTAGACGGCGTCGAGGGCGAGGGCATCGCCATCATGTCTGTAGACAACCTGCCCTGCGAACTCCCGCGCGACGCTTCGGCGGAGTTCAGCACGGCACTCAAGGGCTACATTTCGCAGCTTGCGGACACCGACTTCTCGCGTCCTTTGGACGAACTGGGCCTGCCGCCTGAATTGGCGGGAGCCATCATTACCCACAAGGGCGAACTGGCGCCCGACTATCGCTATCTCGAGGAATTCCTGAAGAAGGCCTGAGGCAGCGGGTATTTCACCATCTGGAGGTTAAGCAATGGAACGTGGCAATCGTGTGCTGGTCTTAGGCGCTGGACTGGTGACCAATCCTCTGATCCAATACCTGCTGAAAATCCCGGGCCTTGAGTTGACGGTGGCCACCCGCACTGTGAGCAAGGCCGAGAACATGATAGCCGGTCACCCTCAGGGTACAGCCGTGACCTTGGATATCGAGAATGAAAGCGCCACACGCGAACTCATCGAGAACTGCGACCTGGTCATCAGCCTGGTGCCTTGGATTTATCACCTCACCGTCGCGAAACTGGCCATCGAACTGAAGAAGCAGATGGTCACCACAAGTTACGTGAGCCCGGAAATGAGCGAGCTCGACGCAGCCGCGCGCGAGGCGGGCATCATCATCCTTAATGAAATTGGTTTGGACCCTGGCATCGATCACATGAGCGCAATGAAGATCATCCACCAGGTGCAGAGGGACGGCGGCACGGTGAGGGGATTCCTGTCCAATTGCGGCGGACTGCCTGCGCCCGAGGCCAACACGAATCCCTGGGGCTACAAGTTCAGCTGGAGCCCTCGCGGTGTGGTGCTGGCGGCGCGGAACACGGCCAAGTACCTGTGGGATGGCAAGGAAGTCAGCGTGCCCGGCCCCGAACTTTTCGCCGATGTGCATCCTCTGGCGGTCGAAGATCTTGGCGACTTCGAGGTTTATCCCAATCGCGATTCCCTGGGCTATCAGGAGATCTACGGCCTGCAGGGTGTGGAGACCCTCAAGCGCGGCACCATTCGCAACCTGGGCCACTGCGCCACCTGGAAGGCTCTGGCCGATTGCGGTTGGTTCGAGCTGACCGATGTCAACGTGGAAGGCAAGACCTATGAAGATGTCTTCGCCGGCCTCATCGGTGGCGAGGATAAACTGCCCGAGTCTCTCGCATCATTCCTGAAAATGGATGTGGATGCGGATCCCATCCAGCGCATGGAGTGGCTTGGCCTTTTAAGTGCCGCCACGGTGCCCGGCAAAGCCGACACCACGGTGCTCGATGTTCTCGCCGACCTGCTGCTGGAAAAGCTGCCCTACGAGAAGGACGAGCGCGACATGATCGTGTTGCAGCACGATTTTGACGCCGAGTATCCCGACGGTCGCAGGGAGCACATCACTTCATCGCTGGTCGCCATGGGCATTCCCGGCGGCGATTCCGCCATGGCTCGCACCGTGAGCCTGCCTGCGGCCATCGCCACGAGGATGATCCTCGAAGGCAAGATTGCCGAAACCGGCGTGCACATTCCCGTTGAGCCGGTTATCTACGAACCGGTGCTTGAGGAATTGGAGACCTTGGATATTAGCTTCAAGGAAACTGTTTCCGCCAACTAACATTTGACCCGGGTACAATCTTGGACAAAGCCCACCTCATCGAGGCGGGCTTTTTTGTGTAGGCTCAGGCTCATGCCAGATCATCCCAACATTCTCATCGTGGCTATGGGGCATGGTGACTTGACGCATGCTTGGCTGGCATGGCCGCGCCGGCTGGCAGCGACTCCCAGGCCGCCCGGCAATGGATGATCCAGGCTGAAGCGGCAGCCCTACAGCGCGAGGCTGATTATTCGGTGGATTCTCAGCTACGCAATCTGCTCCCATTCTTCGAATGACCTGACAGGGCCACGACCCACAACTGCTTTCGAAAACTGTCTGGGAATCAAGGTGATAGGCTTGATTTCCTGAGAAGTCCAAGTAAAAGTAAACCCCGCCGCGGCAGAACCGGGCGGGGCGCTCATGTTCTGGTCCAAGTTCTAGTTCAGTTATCGCACCATCACCAATTTACGCGTCATGACCTCGCCGGCCGCCTCCAGGCGCAGGAAGTAGATACCACTGGCCAGTTCACTTCCTTCGCCATCGCGGCCATCCCAGGCGATCTCGCGAGTGCCCGGCAGAACCAGGTCATCGAAAATCGTGGCCATGCGCCGCCCACTGACATCGAAGATGGAAATCTTGAGGCGCTGTGTATCGCGAAGCTCCAGGGCGAAACGAATGTCGCCATGACTTAAGGGGCGATATGGGTTGGGGAAGGCCTCACCCAATTGTGCGAAGGTTGCGTCGAGAGCGTCACTGCTACCGGCCGTACCCAAACTCACACCGATGGAATTCAAATCTTCCAGGGCCGCGATCAACTTCTGGGCGTCCGCATCGAAGAAACTTTCCACAAGGCCTCGTTCGCCCACGAGGACTTCGAGATTTTCGGGGCCCTGGCCGTCTGCGAAATCCACCTCACTGTAGTCCCACTCGAAGGCCGCAGGCTCCAACAGACTTATGGCGGGTTGGATTTCGTAGTGGCCAAGGTAGGGTTCCGTATCCATTTGGCGGATGAGGATCAGAGTCGGATCGGCCAAGCCGCCCGGAGGAAGATCGAGGCCGAAGCGTCCGTCGTCAAATTGAAGGTAGGCGCTTTGACCCGCCACCAGGGGATAGACCCCAATCTCATCGAAAACGCAGGTCTGGTTCCCCGAAAGGTCACTGGCGCAGGCCTGCACGGCCAGCTCCGCCATGAGTTCGGGAACATAGGTCGCTTCATACTGAAGACCCTCGCTGCCGGTAACGGCGGTCACATTGAGCGTGATGCCGGAGTCGCCATCATTGAGAGTCATGGACACAAGATCCTCGTCCAATAACTCGGAAGATGAGAGCAAAAGGTTCAGAGCGCCTTCGGCCACTCTCAACTCAAGATCCAGCTCAGGCGGAACCAGATCCGCGTCGGCCAACTGCCCGCTCACGATGAAGGCGAAACCCTGGGGACCCATGGGAACATTGCTGCCCAGCACGCGAAGGGTCCAGGTTCCTGTAATGGGATTCTCTACATTCACGCGTTCGATGCAGTTGATGGCATCAGCCGCGCCGCCGGGAACGCTGTAGCCGTCCAGGAAGTGGTTTCCATGATAGGTCTGGCCCGTGGGAGAACTGAGCAGCAAATCCAGATCGTTGATGGGCGCTTCCGTGGCCGACACCTCAGCCGGATAATCCGTGAAGGCCAGAGTGATTTTCAGGTCGAGAGAATCACCGTCCACAGCGAAGTTGTAGACGCGCTCTTGGCCCGTATCCAAGCCCTGGGCGTGCGGGAAATCCTGCAGGTAGAGATCAATCGGCGAGGCCGGATCCACCTTGAGGCCCAGGTTCATCTGAATGCGGCCCCAACCTTCGAGGTCGCTGGGGTAGCCGTCGACGCCCGCCAGGTCGTGGGTCATGTTGATCAAGCTTGCGCGAAGCAGAGCGCCCGTGGGCGTGAAGGCGTCTTCCGCGTTGGGCGCACCTTCGGGATACCAACCCTCCGTGAAATACTGGCGCAGCAAACCGCCGGCGGCCACGATGGTGGGACAAGCCATAGAGGTTCCGCCAGCTCCCCTGCCACGGCAATAGTTCTGCCAGTCTTCGGGATCAACAGGATCAGCTTCGGCAGCTGCCCAAACGGAACGCCCTGGCGCATAAATCTCAGGTTTGCGTCTTCCGTCCCATGTAGGTCCGATGCCGCCGTAGCCGTGTAGCTCGAAAAGGGTTAAGTCATCTTCGGTAGCGTTGCGAGTGGCGCCCACAGCTAAAACGTTCTTAGCGTTTTCCGGGGACTTGAGCACGGACTGATTGGTCACCGCGAAGGCAACCATGCTGTATTCGAACTCATAGCTAAAGAGATCGATGTCGCGGCAGTACTGGGTGTAGTGGGTGTAGGCGTCCTGTCCCCAGGAATTGGTGTGCACTCGAGCACCGTGATCGTGGTGAGTTACAAAAGTCTCATAAAGATCCCATTCCGGATCATTACTACGATACCTGGATGTCGCGAAACGAGCACGATAGGCGAGGCCACGATTAGTGTCCCAGCCATAGAGCGGCTCAATGTCCCCAGCCATAATGCTGGCAGTATGGAGACCATGACTGGAGAATGGAATACTAGGGTCCATGTAGACCACCTTGCGGTGATCCGGTCCCACAGGGTAGCCGTCGGGATCGTGGAAGTGGCAGGTTTCCAGCTGCATGCCCGAATCGATGTGGCCAAGAATTTGCCCCTGTCCGTTGAGCCCTGCATCCCACATGGGCATGGAGTCGGGAAGAGCTGACTGTGTGATCCAGCGGACGTAAGCAAGGCGCTCGTTGATTTCGCCGGGCTCGCTCATCCAGCGCAGGCCGGGCAGGGCGGCGAGATCTTCGATTCTGTTTGAACTCGCGCGAAGGTAAACTCGCGGGCTCTCGGCATTTTCGATCACGCGAATGACCTGCGCGCCACGGGCGGCGGCACGACCTGCAAAGCGCGCGGGGTCTTCGCCGGGTAGTAGCTCGAGGCGAAGGTCCATCATTTCGCCTCCGCGACCCTGGAGGCTTCCGTCACGGCGCCATTCGGGTCGATAAGGATGGGCGAAATCCACGGTGGCCAGCGATGTCGCACGCGCCGGATCATCCCCCCGCACTAATAGCCCGTTAACGGGCAGATACCCTAGAATCTCGAGGCCGGCGCTCTCCAGAGCCTCGCGCTCGGAGGCGCCGATGCGCCCCGTGAAGTGCAGGGCCCAGAGCCCATCGTCGGTGGTCGGCGGCGCCATGCGCGATAGATCCGCCGCGCCGTAAGTTCCCGATGCCAGATGCAGGGCGGAGGGATCCAGGGCCAGGGCCGGCAGGGCCAGAATGAGCAGGGCGAGGGATAAAACGGCGCGCATGGATATCATCCTCCAGGGCTGGGTTCCGTGCTCTTGAAAAATCCGACCAGATTGCCTTCCGGATCGGCCACATTGATGAATATAGCCTCGCGGGTCACCTCTTCGCGAAGGATCTCTACGCCGCGCTCCACCAGTAGGCTGCGCAGGGTGATGGGATCGTCCATTTCCACGTCCAGGTAAGTGCCCTGGCCGGTGGGCGCGTCCCAATCGCCGTTGCGGGTTTCCTGCAGCCCGATGAGCAGTCCGCCTGCATCGATATAGCAGTAGCCCTTCCCTTCGTCGGTGAGGTCCCAGCCGAGGATCTTGGTGTAGAATCGCTTCATCTTGGTGTATTGGCGGCATCGAAATGTGACGCTGACCGCTCTCATGATTCTCCTTGCTGGCCTATCGCCGGAAAGCGTGCCCAGATACTACGCTAAGCACCCCCGCGCATCAAGCCGCCGGGGGCTCCAAGATCCCAGGATTATTGCACTTAAAAGAAGGCATAAAAATCGTCGTGGAGTTGTGGATTTCCCGGTCGATATGCATAGATTAAACAGGAATTCAGGCCTCAGGAGGATCGCCATGAGCCGCAAGATGGTCACCATCGACGGTAACGAAGCCGCCGCTTATATCGCCCACAAGATCAATGAAGTGCTTGCCATTTATCCCATCACGCCATCCACTTCCATGGGCGAGTTGACGGATGCTTGGAGTGCGAACGGCGCGAAGAATATCTGGGGCACGGTGCCCCGCGTTGTGGAAATGCAGTCCGAAGGCGGCGCCAGCGGCGCTGTGCACGGAGCCCTGCAGACCGGCGCGCTGACCAGCACCTTCACGGCATCCCAGGGCCTCTTGCTCATGATTCCCAACATGTACAAAATCGCCGGTGAGTTGACCTCCACGGTCTTCCATGTTTCCGCGCGAACTCTGGCCACTCACGCCCTGTCCATCTTCGGCGACCACAGCGACGTCATGAGCGTGCGCCAGACCGGTTGGGGAATGCTGGCCAGCAATAATGTGCAGGAGTGCATGGACCACGCGCTCATCGCCAACATGTCCACCTTCAATTCACGTCTTCCCTTTATTCACTTTTTCGACGGTTTCCGCACCTCCTCGGAAGTTCAGAAAGTGGAACAGCTGGACGACTCGGACATCCACGATCTGCTCAACTTCGAAAACATCGAAGCGCATCGCCGCCGGGGCCTGAATCCCGACCGTCCCGTGCTGCGCGGCACCGCTCAGAACCCCGATGTTTTCTTCCAGGCTCGCGAAGCCATCAATCCCATCTATGAGGCCTGCCCGGAAATCGTGCAGAAGGCCATGGATGAATTCGCCGCGCGCACTGGCCGCCAGTACAAACTCTTCGATTATGTGGGCGATCCCGAAGCCGAGCGCGTCATCATCATGATGGGCTCGGGAGCGGAAGCCGCTCACGAAACCGTTGAAGCTCTTAACGCCGCCGGTGAGAAGGTGGGTCTGATCAAGGTGCGCCTGTATCGCCCCTTCTCCGGCAAGCACATGCTGGCCGCCCTGCCCGAAACCGTGAAGCAAATCGCGGTGCTCGATCGCAGCAAGGAGCCCGGCGCTCAGGGCGAACCCCTTTATCACGACGTCATCGGCACCCTGGCCGAGGCCATGGGCGAAGATGCTCTTCCTTCCGGCTCCATGCCCAAGGTCATCGGCGGGCGCTACGGTCTATCCAGCAAGGAATTCACGCCGACTATGGTCAAGAGCGTGCTCGACGAACTGCTGGCGGCCAAGCCCAAGAATCACTTCGTGGTGGGCATCGTCGACGACGTCACCGGCAACTATCTCAAGTACGATAAAAACTGGCTGCTCGACGAAGAAGGCACCATCAGCAGCGTGTTCTACGGACTCGGCTCCGACGGCACGGTCGGCGCGAACAAGAACTCCATCAAGATCATCGGCGAGGAAACGGACAACTGGGCCCAGGGCTACTTCGTTTACGACTCCAAGAAGTCCGGCTCCACCACCACTTCGCACCTGCGCTTCGGCAAGAAGCCCATCCACTCTACCTACCTGATCAAGCAGGCCGACTTCGTGGCCGGCCATCAGGCGAACTTCGTCGAGAAGTTCGACATGACTGAGGTGGTCAAGCCCGGCGGAATCCTGCTGCTCAACAGCCAGGCCGGCGAGAAGGGTATCTGGGAAACGCTGTCGGAGAAGGCACAGAAAGACATCATCGCCAAGAAGATCAGGCTCTACGCCATCGACGCCTACACAGTGGCGGGCGATACCGGCATGGGCCGGCGCATCAACACCATCATGCAGACCTGCTTCTTCGCCATCAGCGGCGTGCTTCCCAAAGACGAGGCCATCGCGCAGATCAAGAAGAGCATCGAAAAGACCTACGGTAAGCGTGGTGAGAAGGTGGTGCAGCAGAACTTCGCCGCGGTGGACAATACCCTGGCGGCTCTCTACGAGGTGACAATTCCCAAGACCACCGGCAGCGACGTGAAGCTGGGTACGGTAATGAGCGACAAGGCGCCTGAGTTCGTGCAGAACGTCACCGCCGAAATCATCGCCGGTCGCGGCGACCAGCTTCCCGTAAGCGCCATGCCCCTGGACGGCACCTTCCCCACCGATACCGCTCGCTGGGAGAAGCGTAGCATCGCGCTGGAAATTCCCGTCTGGGACACGGAAACCTGCATCCAGTGCAACAAGTGCGCGCTCATTTGCCCCCATGCGGCCATCCGTCCGAAGATCTACGAGGAGGGCTTGCTGCGTGATGCGCCCGCCGCCTTCAAGCACGTGGACGCCAAGGGCAAGGAATTCAAGGGCATGAAGTACAGCCTGCAGGTTGCGGCCGAGGACTGCACCGGTTGCAAACTCTGCGTGGAATACTGCCCGGCGCCCAACAAACAGAACCCCGAGCTCAAGGCCATCAACATGGAAGAGCAGCCCCCCCTGCGCGCTCAGGAAGCCGAGAACTGGGATTTCTTCCTGCGCCTTCCCGACCTGGATCGCAGCGCGGTGAAGCACAACCAGGTCAAGGGCAGCCAGTTCCTACGCCCCCTCTTCGAGTTCAGCGGCGCTTGCCCCGGCTGCGGCGAAACTCCTTACGTGAAGCTGGTCAGTCAGCTCTTCGGCGATCGCATGGTTGTGGCCAACGCTACGGGTTGCTCGTCCATCTACGGCGGTAACCTGCCCACCACGCCCTGGGCCGTCAACGAGGAAGGCCGCGGACCCGCATGGTCCAACAGCCTCTTCGAAGACAACGCCGAATTCGGCCTAGGCTTCCGCATGAGCTTCAACAAGCAGAAGGAAATGGCCGAGGAGTTGGTGTGGAAGCATCGCAGCGAGATCGGTGAGGAACTGGCCGACGCCATTCTGAACGAAGAACAGCGCGACGAGGAAAGCATCTTCGCCCAGCGTGAGCGCGTTTCCGAACTCAAGAAAATCCTGAACCGTGACGCCGACGGTGATGACGGCCTGCGCCTACTGGACATGGTCGATCACCTTGTGCGCCGCAGCGTCTGGATCATGGGTGGCGACGGTTGGGCCTACGACATCGGCTTCGGCGGCCTGGATCACGTACTCGGATCAGGTATGGATGTGAACATTCTGGTGCTCGACACCGAGGTCTATTCCAACACCGGCGGTCAGATGAGCAAGGCTACGCCCCGTGGCGCTGTGGCCAAGTTCGCCGCGGCGGGTCGTCCCTCGCGCAAGAAAGACCTGGGCATGATGGCCATGCGTTACGGCAACGTTTACGTGGGTCAGGTGTCCATGGGTGCCAATGACACCCAGACGGTGAAGACACTGATGGAGGCCGAGGCATTCCACGGCCCCAGCATCGTCATCGCCTACAGCCCCTGTATTGCCCATGGAATCGACATGAGCAAGGTGGGCGATCACATGAAGATGGCGGTTCAGTCGGGTCACTGGCCCCTGTATCGCTACAATCCCGATCTGATCGACGAGGGCAAGAACCCCATGAATCTGGATTCCAAGGAACCCAGCATGCCCCTTCGCGACTATCTCATGAGCGAGACGCGTTTCTCTCAGCTGGCCAAGAGCCATCCGGAAGAGGCCGAGGCTCATTTCAAGCTCAGTCAGAAGGAAGCCGACGCCCATTATCGTCAGTACAAGCGCCTGGCGGATATGGATTTCTCCACGGAGAAAGAATCGGAGAAGGCAGAAGTCTAGATTGAACTTGGACCTGAACGTAAACCCCAAGCCCCACCCGATCTACAGGGTGGGGCTTGTTTATTCTTGTTCATGTTCAAGTTTCCCGTTGTTCCGGTAGGTTTCTTGCAGTTCCTCCAGCAGCACGCTGAACCAATGGAGGAAGTAAATGCGCAACTTACTGCTAATATTGACGATCCTTAGCCTGGCCGGCGCGGCTCAGGCCGACACTGTCATCGGACTTTTCGCCGATGAGGGTATGAATTCTTGCGATGCTGCCCTGATTCCTTACGTCCCCACGCTGCTCCATGTCGTCGCCTACTGGGATGCGGGTCCTTTGGATGATGGTATCACCGCTGCCGAATTCAAGCTGGATGGTCTGCCTTTGAGTGAGGGCTATCCCATGGGAACGGTCACGGTCATTCACACCACGGACTTGGTTATCGGCTCAGTCTGGACGGATTACTCCGCCGCCTGGCCCGAACCTCAGGGTGTTGGTGCTGGCCAGTTTACGATCTGCAGCCTCGAATTGCTCATGTTCGATGAGACATGGGTGGGCACGGATCATGAAGTTCTCGTCGCTCCTGGCGACGACTGCGATTGCCTCGTGTTGGTGGACGCCCTCTTCGACGTGCATGATGCCGGCGGCGGACTGTTCACCCTCAATTGCTCCACACCGCCCTGCGAGTGTTTCCCGCCGGTGGCCACTGCGACCACCAGCTGGAGCAATGTGAAGTCCTTGTTCTAAGGCTGAGCATTTTTCTGTTGGATTGAGCCCCCGGCCTCTGTCGGGGGTTTTGCTTTGGCTGGACTTGCTCTCAAAAACTGTCTGAATATCAAGCGCATAGCCCTTAATTTCCAAATATCAAGTGTATTTGCTTGATATTTGGAGGCTTTTGAAAGAAGGTCTACTTCAGCAGCAGCATCTTATGCTGCTGTTGCCTCGCGCCCGCTCCAAGCTTAACCATGTAAACACCCGAAGGCAGTTCCTGTCCGACCGAGTCACGACCATCCCAGGCGATCTCATGGGTGCCCGCTTCGAAAACTGTACCCGGGTACAGTTCGCACACCCGGCGGCCGCTGCTGTCGAAGATCGCAAGCTCCACAGATCCAGCATGCTCCAGCACGAAGGAAATGCGTGTGTTCGGATTGAAAGGATTGGGCCAGTTGCCAAGTCTCGGCGCCGCCGCCGCTGATTCCGCGTCACTAGCCGGATCGAAGAAAACCCAGATAGGATTCGTAAAGGCGCGATGTCCGGCGTGACCGTCGGCGGTCAGCAACTCGGCGCGGATGAAGTGCCAACCGTCCAGCGCCAAAGTGCCCAGATCGAAGGATGATTCGCCCTCATAGGGCGCGCCGTTTTGCGCGGGATTGTAATCGAGCAGGATCTCGCTGCCGAAAATGTCGCCGGCGATCAGTCTCACCGAAATCACATGACCGAACTCCGACAGTGTCTTCCAGCGAAAGCGCAGGGGCAAGGTGCCCGAGGCCGGCATGACGCCGTCCTCGCCGATGGACAAGTCGGCCGCGCCGTACCAGCTTCCATCGTCATTACCATCCACACCGATTTCCAGAAAGGGACCGTCGGTGGCCACCGAGCGACCCTCGCGATAGGCCGCCAGGATTTCATCCATGGGCGGCAGGTTGCCCGGCCCCCACTCGCCGGGCACGTGCACCACGGTCTGCACTTTGCCCATGGCATTATCGGTGGCGTAATTGTCCAGGCTGATGTAAGAGGCGAAGTTCAGATCGCCGTGGGCGTCGCTGCCCCCGGCCAGAAAGATCTTCCGCGTGAAGCCCGCGGCCAGATCGTCAACGAGCAGGTCGTTCCAAAGCGAAACGCCTTCGAGCAGATCGCCGGGATAAGCATTGTCCGCCGGCACGCCCGCGTCGAAATCGCCCCAGGGATCGTACTGATCAGAGGAGTAAAGCGTTTCGCGCGTGTTGAATGCCTGCAGGCCGCGAAAGGCCGAATAGCCCAGTGCGGCGGCGATATCCTGATCGCCCCAGCGCGCACCGTTGATACCCCAGTCCAGCCCGCCCCACTCGGCGGAAAGATCGCTTAGGGGGTGAGCCGCGTAGGCGAAGCCGATCGATCCTAGTGCGGCCATGCCCTCGGTCACGCTGAGTTCCACGGGCCGCTCGCCGATGGCGCCGCTGTTTGGCGAGTGAATGTAATCGGGATTGTAAAACAGGCAGTGCAGGGTCTTGTCGTAGCTGTCCGAATCCACCGAGGCCAGATTGATTTCCACACCGCGGTAAAGGCGGAAGTCGGGACTGTCCAGTTCGGCCACGTCCGCGCCGAGCCCGCCCCAGGATGATCCATGCGCGAAGACGCTTCGGTAGTTGGCCTGGATACCCGCGGGTGTCTGCGTTGTCCACTCCCACCAGTGCGTGGCATAGCTGTAGGTTCCGTCGCCAATTTCGTCCAAGTCGCAGCTATGGTCGGTGGCCGCCAGCCAATGCAGGCCCATGGCCTTGGCCGCTTCCGCCACCGCGGGCAGGGGTATCCCGAATTCCGCGATGTTGTTCGTGTACATCGTATGATAGTGCACATCGCCGCCGTACCAATCTTCCGGCCAGGGGAATTCGCCGCTGCCCACATGAATGCGCAGGGCGCGTTCCTCGGAGTAGTTGAACCAGTCGTCCTTGTAATAGATCTCCACGAACCAGTTGATGTGCTGCCCAGCCGCATAGCCCAGGTTGGCCGGCGTGAGCAGGGTTCCATTGGGCAGCCAGCTGTGGTTTTCGGTGACGGTGGTGATCCAGGTCCAGTAGTTGTCTTCGCTGGCGTCGTCGCCGATTTCCTCGTCGCCGAAATCGTGATGCCAGACCGTGGCGCCTGTCACGCGGTCAGTGCAGCGAATCCAGTGCAGCTCGCGGATGTCGTCCTCGTCGCAATCCTTCAGCACGATGGAAAGCGGGATGGTTGTGTTCGCATCGATGACACGCCAGGGCGCGTCCATGATAAAATCCTTGGCCAGGGTGTTGTCGTAGCGGTCGCTGTTTTCCCAGGGCAGATCGCTGGGAGGCTCGATGTGGGCCGGGGCCGAGGTGGCGGCGAGAAGGAGAACCAGGAAGATCGGTAGTTTAACGTGCATGACGACCTTTGGGATTGTACTTGTTGAAAGACGATCACGAGCAATTTTGCACGATACCGCGCTTGGAAACAAATGACTGCCAGGCAAACTCACTACAAGGAAATAGTGTTTTTATGTGGCTCGGATCCTAGCGAGGCCCATACTCCAACTTTATCTCCGAGAAGGTAGTCTCGCCAGTTGGCGTGATGCCTTCAAGGTAAGCATGAACATCGATGAGATACTCGCCATAACCCCCTTCGGAATTATACCATGGTTCTTGATTGATATTCCCAGAAGAATTCTCACCGAGGGAAGTAAACCTGGCTGATGTGAACGGATTGTCCACTCCGCCATCCCACCACATCGAAAAGTAATCGTCCCAGGGCAGGTCATCATCTGGGATGATATTGATGAAAATTCCCCAGCAGTGATCAAAGTAACCCAAGAAGTCTAGCTCTTGATGATAGAGGTCGACTTCCTCCCAGCAGTCGGTACAAGTAGTTTCGTAGTAATGGTGCTCGCCTTGAACGATGGAGTATTCCTCATCCGGAAAATCGCGGTAGATAACCAGGATGCGGAATGGCCTGCCAGGCTGTACAGTGACGGTATTCACCTGACACTCGCCCCAGCTTGGGCTTCGGTCTAGGCCACTTCCTTCGGCCACTTCGTGCATGACACCTTCTCGGTCTTCCTCGCCCCGCTGCTGCCGCTCATTATTGAAAAACTCGGCATCTCGCTCACCCTCAGCGCCTCGCTCACCGTCTTCCAGCGCGCCCCCGCGGCCGCCGCCCCCTGGATAGGCCTCACCGCCGACCGGCGCGACCTCAGATGGGCCATCATCCTGGCGCCCGGCCTGACCACCATCGCCATGTGCCTGCTCGGTATCGTCCCGGGATACGGCACGCTCGCCGCGCTTCTCTTCGTATCGGGATTCTCCAGCGTCGTCTTTCATGTGCCCTCGGCCGTGATGGTCGCCGCCGAGTCGGGAAGCGCCAAGGGCCGCGGAGTGAGCATCTACCGGCTGGGCGGGGAACTCGCCGTGGCTGCGGTCTCCTGGTGGGGACTGTCGGGCATCTGGCGGCTCATGCCTCTGGGCCTGGCCACCAGCCTGCTGCTCTGGATCCAGTGCCGCCGCCTGCCGGGACGCGTCGAGGCCGGCGGCCCGCGGCCGAAATTCGCCGAAAGCTGGAGGTCCATGCGCGGCGTGATGCTGCCCGTCCTCAGCGTGGTCATGGTGCGCAGTTTTCTCTTGGGCTCGCTGGCCACCTTCCTGCCCGTCTTCATGACCTCCGAGGGATTTTCCTTGGCCGGAGCGGGCGGAGCCCTCGTACTCGGCACCCTCAGCGACCGCCTGGGGCGTCGCTTCACCATTCTGCTGGCCACGCTCGCCTCGCCTATCTTGTTGCTGCTCTTTCTTTTCGCAACGGGGTCATTCAGGCTGCCCCTGCTCTTCGCCCTGGGATTCTTCGCCCTATCCACCACCTCGGTGATGATCGCGCTCATCCAGGAAAACGCCCATGGGCTCTTCACGGCCACAGGATTCGCCCTGCGCTCGGTGGTGGTGCTGCTGGTGGGGATCCTGGCCGACTGGCTGGGCCTGCGCACGGCCCTGCTGATCAGCGCGCTGATCGGCTTTCTGGCCCTGCCACTCGTTTTCGCTCTGCCGGGGAAGGAAAAAACCCAAGAGGAGTAGGCGGTCCGAATTCCCTATTTGCCGTATTTTCATAATCTTCCCCTTGCCGACGGCGCCAAATCCCCTATTTTATGGCGCTTGAAGGGCCTGCCGGCCCAACCCTACTCCAAGACATCCAGGAGAGCGGCATGAGTACCGACCTGAGCAAGGTCCGCAACATCGGCATCAGTGCGCATATCGATTCGGGGAAGACCACCCTGACCGAGCGGGTCCTCTTTTATACCGACCGGATCCACGCCATCCACGAGGTGCGCGGCAAGGACGGCGTCGGCGCCACCATGGATTCCATGGAGCTGGAGCGCGAGCGGGGCATCACTATCGCCTCGGCCGCCACGCATGTGGAGTGGGATGGCTACCACGTCAACATCATCGATACGCCGGGCCACGTCGACTTCACCATCGAAGTGGAGCGCAGCCTGCGCGTGCTCGACGGCGCGGTGCTGATTCTTTGCGCGGTGGCCGGCGTGCAGAGCCAGTCGATCACCGTCGACCGGCAGATGAAGCGCTACAATGTGCCGCGCATCGCCTTCGTGAACAAGTGCGACCGCTCGGGCGCCAACCCCTTCCGCGTGACCGAAGGGCTTATCGAGAAACTCGGCCACAACGCCGTGATGATGCAGCTGCCCATCGGCCTGGAAGCCGATTACGAGGGACTCGTGGACCTGGTCACGATGAAGGCGCTCTACTTCGATGGGGAGAACGGTGAGACGATCCGCGAAGAGGACATCCCCGCCAGCCTGCTCCCGACGGCGGAGACCCGACGCGAAATGATGCTCGATGCCGTCTCCATGTTCAGCGATGAACTCATGGAAGCCATGATCGAAGATTCGGTCACCGAGGAAATGATACACAGCGCCGTGCGCGCCGGAACGCTTTCCCGCGACCTGACCCCCGTCTTCATGGGCTCGGCCTACAAGAACCGCGGCGTGCAGCCTTTGCTCAACGCCGTGCTGGCCTATCTTCCCGAACCCCGCGAGGTTCAGAATGAGGCCATCAGTCTTGCGAAAGACAATGAAGGCGAAACCTTCGTGGTGAGCAACGATCCGGAAGATCCCACCATCGCCCTGGCCTTCAAGCTGGAAGACGGGCAGTACGGGCAGCTCACCTACATTCGGATTTATCAGGGCGGAATGTCCAAGGGCGACACAATCAAGAACAACCGCACCGGTCAAAGGGTGAAGGTTGGGCGCTTGGTGCGCATGCATTCGGACAAGATGCAGGACATCGACCGGGCCGAGGCCGGCGACATCGTTGCGCTCTTCGGCATCGACTGCGCATCGGGCGACACTTTCACCTCGCTCGACCTGGACGCCTCCATGGCTTCCATGCACGTGCCCGATCCCGTGATCAGCCTTTCGGTGAAGCCCATCGACAAGAAGGCCCAGGACAACATGTCCAAGGCTCTCGGGCGCTTCACCCGTGAAGATCCCACCTTCCGCGTTTCGGTGGACGATGAAACCGGCGACACGGTCATCCAGGGCATGGGTGAGCTGCACCTGGACGTTTACATCGAGCGCATGAAGCGCGAATACAAGGCCGAGGTCGAAGTGAGCCCGCCCCAGGTCAGCTACCGCGAGGCGCTGGGCAAGGCCGTGACCTTCGACTACACGCACAGGAAGCAGACCGGCGGATCGGGACAGTACGCCAAGATGCAGGGCATCCTGGAGCCACTGGCCGAAGGCGAATTCGAATTCGTCAACGAGGTCAGGGGCGGCAACATCCCCAGCGAGTTCATCTCGGCGGTGGAAAAGGGATTTAAGGCCGCGCTGGTCAAGGGCCCGGTTATCGGCGCGCATGTGGTCGGCATCAAGGTGGTACTGCAGGACGGCAACAGTCACGCGGTGGACTCCTCGGACAACGCCTTCATGACCTGCGCCCGCGACGCCTTCCGCAGCTTCTACCCAAAGGGTGGACCCAAGGTGCTCGAGCCGCTTATGCTGGTCTCGGTGGAGACGCCTCGGGAATTCCAGGGCGAGGCCATGGGAACGCTGATGCAGCGCCGGGCCATCGTGCTGGGTACGACGGAAGACGCGGGCTTCGTGCGCATCGACGCCGAGGTGCCGCTGTCGGAAATGTTCGGATACGCCACCGTCCTGCGTTCAGTAACACAGGGCAAGGCCGGCTTCACCATGGAGTTCAAGCGCTATGCGCCAGCTCCCGTGGCCGTTGCCGACGAGCTGAAAAAAGAGTACCAGGAAAAAGTCAAACAGGGTCACTAACCGGGGGTTTGGGCTCATGGTTTATGGCAAGGAACTGAATAAGCGTAGTCCCCTGCGCGTCTTCGAGCGCTCCATTCACGGCGGGCTCGGCAAGGGCAACATCGGCGTTGTGACCAGCCGCAAGGGTGTGGGCAAGACGGCCTTGCTCATCGGCGTTTCGCTGGACGATCTGCTCCAGGGGCGCAAGGTGCTGCATGTGACCGTAGGCGGATCGGTGGACAACCTCTCTCGTTTCTACGAAGAGATCTTCCGCGACCTGGCCGCCAGCAGCAAGATCGAGGACCTGACCGAGACGCGCTTGACCATGGTCAGCAATCGTCACCTGCTAGCTTATCGCGACGGTGATTTTTCTGTGGAGCGCATCCGCAAGAGCATGAATTTCCTGGCCGAGCACGCCGAGTTCGAGCCCTATGCACTCATCCTCGATGGCTGGCCCGACTTCGAGACCGTCTCCGAGGAAGATTTGGCCGGGCTCAAGAAGCTTGCCGAGGATATGCAAGTGGAAATCTGGATCACCGCGCTCCGTCACCGTGAGGGGCAGGAACGCGACGAGCGCGACGTGCCCGTGGAGGTCGCGCGTCACGACGAGCATCTTTCCGTCATCGTGCGTCTGGAGCCCAAGGCCGATCACGTGAAGCTGCGCATCGTGAAGGATCACGAGAACGAGGACATGGCCGACCTACACCTGGAACTGGATCCGAAAACGCTTCTGCTCAAGTGGGGATGATTCCGGCCAGAACTCCTCGCTTGAAAAAACCCAGGTCCTTCGGGACCTGGGTTTCTTAATTGCAACTCGAGCCAGATTTCACGTGCACTACCCGAAAGTGTTTCCTCGGTTCTTCGGGGTATCCTCTGGCAGTGGGCAGTAATTCACAGCTTTCAATGATTCTCCTCGGTGCCGATCGCCGACGAGTCAGGCCTCGGACGGCGCGTCCACCCGGGTGGACGCTCGGCCACCAGCGTGCCCGCAAGGAAGGATCGCGAAGCTAGGATTCACTACAGGTACAAAACACCCCAGGCTCCAGGAGCCTGGGGTGTTTCTAGATGTCACGAACATTGAGCCGGCCGGTTGAAAAGTACATTTTACAATCAGTCAGATATTCAGCGCTTGCCATCTTTGTGGCGAGGGCAGATGGCCAAGTATCCGTTTCCTGGCGCTTACTCTTCCGCCGCCACCGCGTTGATATCCACATCCACGCGTGCGCCGAGCTCCTTGTCGATCATGTAGAGGCCGCTGCCCGAGTCGCCCACCATCTTGAGCTTCTGGATGATGCTCTTCACCGTGGCTTCCTCTTCCACCTGCTCGGAAACGAACCACTGCAGGAAAACCTTGGCAGCGCGATCGTTTTCGGCGTCGGCCACATCGGCGAGACCATTGATGAGAGTCGTCACTTCCTGCTCATGGGTGAGGGTGGCCTCGAAGACGTCGGAGATGCCCTTCCACTCACTGGGCGGCGCGGGCAATTCGTCGAGGACCACGCGTCCATCGCGGTCGTTGATGAAGTTGAAGAACTTCATGGTGTGGGCCATCTCTTCCTGGGACTGCACGTACATCCAGTGCGCCAGGCCTTCCATGTCGCTGGCATGCAGATATGCCGACATGGCCAGATAGAGATAGGACGAATACATTTCCGCGTTCAGCTGTTTGTTCAGCGCGGCTTCCAGCTTGGGACTCAGCATCGGACTCTCCTCACGGTCAATTGAACCTCCACGAATCTAGTCAGTGCGGGCGGGAAAGTCTAGTTAGTCACCGAAAAGCCAAGCGCCTCAATAGATGCGCGGATCTGCGCCAGATCGTAACCCTGGCCGGTGAATCTCGCCTGCCCCTTGCCCAGGTCTATTTCCACTTCCTTCACACCGGCGCTCTCGCTCACGGCGCGCCGGACGCTTCCTGCGCAGTGCTCGCAGGTCATGCCCTTCACATTCAAAATAACGACGTTTTCCATGATCGCCTCCTTCTCGGCGGACTTTGGTAGGCGCGGCCAGACAAGGGCCAGCAGCATCATGGCCACCAGGGCCCAGGCTCCCCAGGTCTTGAGCCAGCCGGGCACGGTTTCGTGTTGATGATCCATGGCGGGCATCCACTCGGCCTGTACCCAGTTCTGGGTGAACAGGAAGTCCAGCAAGAAGCCCGAAAGTATGGCAAAGACCGCAACCACCAGCAGATAGACGATGGCTGAGCGCTTGCCGAGGATTTTCCAGACCGTGGCGAGGGTAGCCATGTTGGTGGCGGGTCCCGTGATCAGAAAGACCAGGGCCGCGCCGGGCGAGATGCCCATGTGGATCATGGCCAGGGCCAGGGGCACTGATCCTGTGGCGCAAACATAGACGGGAATACCCACCAACATCATGACGATGAGTCCCAGAAATCCCGCACCCAGAGAGTCGGCAAAGTAGTTGGCCGGGATGGCCGCACTGATCACCGCCGCCACGGCCATGCCGACGATGAGGGCCCCCGCGATGTCGCGGGGCAGGGTGAGGAATCCGTAGCCGAGGGCGCGACGCAGCCGTCCGCCTTCGCTGGGCATCTCGCCGCAGCCGTCGTTGCAGGCTGCAGCGGTCTCCGCAACTTCACCATTGTGATCTTTCTCAAGCGCCGAGACGGCGGTGCCCCCGAAGATGCCCGTGACCAGCGCGGCCAAAGGGCGAAAGACGGCGAAGACAGGGCCGAGCAGTCCCCAGGTGACGAGGATGCTGTCCACGCCGGTTTGCGGGGTCGAAAGCAGGAAGGAGGTCGTGGATCCGCGGCTTGCGCCGTGCTGGCGCAGCGAGGCGGCGACGGGAATCACGCCGCAGGAACAGAGCGGCAGGGGAGTGCCGAAGAGCGTGGCCTTCCAGATGGGCTTCTGCCCGCGGCCGCCCAGGTGGCGTTCGATGATTTCGGGTGAGATGAAGGCCGAGAGCAGGCCGGCCACCGCGAATCCCAAGAGGAGATAGATCGCCATCTCCTCCATGAGAAACCAAAACTCGCGGGGTACTTCTTTCAACAGAAAGTCGAGCAAGCCGCCTCCGATCGCCAGGTGAACGTTGCACCCACAATCTATGCATTTCCGCAGGGGATGACACAAAAAAAACCGCCCCGAAGGACGGTTTCAAAACGGGGTTGCGGATCCGTTTATTCGGTCTTTTCCTCGGCTTCCGCCTCCTCAGCCGGAGCTTCTTCAACCGCTGCCTCTTCAGGCTCGGGCTCAGTGGCCGCCATCTTGGGCGTGCCGCCGATGCGGACCTCCAAAGGCTTCTTCTCGCGCGAAGGCTTGGGCGTGAAATCCGCTTCCACCAACTCGAGGATGGCCAAAGGCGCGTCGTCGCCTTTGCGGCGAGTACCGAGCTTCATGACCCGCGTATAGCCACCGTTACGCTCGGCGTAGCGGGGACCGATCTCACCGAAGAGCTTCTGGAGCACCTTCGGATCGTTGATGAAGCGCGCGGCCTGACGACGCGAACCCAGATCGCCCTTCTTGGCGAAGGTGATCATCCGGTCGGTGAAGCGGCGGGCTTCCTTGGCGCGCGTTTCGGTGGTGGTGATGCGCTCGCCATCCAGCAAGCTGGTCACCATGTTCCGAAGCATGGCGCGTCGGGCGGCCTTGCCGCGATTCAGTCGATTTCCCCTGACTCGATGTCGCATGATACCACTCTCTTCGTCGTCGGCGTCTAGTTGGTGACGCCCTCGATCTCCATGGGTTTCTCAGCAGTCTCTTCCGAGCCCGAGAGGACGGCGCTGAGGTCCATGCCCCAGTGCAGACTCATCCCCTCGAGGATCTCGGTGATTTCCTTGAGGCTCTTGCGGCCGAAGTTCCGGTACTGGAGCATCTCATTCTCGCTCTTGATCACCAGCTCGCCGATGCTGCGAATATTCGCGGCCTTCAGGCAGTTGGCGCTGCGAACGCTGAGCTCCAGTTCGTCCACGCTGCGGTCCAAGGTGTCGCGCAGACGTTCGATCTCCTCGTCCACTTCCTCGTCGGCTTCATCGAGGGGTTCCTCGTCGAAGTTGATGAAGAGGTAGAGATGGTCCTTCACGATTTTCGAGGCAAAGCCCAGGGCTTCCTCGGGCGTGATGGCGCCATTGGTCTCGATCTCGAGGATGAGACGATCGTAGTCAGTGCGCTGGCCGACGCGGGTGTCCTCCACGCGGAAGTTCACCTTGCTCACCGGACAGAAGATACTGTCCACGGGAACCACGCCGATGCTGCTGTCGGGCAGATCGTGGTTCTCGGCGAGCACGAAACCGCGGCCGTCACCGATGAGGATCTCGGCCTTGATGGTCGCGCCCTCGTTCAAGTGACAAAGCACCTGGTCCTTGTTGACGATCTCCACCGCCGGATCCTGAGTGATGTCCGCCGCGGTCACCGGCCCCGGGCCCTTGGCCTCGAGGTAAAGCTTGTGCCAGTGATCGGCGTGCAGGCGCACCACCACGGATTTCAGGTTGAGCACCACGTCCGTAACGTCCTCGAGGACGCCAGGAATGTTGGTGAACTCGTGAAGAGCATCTTCAAATTTCACAGCCGTAACGGCAGCTCCCTGCAGGCTGCTGAGCAGGGTGCGACGCAGGGCCGTACCCAGCGTCTGGCCGAAGCCGCGTTCCAGAGGCTCGACGATGAACCGCGTGAAATTGCGGGTTTCGCCTTCCTTCTGGACCTCGACCTGCTTCGGCATAAGAACGTTCTTCCACTTCATGCGGAATTCCTCCCTCTCAGTCGTATCCTGTCAGATCTACTTCGAGTAGAGCTCGACGATCAGCTGTTCCTGAACCATGGTCGGAATCTCGGCCCGTTCCGGAACACTGATGTAGGAGCCCTCGAACTTCGCGTCGTCGGTGCTGATGTAGGAAACGCGTCCGCGGCCGGTCGCGCCCTTCAGAGCATCAACGATGAAGGGATTTTTGCGACTCTTGTCCCTGAGGGTCACCACGTCGCCGGGCTTCACCTGGTAACTGGGCACGTTCACGAGCGACCCGTTGACCTGGAAGTGACGATGAGCGACCAACTGCCGTGCCGCACTGCGACTGGGCGCGAAGCCCATACGGTAGACCATGTTGTCCAAGCGCCCTTCCAGGAGCTGGAGCAGGTTGGTACCGGTCACGCCCGTGCGGCGAGCGGCTTCCGCGAAGTAATTGCGGAAGGGTTTTTCGAGCACGCCATAGATGCGGCGGAGCTTCTGTTTCTCGCGGAGCTGGAGTCCGAATTCGGACGCCTTACGGCGCCGGCCTCGTCCGTGCTGTCCGGGAGGATAGGGGCGCTTTTCAATCGCGCAACGATCACTGAAGCAACGTTCGCCCTTCAGGAAGAGTTTGTCCCCCTCACGACGGCATAGCTTGCATTTCGCGTCGGTGTATCGGGCCATTTGGCCTAGACCTCCTGATAACCTAGTTTCGGCGCCGCTTGGTGGGGCGGCAGCCGTTGTGAGGAACGCTGGTCTTGTCCTTGATGCCGGACACTTCAATGCCGGTACCATGGATGGAACGGATCGCGGCTTCGCGGCCAGGCCCCGGACCCTTAAGGTGGATCTCGCAGCGGCGCAAACCCGCGTTTATGGCGTCGCGAACAACCTTCTCGGCGGCGAGCTGCGCGGCAAAGGGAGTGCTCTTACGGCTTCCCTTGAAACCGGAAGTGCCGGCGCTGCCCCAGGCGAAAACCTCGCCCTGGGTGTTCGTGACGGTGATGATTGTATTGTTGAAGCTGGACTTGATGTGCACCACGCCCATCGAGTCCATCTTCTTCGACTTCTTCCTAGTTGTCCTCTTGGGACCAGCCATATTCCTCCTCAGAATTTCAAGCGGGCCGAAGCCCTAAACCCTGAAATCGGGGTTCTTACTTCTTCTTCCCGCCGGGACGAGCCTTGGGGCCCTTCCGGGTACGGGCATTCGTTTTAGTGCGCTGTCCGCGAGCGGGCAGGCCTTTGCGGTGGCGGAGGCCGCGATAGCAGCCGATATCCATGAGACGTTTGATGTTCATGGAAATCTCGGTACGAAGTGTACCTTCCGTCTTGTAGTCCGCCTTATTGAGCTCATCGCGAAGCAGAGCGTTCTGCTCTTCGGTGAGATCCTTCACACGGATGTCAGTATCGATGCCGGTCGCTCCCAGGATTTTCTCGCTGGTAGTGCGGCCGACGCCGAATATATAGGTCAACGCCACGACGATGCGCTTGTTGGCCGGAAGGTCTACGCCTTGAATTCGAGCCAAAACCTATCCTCCTAGAGGTCCATCAACCCTGGCGCTGCTTGTGCCGGGGATTCTTTTTGCAAATAACCCGCACGACGCCATGGCGGCGGATAACCTTGCAGTGATCGCACATCGGTTTTACCGAGGCTCGGACTTTCATCATTACCTCACATTATCGGTCCGGGTGGACCCGGTTTCTCTACTTGTAACGGTAGACGATACGTCCCCGAGTAAGGTCATAGGGCGAAAGCTCGACCGTAACCTTGTCCCCGGGAAGAATGCGAATTAAGTGCATCCGCATTTTGCCGGCCACGTGGGCCAACACCGTGTGATTGTTCTCCAGTTCAACGCGAAACATCGCGTTGGACAGGGCTTCAACCACAGTTCCCTCTACCGATATGGCTCCTTGCTTTGCCATTCTCCTCCCGATCGTCAGTCCAGGAGCGTCAGGATTCTCGGTCCCTGCTCCGTGACTGCGACCGTGTGCTCGAAGTGAGCAGACAGCTTGCCGTCAGCGGTCACGACGGTCCACTCGTCTTCGAGAGTCTTTACCTTCTCGCTCCCGACGTTCACCATCGGTTCGATGGCGAAAACCATTCCGGGTTTGAGCACGGCCCCCCGTCCCGGAGGTCCGAAGTTCGGAATCTGTGGCTCTTCGTGTAACTTGGAACCGATTCCGTGGCCAACCAGGTCCTTCACTACGGAGAAACCATTGGCCTCTACGTGTACCTGGATCGCATGAGAAATATCGCTCAGATGCTTCCCGGGAACGCACTGCTCGATGCCCTTTTCCAGGGACCTCAGCGTTACGTCCATGAGGCGGGCCGCTTCTTCACTCACCATGCCCACCGTGTAGGTCATGGCGGAGTCAGCCATCCAGCCGTCTTTTTCAACACCCACGTCGATACTTACCAGGTCGCCTTCCTTGAGAATGCGCCCGTCGGGGATGCCGTGCACCACCTCTTCATTCACGGAGATGCAGCTGTTGGCCGGGAAACCCATGTAGCCCTTAAATGCGGGCCGGGCGCCTTCGCCCTCGATGGTCCCCCGAATTATCTCATCCAATTCCTTCGTGGACACCCCCGGACGCACGACCTCACCGGCGGCATCCAAGGCTTTGCGGAGAATTCTCCCCGACTCGTCCATTTTTTCAATCTGCTCGTTGCTCTTAAGCGTGATCACGCAGTTTGCTTCTCGCCGAACTGATCACGCAGGATCGAGAAGATCGCATCGGTCACCGTATCGGGCGACTGGGATCCGTCGATCTCCACCAGCTTGTCCCGATCGCGGAAAAAGCCGATGACGGGTTCCGTTTCCTTTTCGAAGACCTCCAGCCGGCGCCGGATGGTCTCGGGGCGGTCGTCGTCCCGCAGGAAGTACCTGCCCTCACAATGGGGACAGTCGCCTTCCTCGGGAATGTCCTCACCCAGCTCGGCCGGGCTGAGGATGGCGCTGCAATCCTTACAAGTGCGGCGGCTCGACAAACGCTTCACCACTTCTTCGGCGTCCACCTGGATGAGCACACCCAGATCAAGATCGCCTTTCATGCCGTCCATCAGGGCTTCCAGACCCTCGGCCTGAGCGAGGGTGCGGGGGAATCCGTCGAGGATCCAACCCCTGGCACAATCGTCCTGGCGCAGGCGAGTGTCCATCATGCCCAGGATAATCTCGTCGCTGACCAGCGCGCCGGTCTCCATGATCTTGCTGGCGGCCTGACCCAGCTCGGAACCGGCGGCGATTTCCGCGCGGAGAATGTCCCCCGTGGAAATGTGAGCCAGTTCGTAGCGATCCTTGATCTTCGCCGCCTGCGTGCCTTTACCGGAACCGGGTGCTCCCAGAAATACCAGATTCAAGGCTTACCTCCGCCCTCTCAGCTTGCCCTTCTTCATGAAGCCATCGTAGTGGCGCATGAAGAGGTGGCTTTCGATCTGCTGAAGGGTGTCCAAAACCACGCCAACCACGATGAGCAGTCCCGTGCCTCCGAAGTAGAAGGGCACCCGGAACTTCGCGATAAGAATATCCGGCAGCACCGCGATGAAGGCCAGGAAGATGGCCCCCGGCAGCGTGATGCGGCTGAGCGACTTATCGATGTAGTTCGCCGTGTTCTTACCCGGGCGGATACCTGGAATGAACCCGCCGAATTTCTTCATGTTCTCCGCCATGTCCACCGGATTGAGCACGATGGCCGTATAGAAGTAGGCGAAGAAGATGATAATCAGTGCATAGACGATCACGTAGATCGTTTGCCCCGGTGAGAGCAGCCTCGTTATGGCATCCATAAAGGCATTGCCTTGGAAGAAGGCCGAGATCGTCGCCGGGAACATCACAAAGGCCTGAGCGAAGATGATCGGAATCACGCCCGCCGTGTTGATCTTCAGCGGAATGTGCGTGTTCTGCCCACCATAGACCTTACGCCCCACCACTCGTTTTGGATACTGCACCGGTATTCGGCGCTGCCCCTGAGTCATGAAGATGATGCCCGCGATCACCAGGACCATCATGGCCAGCATTACCAGGCCGCCCATGTAGCTCATCTGCTTGGTCTGTAGAGCCTTAATTGTGTTGAACAGGTCGGTGGGATAACGCGCGATGATGCCGATGGTAATGATGAGGCTGATCCCGTTACCGATTCCCCGTTCCGTGATCTGCTCGCCCAACCACATCACGAAAATCGTTCCCGTGGTGAGGGTGAGGATCGTAAGAAGTTTGAAAGGCAGACCGGGGTGGGCGACCACCTGGGGCCCCATGGACGTCAGGAAGAAACTCACACCGATACCCTGCATGGCCGCCAGCATCACAGTGCCGTAGCGGGTAATCTGGGTAATTTTCTTTCGCCCTTCGTCGCCTTCCTTGGCCAGCTTCTCGAAGTACGGAATAACCGCCTGAAGAAGCTGCATAATAATGGAGGCACTAATGTAGGGCATGATGCCCAGGGCGAAGATGGTCGCCTTACTGAGGTTTCCTCCAGCGAACAGATCGTAGAGCTGAAGTACTCCACCACCCTGGTTCTGGAAAAACTCCATAATCGCAAGCCGATTCACGCCGGGTAGCGTCACGTGGCCGCCCAAGCGATACACAACCAGCATCAACGCCGTGAAACCCAGGCGCCGACGCAGGTCGGGAATCTTGAACATGCTCTGGAAACTGCTGATCACCCTAATTCTCCAATTTCCGCGGCACCAGCCGCAAGAGATTCACTAGGCGGCGGACTCCACTGAGCCACCGGCGGCTTCGACGAGCTCACGGGCTTTCCCGCTGCACTTCTCGACCTGGATTTTGAAAGCACGACCCACCGTGCCTTCGCCCAGCAGTTTCACCGGCAGCTTGCGCTTGCCCACGAGTCCGTTCTCGAAAAGAACTTCCGGAGTAATCTCCGTGATGCTCTCGGGAAGGCGCTCGAGCTGACCGACGTTGACGATCTGATACTCGACTCTGAAGATATTGACGAATCCGCGCTTGGGAACCCGGCGCTGGATGGGCATCTGCCCACCTTCAAACCAGGGACGAGTCTTGGAACCCGAGCGGGAACCGGCACCACCGTGACCGCGACCTGAAGTCTTGCCAAGACCGCTACCACGGCCACGGCCGAGGCGTTTCGTCTTGTGAGTCGCGCCCGCAGCGGGCTTGAGTTCGTTGAGCTTCATGGAGCTACTCCTCCACTTCCTCGACCCGAACCATGTGCCTTACGACGAAGGCCATGCCGCGGATCTGGGGATTATCCTCGTGAATCACCGTCTGGTGCATACGCTTGAGACCCAGGGCCTCAATAGTTCTCTTGGCTTTGACCTTGTTTCCGATGACGGACCGGGTCTGCGTGATCTTAAGCTTCCCTGCCATGACCTAAGCCTCCTCGTTCAAGCCGTACATCTTACGGACCGACAGGCCGCGGCGCTTGGCCACCTGGCTGGAGGTCTTGATCCGCGTCAGCCCCTCCATGGTCGCACGGACCATGTTGTGGGGGTTGTTGGTCCCCAGGGACTTGGTCAGGATGTCGGAGATGCCCGCCGCTTCGAGGACCGCACGGACCGGCCCACCGGCGATCACGCCGGTACCGGGAGCCGCGGGCTTCAGCAGAACCTTGCCCGCGCCCCAGCGGCCCGTCACCTGATAGGCGATGGTCCGATTCTGGAAGCGGGAGATGTCCACCATATTGCGCCGGGCTGCTTCGGTGCCCTTGCGGATGGCGTCGGCGATTTCGCGAGCCTTGCCTAGGCCCGTACCCACCTTGCCATTACCGTCGCCCACGGCGACCAGAGCGGTGAAGCTGAAGTTCTTACCACCCTTCACGGTCTTGGACACGCGATTAATGGCAACAACGTTTTCGATCAGGTTCGAGCGTTCTTCCTCCTGCTCGCGACGGCGATCACGACCTCCGCGGCCGCCACGTCCGGGTCCGCCTCCGCGGCCGCCACCACGGCCGCCACCGGGTCCGCCGCCACGGCCGCCACCGGGTCCGCCACCGGGTCCGCCGCCACGGCCGCCACCGGGTCCGCCACCGGGTCCGCCTCCACGCTGCCCTCCCCTGTCATTATCTCTGAACACGTTCGGTCCCCCTTAGGTACCTAGAATTCCAGTCCCGCTTCGCGGGCAGCCTCGGCCAGAGCTTTCACTCGGCCGTGATAGAGGAATCCGCCTCGGTCGAAAGCCACTTCCTTGATTCCCTTGGCGATAGCCGCCTCAGCGATGGCCTTGCCCACTGCACGGGCCTGGGCCACCTTGCGCGTTTCACCCTTGCCGGGCTCCACGGTAAGCTTGAGACTGTTGGCGCTGGCCATGGTCACGCGGGACCGATCGTCGATCACCTGCGCGTAAATGTTGGTCAGACTCCGATACACGGCGAGGCGCGGACGCTCGGCGCTGCCGCCGACGTGCTTGCGAATCCTACGATGGCGCTTGATGCGCTGACCTTTTCGGTCAAAGGGCTTGATAGCCATGGTTTACGCCCCCTCTTTCGCAGAGGCCTTACCGGCCTTGCGGATGATATGCTCGCCCTTGTAGCGGACGCCTTTGCCCTTGTAAGGCTCGGGTGGACGCCAACCGCGGATGTTGGCAGCCATCTGGCCCACCCTCTCCTTATCCGTACCGAGAACCTTGATCTCGGTGGGAGAAGCCACTTCGAAGCTGATGCCTTCGAAGGGCTCGATCACCACGGGATGCGAGAAGCCGAGAGCCATCTCCAGGTTCTTGCCCTTGAGTTCGGCACGGTAGCCGACGCCCTCGATCACGAGTTCCTTCATGAAGCCATCCGAGACACCGATCACCATATTGGCGATGAGAGTACGGGTGAGTCCGTGCTGGGCCTTGTGATACTTGCTTTCCGTGGGACGGGCGACCTTGAATTCGCCATCCTCGATCTTGAGCTCCAACTCCGGGTTGACCTTACGGCTCAACTCGCCCTTGGGTCCCTTAACGGAAACCAGGGAGCCTTCGCCGATATCCACGGTCACGCCAGATGGGATCGGGATCGGATTTAGTCCAATACGAGACATTTCTCTCCTCCCCCCCTACCAGATTTGGCAGAGGAATTCTCCGCCAACGCCCTCTTTACGGGCTTCGGTTCCGGTGAGAATACCCCGGCTGGTCGAGAGGACGGCGATGCCGTATCCACCCATGACCCTGGGAATATCCTCACGCCTGACGTAGACCCGGCGGCCAGGCTTGCTGACTCGCTTGAGGCCCTCGATAGCGGGAGCGTTTTCATTGTCATACTTAAGGTAGACGCGAAGCAAACCCTGCTTCTCGTCATCCACTAGCTTGACGTCCTTGACGTATCCCTGGTGGAGCAAAATCTTGGCGATTTCACCCTTCACTCGGGAAGCTGGGATTTCGACCCGATTGTGCTTAGCACGGGCCGCGTTCCTTATTCTTGTCAAGAAATCCGCAATGGGATCGGTCATCGACATGTGTTCCTACCCCTTGTGTCGATCCAAAGTCTTGAATCTTACCAGCTGGCCTTCACCACGCCGGGAATCTCGCCTTTAAGTGCCAATTCGCGGAAACAAATTCTGCAAATCCCAAACTGGCGCATGTATGCCCGGGGACGACCGCAACGGCGGCACCGGGAGTACTCGCGCACACCGAACTTCGACGTGCGCTTCTGTTTGGCGATGAGACATTTCTTGGCCACGATTACCTCTCGCTGGTCAGTTGCTGCGCCGGAAAGGCATATTGAGAAGGCGGAGCATTTCGGCCGCTTCCTCGTCCGTTTCGGCGGTGGTTACGATGCTGATATCCATCCCCATAATCCGGGCGATCTTGTCGTAATCGATCTCCGGGAATATGATCTGTTCTTTGACGCCCAGGTTGTAATTACCCCGACCGTCGAAGCCTTTCTCGGATACGCCACGAAAATCTCGGATACGCGGCAGGGCCACGTTCACTAGGCGATCCAGGAATTCCCACATCATTTTGCCGCGCAATGTCACCTTGGTACCCACATCCATACCTTCGCGCAGTTTGAAGTTCGCAACGGACTTCCGCGCCTTGGTGATCTTCGGCAACTGCCCCGTGATGGTGCCCAGTTCCTTGTGGGCCGATTTGATAAGCTCAGGGGTTCTGGAACCCTCGCCGACACCCATGTTCACCACAATCTTCACCATACGGGGGATCTGGTTCGGGTTGCCGTACTTGAACTTCTCGCTCATCGCGGGCACGACATTCTCTTTGTAGTACTCTTTCAGCCTGGCCATGGATTTCCTTTCCTCGAGCCATCCTGTCCGGGCCCCTCGGGTGGGGAACCGGGTCGGCTCACTAGCCTCTGCTGCCCTGTTCGATCAGTTTCACATTGGAGACGTGGATGGGACCTTCCTTTTCGATGATCCCGCCCGGATCCTGCTGACTGCGCGGCTTGGTGTGCCGCTTCTGCAGGTTCACGCCTTCAACTACCACACGGCTTACATCGGGAAGGACCTTCAGGACCTTACCCTTGCGGCCCTTGTGGGCTCCGCTGATCACTTCAACGGTATCGTTCTTTGCGATCTTCACGGCTCATTCTCCCTAAAGAACTTCCGGGGCGAGCGACACGATCTTCATGAATTTCTTCTCACGAAGCTCGCGCGCCACGGGACCGAAAATACGGGTGCCCACCGGCTCGTTGGTCAGATTGATAATCACCGCAGCGTTCTGGTCGAAGCGGATGTAACTTCCATCGCGACGACGGACTTCCTTCCGAGTTCGAACCACAACTGCTCTGGCGACCTGGCCCTTCTTAACGGTACCGTTGGGGAGGGCCTGCTTCACGGCGACTGTAATGACATCACCCACGGACGCGTACTTTCTCTTGGAGCCGCCGAGCACTTTGATGCACTGGGCCTTTTTGGCTCCGGAGTTATCCGCGATGATGACCATGCTTTCCTGCTGTATCATCGGTCTCTCCCCTTATTCGGCACGCTTGATGATCTCAGATACACGCCAGCGCTTACTCTTGCTGATCGGACGCGTGGACATAACGCGAACCTGATCGCCCAACCTGCAACTGTTGTCAGCATCGTGGGCCACCACGCGGGTCGTCCGCTTGTAGTAGCGCTTGTAGCGAGGATGGGCGACGCGCCGCTCGACGGCCACCACCACGCTCTTGTCCATCTTGTCGCTTACTACCGTTCCTTGGAGGGACTTCCTCAGGTTCCGGCTCTTCTCTTCCATGATCTTCTCCTGTCCTCGCCCGGCTTAGCTAAGCTTGGCCTGGTTTTCTTCGATCAGGGTTTTAAGCCTGGCCAAATTCCGGCGAAGGTTCCGGATCTGGATGGGATTATCGAGCTGGTTGAGCGAATGGCGCATCTTCAAATTGAAGAGCTCCTCTTTCAGCTCGCCTTCCTTCTCCCGGAGTTCCTGGAGATTTAGATCCCTCAGCTCATTGACCTTCATGACTTCTCCCCTTTAGCGGGTGACGAACTTAACTTTGGCCGGAAGCTTGGCCGCGCCGCGACGCATCGCTTCACGAGCGATATCTTCGGGCACTCCCTCCAGCTCGAACATGATGCGTCCGGGCTTCACCACGGCAACCCAGTACTCCGGGCTTCCCTTACCCTTACCCATGCGGGTTTCGGCGGGCTTGATGGTGATGGGCTTGTCCGGAAAAATGCGGATCCAAAGCTTTCCGCCACGCTTCACGTGACGAGTGATGGCAACACGAGCCGCTTCAATCTGCCGGCTGGTGATCCAACAAACTTCCTGGGCCTGGAGTCCGAACTGTCCGAAAGAGATCGTGGAGCCACGATAGGCGAAGCCGCGCCTTTTACCCTTTTGGACCTTGCGGTGCTTTACTCGCTTGGGCATCAACATGACTTAGATGGCCTCCTGAACCTGACTCCGGAGCTCCTTCTTGAACTCCTTGGGGAAGATCTCCCCGTGATTGATCCAGACCTTCACGCCGACCGTACCGAAAGTGGTAATGGCCGTGGCGGTGTTGTAATCGATATCGGCACGCAGAGTGTGAAGGGGAACTTCACCCTCGCGATAAAGCTCGGTGCGCGCGATCTCGGCGCCGTTCAGGCGTCCGGAGCACTGAATCTTGATGCCCTTGGCGCCCATGCGCATGGCAGAAGTCAGTGCTTTCTTCATGGCGCGCTTGAAACTTACGCGGCCCACCAGCTGATCGGCGATGTGCTCGGCCACCAGCTTGGCGTTGAGCTCGGGGCGCTTCACTTCCTTGATGTTAAGGAAGACCTGCTTGCCCGTCAGGTGCTTGAGCTGATCGCGGAGCAGATCCACCTCGGCGCCCTTGCGGCCGATAACGATGCCCGGCCGGGCGGTGTGGATGTTCACCGTGACTTTGCCCTTCTGGCGCTCGATGGCCACGCGGGCGATGCCGGCCCTGGAAAGACGACGCGTAATGAAGCGACGAATGGTGATGTCTTCATTCAACCAATCCGCATACTTATTCCCGCCGTACCAACGAGAATTCCAGGTCTTGATGATCCCGAGCCTAAAGCCTGTGGGATGAGTCTTCTGACCCAAAACGGTCCTCCTTATTCGCCGACTACCACGTGGATGTGGGTTGTCCGCTTACGGATGCGAAATGCGCGTCCCTGGGCGCGAGGTCGGATCCGCTTCATAGTCGGACCTTCGTTCGCGTAGATTTCCTTGACCATCAACTTGTCCACGTCGACGGGATTTTCCTCGTCGGACAGGTGCAAAGCATTGGCGGCGGCCGACTGCAACAGCTTGTAAACCGGCTGCGCGGCCTTCTTGTTCATGTGCTTCAACATCTCCATAGACTCACTGACGTTCTGTCCACGAATCAGGTTGATCACCTGACGCGCCTTACTCGGCGAGATGCGAATGAAAGTGGCGCTGGCCTTTACAGCCATGACAAACCTCCAAGAGCCGGCGAACGATTAAGCGCGCCCGGCCCGCTCTTTAGTCAGCTTTTTTCCTGTGTCCCCGGAAGGTCCGGGTCGGGGCGAATTCGCCCAGCTTGTGCCCCACCATGTTTTCGGTCACATAGACGGGGATGAACTTGTTGCCGTTGTGGATCGCGACGGTGTGGCCCACGAACTCCGGAGAGATCGCGCTCCGACGAGCCCACGTTTTCACAACGGTCTTGTCGCCCGAATCGTTCATCTTCTCGAGCCTGCCCAGAAGGCGCTCGTCAATGAAGGGGCCCTTCTTGAGGGAACGTGCCAAAAGTCCCTTCCTCCTGGTTTACTTACCGTAGCGGCGACGGACGATGAACTTGTCCGTGGCCTTGTTTCTGCGAGTCCTGAAGCCCTTGGAAGGCTGGCCCCAGGGAGAGACGGGATGTCCGCCGCCCGACGTCTTACCTTCACCACCGCCCATGGGGTGATCCACCGGGTTCATGGCAACGCCGCGCACCTTGGGACGCTTGCCCAGCCAGCGCGAACGACCAGCCTTACCGGAAACCACGTTCTCGTGATCCAGGTTGCCCACCTGGCCCATGGTCGCGTAGCAGTTCTGATGCACCAGCCGAACCTCACCGCTGGGCAGGCGCATGTGTGCGTATTCGCCGTCCTTCGCCATGAGCTGGGCGTAGGCGCCGGCACCGCGTGCCATCTGCCCGCCCTTGCTGATGCGAAGCTCAATGTTGTGCACCAGGCTACCCGTGGGGATGTTGCGCAGGGGCAGCGCGTTACCGGTGCGAATCTCGGCGTCGGGACCGGCCAGCAGGCTGTCGCCCACTTCCAGCCCGTTGGGCGCGAGGATGTAACGTTTCTCGCCGTCCGCATAAAGCAGCAGGGCGATACGCGCCGAGCGATTGGGATCGTACTCGATGGTCTTCACCGTCGAGGGGATACCAGCCTTGTCATGGCGCTTGAAGTCGATACGACGATACTGGCGCTTGTGACCGCCACCACGACGGCGCATGGTGATCCGCCCCTTGTTGTTCCGGCCGCCGGACTTCTTGAGGGGCTCCATGAGGGACTTCTCGGGCTGGTCCGTCGTGATCTCTGCGAAGTCCGAGACTGTGCGATAACGCAGTGTCGGTGTCTTCGGCTTAAATTTCTTGATACCCATTACCGTTCTCCTCGCGGCTCGGGACTAGATCTCACCGACGATGTCGATGGTGTTGCCCTCGGCCAGCGTGACAACTGCCTTTTTCCAATCCGGACGCTTGCCGCTGAAACGGCCCATGGTCTTGATCTTTCCGCGAACGTTCATGGTGCGAACGTCGGCCACGGTGACCTTGAACATGGCTTCGACAGCGCGCTTGATCTGCGGCTTGTCGGCCCGGCGGTCCACTTCGAAAACGTATTTGTTCTCCGCCATGAGAGCACTTGTGCGCTCCGTCTGAAGAATGCGGCGAACGATCTGGTGCAGGTCGCTCACGATCCGAACACCTCCTTGACCTGCTCCAACGCGGAGGAGGTCATGACGATCTTGTCCGCCCAAAGCACCTGATAGGCGTTGAGCTCGCGGCCGACGATGAAGTCGAGGTCGCGCACGTTGCGAGCGGACTTGCTTACGTTGATGTCGTAGTTGTCCATGACCAGGAGAACCTTGTCCTTGGCCAAACCCATTTCCTTCAGCAGGCCGACGAAGACCTGGGTCTTGGGCTCATCCATGCTCAGGTCTTCGACCACAAGGATGTTTCCCTCGGAAGCGCGATCGCTGAGCGCGGACAGAAGCGCTCTGCGGCGAGCCTTGCGAGGCATCTTGTAAGAGTGGTCACGGGTCTTGGGTCCGAAAGCCGTACCACCGCCGTAGCGAGTGGGCGACTTGGCCGAACCGGCGCGGGCACGGCCCGTGCCTTTCTGGCGATACAGCTTCGCGGTGGAACCCGTAATCTCGGAACGATCCTTGGTGTGGGCGTTGCCGGAGCGCTGGTTCGCCAGATAGTTTTTCACGGCCTCATAGAGAAGGTGACCGTTGATTTCCGTGGCGAAAATTTCCGCCGGGAGATCACAGTTTCCTTTGCTCTTGCCGCTCGCGTCGTAAAGCGTTGCATTCGCCATTTCGACTCCAGTCTTTCCTTGTCCGGGCACTGGCCTCAGACCTTGATCTCAATGTCCACGCCGGCGGGAAGATCTAGCTTCGTCAGCGCGTCCAGGGTCTGGGGGGATGATTTCGTGATTTCGATGAGGCGCTTGTGAATGCGCATCTCGAACTGCTCGCGGCTTTTCTTGTCCACGTGGGGCGAGCGCAACACGGTGTACAAGGTGCGCTGCGTGGGAAGCGGGATGGGTCCGGAAATCTCCGCGCCCGTGCGCTTGGCTGTGCGCACGATCTCGAAGGCGGACCGGTCCAGCGTCGCGCTCTCGTAGGCCTTGAGCCTGATTTTAATCTTCTGGCCAGTGTACATTCTCTACCTCTCTGTCGGTCGGCTACTCCAGCATGCCCTTGTTTTGAAGGGCCCTGCTCACCTGTCGATCCGCTTACCGCTTACCGCTTACCGCTAACTGCTTACCGCTCTCTGGCGGTCGCTGTTGGCGGCGAGCGCTCGGCGGTTATTCGTGAATCTTCGTAACCACGCCGGCGCCGACCGTGCGGCCGCCCTCACGGATGGCGAAGCGGAGGTTGTCCTCCATCGCGATCGGCGTGATCAGCTCAATGTCCATCTTGATGTTGTCGCCGGGCATCACCATTTCCGTGCCCTCGGGCAGCGTCGCAACACCCGTCACGTCCGTCGTCCGGAAGTAGAACTGGGGGCGGTAGCCCTGGAAGAACGGGGTATGGCGGCCACCCTCTTCCTTCGTCAAGATGTAGACCTCGCCCTCGAACTTCGTGTGAGGCGTAACGCTGCCCGGCTTCGCCAGCACCATGCCGCGCTCAAGGTCGCTCTTGTCAACGCCGCGAAGCAGCAGGCCAACGTTGTCGCCCGCCTGAGCATCATCCAGAAGCTTGCGGAACATCTCAACACCCGTCACCGTCGTCTCGAGGGTCTCTCGGATGCCGATGCGCTGAACCTTGTCGCCCACCTTCACCACGCCGCGCTCGATACGGCCCGTGCCCACCGTGCCGCGACCCGTGATCGAGAAAACGTCCTCGATGGGCAGCAGGAAGGGCTTGTCCGTGTCACGAACCGGCTCGGGGATGTAACTGTCGATCGCTTCCATCAGCTCGTCGATGCTCTTGTTCGCTTCGTCATTCTCGGGATCGTTCAGAGCCTGGAGCGCACTGCCGCGGATGATCGGAATGTCGTCGCCCGGGAACTCGTACTCGCTCAGAAGTTCGCGAACTTCAAGCTCAACCAGGTCCAGCAGCTCTTCGTCATCCACCTGATCGACCTTGTTCATGTAGACGACCATGTAGGGAACGTTCACCTGACGACCCAGCAAAACGTGCTCGCGGGTCTGGGGCATGGGGCCGTCGGCCGCACTCACCACAAGGATCGCGCCGTCCATCTGAGCCGCACCCGTGATCATGTTCTTCACGTAGTCGGCGTGGCCCGGGCAGTCAACGTGAGCGTAGTGACGGTTCTCCGTCTGATACTCAACGTGAGCCGTCGCGATCGTAATACCGCGTTCGCGCTCTTCAGGGGCCTTATCGATCTCGTCGAAGGGCGTGAAATCCGCCAGGCCCTTTTTGCCCTGACGCTGAGTGATCGCCGCCGTCAGCGTCGTCTTCCCGTGATCAACGTGACCAATCGTACCCACGTTTACGTGCGGCTTTGTCCTCTCAAACTTCTCTTTCGCCATGGCGAGTCGACCTCCTGTTAGGTCTCTTTTGTTTACTGGGCCGTTATAAAGCGGCTAGCGATACTCGATGGAACTTTCTCAAAATGTGAAAACTGCATCGAGAATGTTGCCCGCCCCTGCGTGAGCGAGCGTAGTTTCGTCATGTAACCGAACATCTCCGAAAGAGGCACCGTCGCTTCAACAATCTGGGCGTCGGCCCGGGGCGCCATTCCTCCCACCTTTCCTCGGCGGGCGTTCAGATCCCCGATCACCTCCCCGGTAAAATCTCCGGGCGTTACCACTTCCACGCTCATCACCGGCTCGAGAATCATCGGCACGGCTTCCCTGGCTGCTTCGCGGAAGGCTAATGCCCCCGCAGCGTGAAAGGCTTGCTCAGAGGAGTCGACTTCATGGTGGATGGCCGCCAGGAGCTCCACCTTCAGGTCAGTCATCTCGTATCCGGCGATGACTCCGGAGGCCGTGGCCTCCCTGACTCCTTTTTCCACCGCGGCAACGTATTCCTTCGGAATCGCGTCACCGTCGAGCCGGTTCTCGAACAGGATCCCGTCGCTAATCTTGGCGGGCTCCACAGCCAGGGTTACTTGGGCGAACATTCCCTGACTTCCGGCAGTGCGCTCGAAGCGCAATTCTTTTTCCGCTCTCGCAGTCACCGATTCGCGGTAGACCACCTGCGGTTTTCCGACGTTCGCTCCGACCTTGAACTCCCGGAGCATTCGGTCCAGGAGGATCTCCAGATGTAGTTCGCCCATCCCGGAGATCAGGGTCTGGCCCGTGTCCTTGTCGACGCGAACCTTGAAAGTCGGATCCTCTTCGGCGAGTCGCCTGAGCGCCTCGTCGAGCTTTTCCTGGTCAGCCTTGGTCTTCGGCTCAATCGCAATGTCGATGACCGGCTCGGGAAACTCCATCTGCTCCAGCAGCATGGGCTTCTTGGGATCCGTGAGCGTGTCGCCCGTTCGGACTTCCTTAAGCCCCACCACTGCGGCGATGTCTCCCGCCAGGATCCGGTCCACCTCTTCACGCTTGTTGGCGTGCATCCTGAGGAGCCGGCCCATCCTCTCCTTGCGGCCCGTGGCAACGTTCAAAACCTGCGCCCCGGCGTCCAACTTACCGCTGTAGACCCTGATGTAAGCCAGTTTCCCGGCGAAGGGATCGTTAGCGATCTTGAAGAGGAGTGCGGCGAAAGGCTCATCAACCGAGGCCTTCCGACTCACCATCTCCTCCCGGCCGGGCAATTGCCCCTCAACCGCCGGAAGGTCCAGAGGGCTGGGAAGGAATCTCACGATTCCGTCCAGCAGGGGCTGGACCCCCTTGTTTCCCAGAGCCGTTCCGCAGAACACGGGGATGATCTTTACCCCCAGAGTTCCTTTTCGGATGGCCCCCCGGAGCAGCTCACTGTCGAGCTCGCCGCCGTCGAGATAGGCCTCGGCCACTTCATCGTCGAGATCGGACAGGACCTCGATGAGTCGGGTGCGGGCCTCCCCGGCTTCGCTCTCCAACTCGGCGGGGATGTTTTCGGTCCGAAAAGTGGACCCGAGTTCATCCTCGTCAAAAATCAGTGCCTTCATTTCCACGAGGTCGATGACCCCCCGGAAAGCGTCCTCGCTTCCAATGGGAAGCTGGACTGCGACGCCGTTGGCTCCAAGACGCTCCCGGATCGCTATGAGCACGGCGTCGAAATCGGCGCCAATCCGGTCCATCTTGTTGACGAAGGCCATTCGTGGGACCTTGTAGCGATCGGCCTGTCTCCAGACTGTCTCGCTCTGAGGCTCCACGCCGCCCACGGCGCAGAAGACGGCCACCATGCCGTCGAGGACCCGCAGGGATCTTTCCACTTCCATCGTAAAATCGACGTGCCCGGGGGTGTCGATAATGTTGATACGATGGTCGAGCCATTCGCAACTCGTGGCGGCGGAGGTGATGGTTATCCCCCGCTCCTTTTCCTGCTCCATCCAGTCCATGGTTGCGGCCCCGTCATGGACCTCTCCCATTCGATGGATGATTCCGGCGTAGTAAAGAATCCTCTCGGTGGTCGTCGTCTTACCGGCATCGATATGAGCAGCGATGCCGATATTACGTATTCGATCGATGGACTCTTTCTTAGCCATGGTCCTAAAAAAACCCCTCCTGAAACCCTCGATGCGCACGCAGATCTGCCGTCAAGGGTCTCAGGAGGGGTTTCCCTTTCGGGACCTTTTCCAGCAGGTATCGTCCTCCGGCGGTTCGGCCCGCGATACTTAGGGCCTCGTAATCCGCCGCCAGCGGCTATGTGAGGGTCGTCCTTTATTCGAGGACTAGAAACGGAAGTGAGCGAAGGCCTTATTGGCCTCGGCCATACGATGCGACTCTTCCCGCTTCTTAATGGCGGAGCCTTCCTTGCGGTAGGCCGCCAAAAGCTCACCCGACAGACGCTCGGCCATGGTGTGGTCCGGGCGGGAGCGGGAATAGGTGAGAATCCAGCGCATGGCCAGGGCGGTCTTACGTCCCGGGCGAACTTCGATGGGCACCTGGTAGTTGGCGCCGCCAACGCGCTTGGTCGTCACCTCAAGATTCGGCTTAACATTGCTGATGGCCGCGATGAAAACTTCGAGACCCTTCTTACCGGACTTCTCTTCGATGAGATCCATCGCCTTGTAGAAGATTTTCTCCGAAGTACTCTTCTTGCCGCCCTGCATCATATTATTGATAAACAGAGACACCAGAGCATTGTGGAGCCGGGGGTCGGGAGTCGGTTCATTCTTTTTGCGATATCCTCTGCGAGCCATCGTATTCCTCTGTTAGCGGTTTCCCGCAGCCCTACTTCTTGGGCCTTTTGGTTCCGTATTTGGAGCGACGCTGTCCGCGCCCGTCCACGCCGCTTGTATCCAGGGCGCCACGCACAATGTGGTAGCGCACGCCGGGGAGATCCTTCACTCGGCCGCCACGCACCAGGACAATGGAGTGCTCCTGGAGGTTGTGCCCCTCACCGGGGATGTAGGCCGTCACCTCGATGCCGTTGGTCAAGCGCACACGCGCGACCTTCCGCAGCGCGGAGTTCGGCTTCTTGGGCGTCGTCGTGTAGACCCGGGTGCAGACGCCGCGTCGCTGCGGATTGCTCTGCAGGGCAGGCGACTTGCTTTTCTTCTTAATGACCTTGCGGCCATTCCGGATCAACTGATTCAGGGTCGGCAATCCAACTCTCCTTGAGACAGCGCACCGCGCCTATGGGCCTTTTAGCCCTGACATAATGCCTTGCCGTGTAAGTAGTTAACGCAAGGTGGGCGAGATACGGCGCACAAAGAACCGAATCTATACGATAGCCCCTTATTTGTCAACCCGTTAGGGAAGAAAAGCTGACCGCTGACCGCGAGCCGCGGGCCGCTTAGCGCTGGAACTCTGGCGGTAGGCGGTTAGCGGTAGGCGGTAGGCGGTAGGCGGCTAAGTCGTTGGCGCCTCGATCTCGCCCTCGTCCGATTCCGTACCCGGGAAGACCTTGTTGTCGCCCAAAACACTGGTGGCGCTCATTTCCTGCCCCAACCTGACGACTCCTCCGCCGGCGGCCGCTGCCTCTTCTTCCGCGGCAGCTTCCGCAGCCTTGCGCTCGGCGATCTCCTGCTCCAGCTCGTTGAGCTCGGTCTGGGAGACCTCCACATTCCGGAATTCTTTGCGACCCGTCCCCGCGGGGATAAGTCGCCCAACGATCACATTTTCTTTTAGGCCCTGCAGGTCGTCGACCTTGCTGTTGATGGCCGCCTCGGTGAGCACCCGGGTGGTTTCCTGGAAGCTCGCCGCCGAGAAGAAGCTCTCGGTGGTCAGGCTGGCCTTCGTAATTCCAAGCAGCAGAGGACGATAGGTCGCCATCTGGCTTCCCTCGCCGGCAACCCGCTCGTTTTCATCCTGGAATTCGGCCCGGGCGACCTGATCGCCCTCAAGGAAGCGGGTATCACCCGCATCCTCTACCTGCACCTTTCTAAGCATCTGCCGCACAATAACTTCGATGTGCTTGTCGTTGATGCCCACACCCTGGAGTCGGTAGACTTCCTGGATTTCGTTGACCAGATAGCTCTGAGCCGCCTGGACACCGCGAATGGCCAAAATATCGAAAGGATTCACGGGACCGTCCGTCAGGCGATCGCCCGCAGTAACCTCGTCGCCATCATGGACCAGCAGGTGCTTGCCCTGAGGAATAAGGTATTCGGCCTGGTTCTCCTCGTCGCGCTTCACCAGCACCTTGCGCATGCCGCGCGTGACGCCGCCGATGTCCACAAGACCGTCGATGGCCGTAACCACCGCGGAGTCCTTGGGTTTACGCACTTCGAAGAGGTCCACCACTCGGGGCAGACCACCGGTGATATCACCGGTATGGCCGATGGACTTGGGCACCTGCACCAGGGAAGTACCGGCGGTGATTTCATCGCCGTCTTCCACCCGAAGGATGGCTCCCGTGGGCAGGTAGAATTTCTCCAGAACCCGGCCATCGGGATTGAGAATCTTGATCTCGGGGTAAAGGTCCTTCTGAAGGTCTTCGGAAATGACCCTCTGCATGCGGCCCTTTTCATCCGTTTCCGACTTCAGGGTGCGACCCAGCTCGATATCCACGAACTGAACCTCGCCCTTCTTGGTGGCGATCATGGGATCGGCATAGGGGTCCCAGCTGAAGAGAGCCTGGTCCTGCTTGACCTTCTGGCCGCTCTTCACCGACAGCGCCGCGCCATAAGGCGCGCTGTAACGGGCGCGAATGCGCTCCTTCTTGCCCTCGATCACCTTCACGAGCATCTCGCCCTTGTGACCGATGACCACGGAGGTTTTGTCGGCCCGCTTTACGGTACGGACGTTCAGGAACTCGAGTTCGGCATCGCAGGGAGCCACCTTATCGGTGACTTCGGCGATACGTCCCGCGATACCACCCACGTGGAAGGTACGCAGCGTCAGCTGAGTACCCGGCTCACCGATGGATTGCGCGGCGACCACGCCCACAGCCTCGCCGATATCCACGAGCCGACCCGAAGCCAGGTCGCGACCGTAACAGCCGCGGCAGACGCCGCGACGGGTTTCGCAGGTAAGCACCGAACGGATCTTCACGGACTCGATGCCAGCTTCCTCGATCTGAGCCGAGAGATCTTCGTCGAGCAAGGTGCCCGCCTCGATCAGCAGGTCACTGGTGAGAGGATCGAAGATATCCTCAACCAGAGAGCGGCCTTCGATGCGGTCACGCAGAGGTTCGATAACCTCTTCGCCTTCCTTGAGGGCCGAGGTTTCCAGACCGCGGATGGTTCCACAGTCCTCTTCCGTAATGATGACGTCCTGGGCCACGTCCACCAGACGGCGGGTGAGGTAACCGGCGTCGGCGGTTTTCAGCGCCGTATCCGCCAGACCCTTACGCGCACCGTGAGTGGAGATAAAGTACTGCAGCACCGAGAGGCCCTCACGGAAGTTGTTCTTAATGGGCTGCTCGATAATTTCACCGATCTGACCGGTCATCTTCTTCTGGGGCTTGGCCATGAGACCACGCATTCCCGCGAGCTGACTGATCTGATCACGACTGCCTCGCGAACCGGAGTGAGCCATCATAAAGACGGGGTTGAAGCCCTGACGGTCGTCTTCCATCTCACGCATCATCGCGTTGGCCACGGCTTCACGAGCCTGCGTCCAGCGGTCGATGATGCGGTTGTAGCGCTCGCCGTCGGAGATCTTCTTTCCGTCGAAGTCGCTCTGAATCTGATCCACCTCGGCCTGGGTGCGGTCGAGGATCTCCTGCTTCTCCGGCGGAATGATGAGGTCGTCGATACCGATGGTCACACCCGCCAAGGTGGCGTAGCGGAAGCCCAGATCTTTGAGGTCGTCCAGGAAGACGACGATCTCATCGCCATCCAACTCCTTAAAGGCAAAGGAGACCAGGCGATCGAGGGCTTTGCGGTTCATGACATTGTTGAAGAAACCCAGCTTGAGGGGCACATGCTCGTTGAAGATCACGCGGCCGGGTGTGGTTTCGATCCACTCCTCATCCTGCTTCATCTTCACGAGACTGTGCAAACTCACAACACCGTGGTCAAGGCCGCGCAGCACTTCCTTGCGACCGCTGAAGTGCATGCCTTCGCCCTTGTCTCCCCGCTTTTCCTTGGTCAGGTAGTAGGAGCCGAGCACCATATCCTGGTGAGGCGAAGCTACGGGCTTGCCGCTGCTGGGCAGAAGAATGTTGTTGGCCGAGAGCATGAGGATGCGGCATTCCAGCTGCGCCTCGAAACTCAGGGGAACGTGCACGGCCATCTGGTCGCCGTCGAAATCGGCATTGAAGGCCTGGCAAACCAGCGGGTGAATGCGGATGGCCTTACCCTCGACCAGCACGGGCTGGAAGGCCTGGATACCCAGGCGGTGCAGGGTTGGCGCACGGTTGAGCATGACCGGGTGGTCCTGGATGATCTCTTCGAGAATATCCCAGACCTCGGGGCTCTGACGCTCCACCAGCTTCTTCGCGCTCTTGACCGTCTGAACGTAGCCCCGCTCTTCCAGCTTGCGGATGATGAAGGGCTTGAACAGCTCCAGGGCCATGCTCTTGGGCAGGCCGCACTCATAGAGCTTCAGCTCCGGGCCCACGACGATGACCGAACGACCGGAGTAATCCACGCGCTTTCCGAGCAGGTTCTGGCGGAAGCGACCCTGCTTACCCTTGAGCATGTCGCTCAGGCTCTTCAGTGGACGATTTCCATGCCCACGCACGGCGCGGCTGCGACGACCATTGTCGAAGAGCGCGTCCACGGCTTCCTGCAACATGCGCTTCTCGTTGCGCAAGATGACTTCGGGCGCCTTGATCTCGATGAGCTTCTTCAGACGATTGTTCCGGTTGATGATGCGCCGATAGAGATCGTTCAGATCGCTGGTGGCGAAACGTCCGCCCTCCAGCGGCACCAGGGGGCGCAGATCCGGCGGCAGCACGGGAACGGTCTCGAGGATCATCCACTCGGGCTTGTTGGTGCTGTGGCGGAAAGCCTCAGTGACCTTCAAGCGCTTGAGGGCATCCTGCTTGCGCTGCTGACTGGTCTCGTTGGCGATCTGATCGCGAAGCTCCACGGAGAGCTCGTCCAGCTCCAGTTTTCTGAGCAGACCCTGAATAGCCTCGGCGCCCATCTTCGCCTCGAACTCGAAACCCTCGTCGAGCAGCTCGTAATAGCGCTCTTCGGTAATGAGTTCACGGGGCTCGAGGGCGGTGTTGCCCGAATCCATGACCAGGTAGCTCTCGTAGTAGAGCACCCGTTCCAGATCCTTGATGGTCATGCCCAGCAGGTGGCCAATGCGGCTAGGCAGGCCCTTGAAGAACCAGATGTGGCTCACCGGCACGGCCAGCTCCACGTGCCCCATGCGCTCGCGGCGCACGCGGGACAGGGTTACCTCAACACCACAGCGGTCACAGATGACGCCGCGATAGCGAATGCGCTTGTATTTACCGCAGGCGCATTCCCAGTCCTTCACCGGTCCGAAGATCTTTTCACAGAAGAGACCGTTCTTCTCGGGCTTGAAGGACCGATAGTTGATGGTTTCCGGCTTCGTGACTTCGCCGAAGCTCCACTCCCGGATCTTGTCGGGGCTGGCCAGGGAAACCCGGATTGACTTGAAGTCGGGGACCTCTTGTTCCCTATTGCGGAAGCTCAGGTACACGCTTTCCTCCTCGACTAAGCCTTCTCAAGGTCCACATCCAGGCAGAGCGCCTGGAGTTCCTTGACCAGCACGTTGAAAGATTCGGGAATGCCGGGCTTGGGCGGATTCTCGCCCTTGACCACGGCTTCGTAAACTGCACTGCGCCCGGCGACATCGTCGCTCTTCACGGTGAGCAACTCCTGCAGAGTATGGGCGGCGCCATAGGCCTCGAGGGCCCAGACTTCCATTTCTCCGAAGCGCTGTCCGCCGAACTGGGCTTTACCACCCAGGGGCTGCTGGGTAACGAGACTGTAGGGCCCGATGCTCCTGGCGTGGATCTTGTCGTCCACCAGGTGGCTGAGCTTCAACATGTACATGTAGCCCACCATCACCTCGTCGCCGAAAGCGTCGCCGGTGCGGCCGTCGTAGAGAGGGGTCTTGCCGCTCTCGGGAAGGCCGGCTTCCGTGAGCGCCGCCTTAACTTCGTCGATGCCCGCTCCGTCGAAGACCTTGGTGGATGCGCTCATGCCCAGGGCCGCCATGGCCCATCCCAGGTGGGTTTCAAGAACCTGTCCCACATTCATTCGACTGGGCACGCCCAGCGGATTCAGAACGATCTGCACCGGCGTCCCGTCGGGCAGATAAGGCATGTCTTCTTCAGCCATGATTTTGGCGATAACACCCTTGTTACCGTGGCGTCCGGCCATCTTGTCGCCCACGGAAAGCTTGCGCTTCCGGGCCACGTAGACCTTCACCATTTTGATCACGCCAGGGGGAAGCTCGTCACCCAGCTGCAGGCGGTCGCGCTCCTTATCCAGGTCGCGATCCACGCGCTCGAGGGCGCGGGCGGCGCCATCCATGACGCGCTTGATCTTCTTGTCGGTGCTCAGGTCCTGCACGATGGGCAGACCCCAATGGAGACCGTCCAGATCCAGTTCATCCAGGAGAGCCTGGTTGATCTTCCGACCACGCCGCACCAAAACTTCACCGGTCGCGGCGTGCACGAGCTTGTGGCTGGTCTCGTCGATCATCAGGTTCGACAGGCGCTCGTCGCGAATCTTGATGACGCGCTTGCGCTCGAGGGCGGCGCCCTCAGTGAGCTTCTCGCCGCGCTTCTTCTCTTCGGTGCGGCTGCGATCATCGCGTTCCTTGCGCGAGAAGACCTTCACATCGACCACGATGCCGTCCATGCCCGGAGGAGACTTGAGGCTGGCGTTACGAACGTCGCCGGCCTTGTCGCCGAAAATGGCACGCAAGAGACGCTCTTCCGGTGTAAGCTCGGTCTCGCCCTTGGGCGTGACCTTACCCACCAGGATGTCTCCCGCGCGAACGCGGGCACCCGAGCGAATGATGCCGTCATCGTCGAGATTCTTGAGAGCGTCCTCACCGACGTTGGGCAGCTCGCGTGTGATTTCCTCGCGACCGGCCTTGATCTCTCGTACCTGGCACTCGAACTCCTCTATATGGATCGATGTGAATCGATCGTGCTTCACGAGGCTTTCGCTGAGCAGGATGGCATCCTCATAGTTGTATCCGCCCCAGGGCATGAAGGATGCGAGCACGTTCTGACCCAAGGCCAGTTCGCCATGGTTGGTGCCCGGTCCGTCCGCCAGAACCTGTCCCGCCACGACCTTGTCGCCGGGCTTCACCAGGACTTTCTGGTTGATGCAGGTGTCCTGGTTGCTTCGGCGGAACTTCTGGAGCTTGTAGAAATCCTGTCCTTCGAAACCCGAGTAGTCCTCAAGATCCGAAGCACGCGACCGCGCAGGCTGAATGATGACGGAGTTGCCCGTCACCGCGATCACGGTGCCGGCGCGCTGCGCCACCACCACGGCCTGGCTGTCACGCGCCACACGTTCTTCCATACCCGTACCGACCAAGGGAGCCTCGGTCTTGAGCAGGGGCACGGCCTGGCGCTGCATGTTGCAGCCCATGAGCGCGCGGTTCGCATCGTCGTGCTCCAGGAAGGGAATCAGGCTGGCCGCGGCGCTCACCATCTGGGTGGGCGACACGTCCATGTAGTCCACGTCATTCTTCGGTGTCAGCGGAAACTCGCCCTTCATCCGTGAGAGCACGCTGGGATTAACAAACCTGGCCTTCTCATCGAGAGGCGCGTTGGCCTGTCCGATGATCACGCGATCCTCTTCATCGGCACTGAGGTAGACCACATCATCGGTGGCCCGCCCCTTCTTCACCTTACGATAGGGCGTTTCCAGGAATCCGAAGGGATTCACACGCGCATAGGTAGAAAGGCTGGTGATCAGGCCGATGTTCGGCCCTTCCGGGGTTTCGATGGGACACATGCGTCCGTAGTGCGTGTAGTGCACGTCTCGAACTTCAAAGCCTGCGCGTTCGCGCGTCAGACCGCCCGGCCCGAGGGCCGAAAGACGACGCTTGTGCGTGAGTTCGCTGAGCGGATTGGTCTGGTCCATGAACTGCGAAAGCTGACTGCTCCCGAAGAAGGACTGGATCACCGCCGAGATGGTCCTGGCGTTCACCAGGTCCGAAGGCGTCACGCTTTCGCTGTCCTGCAGGGTCATGCGCTCCTTGATGATGCGCGCCATGCGGGACAGTCCCAGGCTGAACTGATTGCCGAGCAGTTCGCCCACCGACCGGATGCGGCGATTGCCCAGGTGGTCGATATCGTCGGTGTGGAAAGCAGGATCCTGTGCCTTGATGCCCAGCAGATACACGATGACGGCCACGATATCCGTGGGGGTGAGCACCGTGGTCTCGATGGGCACGTCCAGACCGAGACGGTTGTTGATCTTGTAGCGTCCCACGCCGGCCAGATCGTAGCGCTTCTCGTTGAAGAAAAGCCGGTCCAGCAGACCGCGAGCTGTTTCGATGTTGGGCGGATCGCCCGGGCGCAGCAGGTTGTAGATGTATTTGAGCGCGTCTTCCTCGCTCTTGGTGGGATCCTTGGCCAGAGTGTTCAGGATCACCTTGCTGCGCATGTCGTCCATACCGGCCAGCAACATGCACTCGAAAATCTTGGCCTGACGCATAAGCGTGAGCAAAGCCTCGGTGATGGGGCTACCCGCTTCGGCGAGAATCTCGCCGGTCTCCGGATGGAAGACATCGTCCACCAGAACACGGTCGATGAGTCCCGCGTCGCTCTTGCTCGGACGCTTGGTAATACTGACGTCTTCATACTCGCTGAAGGCCTGCAGCAACTTGGAGTCGCTGTCGTAGCCGATGGCGCGCAGGAGAACGGTAACCGGGAGTTTCTTCTTCCGGTCGATGTGCACGTGCATCATGTCGTTGATGTCGGTGGTGAATTCCACCCATGATCCGCGATACGGGATGATGCGCGCGCTGAACAGCGGCTTGCCATTCGGATGAATGGAATCGCTGAAGAACACGCCGGGCGAGCGGTGAAGCTGACTTACGATCACACGCTCAGCGCCGTTGATGACGAAGGTTCCCTTATCGGTAAGGAAAGGCATTTCGCCCAGGAACACTTCGGACTCGATGATGTCCTTCACTCGGCTTTCGCCGCTCTCCTCGTCGGTTTCCTTGACGATAAGACGCAGACGAGCCTTGAGCGGAACCATGTAGGAAAGGTCGCGCTCCTGGCACTCGTCCACCGAGTACTTGGGATCGAGAACGGAATAGTCCAGATATTCAAGAATGAAATCCCCTCGCGTAGACTCAATGGGGAATACGGAGCGGAACACCGCTTCCAGTCCCTGATGGTGACGCTGGCGAGGATTTGTACGGGCCTGGAGGAAGGACTCGAATGATTCCAGCTGTACCTGCAGGAGATCGGGGATCTCCATGACGGCAGTCAGCTTCGAGTAGTTCCTTCTGGGAAGCTTCTCGGCAAAGCTCACAATGACCTCCGGCGGTCGCTATACGGTGAAGGCACGGAACCCGTCCGGGTGGCAAGGCCTCCCGGACGGGGTCCTATCGACAAATAAGAGGATTCGAGAGCTTCTTACTTGATTTCGACAAGCGCTCCCACTTCCTCGAGCTGGGTCTTGACGCCTTCGGCCTCGTCCTTGGAAGCGCCTTCCTTGACGGCCTTGGGTGCATTGTCGACCAACTCTTTGGCTTCCTTCAGGCCCAGACCTGTGATGGCGCGCACCACTTTGATGACCTGGATCTTCTTGTCGCCGGCGCCAGTGAGCATGACATCAAACTCTGTCTTCTCTTCGGCAGCCTCCGCGGCGGGCGCGGCGGCCATGGCCATGGCGGGAGCAGCAGCGCTGACGCCGAACTTATCCTCGATGGCCTTGACGAGCTCGGAAAGCTCCATGACGGTCATTTCTTCGACCTGGGAAACCAACTGTTCAATCTTGTCAGACATGGTTTCTTGCTCCTCTATTCACCTGCGGTTTGAACCGCTCTGTTACCTGTTAAGCTGGACGGGTGGCCTAGGCGGCTTCACCCTTTTGCTTCGCCAGCTGGTCAATGACATTCGCGAAACTCTGGAGATTGGCGTTGAGCACACGGGCAAAGCCGCTGATGGGCGCCTGCATGACACCCGCGACCATTCCGAGAAGCTCTTCACGGCCGGGCATATCGGCGAGAGACTTGACGCCTTCCTCATCGATAACCTGACCATCCACATAACCCGCCTTCATGGTTAACTTCTGGAATTCCTTCTGGAACTCTTTCAGAACCTTGGCAGGCTTCGAGTAATCCTCGCTGTAAGCCAGGGCGGTGGGACCGGCGAAGTAGTCTTCCAGTCCTTCCATCCCGGCTTTTTCCGCGGCGCGCACCAGCAGAGTGTTTTTGATGACCCTGAAGGTCACACCCGACTCGCGGCAGCGCTTGCGGAGCTCGGAGATCTCCTCAACGTTGATACCCTTAAAGTCGCAGAGTACAACGCTGTTGGCGCTTTCCAGTTTTTCGGCGATTTCTGTGACCAGCGCGATTTTTTCAGGCTTAGGCATGGTCTATCGCCCCTCTCTCGTGAAACGGACCCTACTTGGACACAGTCAATTCGGACTCAGCAATGCGAATGGAAGGACCCATCGTCGAGCTCAAGAAAGCCGACTTGAAGTACTTACCCTTCGCTGAGGCCGGTTTGACGCGCAGCAGTTCCTGGATCAATGTTCGAACGTTGTCTTCAAGCTGTGACGATTCAAAGGAGGATTTACCCACGGAAACGTGAATATTAGATCCCTTGTCAACGCGGTATTCAACCTTACCCGCCTTGACTTCTTTGACCGCCTTAGCGACGTCTTTGGTAACGGTTCCGCTCTTGGGATTGGGCATGAGACCCTTGGGGCCCAGCACCTTACCCAGGCGTCCGAGATCCTTCATCATGTCGGGCGTCGTAATGATGACGTCCGTGTCGGCCCAGCCACCCTTTATCTTTTCCAGATATTCTTCCGCGCCGACCATGTCGGCTCCGGCTTCCTGGGCGGCCGTGACGTTATCGCCACGAACAAGGGCCAGCACGCGGACCGAACGGCCCGTGCCATGAGGAAGAACCACCGTTCCACGAACCATCTGGTCCGCGTGACGGGGATCCACGCCAAGCTTGGCGGAAACCTCTACCGTTTCGTCGAATTTCGCCTTTGACATCTTCCGAATCATGTCCACCGCTTCACCCAGGGTGTAAGCGGAGGTCCTGTCCCGGAGAGTGGCGCTTTCGCTATAATTCTTCCCACGCTTCATCGTAATTCCTAACGATCAGCTTGGTCCGATACTCTCAAGTTAACAGAGGGAACAAAACCGGTGGCTGAGAAGCGTGCTTCCCGCCCTCCAGCCGGGAAACCGTACCATCCGATTTTTACTGAAAGCTAACCAATGACCTCAAGGCCCATGCTGCGGGCGGTGCCCGCGATCATGAGCATGGCGTTTTCAACAGTCGCCGCGTTGAGGTCGGCAGCCTTCAATTCCGCGATTTCGCGAAGCTGCGCAGCGCTCACCGAACCCACCTTTTCGCGGTTGGGCTCACCGGACCCCTTCTCGACACCGGCGGCCTTGCGAAGCAAGACGGCGGCGGGAGGAGTTTTGGTGATGAAGGTGAAGCTGCGGTCCGCGTATACGGTGATGATCACGGGCGTGAGCATCCCCTGGGCGTTCTGGGTCTGCGCATTGAACGCCTTACAGAACTCCATGATGTTTACCTGGTGCTGTCCCAAAGCGGGGCCCACGGGCGGGGCGGGATTAGCCTGTCCACCGGGGATCTGCACCTTGATCTGAGCGATCACTTTTTTCTTGGGCTTGGCCATTCTAAATGCTCCCGTTCTTTCGTCCTGAACCTAGAGAGGTTCAACCTGCAGGAAGTCGAGTTCCACCGGCGTTTCCCTGCCGAAGATGGTCACCATGACCTTGAGGGTTCCGCGTTCCTTGTTGACCTCGTCGACGATTCCGTTGAAATCGCTGAAAGGTCCATCCATGACCTTCACGTGGTCGCCCACCTGATAGGGTATTTCCGTGACCTTGTGCTCCGTGGGTCGTTCAATGCGCCCGAGCACCCGATCCACTTCGGCCGGTCGCAGGGGCACGGGACGACGAGACGGCTCGCGCGGGTCGAGGCCCACGAAACTTGTCACGCCGCTGATTCCGTTGACGAGGTGGTAGGCCTCATCGCACATCTCCATTTCGACCAGGATGTAACTGGGGAAGTACTTCCGCGTGGCGGTCGTCTTCTTCCCCTTCTTCATCTCCGTCACCTCTTCGGTGGGGATGAGAATCTGGTCGATCTTGTCCTCCATGCCTTCGAGGACCACCCGGCGAAGCATATTGGTGCGCACCTTGTTCTCGTGTCCCGAGTAGGTGTGCACCGCATACCACTTCAGCTTCGAATTACGAGGCGTCTCGGTCTGCACGGGCGGAAGGCCCGGCGCAACGGCGTCGTCCTCGTCGAGTTCGTCTTCTTCGCCATCGCCTGTTGCTTCGGCCGTGACCGCCTCCTCGGATTCATCCTCAGAAGCGCTCTCATCGAGCTCCGGCTCCACGGTCTCTTCCACCACGTCCCCGCCCCCGAAAGGGCTCTCCACGGGAGCGGCGGCCTCAGGCACTTGGCCTTCGGCTTCGGAAGTCATGTCCTTCTCCCGCTCTTCCATGATTCCTCCATGAGGGTACGTCGTTTAGGGCGATTTAAGAGCCCAGCAGACGGGTAATGCCGTCAATGCCGAAGCCCATGATGCGGTCGATCACGAAAATGAACAAAGTCAAGAAAAAGGATCCGATGATGACAACGCGAGTCGACTCCTTCAGCTCGTCCCGGGTCGGCCAAGTAACCTTGCCCATCTCGAGCCAGACTTCGCGGATGTAATTCCGAATCTTGGTGATCATCTCGGGTCCTTTCTTTGTCTCCAGTCTCCAGTCTCGAGTCTCCATGTTTCCCTGGCGACTTGCGACTTGCGACTGGCGACTCCACCAGGCAGGCCAGGAGGGATTCGAACCCCCAACATCCGGTTTTGGAGACCGGCGCTCTACCAATTAGAGCTACTGGCCTAACCGCTTACCGTCGACCGCCAACCGCCGACCGCTCTCTGGCGGCTTGCGGAAAGCGGATAGCGGTTAGCGTTTATCTTGCTTCCTTGAAAACCGTGTGCTCCCGGTCCCGCGGGCAGTACTTCTTCTGCTCGATTCGGTCCGGGTGAAGCCGCTTGTTTTTCATAGTCGTGTACCAGTGCTTCTCGCACTTGGTGCAACGTAGCTTAACGATTTCTCGCATCTCGCGGCTCCCTTATTCGTGAATCTTCGTAACCACGCCGGCGCCGACCGTGCGGCCGCCCTCACGGATGGCGAAGCGGAGGTTGTCCTCCATCGCGATCGGCGTGATCAGCTCAATGTCCATCTTGATGTTGTCGCCGGGCATCACCATTTCCGTGCCCTCGGGCAGCGTCGCAACACCCGTCACGTCCGTCGTCCGGAAGTAGAACTGGGGGCGGTAGCCCTGGAAGAACGGGGTATGGCGGCCACCCTCTTCCTTCGTCAAGATGTAGACCTCGCCCTCGAACTTCGTGTGAGGCGTAACGCTGCCCGGCTTCGCCAGCACCATGCCGCGCTCAAGGTCGCTCTTGTCAACGCCGCGAAGCAGCAGGCCAACGTTGTCGCCCGCCTGAGCATCATCCAGAAGCTTGCGGAACATCTCAACACCCGTCACCGTCGTCTCGAGGGTCTCTCGGATGCCGATGCGCTGAACCTTGTCGCCCACCTTCACCACGCCGCGCTCGATACGGCCCGTGCCCACCGTGCCGCGACCCGTGATCGAGAAAACGTCCTCGATGGGCAGCAGGAAGGGCTTGTCCGTGTCACGAACCGGCTCGGGGATGTAACTGTCGATCGCTTCCATCAGCTCGTCGATGCTCTTGTTCGCTTCGTCATTCTCGGGATCGTTCAGAGCCTGGAGCGCACTGCCGCGGATGATCGGAATGTCGTCGCCCGGGAACTCGTACTCGCTCAGAAGTTCGCGAACTTCAAGCTCAACCAGGTCCAGCAGCTCTTCGTCATCCACCTGATCGACCTTGTTCATGTAGACGACCATGTAGGGAACGTTCACCTGACGACCCAGCAAAACGTGCTCGCGGGTCTGGGGCATGGGGCCGTCGGCCGCACTCACCACAAGGATCGCGCCGTCCATCTGAGCCGCACCCGTGATCATGTTCTTCACGTAGTCGGCGTGGCCCGGGCAGTCAACGTGAGCGTAGTGACGGTTCTCCGTCTGATACTCAACGTGAGCCGTCGCGATCGTAATACCGCGTTCGCGCTCTTCAGGGGCCTTATCGATCTCGTCGAAGGGCGTGAAATCCGCCAGGCCCTTTTTGCCCTGACGCTGAGTGATCGCCGCCGTCAGCGTCGTCTTCCCGTGATCAACGTGACCAATCGTACCCACGTTTACGTGCGGCTTTGTCCTCTCAAACTTCTCTTTCGCCATGGCGAGTCGACCTCCTAAGGATCGTTGGATGAGCCGCACCTCTATCCGCGGCGCGGGATTGCAGAAAGGCGGAGCCCAGGATCAGATTTGAACTGACGACCTCATCCTTACCAAGGATGTGCTCTACCGACTGAGCTACCTGGGCACCCTGTTTCAACAACGGAGCGGGAAACGGGATTCGAACCCGCGACCCTCAGCTTGGAAGGCTGATGCTCTAGCCAGCTGAGCTATTCCCGCAAAAAGCAGCTCGGTTTCATCCTCGCTGCCGGGTCGGTGGAGGGGGGAGGATTTGAACCTCCGAAGGCTTCGCCGTCAGATTTACAGTCTGATCCCTTTGACCACTCGGGAACCCCTCCAAAAAAACTCCGCCGATCAGGAGCTGGCGAGAGGACTTGAACCCCCAACCTTCTCATTACAAGTGAGAAGCTCTACCAGTTGAGCTACGCCAGCATTCATGCGCACTACGCGCAAATGTCCCTCTCTCCCAATGAGGGATTGAGAAGGACCTCTATGCTAGATGGATTGTGGAGTCCGCGCCCACACCTGTCCGACTACCGGCACAAAACGCCGGAGGCGCATATTAAAGTGGAAAGTCGAAAAGTGTCAAGGGGATAGCAGAAAAAAGCTAGGGCCGCCAACCGCTGACGGCTAGCCGCTAACCGCAAGAAAAACACCCTCTCCGGAGCCGAAAAAGAAGTCTTCTGGCGGTCAGCGGTTAACGCTTCCTAACCTGACTTCCACCCGCGCCATCCATGATTTCGAATCCGGCTTCGGCCACAAGATCGCGGAGACGATCGGCTTCGGCCCAATCCTTTGCGGCCCGGGCGGCCTCGCGATCGGCAACCCACTGCATAAGCTCTTCGGGTGCTTCGAGTTGCCGCTCTTTCGGAAGACCGTCCTTGAACAATCCAAGAACGCCAGCCATGGTTTCCAGGGCCGACCGGGCAGCCTCAAGACCTCGGCGGTCGGCCGAAAGGCCCTGGTCGTCTTCGGCCACCAGGCGATTGAACTCCTTCACCAGCTCGAAAATGTGGCCGATAGCTCCGCCCGTGTTGAAATCGTCGTCCATGGCCTCGGTCCAACGCTCAAGAGCCTGGGCCGAGGCAGCTACAAGTGCCTGTCCTGCTTCGGATTGCACTTCCATGTTCTCGGGCGACTTGGCCAGGCGCTCGTGCAGACCCAAACTGAATTCGCTGATACGATCCAGGCTGACACCGGCCCGATCCAGCTGTTCGCGGTCGAATTCGGCCCGACTGCGGAAGTGCGTGGAAAGCAGGTAGAAGCGCACCGTCTCGGGCTCGTACCACTCGAGAAGCTGGGTCATGGACACGTAATTCCCATCGGATTTGCTCATCTTCTCGCCGTGGACCGTCACCATCCCATTGTGCAGCCACGCGTTAGAGAAGGTCTGGCCCGTGGCCGCCTCGCTCTGGGCGCGCTCGTTCTCGTGATGGGGAAACTTCAGATCCAGACCGCCGCCATGGAAATCGAGGGTTTGGCCGCAGTACTTCATACTCATGGCCGAGCACTCGATATGCCAGCCCGGGCGCCCCCAGCCCCAAGGGCTATCAAAGCCGGGCTCATCCTTGGGAACGCTCTTCCAGAGAGCGAAATCCAGGTCGTCGCGCTTGCCGTCTTCCACATCCACACGCACGCCGGATCTCAGCTCGTTGACCCGGCGTCCGGAAAGACGGCCGTAGTCGTCGAAGCTCTTCACATTATAATAGACGTCACCATTGGACTCGTAGGCGTGACCCTTCTCAATGAGCTTCTCGATGATCTCGTGCATCTCCGCAATGTGCTCGGTGGCTTTGGGATAGACCGTCGCGTGCTGAATGTTCAGGGCATCGGAGAATTTGAAGAACAGGTCGATGTTCCGCTGGGCCACTTCCTGATAGCTCACGCCCTCCTCGGCCGCCTTGGCCAGGATCTTATCGTCGATATCCGTGAAGTTCTGGGCCAAGGTGACTTCGAAGCCCTTGTACTCCAGATAGCGACGAACCATATCGCCTGTGAGAGCCGCAAGCATGTGTCCCACATGGGGTTCACCCTGAACAGTCATGCCGCAGAAGTACATTCCCACCTTGCCGTCTTGGACGGGCTGGAACTCGACCTTCTTTTTGCGGATGGGATCGTACACATGCAGAGACATGACTTACTCCTCGAGCTTTCGAACCGCCTCGGAAAGCGCCTTCGCGCGCGAGGGATCCACGGGGTTTTCGGTACGGCCACCGACCTTCAATGAAGAACCGACGATGGCGCCATCGGCCGTGACCAACAGGTCTGAAGCATTTTCCAGATTGAGGCCGCTACCAATAATAATAGGAAAGGTATCAAATCGCGCTCGCAGACGCTTAAGCAACTCCTGGTCCGGAAGCGATGCCGTGGACCGGCCCGACACGATCAGGGCATCGGCCCCCGCCCGCTCTGCCAGATCTTCGGCCTGGTGAACGGCGTCGCTGTGTGAAGCCATAACCGCGTGCTTAACATCCACATCGGCAAAAATGCGAATGGAGCTGTCGAGCCTGCGTCGCAATCGCAGTATTTCCGCGGCCCGCCCCACTAGTGGACCTTGGTCGGAGTTGGAAATACCCGAAAGCACATTCACGCGAATGAGATCCGCGCCAGCCGCCTCGGCCACGGCCAGGGCCGCCTCGCCGTCGTTGCGGAGAACATTCACACCCAGGGCCAGTTCGGGGAGGGCCAGGTGCAGGGCCCGGGCAATACGAGTCATCTGGGCCACGGTCTCGGCGCCCACAGCTTCGGCGTGGAAGGGAACATCGCCGTAATTCTCCACCATGATCCCCGTGAAGCCCGCAGCGGCAAAGTGGGACGCATCCCTCAGAGCCCGTTCTTCAATGGCATCCAGGCTGAGCAGACCCGAAGGGCTGCCCGGCAGCGGGGCCAAGTGGATCATTCCGTAGAGTGTTTTCATGACTACCTTTCCAAAGCGAGACGAGCAATTTCCGCCACAAGGCCCGGGAAGTCAAGACCGACGGCCGCTGCGGCCATGGGCACCAGGCTGGTCTCGGTCATGCCGGGAATGGTATTGGCTTCCAGAAACCAGAGGCGCCCATCCTCGTCGCCACGAAAATCCACTCGCCCGAGATCGCGGCAACCCAGGTCTTTGAAGATGGCCAGGCCCTGTCGCTCCATCTCCTCGCGCAGTCCTTCCGGCAGTTGCGCCGGACACTGGTACTGGGATTTGCCCGAGCTGTATTTGTGTTCATAGTCGTAGAGTCCGCTCTCAGGTAGAATCTCCACCCCCGGCAGGGCACGGTCGCCAAGAATCGCCACCGTCAATTCGCGCCCGGGTATGTATCGCTCGAAGAGGATGTCCGCCGAAGAACGAATGGTCCTTGGCAACTTGAGCGAGGCATCTTCCCGATTGAACATCACCGCCAAGCCCACGCTGGATCCCTCGCGATTTGGTTTGGCCACCATAGGATATCCGATGCGGCTCTCAACGACTTCCGCCAGATCCATAACCGTGGCCGGACTGGCGCGTTCGGTGTCGTCCAGCCTGAAACGTTGTGATTCCGGAGTAAGCAGGCCCAGGGCTCTAGCCCGATCCTTGGAGGCCTGTTTGTCCATGGCCAAATCGCTGGATGCGGGATCGCTGCCCGTGTAGGCAAGGCCCATGGATTCCAACTCGGCCTGAATACGGCCGTCTTCTCCCGCTCCTCCGTGGAGGGCGATGAATACAAGATCGGGCTTGGCCGCCGACAATCGTGACTGCCAGTTTTCCTCGCTGGGATCCAGCGAGGAGCTGTCGTGGCCGAGCCCACGCAAGGCCGCCTCGATGGCCGCGCCCGTGGCCAAACTCACCTCACGCTCGGCAGAGCTTCCGCCGATGAGAGCCGTCACGTTCATTCTTGCTCCTCGCAGGGTTTCCAGTCGCGCTCCTGAAGTTTGTCGAGAAAGATCTCGGCATCGCGGGGATGACACAATTTCACAAAAGGCGGATGATGGGGATGCTTCGCCAATCGCGCGTACTCGCGCTTGCGCCTGCGCCAGGTAGTGATCACCCACCAGAGAATCGAGTCCTTGCTCAAAAAGGACTGCCGAAAGCTCTCCCGGTTCCCGGCGAAAAGCTCATCCTGACTATAGACACGCTGCGTGGTTCGGCGGAGGGCTCGCCAGAATACGCGCGGAAAAGAGTAGTTTAGCCAGATCACGGCCGTGGCTCTGCTAAGGGTGATGTCCCGCACGAAGCTGTAGTTGCCGTCCACCACCCAGCAGGAGCCGCTTACCTCGCGACGTGTGAGTTCGCGAAACTCTTCCACTTCGCGATTGCGCCAACCCGGGAGCCAGTAGAGTCGGTCGAGTTCAACATGTCGGCAGCTCAAGATTTCCGAAAGAGAGGACGCCATGGTCGTCTTGCCGGAACAGCTTGTCCCGATGACGAGTAGTCGCCTCATGTCTTCGGGTATCTTCAAGGCTGCAACTCCTCCAGGGCTCCCGCGAGAGAGCCTTCCAGATCAAGCCAGAATCCATGTTCGGGTTGATAGCCGTAGCCGCCGGCCGGAGCATCCCATAGCTGATAAACATTATCCCGGCCCTTCTCATCGATGAACAGGGAAAGGCTCGTGCCGCCATGATAGTCGTTGGTGCCGGCGCGAGCGGGGCCCGGAGCATAAAGGTAATGGTCTCGACCGCCACCATCCAGGAAAACGCAAAGGCTGTTGTGCGCCGAAGCTCCCTGTGAAAAGAAGGTGCCGCCTTCGTATCGATCGTCGCCCTTGCTGTCGATGAAGAGCGTGGCGCATTCATCCCAGGCCAATCCCTGGGCAACACCCTGGCGAGTTTGATACAGATCGTCGCCGCCCACTTCGATGAAACTGCCCAGAGCTTGATGGGCCGCGAATCCTTGATTGTATCGTGAGCCGATATAGCGATCGTTTTCATTGCCGCCCGCAAACAGGATTCCCCAGCCGTGGTAGTAGCCGCCGCCCTGGGAAAAATTACCCGCTTCCATCAGGTCTTCACCGCCGCCGTCATAGAGAAGAGCCATGCCGCCCGAGGCCAGGGTGCGAAAACCCGTGGCCGAGCCCTGGCTCCAGGCGTCGAAGATGCCCTCATCACCATAACCGGTAGGATAGAGACCCTTGGCATAGTACTCGTCGTTGCCTAGATGGTCGAAGATCAGACCCACGCCACCGGCGAGACCGCAGGCTTGCACATGGACGTCGCCTTCGTATCGATCGTCACCCTCGGCCTCGATGATAACACCCGCGCCGAAGAGTCCGACTCCCTGGCAGAAACTGCGACCGCGGAATCGATCGTGGCCCGACATGTCCGCAAGCCAGCCGATACCCAGGTAACCTGTACCCTGGCAAAACTGGATGCCTGTGTAGCGATCGTTACCGGCCCTGTCCAACAATCCGCCAACGCCCAATGAGCCGGCTCCTTGATTGCAAGGCGTGCTGCTCTCATAGGCGTCGTCGCCGGCCAGGTCGATGCAGAGCGAAACGGGTACATCCCAGGCGGAATTTGCGCCTGCATTGCCGGTGTAGAAATCGTCACCGGCCAGATCGAGAATGAAGGCGTAATCCTTCTCCCGATACCAATGCGCGCCTTCGCCCCCTATCAAAATGCGGCCTGGAGCGGCGACTTCTTCATGGAGAACCGCCTGATGCAACTCATCGGCGAAATGATCACGGACTATTTTCTCCGCCGCGGCGATCCAGCCATCCCCCTGCAAGGAGGAGGCAATCTGCGCCGCAACCTGCAGAGAGCTCTGGTCAACCTGCTCCGCCAACTTGAGGATGCGCTGATTCCTTCGAAAGCGATCCCGGTCTTCGTCGAAATGAATGTAGATGTCTTCGGCAAAAACCTTGGGAAGCACCCAACGTTGTTCCAATAGAAAATCGCGATCTTCCTGACTTAGATTCTGGAAAGCCCTATCCACTTCGTCCCCGGCCCTCTCAAGAGTGGACCGGATGTCTTTTAGCAATTCTTCGAAGTTTCGAGGTAGTTGGCGTGTGGGAATAGGCCGATGAGGCTGGGAGTCCATCCAAGTTGAAGCGAGATCCAGGGTGGTCTTGGCTGAGTAGCAGTTTCTGGCGCGAACTTGGTAATAGTGCGTCAGACTTCCCATGCGAAACGGTTCGCGCATGGCATAGATAACCGGGTCGAGCCTGAAAGGATCGGCCGTATTCTGGGTCGCAGCCAATCGCTCAAGGAGGTCGGCGCGATCTGCAGCCACGCCTTCGCGACCTGCAAGAGAATCGGTGATGGCCTCGAGAATCACAGGTGGAAATCGAGCCGGCGGATAGATCTCATCGTTGGGCCTGGGCGCAGGCCAGTTCGCTTCAGGTCGTGGACCCAGCGCCAGCACCACATCGAAAACACGTTGCTCTTTGATCACGGTCGCACTCAGCTCTGAGCCGTTGGGCATTGACTCGAGATAGGTTTCAGGGTCATCCCAGAACGTCTTCTCCCCGCCACTCAGCTCTCGATCCAAGGCATCGCGTACCAAGTGGAAGCGCACCTTCTCGCCCACAGCCCTGCCATCCATGCGGGCTCGGAAATCTTGGCGAATCTGATCGGCGGGCACTTTGAAAGGCTCACCATCGATGGCGAAAATAAGATCGCCCGGTAGCAGACCGCCCAGTTCCGCGGGCGAATCGGGGAACACCACACTCAGACGAAGTCCACTGGCCGCGCCCAGTAATGCATCGTGGTCGAAATCCGATTCCAGCTGTGGAATCGGCGCAACCGGGTCGTAATAGACACCCAACCAGCCGGGCAATTCTGCGAGAGCAAGGAGAGGAGTCAAAATGAGCAGGACGAGAAATCGCATCATGGTATCCACCTTTCTGCGCCTATGCTAACCCGATAGAAACTGGCTGACAATAGGAAGCCGGAGGGAGAGTACCCTCCAGCTGATCTTTTAAATCAAGGGGCCCGGTATCCACATAGGAAGGCCCGACCATGGCGCGACTTCCTGATCCTCCAGGAATTCATCGCTGAGCCAGGTCAAGTGAATGTCTCCACCGGTCGCATTGCCACATGCTCTCAGCAGATCGCCCACGTCAAGGTACTGCACCAAACGTTCGGAACGCCCCGGCGCCAAGGCTTCGCCGCCGCGCAGCGCGAGGTCCACGAAATGCGTACCACCTAGAACGAGAATCTTCACTTAACTTGGCACTCCTTGTGGCGGAAACAGTCGCTTGTGTGGTCGTTGACCATACCCACAGCCTGCATGAAGGCGTAAACGATTGTCGGTCCCACGAAGTTGAAGTCACGTACTTTCAAGTCTTCGCTGATGGTGCGGGACAGTTCCGTTTCTGCCGGCAAGTCCTTGAGAGTCTTCCAGTGATTCTGAATGGGCTTTCCATCCACCCAGGCCCAGATGTAGGCATCGAAGCTTCCGAATTCCTTTTGAAGCCTCAGATAAGCCTTGGCGTTTCGTCGAGCCGAGAAAATTTTCAAACGGTTGCGCACGATGCCAGGTTCCAGGAGCAACTTTTCCAACTTGGCGTCGCTGAATCGAGCCACCTTGAGCGGATCGAAATTTGCGAAGGCCTTACGGTAATTTTCGCGTTTGTTCAGAATAGTCGACCAGCTAAGACCCGCCTGCACACCTTCGAGAATCAGAAACTCGAAGAGTTTGTGCTCATCGTGCAGCGGCACGCCCCACTCAAGATCGTGATACTCGCGATACAGACCCTCACCCGCCCAGGCGCAGCGCTTCATACTTGGTAATCCTCTCGCACGGGATAGAAGACGTCTATGATGCGGCAGTTACTGAGTGCGCGACCACAGCCATGGCAGGGGGGAATCAAGCTGAACCACCTTTCAACTTTCCAGTTCCTCGGATGCGAAGATTTAACATCTCCACGAAAACCGAGAAGGCCATGGCGAAGTAGATGTATCCCTTGGGCAGATGTAGTTCGAAGGCCTCGGCCACGAGCGCCACTCCGATGAGCAGCAGAAAACTCAGTGCGAGTATTTTCACCGTGGGGTGTTTCTCGATGAAGACGCTGATGGCTCGCGCGGAGAACATCATGACAATGACAGCCACCACGATGGCGGCCACCATGACGGGAATCTGATCGGCAAGCCCGATGGCAGTGATTACCGAGTCGAGACTGAAGACCAGATCCAGCACGGCGATCTGCGCAATAACCCCCATGAAGCCGGCAGCCTGCCTGCGCTTCTCCTTCTCTTCGTGCTGCTCCAGGTTCTCGTGAATTTCAAGGGTGCTTTTGGCCAGCAAAAACAAGCCGCCGGCGAGCAGAATGAGATCCCGACCGGAAATCTCCTGGGTAAAAACGTGGAAGATCGGCTGCGTGAGCCGCATCACCCAAGTGAGCGACAGCAATAGCAGGATGCGCGTAATCATAGCCACGGCAAGGCCTAGGATGCGCGCGCGCTCCTGCTTTTCCTGCGGCAATTTTCCGGCGAGTATGGAAATGAATACAATGTTGTCCACACCCAACACGATCTCGATGGATGTGAGTGTGAGCAAGGCGATCCAGATGCCGGGGTCAGTGATCCATGCCAAATTTTACCTCCGCGAAATGCGTCGTCACTCCGCCTGCAGCCGGGCCAGCACTTCCTCAGATCCTAGAATTTCTGCGACTGCCGATAGATCGGGCCCGTGAATTCGCCCCGTGATCTTCGCGCGCACGGGCATGAACAACTCCTTGCCCTTCTTTCCCGCAGCCTTGCCCGACGCCTTCATGGAAGCCTTGAAAACCCCTGCATCGAAATTTCCTTCCCGGGAAGATATCTCTGCAACCAATGCATCGAAGAGGTCCCTTCCACCGTCGATCCAATCGCGCGCCTCCACGTCGGGCTCAGGACGAGAACCCTTGAGCAACTCAACTTCATGAGGCAACTGAGCCGCGTAGTGCAGATGATCCTGCACCGCCGCGATCATCTTCAGAATGCGTTCATCGCTTTCGCCCGGAAGGAATGGCCGGGCAGCTTCGAGCATATCCTCAGGCTTGCCTTCGCGAATCTTCACTCCCGCGAGCCAGTCGAGTTTTGCGCGATCAAAAACGGCCGGCGATTTATTGACACGCCCGATATCGAAGGCTTTCACGAGCTCATCCAGCTTCATGTTCTCGCGCTCGTCGCCGGGATTCCATCCGAGTAGGGCGAGGTAGTTGAGAAGAGCCTCAGGCTGATAGCCCTGCTCGCGAAAAGCCTCAACACTCACCGCGCCATGGCGCTTGGACAGCTTCTGCTTGTCCTCGCCCAAAATCATAGAAAGGTGCCCGAATGCGGGCACCTGAAAATCAAGTGCCTCGTAGAGCATGACCTGGCGAAGGGTATTCGAAAGATGATCCTCGCCGCGCAATACGTGAGAGATTTCCATGAGGCCATCATCAACAACACAGGCAAAATTGTAGACGGGCATTCCATCGGGGCGAAGCAGAATGAAATCCCCCACCGTTCCCGCGGGAAAGGTGACTTGGCCGCGAACAAGATCTTCGATGGTCACGTCGCGATCAGGCACCCGAAAACGAATGGTGTGTTTTTCTTTTGCGGCACGTTCAGCCGCTTCGGCCGGATCGATGTTCGCACAGGTACCATCGTAAACTGGCGCCCTCTTTTCGGCCTCGGCCCTTTCGCGTTTGGCCGCGAGATCTTCGTCGCTGCAAAAACAGGGGTAGGCAAGATTTTGCCCCACAAGCAGATTTGCCTTGGCCGCGTAGAAGTCCAGTCGCTCACTCTGACGATAAGGACCATAGTCTCCACCGGCGTCGGGACCTTCGTCCCAATCGAGACCCAACCATTTGAGACTTGTGAGCATGGCCTCTTCACTCTCGCGGGTGCTGCGTTCGCGATCCGTATCTTCCACGCGCAACACATAGGTGCCGCCCCGCCCACGGGCGAAGAGCCAGTTGAATAAGGCCGTGCGGGCCACACCCATGTGCAGGCTTCCTGTGGGGCTGGGTGCGAATCGCACGCGGGGTTTTGAATCAGGCATCTTTCTCCTCGATGGTTGCCACGGCCATGACGGCCATTCCCTCGCCTCGTCCCAAAGCGCCCATGCCCTCGTTGCTGGTAGCCTTCACAGAGACCGACTTAAGGGGCAGCTTCAGAAATCCGGCGAGACTTTCACGGATGGCAGCCACCTGCGGCGCCAGGTGCGGTGTTTCAGCAATGATGGTGCTATCAATATGCACTGGTCTCATGCCACGCTTTGATAGCAATTCCAAGGTGTGGTCGATGAACAAAGAACCCGGCGCGTTTTTCCAGGCCTCATCCTTGTCGGAAAAATGGCCACCGATATCTCCCAATGCTGCAGCGCCGAGCAGAGCATCCACGATGGCGTGGGCCAGTACGTCGGCGTCGGAGTGGCCTGCCAGGCCGCGCGATCCTGGAATGGTGACACCACCTAGAATCAGCGGACGGCCTTCGGCGAAGCGGTGGGAATCGAATCCGATGCCTGTTCTAGTCATCCTTCTCCTTGAGCTCACGTTCCGCCCATTCGAAATCTTCCGGACGAGTGATCTTGAAATTGTTCGGGTCGCCGGAGACCGCACGAATATCTCCGCCAAAGGCGAGTACCAGCCCGCCGTCGTCGCTGGCATTTTCCTCGCCGCGCTCTATGGCTTCCATGTGGGCCGCCCGCAGGGTCGACAGTTTGAAAAGCTGTGGTGTTTGCACCGCACCGAGCTTTCGTCGATCCAGTAGCTTGCTCACGCGACCATCCTGCGCCTCCACCACTGTGTCCGCGATGGGAATCACAGGAAGCACAGCCTCACACTCTTCGAGCAAGTTGCGCCACTCCGAGAGCTTGGATCCATCGAATAGCGGGCGCGCCGCGTCGTGCACGGCCACGAAAGCCTCTTCGTCGGCAATGGCGCTGAGCCCTCGATAGACCGAGTTCTGCCGCGTTGCGCCTCCCGGTACAAGCAATGCGCGCGCGCCAGGCAGGTATTCATCAAGCATCTCCTGGATGTACCCACTGTCCTCGGGTGGAATCACCAGGATGATCCGGTCGGGATCACCGTGGTCCAGGAAAGGATCCATCGCGCGCATGAGCACGGGGCGTCCGGCCAGCTCCAGGTATTGCTTGGGGCGCGCCGCGCCGAATCGCTGCCCGCAGCCGGCGGCGACGATGATGGTCCAGAATGGATGTTCCGCAGGCATTTTCTGTCGCCTCCTTCCCGAATGTTTAGCACGCTCACCTGAGATTCGCCAGAGGACTAGCCAGTGGGCAGGATCCACTCCGCCATGAGACTGGCCTCATCCACTTCAATGAGAGTGGGCTTCATCAGCGCCTCGGCCCCGCGGAAGAAAGCCTCACCGCCACGTTGATGTAGTTCCTTCAGTTTGCGCGGCAGGAAGGAAAGGGTTTTCCAATAGTAATTGTTCATACTGCGGGTCAGGAATAGTCGGTCGGTGCTCGACCAGGAACGGCAGGGCACGAGCCCGTTGTCGAGATCTTCGTTGAGAACCTGCAGCACCGATCCGGTCAGATGGCGCCCCTGGAACAATTCCCAAAAACCCGGCGCGCCGCCGCACACAAGCTGATTGTCGCCGTGATGGAATGACCAGACACCATGACGCGCCGCTCCGAGTATGCCGCCATTGAGAATGCGAAAGCCCAGGCGCACGATGACGTCGAGTTCCTGCTCGCTGATGGCGGCGAGATCTTCGCTAGAGAAATGGTCGGAGAAGCGCTTTCGCTCGGGTTTCGCGGTGATGCGCTCCACGCCTTCGAAAAGGGGCCGGGCCGTGCGCGTTTCGAAAGCGTCGGGACCGCCCAGGTTCAGGGCGCGCAGAAAGGCGCGTTCGCTTTTTACATAGAGACGAAAAATGCGCGTGCCCCATCCGGAGCGAAAACGCCGGGCGAAGCTGGGCTTGTCGGGTGCAGAGCCGTTCATGATGAGAAAGCTGATCTCGGCGTAATTCGACTGCTGAATTTCCTCGATCATGCGAATTTGCCAGCCTCAAGGTCAAGGGAATCGAGCATGAGGCCCACGCGAAGCTTCGCCTTTTCCATTATGGACTCGCACCCTTTCCGCTTTCGGCCGCGCAGAAATCGACCAGGGCGACCACGCCGTCAACGCGACGAGCCAGTGGCGGCAGATCGCCGGCCTCGCTGGCCACCACCGCGCGCTTGAAGCCTAGTCGCTCGGCTTCGCGGCAACGATCGGCCACCTGACTGCCCGGACGCAGATTGCCGCGTAGGCCCACTTCACCGAGGAAAACGGTGGCCTCGGGCACAGGCTTGCCCGTGAAGCTGCTGGCCAGGGCGGCGAGCAGAGCCGCGTCGGTGGCGGGATCGTCCAGCTTCAGGCCGCCGGCCACGGACACGAAGATGTCGCTACCGCCCAGCTGCATGCCCGTGCTTTTTTCGAGCACGGCCACGAGCAGGCTTACGCGTTTGTGATCCACGCCCTGCACCACGCGGGCAGGTGTGCCGTAGCGAGGCGAGGAAACCAGCGCCTGCACTTCCACGGCCAGGGGTCGCGTGCCGGTCCAGGTAACAGTGACAGCACTGCCCACCTCGCCCTGCAGGTGCCGTCCGCCGAGAAATCCCGAAGGGTCGCTCAGCGCTTCCAGACCCTTGCCCGTCATTTCAAAGAGGGCCACTTCGTTGGTGGAACCGAATCGATTTTTTACCGAGCGAAGGATGCGACCCGCGCCGCGTTCTTCACCCTCGAAATAGAGCACCGCGTCCACCATGTGTTCGAGGATGCGCGGGCCCGCGATCTGTCCATCTTTGGTCACGTGTCCAATGAGCACCAGGGGAAAACCGCGGTCTTTGGCCAGGGCCGAAAGCCGAGCGGTCACGTGGCGAAGTTGCGACACGCCACCGGGCGCACCCTCTTGGGCCGGGTCGGCCATGGTCTGCACCGAGTCCACGATGACCAAGCCGGGCTGTAGTTTTTCGGTAGCGTTTCGGAGTTCATCCAGATCGGTGGAGGCCAGGAAAAGGATCTTCTCTTCCAGCGCACCCAAGCGTTCGGCGCGAAGTCGCACCTGGCCGGGACTCTCTTCACCGGAAACGTAGAGGACGGTTTCGCCCTTTGCCGCCAAGGCGCTTGCCACCTGCAGCAGCAGGGTGGACTTGCCGATGCCCGGATCACCCCCCACCAGCACCACCGAGCCGGGCACAAAGCCGCCGCCGAGGACGCGGTCGAGTTCGTCCACACCGCTCTTTCCGCGGCTGGTCGATTCCGCCGGCACTTCGCTGAGAGGCACGGGATCCATGCCGCGACGCGCCACACCGTCGAGCGAGCGCGTGGCTTGCTTGCCGATCACTCGATTGAGTTCAGTGAGGGAATCCCAGGCGCCGCAGGAGGGGCACTTGCCCATCCATGCCGCAGATTCCGCGCCGCACTCCTTGCAGAGATATCCTGTCTTCGTTTTTGCCATGAGGCCCCCACGTTAGCACAGGAGTGCCTCATGCAAAAGCCGTGCTTTCCGGCTCGCGGGCGCTAGGCGATTTCATCTGAAATGACTATTCCCAAGGAAACGCTGGCACCCCTGATCGACGGCGCCGTCTACCTTCACGCCGTGGGCGGGGCCGCGAGCCTCATCGCCGGCGAAGGATGGCGGCGAAACCCAGGACGAGCGCGGCGATTCCCGTCAACAGGGACGCCGAATGTGGATGCCCCATACGAAAGCCGAGCACACGCCAGGCGGACCCGCGCCTAAAGGCCACGCTGGTCTCGCGCGGCGGATGGAGATCGGCCGGCACGGGCTCCACGGCGGCGAAGAAATCCCCCTCGAACTCGCTTTCTGCGGGAAGATCGAGGGAGGCCGTCACCGTCTCGCCCTCCCAGAGAAATTCCCCTTCCACACTCATCAGGCTGATGCGATAGGCGCTGGCGTCTTCGAGTTCCGTCCAGCGCAGGGCGCCGCCGTCGATGCCGAGCACCTCGCCTTCGACCGGTCGCGTGATCACAAAACTGTCATCGTCGCCCCGATAGCGATCATCAGGCAGGAGGTTTTGCGGGGGGAGCAGGATAGCCAGGACAAGCGCGGCGGCCAGGGCGAGGCCGCTGGCGGGCCACAGGTGAAAAACCCGGCCGACTCGGAGCGGACGCGAAGCGAAATCCGCCTCGGTCAGGATTTCACCGAGACCCCGCTCGATAACCACGCGCTCGCGGCAGGCGTGACAGATCTCCAGGTGTTGCTCAAAACGCAGGCGGAGGGCGGGATCCAGTCCGGGATCCGCATACTCGGACAGACGCGCCCCCAGCTCGGGTTCAACGCATTCGAATTCAATTTTATTTTCAGGGAATGACTTCGTGGGGTTCATGCCCTTTAAGGCCTCCGCGGTTTCCGGTGGCTGCTGAATCGACTGTTCACAATAGGGGAACGATCAAAAGTCGCCGGATTCAAGAGTTTTCTGAGCTTTTCGAGACAACGATCCTTGCGGAAATAGACCGCCTGGACGCTGCCCAGGCCCAGATCCAGTCTCAGCGTCTCCACGGACTCGTCCCGCAGAAACAAGCGCTGGATCAGATCGCGACAGGCATCGTCCAGATGCCTGAGCGCACTGCGCAGCCCGGTGCTCAGTTCTTCACGAATCATCGCATCCAGGGGATCGAAAAAACCCGTCGCCAGCTCGTTCTCGCGATCCTCCACGGGCACGGTGGGAAAACGCCCGCGGCGACGATGGATGTCGCGGCAGCGGTTGCGCAGCACGGTATTGGCGAAGGCCTGAAGGTCGCCCTCGAAGATGCCGCGACGCTTGAGAAAGGCAAGGAGGGCGATGAGGCTGTCCTGTATTGCGTCCTCGCCCGCATCGTGGTCCTGACAAAATTGGCTTCGGGCCACCCGGCTGAGACTGGGCCCGAGAAGCCGACAAAGTTGATTGGCGGCCCCCTCCTCGCCCTTAAAGAAACGGGTGAGGGCCTTGTGAATCTGCTGGCCTTGATCGGGATTGTCTCTCATACGCATACGTTGCTTGGGTTATCTTCGAAATATAAAACATGGACGCAGTTCGATAAAGGAGAAATGACAGCAGCAGCCTCGGCTGCTATGCTCCGGCAAATGCGTACCCTTCCACCGATCATTTTGGCATGCCTGTTCAGCCTGGCGATGCTCTCGGCTGCGGACGGGCGAAAACTCCCGAGGACGACCTCCCTCCGCTGGATAAGACTCCCCTGGAAGGGCGGATCGCCAAGCTCGCCCGCGAGTCCTACGAAGCCATGGCCCGGGGTGAAGACGCGCACGCGCCGCTGGCGCCGGCCTTTCTTCGCTACCACAGGCTGGCCGCGGCCATCGAGCGTCCCGAGACACGCCGGGAGGCGGGGGACAGTCTCTATGCGCTCTGGCGCGTGGATCCCGAAAACTTTCTCTGGATCGACCTTGCTTCGGGCAACAACCACCTGCTCCAGAGAACCGCCCAACGCGACAGTCTCTACTCACTTCCCGCGCTGGCCGACAGCACCGGGCCCGTGGGACGTTTTCTTTACGCGCGACGCTTTTTCCGCCGACCGGGCGCTCCGGCCTAATACCTGCGGGCGCGTGAAGAAGCCCAGAACCTGTCGCCCCTGCAAAATGCCGTCCTGGACCTGAAATCCTCTCGCGCCCTGTCCGGCATTGGCGAACCGGAGCAGGGACTCGCCCTGCTTCTGGAAGCACTTCCCAGCCTCGCCCGGCAGGGCGGCGCGCCCCTGCGCGCTCAGATCTGGTCGGAGATCACCCACCGCCTCTGGGAACTGGATCGCACGGACCAGGCACTCCACGCCGCCGAATTGTCGGTCCGCTGGACACGCGCGGCGGGCCTTGAACGCTACGAGCTTACGACCCTGCTCTATCTGGCGCAGCTTCTCACCGAAGAGAACAGGCGCGGCGCGGCCCACGACATACTCGTGCGCGTAGACGAACTGGCGCACGAGCGGAATCTTCCCCGCACGAGGCTCAAAGCGCTCAACCGGCTGGCCTTACTGTTCTCGGAATTGGGAGATACGCGCCAAACCCTGGCAATTGACCGGAAGTCCGTGGCGCTCTGCATGGAAATGGGTGAGGCTCACTACGTGCCCCGCATCTGGCTCAACATCGCCGACGCCTTCATGGCCCTGGGACGCCTGGATTCCTGCGATACGGCGATCAAACAGGCGAAGCGCTGGGCGAAGGACTACCCCCACTTCCAGACCGATTGGGCCGTCCTGGCCACCGATGCGGACCTCCAGCTCCTGTCGGGCAATCTCGCGGCTGCCGATTCGCTTCGCCGTCTGGCGGCCGAGGCCGATCCCGACATGCGCCTGCGGGGCGAAGAGATCTACCGGCTCCTGGCCGTCATCGAGCACGGTCGCGAGATGGGGCGTGCCACCCTGGCATTTTCGGCGCTACACGAACTGGAGTCCCTGTGCACTGGTTTCCCGGGAAAGATCCCGGGGCAGGATATGGTCATCGACTATCTGCTCGTCGCCGCGGGCCTGCGGACGGATGTCGGCGAATACGACCGGGCCAAGGTTCTGCTCGACGAGTCCGCCGAGCGCCTCGCCGGCAGCCCGGATCCCCGAAAACACTCGCGCTACTGGGCCATGAGGGCCCTGCTCGCGGAGGCGCGTGACGACCGCAACAGCGCCCTGGCCGCGCGGGATTCCTCCCTTCACCACGCTGAAGTCGCCGGTGATCCCGGCATGATCGCGCGAGAGGCGATTCTCCGCAGCCGCGTGCTCCTGGAAGCGGGACGCGTCGGCGAGGCTCGCCGACAGCTCGAGGAGGGGGGCGGCGCCGAAGGGCGTTGTGCCCGCCGTCGTATCGCCGCAGTTGACAAGCAACAGGATTGCGGACAGGGCAAGCAGAAGTACCAGTATTCTCGAAATCATCCTCATGGTGTCATCCTTTCGCGGCTAAGGGGATCCTCTGCGGGGAAGGGATCCGGAAAGATGATGATGATTCGGAGTGCACACCCCGAACCATTGCATTGTAAGGGTAACGAATAAAGGTGGAGCAATTCAAAAGAAGGCGCTTCAGGGTTTCGTGTGGGTAAGTCCGTCCTGAAGCGCTATTCTCCCTGGCATGCGAGACAAAGACCTCTATGCCCAGATCCTTGGCATCAAGCCTCCCTGGATCGTACGTGAGGTCGAGCTGGCACTTCCAGCGGGCGAAGTGATCGTTCATCTCGACCTGGATTCTTCCTCCCCCCTGACCTGCCCTGTCTGCGGCGAAGTCTCTCCCGGCTACGACACGCGCCCCCGGCGCTGGCGGCACCTGGATACCTGCCAGTACCACACGGTCATCGCCGCAGAGGTTCCACGCGTCGAGTGCTCCGAGCATGGCGTTCACCAGATCACAGTACCTTGGGCCGAGCCCGGCGGCCGGTTTTCGGCCCTGTTTGAAGCCTTGGCCATCGACTGGATGAAGGAAACGAGCTTGTCGGGTGTCTGCCGCCTGCTGGCCCTGAGTTGGGACGAGGCCGCTGGCATCCAGAAGCGCGCGGTCAAGCGAGGTCCGGAGCGAAGGGAGTTGGATCCACTCACGCGCATTGGTATCGACGAGACCTCGTTCCAGAAGCGGCACGAGTATGTCACGGTCGTCAGCGACCAGGACAGCGGCGATGTGATCTACGTGGCCGACGACCGCCGACGGGAGAGCCTGGAGGGCTTCTACGAGACGCTGAACGAGGAGGAGCTTGGGGGCCTCGAGTCGGTGAGCATGGACATGTGGCCCGCCTACATCGGCACGACTCTCAAGTATGTTCCAGGCGCGGAGGAGAAGATCGCCTTCGACAAATTCCATGTGGCCAAGCATTTGGGCGATGCGGTCGACAAGGTCCGTCGCCGAGAGCACCGCGACTTGACCGAAGCGGGGCGAAGTGACCTGACAGGAACGAAGTACCTTTGGCTGCGCAATCCCGAGAAGATGAGCCCCGGTCAGTGGTCGCAGATGAAGTCGCTTCGCCACAGTACACTTCGGACGGCCGAAGCTTGGTCGGTCAAGGAGCTGGCGATGTCACTTTGGAACTACTCGTCGCGCAGCTGGGCCAGGAAGGCTTGGCAGCAATGTATCTTCTGGGCGAAGGAGACAGGGCTGAGGCCGGTGATCGAAGTGGCCGCAATGTTGGAGCGGCACCTGGAGGGCATACTCAATGCGATCGTGCTTGGAGCGACCAACGGCAGGGCCGAGGGCATCAACTCGCGGATCCAATGGATCAAGAAGATGGCTTGCGGCTTCCGCAATCGAGAGCGCTTCCGCCATGCGATCCTCTTTCATCTGCGCGGGCTGGATCTCTATCCGGCATCGGTGAGAACGTCATGAGGGCCCGCTACCCACACGAAACCCTGAAGCGCCCATCAGCATGGTTTTACCATGTGTCTGAGGATTTGTATGGCTATCTTCTTGAGCCAGCATACAACTCTTATGGTGGATTCGGAGAGTACCTCATCGATATCTATGCCACCCTCTGGGGCCATACCGCGACAGGCGAGACGACCTTCTCGGAAATTAAACTCATATACGGTGATCGGCAGGAATACTGAACTTCTAGACCGACCCAAGAGTCCTCAGGCTCTAGGGTCGGCTCAGGCGATTTCTTCCATCAGCTCCAGAAAGCGACCGTATTCGATGGCGGTCCAGCTTTCGGCCCGAAGCGCGCCCTGGGCTTGGCTGATCATGGACACCTTCGTCGGCGTCTCCTCGTCGGGCGCCTCGTAGATATCCAGGAAGTCGTAGGGCCCGAGCAGGGCATAGTGGGCCGTGAACTTCACTTCGGGACACTTCTCCTGGATCACCTTCAGCCAGTGCCGGCCGATGGCCTGGCGATGCTTCACATCCTGCATCAGTTCGGGCGAGAGCTTGGTCATCAAAATATAGGTAGCCATGAGATCTCCATTCTATGCTGAAAGTGTAACCTCAACCGCATGGATGGGCATGAAAAAACCCCGGAGTCCAGGACTCCGGGGTCAACATGTTCGTCAGACGAGTTTACTTGTTGTGCTCTGGGCGAATCCGTCCGGCGCTGCCTTCGGCGATGGGCACTCGGTACTGATAGTCCGACGGCTTCTGATTTTCGAAGGGCACGAGATCATCCAGCCAGTAGGCTTCGTCGTCGCGGCGAAATAGCATGACCCGGCCATCGTTGGTGGCCTTCTTCGCGCGATGGTAACGGGTGACGATAATATCGTCGGTCACCGCCGGCACCTCGACCTTGCCCGAAGCATGACTCATGGCCAGGCGCGCACGGCGAGCGAGACCCGAAACTAAGGTCATGGCCTGATTGAGCACCGTCCAGCTTTCCACGATGGGAATTTCGTAGGGCTTGTTGCCCTCGGTCGGGCGACACTGGAAGAAGTAGTAAGGCGGCACGCCCAGCCAGCTCAGTTCGCTGATGAGTTCGGCCAGCACCTTGGCGTCGGCGTTGATGCCGCGCAGCAGGGGCGTTTGGTTGACCATCATCACGCCGGCTTTGTTCAGTTTATCCAGAGCTGTCTTCGCCTGCGGCGTCAATTCTCGCGGATGATTGAAGTGGTTCATCACGTAGATGCGGCCGTGCTTCGTGCTGTTCCGGTCGAGCAGATTCAGCAGTTCCTCGTCTTCGGTAATGCGGAAGGGATTGAAGGCCGTCATCTTCGAGCCGATGCGAATGATGCGCACATGCTCGATCTTGCGCAGCTCTTCAATAATGGTCGCCAAGCGCCGCGTGGATAGCAGCAGCGGGTCGCCGCCCGTGAGCAGCACATTGGAAATGGATGGCGTTTTGCGGATGTATTCGAGCCCGGGCTGGGGATCGAATTCCACTTCCTCGTTGTCGTTCATGAAGAGGCGCTTGCGGAAACAGAAGCGGCAGTAGGCGCCACAGACTTCGTTCACAAGCAGCAGTGCTGTGTCGGTGTACTTGTGTTGGCAACCAGGGGCCACGTAATTGTCGGCCTCGTTGCTGGCATCCAGCGCACCCCAGGGTTCCATCTCCCCTTCCTGGGGAATGATGATCTGGCGGATGGGATCTTGCGGGTCGCCCCAGTTGATCAGATTCAGATAGTAGTCGTTGGCCCGGAACGCATAGCGCTCGGACACCTTGGCCAAGGCGGCCCGGTGTTCTTCGGAAATCTGCTCGATTTTGGATACACTCTTAACGTATCGCACTCGGGACATCTGTCGCCTCCAGGGTGTTGCGAACCAAGATTATATCATCTTGGAGGACGATTCGGGGGAAAGCCGCTTAAATATCGGCAGCTTCGGCCAACTAAGTAAGTTGATTCCTTGCACTTGTCAAACCTGCCGGAAATAACTGGAACTTACTCGGCGCTAGAAGAGCTCGAAGTTAAAATATCTCCGTGGGTTGGCTTTGATGTCGGCGATAAGGCTGTCCACCTCAATCACGGTGTTCTCTAATCGGATATAAAGGTCATCTTCGGCCACCAGGCGACCCAAAGTTCCCTGGCCCGATTCCACCTGATCGCTCACATACTTGAGCCCTCCGGTGGCCGCGCGAACATCGGCGGATAGGGTTTCCAATTCCAGGCTGAGAGCATTCAGTCGATCCAGACCCGTACCCACCTTGGGTCCGGTCTCTTTAATGAATGTGCTGAGTTCGTCGGTGAGAATATCGAGCCCGGCCAGACTGCGGGGCAGTGCGACGCGGCTGGCCTCGGAAAGCAATCGGAGTTCACGCGAGCTGGCGCTCAGGTCGAGAATAAGGGTGTCCACCTTGCCGCCGGCCATGAAGTCATCGAAGCGTCGGGTTAGGCGGTCTACACGCACCAGAAGACCCGCCGAGTTTTCCAGCAGTGCTGCCAACTCCACATGAGCCACGCCGCTGAGGGATGCACCGGGTTCGATGCTGGTTTCGCTGACACCTTGATCAACCGTCACATAGGTCGGCCCCATCATGTCGGGTTGAATGATAAAAAGCGCGTCTTCGCTGATGTCCACTTCCTCTTCGATACCCAAAGTCACCACAACATTTTCCCGCTCGAGGCGAATGGACTGCACCTTGCCGCGCTCCACGCCGCGGATGAGCACAGGCGCACCCACACTCAGGCCCGAAGCCTCGGGAAAGGAGACTTCCACGGGCCAGGTTGCCGAACGGAATTTGAATTCCTTGAGGAAGAGTAATCCGAAGGATGCGGCGACGATGGCCACCAGGACCAGGCTACCCACTTGAAGTTCAACGTTTCTTCTCACTGCGCCTCCCCATTGGAAACAGGAACCGTACCCGACACGAAAGCCCGCACGCGCGGATGCTCGGACGCGAAGAGTTCGACAACCGTTCCCTGGAAGATGAGTTTTCCTTCGTGCAGCAGCACCGCGCGATCGGCGACGCGTTTGACGAGGGGAATGTCGTGGGTGACCACGAGCGATGTTATGGCGAGACTTTTCTTCATGCTCTGGATCAGCTCGCCGATGACGGCGCTGGTCACGGGATCAAGTCCCGTGGTCGGCTCGTCGTAGATGATGACTTCGGGCTCCATGGCGATGGCGCGGGCCAGGCCCACGCGCTTCTTCATGCCGCCGGACAACTCGACAACGCGCTTCTCCTCGATGCCTTCGAGCCCCACGAGTGCAAGTTTCTCGGCAACGATGGCGCTTATTTCCTCGTCGCTCTTGTCGGTGTTTTCCTTGAGGCCCAGACCAACGTTTTCTCCAACATCCAGGGAGTCGAAAAGTGCCGCGCCCTGGAAGAGGTAGCCGAATCGTCGACGATGTGCGTACAGCTGCTTTCCAGCAAGGCCGATGACCTCGCCCTCACCCATGGTGATGCTTCCCGCGTCGGCATCGAGCAGACCCACCAGATGCTTCACCAGCACACTTTTTCCCGTACCGCTGCCTCCGAGAATGGCCAGGGTTTCGCCGCTGTGGATATCCAAGTCGATACCCCGAAGAACCGCCTGCTCTTTAAATGATTTTTCCAGGCCGCGTATGCAAATTAGCGTGTCACTCATTCGAAGATCACCTGGAATAGGACGGTGGCAAGAAAGTAGTCGAGTACGAGAATAAGCAGGCAGCTGGCCACCACTGCTTTCATGGTGGCCTGTCCTACTCCCTCGGCTCCACCTTTGGCGCGAAGGCCGAAGACCGCGCCGGTCATGGTCATGATCGCGCCGAAGAAAACCGCCTTGAGCAGACCCGAGAAGACATCGCGTGGGTAAAGCTCCAGACGAATGCCCTCGAGGAACAGATGGGTGGTCATGTTGGGAATCGTTAACAGCGACACGACATAGGCACCCATGATGGCCAGTATGTCGGCGATGACGGTGATCACGGGCAACATGACCACGCCCGCCCAAAACCTTGGCAGCACCAGGTAGCGCACGGGATGGATGGAAAGCGTTTCCAGGGCGTCCACCTGCTCGGTCACCTTCATAGTGCCGATTTCGGCGGCGATGGCGGCGGATACGCGGCCGCCCACAACAAGGGCGGTGAGTACCGGCCCCAGTTCGATGACCACCGAGCGAAAGACCGTACTTCCCAAAAGTACCAGCGGCACCCAAGCCTGGAACTGGTAGCTCGCCTGCACGGCGGTGACCGCGCCGCTGAAGATGGAAACGACTAGCACAAGCGGCAGCGAGCGATTGCCGATCTCCAGCATCTGTTCCATGAACAGGCGAGTGCTTCGGAAGAGTTGTGGGGTGAATCGGAATACCTGACCCTGCAGGCGAGCGAGGGCGCCCACGTCTTCGAGCAGGGCTATAACCTGACGGCCCAGGTAGATTCCGGTAGTTCGCAACGGTGACATGGAGTCATTAAAGGCCGCGAATGCTACGGGGTCAATGAAGAAGCTAAAGCCATAGCCACAGCCCTCGCATTAATACCGAAGCGAGAGCTATGGCTATGGCATTCCGATGTTGCTTTCTAGTCCCGATTTTCCTTTTTCTTCGGATCTCCGGGATATCCGAGCGCCTGCCAATCCATCAGACCGCCTTCACTGTGGCAGGCCTTGCATTTGAGCGCATCATCCTTGGGCGAGACCATGTGATTGAGCTTCCAGTACATCTCGGTTTCCGCGAAGTCGTAGCTACCACTGTAGTCCAGCCCGGCTGCAGCCATGCCTTGCTCCGATGCACTATTCCAATCGAATGTTTTCCAAAAGCCGGTCTTTCCAAAAAGCTTGGGCGTTATGAAGGTCTTGTTTTTCGTGTCGTAAGGCTGCTTGCCGCGCATGAGTTTGAAGGGAAAAATCTTGGCCTTTTCATCCCGGCGATCACCCTTGGGCCAGCTTAGGGAAGTCACCTTTGAAGGATCCATTTTGTCGCCCAATAGATAGACATCTGCATTCCCGTTGTACCAGGCGTAGACCGGCGTGACGTTTTTCTCCCAGGTGAAGCTTCCCTTCTTTTTGGCGAAGGTCGGCTTGCCGTTTTCATCCTTTTTCGATTCGCGATCCTTGCCCGCGTCTGACCAATCCCACCAGGTCTTCGTGGGAGCTTCAATGGCGAAGCGGGGAATGTGGCAAGTCTGGCAGGCGACCTTGTCGAGGTGCTTGCCCAGGAATTTCTTCTTCTTCACATGAGGATTTCCCTCGTGGCAATCCACACAGTCGATATGCGTGTTGCCGCCGGGTGAAACCACCAGTGCGTTACCACTGATCTGATGCGCTTCCGTTTTGTGACACTCCTGGCAACTCATGTTTTCACCGTCCACACCCATGTGAACATCAAGAGCGCGCACGGGATTCGTAAGCGATTTGTCCAGGTCGCCATGTTTCACCGCGTTGCCACCACCACCAAAAAAGTGGCAGGTTCCGCAACTGGCGCGATCGGGCATGCCTACATTCCGCGCGATATTCTCGAGGTCGGGCACCTCATAAACCGTGCCCATGAACTCCTTGGTCTCGTAGGCCGGATGCCCAGCGGCCGTTGGGAATTTACGATAGCTACCCGTGGTGTCGTGGCAGACCAGGCAGTCGATGCCCGCCGGATCGCTGAAGTCGAAGCTGTCGTCGACCCAACCGTATCCAGCGTGACAACTTGTGCAGCGGGGCCAATTGCCGGCCACGGCGATGCAGAAATTGTTCAAAGCGTTTCGCTTGCCCCTGTCAACCGTTCCCGCGTGTCCCTCGATTTGCTGCTCGCTGCTCCAGGTCCAGTGCGTGGTCTTCATGAAATCTTCGGCCGCATCATCGTGGCAATCGAGACAAACGGCTGTGACGGCCGGACCATTTTCGAAGGGTCCTTCGATCTCCATGTGATCTTCGTTTTGCGCCAATGCGGGAAGGGTCAGCATTGATGCGGCAATGAGGGCGAAGCGAAACATGGTTATCCTCCCGGATGAAGACTTGTGGATCCTGATGCCCCCAAGATGTCACCCTTCCTGGCCTGCACGCAAGGGGGGATCATTGTTAACCATCTGTAAATAAACAGGTTAATACTGTTTCGGTGAGGCGGCTGACCGACCTTACAATTCCCAAATTTTCGGACTAACAATTTCGACGCTGTTTCCCGCTGGGTCGCGGAAGTAGAGGGAGCGCCCACCTTGGGGCCAAAGGTAATCGCGTTCGATGACGACATTCGCCGCTGCCAGGCGATCTTGCCATTCGTCCAATTCGGATTCTTCCGCAGCCAGGGCCAGGTGCCCGGCGCCTTGCTGCCCATGGGCGGGCAGATGGCTTTGCTGGGAGCTGTCGGCGGGATTGAAGATCAGCAACATGCTGTCGCCGAGTTTGAAGAACACGTGTCGCCCAGCATCGCGGGTGAATATTTCGAGGCCCAGAACACGGCTGTAGAAATCTTCGGCGGCAGCCAAGTCGTCGGCGTAGAGGCAGGTTTCCATAATGCGAAGGGGATGCATGATCGCGCTCAAACGTCGTAGTCGTCGTAGTCGCCGGGAGCGGGATTCTCGAAGCGCGTGTAGTCTTTCACGAAGGTGAGTTTCATTGATCCCGTGGGACCGTTGCGCTGTTTGCCGATGATGATTTCGGCCACGCCTTCGGCGTCCATGTCGCTGTCGTCGTACATTTCGGGACGATTGATGAACATCACCACGTCGGCGTCCTGCTCCAAGGCTCCACTTTCGCGAAGATCCGACAACATGGGACGCTTGTCCCCACCACGCTGCACCACGGCGCGACTTAGCTGGCTGAGCGCCATCACCGGCACGGATAGCTCTTTGGCCAGAGCCTTAAGCCCGCGGCTGATTTCGGTGATTTCCTGCTGGCGATTGTCCGAACGACCGGTTGCGCGCATGAGCTGCAGGTAGTCCACGATGACCATGTCGAGCCCATGCTGCGACTGCAAGCGCCGCGCCTTGGCGCGCATTTCCAAAACCGTGGAGGCCGCCGAATCGTCGATAAAAATAGGCGCGGAAGCCAGATGCCCCGCCGCTTCGGTGAGAAGCTGCCAATCGTCGTCGCGCAGATGTCCCGTACGTAACTGGTGCGCGTTCACTCGCGCTTCGGAAGTGAGCAGGCGCTGCACCAGCGCTTCCTTGCTCATTTCCAGCGAGAAGATGGCCACCTTTTTCTTGTGCTCGATGGCCGCCGTCTGCGCGATGTTCAAACAAAGAGCCGTCTTACCCATGGAAGGACGCGCGGCCACAATGATCATGTCGCCGGCCTGCATGCCGCCGGTCATTTCGTCGAGCTTCGTGTAACCCGTGGGTACGCCGGTGAGCGCGCCCTTGCTCTGGTACTGTTTCTGAATTTCCTCGAAGGAAGACATGAGGATGTCTTTGACCTGCTGAAAACCCTGCTTCAGCCGCCCCTGGCTGATGGACATGATCTCGGCTTCGGCGCGGTCGAGCACGTCGGCCGGATCCTCGCGTCCTTCGTAGCAGTTTTCGACGATCTTCCCCGCCGCGCTGATCATTCCGCGCAGGGTGGCCTTCTCGATGACGATGCGCGCGTAGTGCGCAACGTTGGCGCCGGTGGCCACGCTGGCCTGCAAGCTGCCCAGATAACTGGAGCCGCCCGCGGAATCGAGGGTGCCACGCTTTTTGAGTTCCTCGCTGAGGGTGACCAGGTCCACCGCTTCACCACGCTGGTAGAGACCCACCATGGAACTGAAAATCTCGGCGTTCTTGGGAGCGTAGAATTGCTCGGGCTCGAGCAACTCCATGGCCTGGTGAATGGCGGCGCGATCCAGGAGCAAGGCTCCCAGTACCGCTTCCTCCGCTTCCAGGCTCTGGGGCGGCAGGCGTCGCGAGTCCACATTGCCGCTGGACGCGGTGCGAGTTCCGGTGGATTCGAAGCTGGCGCTCACAGACGATCGTACTCCTTGCGAATGGCCTGAAAGTCAACCCAGGCGGGACGCCTCCAATTGGGATTGCGAAGCAAGGCGGCCGGGTGGTAGGTGGCGTAAACCTGAATGCCAGCATACTCGTGCGGACCGGTCTCGCGCAACTTGGTCAGGGAAACTTTTTTTCCTGTGAGCCACTGAGATGAAAAAAGTCCCAGCCCCACGATGATCTTGGGCTCGAGAATTTCCAGTTGCCGCTCCAGAAATGGCCGGCAGGCCACAATTTCATCCGGCGCGGGGTTCCGATTCTCCGGCGGCCGGCACTTGAGAATATTAAGGATATGCACATCGTCCCGCGACAGATCGATGGCCGCGAGAATTTTGTCGAGCAACTGCCCGGCTCGTCCCACAAAGGGAATGCCCTGACGATCCTCTTCAGCACCCGGCGCTTCACCCACGAAAACCAGCTTGGCCTTGGCGTGACCGACTCCCGGCACCGCCTGGGTTCGGGTTTCGCAGAGGCTGCAATTCTCGCAGGCGAGAATATCTTTGGCCAAAGGTAAAAGCTCGCTACCGACCCAGGCCGGAAACTTCTCTTCCAGCGAATCGCGCAGGGCCGGGATGGCCGTTTCCACTTCGGCCACGGGCTTTTCATCGAGGATGGCAACAGCCTTATGCTCGCGATCATAGACTACACGCTCCACGCCCGAAGCATGTTGCTGGCGCACCCATGTGCGAAGCAGCTTGATGGCCTCTTCACGTTTATCCATTGGCCTTCCCACGGGTTTGCCCGAAGGCGCGTTCGGCGATGAGCGACACCAATTGCCGACCCAAGTCTTCCTTGGCCATGAGGGGATATTCCATGCGAAAGCCCTGCAGCCCCAAGACCGTCACACGATTGCTGTCTTTCCCGAAGCCCGCGCCTTCTTCTTCGAGGTCGTTGGCCACGATGAGGTCAAGTCCTTTGGCCTCAAGCTTGGCCTGAGCGCGCGACTCGGCTTGGCCGGTTTCCATGGCGAATCCAACGCGGAAGCCACCCAGGTTGCGGTCGCGCATGGCGGAGAGAATATCCAGCGTGGGTTCCAGCGAAAGCTCCATGGCCTCGCCGGTCTTCTTGATCTTTTCATCCGAGCGAGACTTGGGACGATAGTCCGCCACGGCCGCGGCCATGACCACCAAATCGGCCTCTTTCGCGACCGCGAGCAGCGCATCGGCCATTTCAGCCGAGCTCTCCACGTTCACGCGATGCAAGGGGGCCGGCGTTGCCGCTACGCCGGGGCCGGCCACCAAGGCCACCTCGGCGCCCTCGCGCCAGGCGGCCAGGGCAATGGCCCGTCCCATGGTGCCGGTAGATGGATTACTGATGTATCGCACGGGATCCAAAGCCTCGCGGGTGGGCCCTGCGCTCACGAGCACTTGTCGTCCGCTGAGCAGACCCGAAGGGCGCTCGGCTTTTTCTTCCAGGGCGGCCAGCAGTTCTTCGGGCTCGAGCATGCGGCCTTCATCTTCATCGCCGCAGGCCAGTTCGCCGCGACCTGGCCCCAGGATGCCGTAGCCGCGCCGGGCGAGCAGGCCCATGTTCTCGCGGGTGGCGGCGTTTTGCCACATGCCGGTGTTCATGGCCGGTGCCAAAAGCACGCGCTCGGCTTCGAAGGCGGCGAAGATGGTGGATAAGGCGTCGTCGGCCAAACCGCGGGCGAGTTTTCCCAGAGAGTTCATGGTGGCCGGCGCCATGATGGCGAAGTCGGCCCACTTCACCAGACCGATATGTTCCACGTCGCTGAGTTCGCGGGGAAGTGCGGGCTGCCAGAGATTGTCCACCACGGGATTTCCGCTGAGGGTTTCCAGCGTGGCCTTCCCTATAAAACGAGAGGCCGACTCCGTCATGGTCACCACCACTTCGGCTTCGGCCTTGCGCAGGAGACGAACCAGGTAGGCGGCCTTGTAAGCCGCGATGCCGCCGGTTACGCCCAGCAGAACCCTGACGCCTCTCAGATTTTCGCGACCGGGTTTCTTTGCACTACTCATCTTCCGTTTCGGCCTCTTCGACCTCGGCCACTTCATCGGGGTCTACGTGAGTATATTCCACGTGTCCCTGAGTCAATCGATCCAAGGCCACCGAGGTGATCTTGGGGCGCTCGTGATCGGGATCCCAATCGGAAAGCTGGGCGATGCTATTGCGCACCCGCGCTTCCTTGGCCGCCACCAGGATGGCCTCATACTTGTTGTCGATCACATTCGTCAGCTTTTCAGTGGGCACAAAACCCATGCGATCACCTCGGGTAACGGTTTAAGGGGGGATTCAAGAGTCTGGATATTAGCAAATGAAAGGCCGTCGCGCAATTCAGGGAAGATCCAGGCCGAAGCGTTCCTTCAGCATTTCCCGGCCGCCCGAGCTAAACCATTCATTTTTATTGTGTTGGAGATTCCGCATCAGCTCGTCGGCCTGGTCCACGGCGCGGGCCAGATCGTCATTGACTACCACCGCGTCGTATCGGGGCAACTCGGCCAGTTCGCCCAGGGCATTGGTCAGGCGCAGGGCCACCTTCTCCTCGTCCTCGGTTCCGCGCCCTCGCAGGCGAGTTTCCAGGGTTTCCCGATCCGGCGGCAGCACATAAAGCAGCCATGCTCTGGGGCCCAGAGCCTCCTTAACTTGAAGTCCGCCTTGCACGTCGATGTCGAGGAATACGTGGAGGTTCTGATCCAGGGCCTTCTCCACTTCCTTGCGCGGGGTGCCGTAGAACTCTCCGTGGACCTCGGCCCATTCGAGCATTTCGCTCGCATCACGTAGGGATTCGAACTTCTCGCGGCTGATGAAGCGATAATCGACGCCGTCCACTTCCTCGCCCCTGAGGGCGCGAGTGGTAGCGCTGATGGAAAAATGGCTGTTGGGGTAACGCAGCATGAGATGCTTGACTAGGGTGGTCTTTCCGCTGCCCGATGGGCCCGAAACCACCACCGCCGACGCTTCGCCTGGGGCCATGACCATTGAAGGATCCCTCCTGCCACGCCCCTGCGGATCTACTCTAAATTGAGGATCTGCTCCCGGAGCTTCTCGGTCTCCTCCTTAATCAACAAAACATCGCGGGTGATCGCTAGATCCTGAGACTTGGAACCAATTGTATTGGCCTCGCGAAGCACTTCCTGGAGCAGGAATCCCAGTTTTTTTGAGACTTCACCGCCGTCGTCCAGGGCCTCGCGGAACTGATGAATATGACTTTGCAGTCGCACGATTTCCTCGGTCACGTCGGCCTTGTCCACCAAAACGGCGGCCTCCATGGCCAGGCGCTGCTCGTCCACCGGCACGTTCTCCAGCAACTCATCCAGGCGCTCGCGCAGGCGGCTGCGCAGGCCCTCGCGCACCTGGGGAAGGGCGTCCTCCACACGGGAAACGGCGGATTCCAGCAGGTCCAGCCGGCCGGCCAGCTCATCGCCCAGGGCGGCGCCCTCGCGTTCCTTCATGGCGATGATATCGGCCACGGCATCATCCACGCAGCCCAAAGCCAGTTCGCGCAGGCGATCGCTATCGATCTCCTCGACAGGCGCGCGGAATAGATCGGGCAGGGAAAGCAGGTCGGTGGCGTTGCCGGCGCTCAGACGCTCGGCGCCCTTGATGCGTTTATGAGCCTGCAGGTAAAGCTCGAGCATTTCCTCGTTGAGTTCGGGAAGCTCGCTGCCTGCCTGGCGCTCAATGTTAACCGTCACCGACACGCGGCCGCGGCCCAGGCCCGCCTTGACCTTCTCGAGGATTTCACCTTCCAGGAATTGCAGATCCCGGGAAAGCCGGGGCTGGAAGTCGAAGAAACGATTGTTAACGGACTTGATGTCCACCTGCAGCTCGAGGCCCTCGGCCTGTAACTTGGCGCCACCGTAACCGGTCATGGAACGAAGCACGCTCACCTCCCTGATTGAGGGCGAGTATGGGCGAGCAAGGGACTGGCCGCAAGCCTTGCCTGCGTGCTATCTTTCGTCCACTGGAGGAAAGCCATGAAACGATTGCTGTTGATCACCACCCTGCTCGTAGTTGTAGCCCTGCCCGGCGCCGCCCAGCGCTGGGTGAACATCTCCTATCCCTGGTCTTTCGTAGAGCATCACAAGGCCGCCGAGATGCTCGACGACACCAAGGATTCCTTCGTTTATGGAACCGAGCGCGGGAATCTCATCGTTATGGAACGTGATCGTATGACAGGGCGGCTCCAGGTTTCCAAACAACGGGAAGTATGGGCGCCCGTGAAGGAAATCCATCTGGCCGAAGCCACCGGCGACACGCGCAACGAGTTGGTGGTCACCACGCGCCGGGGCGATCTCTTCGTTTTGGAATCAGGCAATCTCACCGACATATGGCGCACGCCCGAAGGCTACTTCACCAATATCAACTGCTTCACCGTGGGTGATACCGATGGTGACGGACAACCGGAAATTGTTCTCATCGCCGACGACAAGTTGGTGATCATGGCCGGTGGCGAGGAAACCGAACTCTATCGCAGCAGTGAAGAGTTCAATGCAACCCACATCGCCATGGCCGACATTGACGGCGATGAGCTTGATGAAATCATTCTCAACACGGGCGAGGTCATCGACGCCAAGTTCCGCCAGATCGAATGGGTGCACGACGATCCCTTCGGCGGCATCTTCGATCTTTTCGACATCGACGGCGACGGCATCGTGGAAATTGTGGGTGTGGGTCTCTCGGGTGAAGTGCTGATTCTCGACGGCGACGAGCAACGGGTGAAGTGGGAGTAGCGATCCCACACTACTACGAAAAGCAAAAGCCCTCGGCGAGCCGAGGGCTTTTTGGTGCAATGGCTGATGTCGAATGGTCTACTTGATCAGATGAACTTCGATTCGTGATTTCGCATCGTCTTCGGTGAATCGATCCGAGCCGTAGGCGACCAGGCCGATTTTGTCCGCGGGAATACCACGCAGCACGAGTTCGGCTTTAAAAGCCTGTAGTTTCTGCAAACTGCGTTTACGATCCCAGATGGCCTCGCCCGAACCCTCTTCGTATCCCTGCAGCTCGATGCCGACAAGATCCGGCACTGCATTCAGGCGCTTTACGAACTCATCGAGCACTTCATACTGCCCCGACAGGAGCCGAGAACGATCAGCGCTGAAGGCCAGGTAGCGGAAGATAGTGATATAGGAAGCCGGCTCAACGGGAGGTTCTTCGGTGATCACTCGCACGTCGGGCGGTAGCGGCGACTGAAGCCCGTCCGACATGGCGCCGCGCACATAACGCGAAGGCTTGGGCACGTCCGCGCTCACATCGCCGCCAAGATCGTAGGTTACCGAAAGCCGGTGGGCGCCCTGCAGGTCCGCACGGGAATTATAGGAGTAGTCAAAGCGGAAATGATTCACACGCAGACCGCCGCCGTAGTGGAAGCGATCGCCTTCGGGCATGCCGTCATCCTGAACGCTGCGCCGATAGCCCACGCGCAGGAAAACCATGTCGCTCCAGGTCCACTCGCTTCCGAATCCCACGCTGGGATAATTATCCTGGGGGTAGATGAGATCCAATGAATTGAGCAGACGATGACCCTCGGCCAATTCCAGACGATGAGAAGCGCCGAAGCGAAATCGCCATGGTGAGGGAAAGCTTCCCTCGATGAGTTTCAGAGGTGGACCCACGTCATTCCAAGAGGCCCCGAGCCTGATGCCTTGGATTTCCTGGGTGAGTAGCCCGAAAGAACCGGTGAAAGTGCCGGCCCGTTCATCACCCAAGTTCTTATGGATAAAACTGGCGCGAGCGCCCGCACGCACCATGGGATGCACCGGCATGGTGAAGTTCATGCTGAACTGCATGTCGCGGGCGCCCACACTGTTTCCCGTGTAGCTGCCATCCTCTAGGGTCTCTGCCACGCTACCCATATCCATGTGGAGTAGACCGAAGGCGAGGGTGCTCTGTCCCGGCAGTGGGCTGGCGTAAAGCACTTGATCCATGGGCACGTCCATCACCCAACGGGTATGCCCGAAGTAAAGCTGCTTGTTCTGCCGATAGGCCAGGCTGGCCGGGTTGAACTCGAGCCCCGCCACACCCATGTCGAGGCTGGTCACGGCCCATCCCAGGGATGCGGCCCGCGCGTCCATGCCAATGGCGTTTAACACGGAATGGCTGGTGCCCACATATTCGTATAGTTCGGCTTCGGCCTGGATGGTCGCCACGCAGAGCAGCACGAGGAGCGCCAGGATGAATCCGCCGAGGATGATATTTTGATTCTTCGGTTTATCCATCTCGCTCCTAGTAGATGACCATGACGCGATGGGTTTCGGTGAATCGATCTCCGCCCACTTCGAAGCGGGCAAGCGCGATGTACATTCCCGAGGCCACGGGGTGGCCACCTTCGTTGGTCAAGTCCCAGCTCAAAGTTTCGACACCGTTGTTGCTCCAGGGCCCGTCACCGTGAAGGGTTCGAACCTTGTCCATACCCATGGTGAATAGGTCGATGTCCACGTTCATGCCCGAACGGGCGGCGATGCGGAAATCCACCTGACTGTGCCTGTCGACGTACACGGGATTGGGCGCCACCCGCAGGTTTTCATCGTTGCGCACGCGCAGCTCCAAAACACACTCGCTGTGCACGCTCATGTCGGGAAGTAGGGCTTGGATCGTGCCGCGATAGATTTCGGGTGGCGTCTGAGGTGAAAGATGAATGCCCACCCCCACGCTGGCCGTGCCGCCGGCAGCGAGTTCGGGCACCACCGCCGGGTCGAAGCTCAAAGCGCTCGTGGGTATGGATCCACCGCTTTCGGAGCGAAGATCCCTTGCGAACTGAAGGGTGAAAGGTCCCGCCGCCGTGCTACCGCTGTTTTCCAGATACATGCTGCCGCTCGATGCTTGATCGGCGCGCATGGCCACCGAAAGGGTGTCGCCGCGCCAATCGCTGCTATCCACGGGAGCGAAGGTCCAAGTGGGATCCAGGGGCAAGGCGCTCGCAGCCGAGGTGAAAACCCCGGCCAGAACAACTAGGATCAGGGCTTTCCTTGTGGGCGCTCGCATGGTCGTGCTAGCCTCCGCGGGTTCGAATTCCGGAGTGTTGCCTTGGATTATCCCCTGCTATCTCATGCCCGCGCTCTTTTCGAGTCGCTACGCGGCCGCCAGGTCCAAGGTCTGTCTTGGAGCGGGCCGGTCCTGGCGCTGCATTTCGCGCTGCCCGATGGGCCGAAAGACCTGATCCTGACGCTCCAGCAGGACGAGCAGGGAGCCCATATGGAGCCCCCGCTTCCCGAGGCTCTTCAGCAATTTCGCTTCCAAGATCAGAGACACGATTTTTCATTCCTGCCCGACCATCTGGAACGCAGCAGCTTTGAGGGAGGAGGGCCCCTCGCCGGGCAATCTCTCCTGCGCCTGGATCTTGAACGGTCGGATAACTTTAAGGCGGGCAACCGCTTGCATGTGTTTGTCGAGTGTTTTGCCGGAGGCAGGCTCATCCTCACCGACGGCGCTTATCGGGTAATTCGGGCCAGCCGCAAGGGCGGCGCGCATGTGAAACCGGGTGCAGAATACAAGCCGGGTCTTGGAGAATTGGCCAATCCGGACAGAGACTTGCCACTTGAGGCAACAATTCTCCAGGATTGGGAAGCATCGGCCGCGGAAGGAAAGCGTGTGCGCGGGCTCGACGCCGCGACTTTGAGCTATCTTGTTGATAGACTATCAGATAGTCCGGAGGTAGCCCTGAGCCGGCTACTAGCCTGGCCTGGGCCCTGGCGCTTGGGCCTCTACCCTTCCGAGGAATTTCGTCCCGGCTGGCTCCTGCCCGCCGAGGGGCCTGCGCCCGATGGCGTGGAAATTCACGAGCATCCCGATTTTCTTCCCATGCTCGAAAAGCTCGGCAGCGAGAATCGCCTGCGCCGGCAGATAGCCGAAATGAGCGAGGGGCTTCGCCGCCACCATGGCGCCGAGATCGCTCGGCTGGAAAAACTGGCGGAGGGTGTGGGCGAAGATCTATCTCGTGCGGAAGACGCCGATCTGCTTCGCCGTCAGGCCGACACCCTGGCCGCGCACCTGAATGAAATCTATCGCGGCATGGACTCGGTGGAATTCGAAGATGTGCATCGCCCAGGCGAGCAGATCGTGATCCCTCTGAATCCGGGTAACGGCCCCAAGAAGAATTTGGATCGGCTTTACAAGCGCGCGGCCAAGGGCGATCGTGGGCGCGAAAACATCCAAGCCCACCTTGCGAAGACGGAAGTGGAATTGAACTACCGCCACGCGTCTCTGGCCGATCTGGACACGCCTCAAGAAGGTGTGCCGCTCACCGACCTACGCGACGCCCTATTCGACGATTGGACCCAGGCATTTCCTCCCGCCGTGGCGAAAGCCGTCAAGGGCAAGCCTGCGCCTGCGCTTCCATTTCGGCGTTTCGAACTTCCCGGCGGATGGCATGTCTGGGTGGGCCGCAACAATCGCGAAAACGACGAGCTCAGCCACCGCGCGTCCTCGCCCAAGGACTATTGGTTCCATGCCCAGGCGGTGCCCGGAAGTCACGTCGTGCTGCGCATGGCCGATCACAAGGGCGATCCGCCGCCGGCCATCATCGAAGCCACGGCATCCATTGCGGCGTTTTACAGCAAGGCCAAAAACAGCAAGCTCGTGCCGGTTATCTACACGCTGCGCAAGTATGTGCGGAAGCCGCGCAAGGGTGCGCCGGGTTTGGCGCTGGTGGAGCGCGAAAAGTCGGTGATCGTGCCGCCTGAACTGCCTGCCTCTTAGCGGTAGAGAGCCTTCACCGAACTCCAGCAGGTGGGAAGCTGCGGAGAACCGGGAGCACTGGTCGGATCCAGACAATCGGAATCCCAGATTTCGTAAGCTTCCCCCCACAAGACCTCGCCGTCACCAGTCCAACTTTCTCAATTGCAATGAGTTCGCGCAACAAGTGGGAACAAAGAAAAGGGAGGACCTGACGGCCCTCCGAATGAATTGTGAAGCTGGAGCGATGTGACTCCTCGATGCGCGACTTGCGAGTCTGCGAGCCGGAGCGCGAGAGGAGATCACGAGCTCCTACATCTCCTCGTGGTATGGACAGGCCGCGTAGTGCCCCGATTCCACTTCTACAAGCTTTGGCACTTCCCCTGCGCATTCCGCCTTGGCGATGGGGCAACGAGTGCGGAAGGCGCATCCCGAAGGCTTGGCGATGGGCGTGGGAACATCGCCGGTAAGCACGATGCGCTGGCCCTTGTCCTTGCGTTTGGGATCGGGTTGCGGCACGGCCGAAAGCAGGGCCTTGCTGTAGGGGTGCATGGGATTGAAGTAGACGTCCTTCGCGCTGCCGATCTCCACAATATTGCCCAGGTACATCACCGCGATACGATCGCTGATGTGCTCGACGACGCTGAGGTCGTGGGCGATGAACATGTAGGTGAGACCGAACTCCTCCTGCAGTTCTCCGAGCAGATTGATCACCTGGGCCTGGATCGAAACATCCAGTGCGCTTACAGGTTCATCGGCAATGATCACCTTCGGATTCGTGGCGAGTGCCCGCGCGAAACCGATGCGCTGACGCTGACCGCCGCTGAACTCGTGGGGATAGCGATTGCTCTGCTCGGCGCTCAGGCCTACCTTTTCCAGCAACCAAGCCACGCGCTCTATGCGCTCCTTTTTACCCATGTCCTTGCGATGCAGCTGCAGGGGCTCGCTGACGATCTGCCCCACGGTCATGCGCGGGTTCAGCGAAGAATAGGGATCCTGGAAGATCATCTGCAGATCGCGGCGGAAGGGTTTCATCTTCTTGCGATTCAGACCCACTAGGTTCGTGGGCTCACCATCGCGATAGAAGTTCACATCGCCGCTGATCTCCACGTCGGGCGCCGTGGTCCAAAGCACATTGAGGATGGCACGGCCCACGGTGCTCTTACCGCAACCCGACTCCCCCACCAGTCCAAGGGTTTCACCTTGTTCCAGATGGAAATCGATGCCATCCACCGCCTTCACCTCGGCCACCTTGCGCAGCATGACACCGCCGAAGATGGGGTAGTAGACGCGCAGGTCTTTCACTTCAAGAACGGGATTTTTCATATCCATGACCTACACCTCCTTCTTTACCAGGTGACAGCGAACCTGATGACCGGGATGAATCTCCACCAGATCGGGCTCCTCGGTGAAGCAGCGATCTTCAGCAAGATCACAGCGTGTGCAGTATTTACAACCGGCGGGCATATCGAAAAGGCTCGGTACCATTCCGCGAATGGTATCCAGCCGTTTCACCTTCTGCCCCGGACGCGGCAAGCTTCTCAGTAGACCCTGCGTGTAAGGATGCAAGGGCTGCTCGAACAGTTCGGTCACCTCGGCCATCTCCTGAATGCGCCCGCCGTACATGACGATGACGCGCTCGCAGGTTTCGGCCACCACGGCCAGATCGTGAGTGATGAGCATCACGGCCGCCTCGGGCCGCTTCTCCTTCACCGTGAGCATCAGCTCGATGATCTGCGCCTGGATGGTCACGTCCAACGCCGTGGTCGGTTCGTCGGCGATGAGCAGGGCCGGATTGCAGGCCATGGCCATGGCTATCATGGCGCGCTGGCGCATGCCGCCAGAAAACTGATGAGGATAATCGTCGAGGCGTTTTTCCGCGTCGGGAATACCCACCAGATCCAGCATGGCGATGGCGCGCTTGGTCACCTCGGCCTTGCTCAGATTTTCATGCAGCTCGATAATCTCCCGAATCTGGTAGCCCACCGTGAAGACCGGGTTCAGGCTGGTCATGGGTTCCTGGAAGATCATGGCCACTTCTTTGCCGCGAATCTTGTGAAGCTCATCATACCTGAGCTTCAGAAGATCGCGCCCCTGGTACATTACAGAACCGTGGGTGATCTCACCGGGAGGATTGGGAATGAGCCGCGTGAGGCTGAGGGCTGTTACACTTTTTCCGCTACCCGATTCTCCGACGATGCCGAGGACCTCGCCCTCGAAAATGTCGAAGTCCACGTTCTCCACGGCGCGGGCCACGCCGGCCTCCGTGGTGAACTGGGTCACGAGGCCGCGGATCTCGAAGAGTTTCTTTCTTTCGCTCATGCTATCGCAACCTCGAGAAGACCTTGGGATCGAACGCCTCGCGAATGGCCTCCCCGATGAAGACCACCATCAAAAGCGTGAGAAAGAGCGCGGACAATGGCGTTAGCACCAGCCACCAGGCCGTAGTCACGGAATCCATGCCCTGCTGGACCAGCTGCCCCCAGCTCGAGGTTGGCGGCGGAAGTCCGAAGCCCAGGAAGTCGAGACCCACAAGCGCGAAGATGTTTCCCACCACCGCGAAGGGCGCGAAAGAGATCACCGGCGTGAGGGCGTTGGGAAGAATGTGACGAAAGATGATCTCGCGATGCCCCGCGCCCATGGTGATGGCGCCGGCCACATAGTCCTTGGCCTTCTCGCGATAGAATTCGCCGCGCACATAGTAGGTCATGCCCATCCAGCCGAAGAACATGAGCACCACCGAAAGCAGAAGGAAGTTCGGCTGCAGGATGGAGCTGACGATGATCACCGTGTAAAGGAAGGGCATCGAACTCCAGATTTCGATGAACCTCTGCATGATGATGTCGAAGCGCCCGCCGAAGTAGCCGAGCATGGCTCCGATGGTGATGCCCACCGTATAGGCGAAGAAGGTCGTGATCAGGGCGAAGCTGATGGAAATGCGGAAACCGTAGACCAGTCGCGCGAAGACGTCGCGCCCACGGTTATCGGTTCCGCACCAGTGACTCGAGCTCGGCGCATGAGGCGGCTCCCCCGGCATATCGAGCAGCGACTCATTGGGATGATAGGGATAGGGCGGCATGATCACCGTGCCCTTGTCCGCCGCCTTGAAATGCTCTTTCAGCATTCGATAATTGGGCTCTTCCGACCCCTCCATGCCGAACTCATTACTCTGGTAGAAATTCACCAGCGGGAAGTAGGCCTTGCCCTCGTAGGTCACCAGCAGGGGCTTGTTGCCCACCATGAGCGGCAGGAAAAATGAAATCACGTAGGCGGTCAGCAAGACAATGAAGGAATAGTATCCGCGTTTGAAGGTGCGGAACTTTCGCAGGCGCTTTCGGAAAATGCTGACGCTGACGGTTTGCTTCTGGTTGTTTTTGTTTTTGTTCTTGGTCATCGCGCCCTCCTACTTGAACCTGATGCGCGGATCGATGACCGCATAGAGGATGTCGCTGAAGATATTACCGAAGAGTCTGAGCAGCGATCCGATGACGAGAATTCCAAGCACCACCGGATAGTCCCGCTTCAAAATGCTCGTATAGCCCAGCAACCCGAAGCCCTGGATGTTGAAGACCTTCTCGATCAGGTAGCTGCCCGCCAGAATCAGGCTCAGCAGATGGCCGAGGCCCGTGGCGATGGGAATGAGACTGTTCCGGAAGGCGTGCACAAAGACAACCTTCCGCTCGTGAAGACCCTTGGCGAAGGCCGTGCGGACGTAGTCCTGGCCCAAGTTTTCCAGAAGCGAGTTTTTCATGACCACGGTGAGCGAGGCGAAGCTGCCCACCATGTAGGCGATCACCGGAAGAATTGTGTGATGCACCTGATCGGTAATCTTATGCCAGACGGTGAATTCATCCCAACCCGCGCTTCTGAATTCCCCTAGCGGAAAAACCTCCCAGAAGCTGCCGCCGCCTAACATCACGAGTAGCACCGCGCCCAGGGCCCATCCCGGTATGGAGTAGCCCAGGAATACGATAGCGCTGGAAGCCATGTCAAAACGGCTTCCGTGTCGGATCGCTTTGAAAACGCCCAGGGGGATACAGACCAGGTAACTGAGAATGAAGCCGATGAGTCCGAAGTAGATGGAAACGGGGAAGCGCTTGCGAATGACCTTGCCCACGGGCATGGCGAAGACGTGGCTCTTGCCCAGGTCGCCGGTAAGCAGCCCGCTGAACTTGGTCCAGGAAACGATGACCTTGGGTTCGCCGCCCTCTTCATCGGGCTCTTCGAAGCTGGTCACCTCCCAGCGCTTCTCTAGCGGCTCGGTGTCGAGCTCGACGATGTAGCCGCTTTCTTCACCGGGAGCTTCTACGGCTCGACCGCGAACATCGCCCGGCAAGTCGATCCATTCGCCCGGGCGCACAGAAAGGGAGTCTTCCATTTTTCGAACCCAAGAGCCCTTGAACTTCAGCCAAGCGATGACCACTTCCTGCTCGCCGTCGGCTGTAATTTCGGGGACCTCGGCAATCTGCCACTTCTCGTTGAGCTTGGTGAAGTCATACTCGATGGTGAGGTCTCGCGAGCCCTCGGGCTCTTCCAAGACGCGGACATCCACACCTTTGATGAGCTTCTTCCATTTCCCGGGGCGTAGGGACACGCCTTCCATTTCCCGGGGCCAGAGGCCCAGCCACCTGAGGTATCTAACGGGAATGGGTTTATCGAAGCCGTAGAAGCGACGCATCTCGTCCATCGCGTCCGGCGGAATTTCAATGCCTCCGCTGGCCAGGTCACCGCCGGCGGTGCCGCCGCCGGCCTCTCCCGACATCATCATGCCCGCTTGGAGCTTCAGCAATTCCTGTTCAAGCGGACCGCCGGGCACCAACTGCATGATCGTGAAGACCAGAATGGTGATGCCCAGGAAGGTGGGTATGATCAGCAGAAATCTGCGGATGAAGTAACTAGTCATTCCCTCTTACCTACATCTTCCCGAGTTTTTCCAGCCAATAGGTGTCGTTGGTTTCGCCGATGGGGAGCGTCTTGCTCGGATCGGCGATAGCCTCGTTCATGGCCTTTTCACGCTCAGGATCGATGTACCAGAGAGACTGCACCGCAAGGTAGTCGCCCGTGCGACTGAGGAAACCATCGGGGTAGCCGAACTTGTTCCAGTAGACGATGCGATTGAAGGGACCGTACCAGGCCAGAGCGTAGGGCACGATTTCAGTGAGGCGGCGATCAATGAGCCTGATCAATTCTTCACGCTTGGTCTGGTCGTACTCATTGTCGTAGATGTAGGCCAGCGAATCGATATAGGCGTCGGCCACGCCGGTGATGTTGGTCGAGGGCGTCACTTCGGCATTGTCCGAATGGAAGGAGCTATTGGGGTTGGGCCAGTAGAGCCCGGACCAGCTCTGGAAAGCCAGCTTGAAGTTGTGATCCATGTTGTTCTGGAACTGCGTGGTGCTGGTCAGCTGCTTCAGGTTCAGCTTGATGCCCGCATGCTGCAAGCCTTCCTGAAGAACCGTGTGGATGCGTTCCCAGCTGGGCGAGTCGAAGGTGAGGGTCAGCTCGAGAATCTGGCCATTCTCATTGACCAACCAACCGTCGGAGTTGCGTTCCTTGAAGCCCGCCTCGGCGAGAAGCTGCTTGGCTTTTTCAGGATCGTACTCGTATTTCTCCGTGTCCGGATTTTCGTAAACACTCGAGGGAAAGTAGGAGTAGAGTTTCAGGTACTCGTTGTGAAAAAGCTTATCGATGAGCTTGTCGCGATCGTAAAGATGGGCGAAGGCCTTGCGGATGCGAATGTCGTCGAAGGGCCATTCACGCATATTGAAGGCCAAGCCGCTGATTCCCTGAACATCCTCATTGAAGATCTTGCGCTTCTGGCAGACGCCTCGCTCGATCTCGTCGTAGTTGAATTCGTCGACCCACCAGCTGGCGCGGCCGACCACGTAGATATCCAGCTCGCCTTTCTTGAACTTCTCGAGCCAGAGGCGCTCATCCATGATGACGGTCCATTCGATCTCGTCGAAATTGTAGAGGCCGGTGTTCTCCGGAAGGTCGGCGCCCCACCAATCATCGCGTCGTGTAATGGTAACGCTGCGGCCGTTGTCCACATTGTCCAGCAACAGTTCATAGGGCCCCGAGCCCATGACCATGTCGAACTGGAACTCTTCGAGATACTCGCCGCCGTCGAGTCCACCGATCACATGTGCGGGCATGATCTTCATGGAGATGGCGAAGTAGAGAAAGTGGCGCCAGTTTTCTTCCGTGGTAGTCACATGAAAGAGGTAGGGACTCTCGGCCACGGGCTCTTCGTACATTCCATAGAGCAGGTTGGTATAGGGATAGAGGATGCCCTCGTCCACCAGCAGCATCCATGTCGCCACCACATCGTCGGCGGTCACCGGAGCACCGTCGGCCCAACGGGCTTCCGGATTGATGCGGAAGCTGAAGGTCATCTTGTCTTCGGAAATCTTCCAATGCGTGGCGAGCACCGGGACCATTTCGAGACTGTTGCTGTCGAGGGAAAGAAGCGATTCGTAGATGAGTCCTGCGACCGAAGATATGAAGGCGCTATTGGCGTCTTTACCTTCGGTTCGAAGTGTTGCGGGGAATTCCTGCATGGCCATGCGCAGCTTGCCGCCCTTGACCGCGTCGGGGTTTCCGGTGATACCGGCCTTCGCGGTTTGCCAAGAGGTGTCACCCGTCTCGGCCAGCCAATGGTCGAATCCAGCTCCACCCAATTCAGGTGGAACTCCGGGGGTTTCTCGCTCGACTCTCTTAATGACGCCAGGGGCCTTTTCTGCCACTTTTTCTTGCGCCGCTTCCTTCTCGCCGCAGCCGGATAACAGAAGCATGGGAAGAACCATGGCCAGAGTGAGAATCCGCCACACACGACCGTTCATCGGGAAACCTCCAGGGGAATAGGGACACTGCAGGGTAATGAATTCGGACCTCTAGGTCAATTGGGCCCGAGGCCCCACATCCGCAGCGTAAATGAGCTAAAATGAGACGGATGACGCCATGATGAGATACCTGATTCTTTGCGCCCTGGCCCTGTTCATCCTGGCGGCGAATGGGGCGGAAACCGAGAAAGGCGGCTGGAAAGCCATGCGGCAGAGTATGGTCGAGAAGCAGATTCAGGCTCGCGGGGTCAAGAATGAGCAGGTTCTGGAAGCCATGCGCGCCGTCCCCCGCCACCTATTCGTGGATCCCGATCTTGTCGATGAAGCCCATCGCGACGCCCCCCTGCCCATCGGCGAGGATCAGACCATCAGCCAGCCCTATATCGTGGCCCTCATGACCGAGCTGGCCGAGCTCTCGCCCGGGGAAAAAGTGCTGGAAATCGGCACCGGCTCCGGATACCAAGCGGCGGTGCTGGCCGAACTCGGGGCGGAGGTCTGGTCCATCGAGATCATTCCCGAGATGGGTCGCCTGGCCCGCGCCAATCTCGAGGCGACCGGCTACGACAGCCTGCACCTGCGCGTGGGCGACGGCTATGCAGGATGGCCCGAGGCGGCGCCCTTCGACGCGATTCTGATCACCGCCGCGCCGAGAAAGATCCCCCAACCGCTCAAGGATCAGCTTGCCGAGGGTGGCGTATTGGTCGCACCGGTGGGTGGATGGAGCCAAGAACTGGTGACCCTTCGCAAAGTTGACGGGGAGTTGCTGCGCCGAAGTGTGATCCCTGTTCGCTTTGTGCCCATGATGGGAAAGGCGCTTGGAGAACGGTGAACAGGAGCTTGGACATGTACAAAACATCCTCCCCCAGATCCGGGAGAGGGTTCTCAGTTCTCAGTCCTTGGCTATTTAACCAGAATGGCCTTGCGGTAATCGCTCTCCACGCGGCCATCCGCGTAGCGACACTCGATGCGCACAAGGAACAGCCCGCTGGCCAGGGCTTCGCCCACCTCGCTCCTTGCCGTCCAGGATAAGCGATGCGAGCCCGCGCCCATTTCTTCAGCCATGAGAGTGGAGACCCACTGACCGTTGGGATGATAGACGCCGGCCTTAACTTCGGCCGGTTCCTCCAGGCGGAAGAGAATGGTCGTGGAAGGATTGAAGGGGTTGGGATAGATACCCTCGAAGGTAAAAGCCATGGGCGTGGGTTCACCTACCGCACTGGCCAAACCCTCGACCTCATAAGCGCCAAGATCCGGCGCACTCCCTACGGGATTGGGGCGCGGGCGCCCATCTACATCAACCGGCACACCCAGATCTTCGCCGGCTGCCAAACCGGCGCTGCAATCGATCAAGTGGAGATCGCCGGCGGACAGATTCACGAAGGCTGGTTCCCCAGCCAGGAGATCCGAACTTCCGTCTGCACTGGAAATCAGACAGCGCCCCAAATCCACCTCGGCTTCTTGAGCGTGAATCTCGGCATCCATGGGCGCCTCATCGCCCCAAAGAATACTGTTGGCCAATTCCACTCGACCACCGGTCCAGTGCAGGAATCCGCCAGATTCTTCGGCGCCGTTTGAGGCGGCGCTCAGATGCACAAGGCGGGCGCGGGAATCATGGCCCAAGATGGCTCCTCCACGGGGGGCTTCGTTGGCGAAGAAGACCGAATTGACCGCGTCCAGAATTGCGCCGGGTCCCAGCGCTAAAGCACCACCGCCGTCGGCACTGGCGTTGCCTTCGAATCGGCAGGCTGAAAGTCCGAGCACGCCCTGGGCGCGCAGCGCACCGCCGGGACCGGCAGCCAGATTGTTCATGAATTTGCAGCGTTCGAAGAGCAAGGCGCGATCGGTCCAGACCGCACCTCCGCCCGAATTCACACCCTGGGCGCGATTGCCTTTGAATAGACAATCGGCGAAGCGGGCTGTGGCGCCGGCAGCCAACACCGCTCCGCCGCCTCCAGTGTGGAATCCGCTGCGGAAGACCAGGTTCTCGAGGGTAGGCCCCGAGCCGTCGCCAGGTAGAATGGTGAGAATGCGCGACTCGTCTCCCCCGTCCAAGATCACTTGGCCGGGCTCGCCCACTCCACGCAGGACAATGGGAATGCCCTTCAATTGTAGATCACTATTGAGCACGCCCTGATAAAGACCGGGCATGATCAATACCGTGTCTCCCGCCGCTGCGGCATTGAGCGCGCTTTGCACTCGCAGGAAGGGCTGCTCAGGCGAACCCTCGCCGTAAGGACTGCCCAGCTTCGCATCCACCACCCAGCGGGGACCATCGTAACTAACCTCTAACAGGCCGAGAGGGTTTTCAATATCTTCGCGGCCCTGGGAGTCGATCACGCGAAGCAGGGGACTCAATCGCCCCGAGTTTTCGAAGCTGAATTCATGGGGACCCGGCCCGGTGGCGTCCGTGTTTCCGTCACCATTGAAATCCCATTCCCAGGATATGATTTCGCCGGTGGAACTCACGCTCCGATCCTCGAAGCGGCAGGCCGCACCAGTGAGCGGATTCCTGGTACTCACCGCAAAGGATGCGTGGGGACCGCGTTCCAGTGGATCGAAGCGCACCCAGTGGCAATCGTTGCCCAGGCCGGTATGAGCATCCCAGGAAATCCAGGCGAAACCATCCTCGCCCCAATCATCTCCCCAGCTGTTCTTCACCAGCCAAGCCCGGCCGAGGGCGTCGTATCCCACAATGAGCAAGCTTTGGATTCCATCGGAGACTTCGCCGGGCAAGGGGCTGTAGATGCCGGTGCTATAGGCGTCCATGCTGGGATAGGTTTTCATGGCGCTGATCAAGGGGCCGAAAATGAGAAGGGCACGGCGAACGGCCGCCACATCGGCCTGATAACAGACCACGCCCGACTCGGCAAAGCGGTAGCGGCGGCTTTCGTCCTCGCCGCATAGGCCGCCGGCACAGGCATCTTCCACCTGAACTCCGGACGGCAGGCAACAGGATTCCAGCATGCCCACGTTCTCGGCGAACCAGAGGGCGTCGCTGGTCCATCCGCTTTCACAGGATGCTGCAAAGCCGTATTCGCCCATGCATTCAATGAGTTGGTTTTCGGAAAGGTCGAAGTCTTCCAAGCTGCCGGCATTCATGCCCAGCAGGAAGGCGCTTTCCAGCGCCGCCGTGCTGGCGTAAGCCCAGCCCGCGCTGCAATCACCCTGATCTCGCAGGGGAGTTACGAAGTTGCCGCCCTGATCCCGCCAGTCCAGACGCGGGGGCAAACTCATGCCGGTGAAGTCGTGCTCCTGGAAGAGGGCTTTGCGACCGGAAGCGGGCAGAGCCAGGGGACCAGGCATGCGACGGGCAAGTCGGGCACTTTCATCCAAGCGCATCATCGAGGTCATCCCCGCACGCCAATGTAGGCGCGCACGCTGGATGCGAGACTGAAGGCGAGTGATCTCACTTTCCATCTCGATCCTGCTGTCAGGGGAAAGAAGCTCGGAGTCACGGTTCTCGGCCACGGCGATAGGCGCGAGAAGGACCGCCAAAAGGCTTCCCTGAATGATGAAATCTCGGAGCCGAATCATGCTGAAGGGGCACATCCTTTGAATTAGAGCCTCGTCCGAAAGGCAGAGTAGTTTAGCCTCGGCCTTCCCTTTTGGCGAGGGGCGAAAGAGAGGAAAGCTATAAGTGGTGTAATAACATGGAATTAAAATAGGTTAACGAACGCTTCCTGCCTTTTCAGCCAGCAGAAGAAGGCGTGGCGCCCCCAATTCGAAGGCCTCTCCCGATAGACCACCGAAGGCATGAACTTCCGAGAAGCCTGCCTCCCAGGCGAGTTCACTGAGTTCCTTCAAAGTATAAATGCGAATGGAACTGTGGCGACGGCTTCGCCGGCCATTCTTGATGAGAGTCCAGTCCATTTCCACACGACCGGTGCTGGCATCGTAGTGGTTCTCGAGCAGCGCGGTGGTACTCCCCTCTTCTATCCACTGACGTTCATCGAAGGATGGGAAGAGGGTTTCGGCGCAGTGGCCATCCAAGAGGAAGCGGCCGCCGGGCTTCAGCGAGCGATGAACCGATTTCAGAAAGGCCAAATTACCCGCGTCGTCGAAGTATCCGAAGCTCCCCCACCAGCAGAAAGCGCCGTGGAAACGATTTCGCCAGGGGATCTTCCGCATATCGCCCTGCTTGAACTCCATGTCGAGCTTTTCGGCCCTGGCCTGCTTCCTGGCTTGGGTAAGGAGGCTACCCGTGATGTCCAGGCCGCTGGCCCGATAACCCTTGCGGGCCATGGCGCGGCTAAGGCGCCCTTCGCCGCAGGGCACATCCAGCACTCGCGCGCCGGGCTCAAGGGCCAGGGCCAGTTCGATAAAGCCCGCCGCTGGATCCACGATTTCGGCCGTGTCGCGGCCCTTTTGCACATCGAGCCACGCGCCCCGGAAAAAACTCTCCCACCACTCTTTGCGGCTCATCGTTCCTCCTTGGCAGACTGTTGAAGAACTTTGCTCACACAAACGAGATCGTCTCTTGTGTGATAGCCCATGCGCAGGTAGAAGCCCAACACTTCGCGATTGCTGGTTTCAATCTGAAAGGTGACCTTGGGGATCCCCAACTTTCGGTAAGCCTCTCCCAGAGCCTCGAGCATCTTGCGCCCCAGCCCACGGCTCTGCAGCTCGGGCTCAACAGCCAGATGCCAGAGGTAGCCACGCCGGCCATCCCAGGTGCCCATGGCCGTGGCCACCAGGGGACGAATTCTCATTTGCCCTCCTTCCGGCGCTCGACCTTCTGCTCTTCCAGCCATTCCAGGAAGGCGCGCACCCGCGATTCGTAGCCTCGATTAGTGGGGTGATAGTAACGCCTCACCCCGATTTCATCGGGAAAATGCGATTGATCCACCACCGCGTCGGCATCTCCGTGGGCGTATTCGTAGCCTTTGCCGTAGCCAAGCTCCTTCATCAGGCTTGTGGGCGCGTTGCGAAGGTGCAGGGGCACAGGCGCGTCGGGTAGAGATTCCACATCGCCCTTGGCCGACTTGATGGCCGAATAGACCGAGTTGCTCTTGGGCGCAGTAGCAAGATAAAGGACGCACTGGGCCACCGCCGTGTCGGCCTCGGGCATGCCCAGAAAATGCACTGCCTGCATACACGATACCGCTACCTGCAGAGCACGGGGATCGGCGTTGCCGATATCTTCGCTGGCGAACCTGACCAGACGCCTCATGACATAGAGAGGATCTTCCCCCGATTCCAGCATGCGCGTGGCCCAGTAGAGACTGGCGTCGGGATCGCTGTCGCGCAGGCATTTATGCAGGGCGCTGATAAGATTGTAATGCTCCTCGCCCGCCTTGTCGTAAATGTGACTACGACGCTCGGCGAAGTCGGCCACCTGGCTCAGGCTCACATGCTTTTCACCGTCCAAGCTTTCGGCGAGCATCTCCAGCGAATTCAGGGCCGTGCGCGCATCGCCGCTGGCAGTTCCCGCAATGGCCTCCAGCGCTCCCTCTTCGAATTCCAGTTCCAGATCGCCCAGGCCCTTGTCCGGATCGAGCAGCGCGCGCTTCAGCAGAGTAAGGATGTCATTTTCATTGAGAGACCGAAGGGTGAAGACTCGGCTGCGACTGAGCAGCGCGCTGTTCACTTCGAAGCTGGGGTTCTCGGTGGTGGCTCCCACGAGAATTACGGTGCCGTCTTCCACGTGGGGGAGAAAGGCGTCCTGCTGAGCTTTGTTGAATCGATGGATCTCATCCACGAAGAGCATGGTCCGGCGTCCGTTCAGGATCAGCCGTTCGCGGGCGGCGGCCACGATGCTTCGCACTTCCTTCACGCCGCTGGTCACGGCACTGAAGCTGACGAATTCCGCGTCCACAACTCCCGCCAGTATTCGAGCCAATGTGGTTTTTCCCGTCCCCGGCGGCCCCCAGAACAGGAGCGAGCTGGACAGCTTGCCGCTTTCGATGAATCGCCGCAGGGGTTTGCCCGGGCCGAGGATTTGCTCCTGCCCCACGAAGCCGTCCAGGGTTTCGGGGCGCATGCGGTCGGCCAGAGGCGAGGCGCTTTGACGTTCAAAGAGTTCCATGCGTGGACCATAGCAGGGAACTATGGCCGGGAACAATTAACGGATAGTCAGTAGTAGATTCCGGAGACTAAACCGCGCACCAAGGCGGATTGACCCGAGCTTCAATTGCACAGGAAATCAGCGTTTCACACATTCGGGGATACAGTTTTGCGATATTCGCTAATTGTTGTTGTAACTTAACCTTAACTCTTGCGCATGGGCTTTCGGCTATTCTTCCATGCGCCAATACTCGCGCGAAGCCCTGAAGATTTCCGATGCGCAATTCTATCAGTTTTAGCGACTCGCCGAATCGTTTCGCGAATTGCCAGAAGTTAAGAAGGCTGTAGCAGTCGGCGAGTTGCCATTTACCAAGGCACGAGTGGTGGTGCGTTTTACAAAGTCGGAGTCTCAAAAGGAACGGAGGCAATCAACTAAGCAATTTGACCACACTCTGTTCCAGCTGCCACAGCCTGAGCCATTCCCGCTCTGGCGGTTAGCGGCCAGCGGCCAGCCCCTTCCATCTTGTCCTAGTTAATGGTAAAATTATGGCCTACACTTGCACCCAAGGATGACATCATGAAGCGCGCCCACATCCTGAGCCTAATGGCCTTCGCCTTCGCAGCCCTCATCGCCCTGCCCGCCGGCGCTGCCTGGAACCTGGGCGACAATGATCCGAATCCCTTCTGCAACATTCCGGGCGAACCCGACTACAGCCCTACGACCATCAGCTATGAACTCGATAGCGATGGACTGGTGCTGTTGTTCGTTTTGTCGGAAGACGGCGAAAACCTGGTGCGCACTCTCGTCAGCGGTTTCAAAAGTACGGGCTCCCACTCTGTAGTATGGGACGGAACAGACAACGGCAGCCTGCCCATGACGGCCGGAGATTATCCCTACGTGCTGGAAGTGTATGCGGAGGGTGGCGGCGATCTGCTCTATCTCGCTGATCAAATCGCGAGCGTCTACTGCGCTGTACCCACGGCCGAAGAAACCTGGACCATGGTCAAATCGCTCTATCGGAAGTAACTAGCGGAAGAGCTTCCGCAGCTTCGAGAAGTCGCTACTCTGCGTCGCGGGATAATCGAAGCCCGCATCCTCCACGATCTGCGCCAGGTAGAGATCCTCCACCAAAGGAGTTGAGGGCGTGACCTCATCGCTGCCGGTGAAGGGGTACTCGCGAATGCTGTCCACGGCGATCCATCCCCACATGCTGCCGCTGGAGTAGCTGGCCAGATCCACGATGGCAATGAACACTTCCTCGCCCACGAGCGTGCTGGTGTCCCAGATTCGGCGCTCCATCTCCCAAGCGTCCGGACCCATTTCACGCAGCATGATCCGCCCATCACTCACCCTCACCATGGCGATGAAGCAATGCTCGGGCATATTGCCGCCGCCGATCAACATACTGAAACGATCCCGCTGCACATTGAAGGGATCGGACTCGAGCAAACCCGTGGGAGCTGGGCCCGTCTGTTGGCCGATGGCGCCGGGCCCGTGGGGCGACATGTATTTCTCGGAGGTGGCCAGGTAGCTGTTGCCCTCCATGTTCGTGCTGGAATTTCCCCGCACGATGGGATTGTCTCCAAAGGTGGGCTGATAATCGAAGGCCTCGCCGAAGCGAATGTGCCAGTGGTCCTGCAAGCCTTCCAGTTTGACCATGTCCGGTGGATCCAGGATGGCCGCATCAATACAGTCGAACTCGATGTAGTAGCGTTCCAGATCTATAGGGTAATCGGCGCTGTAGCGACTGAAGATGATCTTCCCATTGAGCTGCGACACCTCCGGGCCTTCGCCGGAGTCGAAACTTATGGCGTTGTTCTTGTCCCATCCGCCCAGGTAATTGGCGCTGGACATGTGTGAGGTTCCGCCGTGATTGAATTCCGTGTAGAACATGTGCTTTCGATCTGAGGTATCCACGTAAAGGTTCACGCTCTCAAGCATGTTGGGACTGCCGTGGTAGAAGAGCGTGTCCTGTTGAGTCCAGTTGATGAAATCTTCGCTGTAGGCCAGAGCCAAAGCGCCGAACCCCTCGGAAGTTCTCACCGAGTTCACAAGGTGCCATCCCGGGTAACCGGGTATCTGGAACAATTCGGGGTCGCGGCAATTGGCGGACTCGTAAACGGGATCCGCCCAATCGGTCCACGTGTCGGGCTCATACACGGGATTGGCCGGCTCGCGTGTCCAGGTGTAAAGGTCTTCGCTGTAGGCCACGCCCATGCGTTGACGTGCCTCCAAATTGTACTCCGCTCCCGTGTAGAGCATGACCCAGCCGGTACCGAAGGGATTCTCAATTATGTCCGGCGCCCAGATAAAACCCTCTTCCCAGGTTCCCGGAACCACGGGCAGAATGCTGTCATGATGGGTCCAGGTGCGCAGATCTTCGCTGGTCACATGACCCAACCACTGCTCGAGCCGATAGCCCGGCAGGGTTCCGCCTTCAAAACTCTGAATGTAGAAGAGGTGGTAGAGGCCATCGTGATAAACCAGCGCGTGATCCTTGGTCTTCACGCCATATTCTTCCACGAAGTAGGGCTGATCGAAGGTCCAGTTGATGTCCGCCGTGGCCGACGAGATAAGGCAGAGGGCTAGAAGGAAGGCGATTCGCCTAAGCATCTTCATGCTTCTCGGCTCCGGACTGACTCAGGCGCGCGAATCGTTCGGCGGCCAGGTAGTCTTCACGCTCGGCAAGGATTTCGCTGAGCATTCGATAAACCTCGGCGTGGGGAGTCTTGTCTTCGCTCCAGGCCTGCAGAAGCGCTTCGGCTTCTTCATGTCGACCACGATCTTTGAGTAATTCAGCCCGGCCGCGAGCCGCACTTTCATAGCGAGGGTTGAGTTCCAAGGCTTTTTCGAACTGGTCCAGCGATAGATCCCTCTGCTCCAGCTCCCGGTAAACCCGTGCCAGGCGAAGACGCAGGTCCGCCCATTTGGGTTTGAGCTTCACAGCTCTTTCGAGAATTTCAGCGGCCTTCTCGTGTTTGCTCTGCATCTCGTATTCTTCGGAACGCTCGCGCATGAGTGCCACGTTTTCGGGGAAACGCTTCATGCCCTCATCGAGCAATTCGCCGGCTTCAACCCGGCGGTCGCAAATGCGCTCCACACGCGAGCTGAGAAGCCAGTGTTCCACACTTTGTCCACCCACAAGAACCGACCAAGCCGTCGCTTCCAGGGCGGCATCGTACTCGCCCTGAAATCCCAGATACTCGGCCATGGACGCGAAGAGACGCCGGAAGGGACGCCCCATGGCCGCCCGCCTCAGCGGTTCGGGGCAGGTATCCAGCTCGCCCACGCGATCCAGAAGCTTCTCTGTGATGTCGCCCTGGTCGTCATCCAACTCCAAGAGGAAGTGCTCGCGCAGATCGGCGCCGCGAGGCGCTTCCACCGGCTGTCCCATGGCGGGCAGATGCGTTACGGCCCACCCGTCCCATTCGGCGAACTCCCCGAAACTGCGGGCCGCGTCCTGGCTTTCGGCCAAGGTGCGATAGCCCTCGGCGAGCAGCTTCTCGGCCTGCTCGCGAAGATCGGGATCGGCGGCCTGATCCATGGCCAGGGAACCGCGAAGGTGGTGGTAAAGCCCCCACTCCAGGCGAAGGTCCGGCCAATCGGGATGATGCTTTCGCTTCCAGCTCAGGAAACTTTGCATGTTCTCGAGTTCCGCCAAGAAGTTCAAAGCCATAAGCCGCCGCCTAGGGTTTCCAGTTCCAACGGTGTTCGGTTTCGATGAAGCGCAAGGTGCCCGACTTGCTGCGGATCACCATGCTATGAGTCCTGGCACCGCCGGGATAGAATCCCACGCCGCGAAGGAAATCGCCGGTGGTGATGCCCGTGGCCACGAACATGATGTCGTCGCCCTGAGCCAATTCAGTGATCTCAAAAACCTTGGCCGGGTCTTTGACGCCCATGCTGATGGCGCGCTGCCTTTCGCCCTCGTTGCGGAAAGCCAGGCGCCCCTGCATGTCGCCGCCCAATCCGCGAAGGGCCGCAGCCGCCAGCACGCCTTCAGGCGCACCGCCGATGCCCATGAGAATGTCCACCGTGGAATCGGGCACCGCGCAGGCGATGGCCGCCGACACGTCGCCGTCTGGAATCAGGTGAATGCGGCAGCCCAGCTGGCGCACTTCGGCGATAAGATCTTCGTGGCGCTCGCGATCGAGAATGGCCACGGTGAGGTCACTCACTTGCACCTTTTTCACTTCGGCCAGGGTATTCAGGTTCTCGCTAGGGCTTCGATTGATATCGATGGTGCCCACAGCCTCGGGTCCCACAGCGATTTTTTCCATGTAGGTGTCAGGCGCGTGCAGGAAGTGTCCCTTGGGCGCGATGGCCACCACGGCCAGAGCGTTGGGCCGTCCGTAGGCCACAGAGTTGGTGCACTCCAGAGGATCGAGGGCGATGTCCACCTCGGGCAAATCGCCCGTGCCCACCTTTTCGCCGATGTAGAGCATGGGCGCTTCGTCGCGCTCGCCCTCGCCGATGACCACTGTGCCGTCCATGGCGATGTCGTTGAAGCGATCACGCATGGCGGTGACGGCGGCCTGGTCGGCCTCGTTCGGATCTCCGCGCCCGAGCATGCGGGCCGAAGCGATGGCGGCGGATTCGGTAACGCGCGTGAGTTCCAGCGCGAGGTTGCGATCCATGTTATTCCTTTCACGGTGAAGCCGTGGGTCATGAGGATGCATCAATACTAGACAGGCAGGCGAGCCCTGACAAGATCCATTCCAACTTGCCACCCCCAGCCTTGTAGCCTATGCTCGCACAATGAAACCCTTATTATTTCTTCTGCTACTCCTCATTCTGGCCGGATGCCAGTCAGGCACCGATTGCCCCCTTGGATATCAGGACCAGGACGAGCTCATTTCCGAGCGCGTGGGCAGCATTTCCCAGGCCCAACTCATGAGCTATGTGACGGAATTCGCCTCGATTCATTCGCGCTATATCGAATACGACGAAGGTTGTACGCAGGCTTTGAACATGCTCGTGGGCTGGATCGAAGATCAGGGAAACGTGGCCCAGTGGGACTCTTTCACAATAATGAGGCGTCGCCTGATCCACACAGCCAACGTTTACGTGGACTTTCCCGGAATGGTTGCCCCGGAGCGTCAGGTGTTGGTGGGAGCTCATTGGGACTGCTCTTCGGGCAATGCCAGCGCCAACGACTCCAGCACTATCTCTCCCGGTGCCGTGGACAACGCCACGGGTGTGGCCGCCCTCCTCGAACTCACTCGCATTCTTCATGACACGCCCACCGCCTACACCGTGCGTGTGGTCTTCTTCGCCGCCGAGGAAGTGGGCTTCAAGGGCAGCAAGCGATACGTGGAATTCTGGGACAATGAAACCGGCCCCGACAGTTTGATCTGCATGGTCAACGTGGACATGATCGGCTGGGACGGCGACGGCGAGCAGGACCTGCGCCTGATCTGCCACGGCGAAACCGTAGCCATGGGAGCGGACGCCCTGCCCCTGGCCGCCGAGCTCGCCGAACCTGTGGCCCTGGACACGCTGGACTGGGCGAATCCATACAACGCCCCTGCCAGCGATCAGTACTGGTTCTGGTTGGAAGGCCTGCCGGCCATGTTCCTTTGGGAAGGTCCCGGCGACGCATTCCCCTACGTCAACAGCACTCAGGACACCCTGGGCGCGGTCATGCCCGAAATGCTGGATGCGGGCGCGAAGGGCCTGGCCGCCACAGTGCTGCAGCTGGCCATTCCTCAGTTGCCCGACTCCTAGTCGCCCAGCCAGGCTTCCAAATCCAATAGAGTGAGAATTCCGAGGCTGCCGTTCGGCATGCGTACGGGAAGCATGTTGCGATGGGCCTCTTGCAGCCTTCTGCGGGCATCGGCTAAGGAGCTCATCCCGGCCAGGGGAATTTCCGCATGCAGGGTGACTCGGGATATCTCCATGTTGGCGCGCAGGGCGAGGCAAAGGTCTCCCAGCTCTTCGCGACCCACCAGGGAAATGGTGATGGGATCCATCTCGATGGCGAAGTAGGGCACGTAGGGAAAACTCTCCAGCCAGGTAAATGCACGGCTCAGGCTGGCATCGCCGGGAATGGCAGGCGGAAGAGGTGCGGCGGCACTTTGAGCGGTACCCTTGGCCAGTGAGTGCAGCCTGCGAGCCAGGCGCAGTTCGGCGCCGCCGGCGTTGTAGATGAACAGCGCGATGAGGGCGAGAAGGATCCACTCGCGATCCACCACGGCCACCACCACGAAGATCACTGCCACAACTCGGCCGACCCAGACCGCGATGCGCGTGGCGTCCAGATACTCCTTGCGCAGGGCGAGTAGAGCGCGGAGCACGCGGCCCCCGTCCATGGGAAAGGCGGGAATCAGGTTGAAGGTGCCAAGCATGAGGTTGGCAAAAAGCAGGGGAATGGCGAACTCGCGAAGGTCGCCATCGGGCAAGGTGGCCACCGCAATACCCAGGGGGATGGCCAGCACATAATTCACAGCCGGTCCGGCCAGAGCGATGGCGATCTCCTGCCCCGATGTTTTGGGCAGACCCAGGGTTCGGGCCACACCGCCAATAGGCAGGAGCGTGATATCCAGGATGGGAATACCGTACCGACGCGCCACCACGCTGTGTCCCAGTTCGTGAAGCAGCACGAAGATGAATAGCGAGATGAGCACGCCCGCAATGTGCAGACCGGCCCGCCAACCACCCCCATAGGTTTCCACCGCGACGATCACCACGAGGAAGAATGGGAAGGTGAAGTGCAGGCGAACGGGGATTCCCAGAACGCGACCTAGCTGTATGCCTTTCAGTTTCATTTTCCAAACATAGTCGAAGGTGGGCCGGCAAGCTAGCGGGGAAAGAGATCGGAATTACCGGAAAGCTTGCGGCACAATAAGATGCGAGAGGAGCGGCCGCTTTGACCGGAGCTTTTAACATCTGGTATAATTGTCGCCTGCGACCCGACTAACACCGATCCTAGCAAGGCGATGGCTCTACACAATGATCCGACTTCAATCTCGTCTTATCATTTTTACGTTCCTGGTCTTTGGCGCTGCTTATGCGGCGTCGGCGGGTATCCTCTTTGACTTCGAGCAGCCCTACTTCGTGGAAGACGTGGGCGTGGTGGTCAAGGATCACTGCATGGTCAAGAACGAAGGCATCTACCATGTTTTCTTCATTCAGAGCTACCCACCCATCAACGGCGGAATGCGCGAGGAAAAGTGGCTCGGTCATATCACCAGCCCCGACCTTCGCCATTGGACTCGCCAAGACAGCATTCTTCCGGTGATCCCCGGAACCTGGGAAAGTGAATTCATCTGGGCACCCGATATTATTGAAAAACCCGAAGACGATGGCTGGTACCTTTACTACACGGGCGCGAACGAGTGGGTAACGCAGCAGGCCGGCGGCGCCAAGAGTTCGGATCTCTATAACTGGGATCGTTTCCTGAACAACCCCATCTACAATCCGGGGTCCTGGGCTTTCTGGTTCGAGGAGAATCAGAACTGGCCCTGGTCCAACTGCCGCGACCCGGAAATCTTCCACATCGAAGATGACCGCGAGTATTACATGCTCAATACGGCACGCATGGCCGATTCCACAGGCGCGGTAAGCCTGGCCATGAGCACGGACCTGCTGCACTGGATCGATCAGGGTCCGTTCTACTCACATGAGAACACCAACATGATCGAGAGCGTGCAGCTCATCAAAGACGAGTTCGGCTTGTATCACTTCTTCTTCACCGAAGAAAACATCACCGGCACTCACCATCGCGTGAGTACGGATCCCTTCAATGGATGGGAAATCGCGGAAGACGTGATCATCGACGAAGGCCACGGCGCGGAGGTCACCAAGTTCGACGACGAGACCATCTTCAGCCGCTTCAACGGCCTGGTGACCGTGGAGAACATCATCTACTTCCTGCGCTTCGACGAGATGCTGCTGGAGACCGAAGACAACATTCCCGAGATCCATCGCCTGGACGGCCTGCAGCCTTGGTGGCACACCTATATCGGCAATGCCTTCAACAACCAGCCCACCTGGGGAGACAACCCCTATCAGCGGGGAGCCGGTCACAGCAACCTGCAGGGCAATTCATTCCTGGGCACCTATGAGGATTACCCCGAGCCCTCCGACGAGGACCTCGGCGGATTCCAGGGCAACGAAAAGTGGGGACTGCTCAAGAGTGATCCCTTCACCGTGACCGAAGATCGAGTCGGCCTTCGTGTGGGCGGCGGAGATCTTCCCGATGTCTGCTTTGTCGCGCTCATCGACTACGCCACGGACCGCGTGCTCTTCACGGAAACAGGGAACCACTCCCACTTCATGAGCGAGCGGCTCTGGAACACCGAAACCTTGATTGGCCAGGAGGCCTATGTGGCTATTGGCGATTTGTCCACCGGCGACTGGGGACACATCGCGGTGGATGCCATTCGCGAGTATGCCCAGGCGGGCGAGGATACCATTCCTCCCAGCGATCCGATTGTGGATGGACCCACCCTGCTCGAAGTTCTCATCAATGCGGGTTACGATCCCACCAGTCTGGCTGAGGCTCCCGCCGCAGCCGGTCGCATGTTGAGCCCCTATCCCAACCCCTTCAATCCCGTCACGCGAATCTGCTTCGAGTTGGAGCGCGATGCACAGGTGGAGCTTCGCATCGTGGACGCGAGCGGGCGCACGGTGAAGGTGCTTGAAGACAGCCGGCAACCTGCAGGGCGTTGGGAAATGGCCTGGGATGGACGCGACGAGCACGGCGAGCCCATGGCGAGCGGCATCTACTTCGCCACGCTGAATGTGGATGGTCAAGCCGCGGGCAGCGAGAAGTTGGTGCTGGTTAAATAGGCGCTCGCGGCATTTCCTCGCGCTCGAAACTCGCGGCCGCCCCCCCACACAAGTTCCCCAAAAACATCTTCTGCCAAGGATTAGCTATCACACGAGCTTGTCGTGTGTTGTTCGGATCGACTGACGATGACTACGGTACAGTCGGTTTTCCTGTAGGTTGAACACGAAAAAGGGAAGGGGTGTGATCCCTTCCCAGGTGACATGTGAAGCTGGAAAGAGGGGAGGGGTCACATGCCTAGCCGCCTTCTACTTTAGAAGCATCATCTTCCGGCGATCGCTGAAGTCCTTGGTGTCGAGTCTGTAGAAGTACATGCCCGATGACACCTGCCGCCCGCGCCGATCCGTTCCATTCCATACAACGCCGTGGCGTCCAGCTTCGAACTTAACGCCGGGCAGCAGATGATCCACCAGGCGACCCTCCAGGTCATAGATACGCAAACTCACCAAAGCTTCTTCGGCTAAGGAAAATCGAATCTCCGTAGATGGATTGAAGGGATTGGGAAAATTCTGCTGCAGCCCGAAGCTTGCCGGCGGAGGCGTATCGGCATCCACTCCAAAGCCGGGAACGGTAATGGAGCCATCCACCAAAGTCACACCCTCTATGGCATCGCCGATGGAGTCGCCCAGAGCGCTGACGGCCTGGAAATCCAAGTGCGAAATGGCCCACTCGGATGTAATAGATGTGAAGTGCAGGAACAACAGAGTATCACCCTGCTGCGTTAGAAGACTGTCGCCTCCATGCCCGTCGAACCACTCCAGGTGGATGTCTCCGCCCAGCTCACCTGTCATCAGATTGAGTCCGGGTAGATTACTGCTCACTCCATTGTAGGTGAGAATGCTGTCGGAAAAATCCAGGCGAAGTGACAAGGCGGAAATGCTGTCGAAGCCTTCGGCCAGCAGGGGGATCAGGAACTCTCCGGTGCCGGAACTAAGGGTCGTGTCCGGTACAGACAGAGTGATGGCCTGGCGCCCACCCGACTCGCCGGCCTCGCGCAGCGTGATGCCGGGGAGCCAGCTGCCATCCACGTCGCCCATGCGCATGCCAACCACGGATATATTTTCATCCCTGTTGAGAGGCTCGAAGACCACACTGTCCGGTTCGAACGCCCAGTCACCGGAAGCTAGGGGCGCGATCAGCGCGGCCGCCTCGGCGATGGCCACAGCGTCGAGAGTGTCCACGACCTCATCCAGATTAACGTCGCCGCAACGCAGCGTAAGATCACCCGTAAGAAGCTCAAGACCCGCCTCGTGACGCAGCACTTTCATGGCATCCAGTGAGTTGCTGGCGTAAAGCTCGTCATCCTTGCCTATCCGCAGAGTGTAGTCGTCCATAGGATAGGGCTCGAACTCCCACTCACCGGCCATATTGGAAACCGCATCATCGTTGGGCGGCCCCATTGAGAAGACAACTCCAGGCAGAGCCGATTCACCCGTGTAGTAATCGACTTGGCCGGTCAGTAAACAGTTCACGTCCAGTATGATCTCACCGAAAGGAGGATCATCCACCCAACCGATGTTTTGGAGCGTGTCTCCTGAGGCGCCGAGAACAACACAGAGGCTGTCCACGTAATTTAGCTGAGTGGTATCCACGGCGGTTAGGGCAGTGAAGGCCAGCCCGAAAAGGAAACTGGGATCGTTGCTGGGCAGTATGGGATCCACACCGCTTTCATAGACCCAATCAATGTAGATGCTTTGGTCGGCGATGCTGTCGATGAAGGTTTTGCCCGGGTTCCAATTGGACAAGCCATCATAGCGAATGATCGTGCTGTCGAAATTCACCACGGCATGATACTCGAACAGGCTTTCCACCCCGGAGTAGGCGAAGAACACGGGTGTTGGCAGCCCTGAACTGATTTTGGAGGGGAAAACCAGACAGTTGCTCTCATTTTCGAGAACCATGATGTAGTTCTCTTTCAGCTCCACGGCCTCCATGCCCAGATCGTTGACCACTCGCAACTTCACCGAGTAGAGACCCGGATCCTGGAAGGAATGCGCCGCATCCTGAGTGAGCTTGTCATAGATGCCATCGTTCTCGAAATCCCACTCATAGGTTTCGGCAAGACCTTCGGTGGCGTCGGTGAAAATGACATAGTGCGGCGCTGACCCGTACAGGTCGTGCCCGTAGAAATCGCAGTTCCACTCAACGCCTGCGTTTGTGAGTACATCGCCCAGGTAGATTTCATCGACCATGGGATCGCTCGGCGTGGTGGGATCATCGCCTACGCGATCATAATCCTGAATGAGGTCGGTGCTGATCCACCCCCAGGGAATGCTGCTGAGGTCGGCGACCACCAGGAAGACCGTCTCGCCGATGAGGCTTTCGGTGTTCCACAGCCGAAGATCCATGCCTACGGCGTCGGCACCGGTTTCACGAAACAGAATGCGGAAGTCGGAGTCTCGCACCATGGCCACGAAGCATGTGGAATCCTGATCGCCGCCCCCTACCATCATGCTGAGGCGATCACGATCCAAGACGAAGGGATCGCTCTTCACCAGACCGGTGGGTCCATTACCGCGACTGCGTCCTGGGTTGGCGAAACCCGGATAGGGAAAGAGCTCCAGGGTGGACAGGTAGCTATTCCCATCCATGTTACTGCTCTCTTCCCCGCGCTCTAGAGGATTGTCGCCCCAAGTCGGTTGGTGATCGAAGGCCGTGCCGAACTGAGGCGTCCACCAATCGCGATAACCCTGCATGCTTCCCACGCTGGGCCAGTCGCCACCCCAGGCCGGCGTCACCATTTCATCGAAGCGAATGAAGTAGCGATCGCCGTTCAGGAGCACCACGCGCGCATATCGACTGAATACGTTTTCCTCGTTCGCATAGGTTACTTCCGCTCCGTAGCCGACGTCAAAAAGCGCGGCCGCACCGGGCCAGAATGGTCCAAAGGGATCCAAAGCCACGGTGTGATAGGTGCCCGCATAATTCTGCTCGGTGAAGAAGAAGTGCCACTTGCCCGCCTCGTCTTCCCAAATCGTGGCACTTTCAATGATGTTGGAGCTGGAATGGTAGGAGAAGGTGTCTTGATGCGCCCACGTGTGAAGGTCTTCGCTTACAGCCAAGTCCACGGCACCCCGACCGTCAGCGGCCCTCACCGTGTTGAGCATGTAGTAAAGCGTATCGCCTGGAGCCTGAAAAACGTAGGGATCGCGACAGTTGGCGTATTGATAGAGAGGGTCGGCCCAGTCGGTCCAAGACCCCGGCTGGTAGATGGGATCACTTCCCAGGCGCGTCCAGTTATAGAGATCGTCGCTCCAAGCCAGGCCAGTCTGCTGGCGAACTTCCGAAGTGGAATCGGCGCCCGTGTAGAACATGAGCCATCCGCCGGTGGGATCTTCAATCACGTGGGGTGCCCAGATGAATCCGTTTTCCCAAGTACCCGGCACCACGGGAAGGATGCTGTCCAGCCGTGTCCAATGGCTTAGATCCGGACTCGTGGCATGGCCCAACCACTGCTCAAGCCCAAGCGGTTCCACAGGACCGTCGGGATAACCTTGGATGAAGTAGAGGTGATAAAGACCCTCGTGGTAAATCAACGTATGGTCTTTGCACTTCACACCGTAATCTTCCACGAAGAAGGCCTGCTCGAAGTCGTAGAAAATATCCGCCGATGCGATCACGGCCATGACAAGCAGGAGGGCCGCCGTCAATACTCGATGATGTTTCATGGGGCGCTCCTTTCCGCTGACCGCTGACCGCTGACCGCTGACCGCTGACCGCTGACCGCTGACCGCTG
>CAYTPZ010000001.1:0-326012 GCA_964440095.1 uncultured bacterium | reverse complement strand
TTTTCAGTTTCGTAGACGAAAACCACTTCGGCCCCGGCAGCCGAATTCTCGATTTCGGTTGTGGCACCGGCGCGTCGGGCGTTTTCCTGGGTCAGCAATTCCCGGGGGCCGAGATCCTGGGGGTCGAACTTCTCGCCGAGTCATTGGAGATTGCCCGGGCACGGCAGGAGTTCTACGAACTCTCGAATCTGCGCTTCCTCCAATCCCCCGGGGGCGATCAATTGCCGCCGGATTTAGGCGAGTTCGACGGCATTTTGCTCAGCGCCGTCTTCGAGCACCTGCTGCCCGACGACCGCCTCAGCCTCATGCCGGCCCTCTGGCATATGCTGAAACCCGGCGGCCTCCTTTTCCTCAATGAAACTCCCAACCGGCTCTTTCCCATGGAACTCCATACCACTGGACTTCCCCTGCTCAATTACCTGCCCAAAGGCCTGGCTCATTTTCTGGCGCGTAAGCTCTCAGCACGGGTGGATCCGGACAGCAGCTGGGATCGTTTGCTGCGTGAAGGTATTCGCGGAGGCACGGCGGGTGAGGTTCTTCGCTGCCTGGGCCCCAGTGCCGAACTCGTCGCACCTCATCGGCAGGGCCGCATCGACGATACGGACCTTTGGTACGACGGCTCCCTTCGCCGCAGCGGCGACAGCGCCAAAAAGCGCTTGTTCCGCGGCTTCGCAAAGGGATTGGGACGGTTTACCGGTCTCACACTCACCCCGGAAATCACCCTGGCCCTGCGCAAGCGAAACCCTTGAAGCCTCGTCCTTTCCATTGACTAAAGCAAGGTCTGAAGCTAGCGTAGAGGCTCAGCATCCCCAACTCATTGCGCCTTTTCGGAGGTTACCATGGAAATGAGCCAAGCGGCCAAACCCTCATTCGAGGATGGGTTCTCCGCCATTTTTCGGATATTCACCAGTCCGTCCACCGTCTATCCACAGATTCGCGACGGACTCAGCGTCTGGCCCGGCCTGATCGTCATGTTTGTGATACTGATTGCCATCAGCCTGGCCATGGGTCCGGTGATGGAGGAGGCCATCAACGCGAGCATCATCGAGCAGGGTCAGGATCCCGACTCCATAGGCTTCATGGGGCCGGTCATGATTGCCAGTCAGATCCTCGGTCAGCTCATCATGATCCTGATCATCGCCTTCTTCTATTGGCTGGCCCTGACCATCAGTTTCGGGGGGATCGGTTTCGGGCGAGTGCTGACTTTGACTATCTATACGGGCTTCATCGGAATCTTGTACCAGATCATCAACGCCGTCTATCTGGTTATGACGAAGCCTGAGATTTCTGATCCTTCGAAGATGCAGGAGGTCATCCTCGACCTCAGCCTGGGTTCTCTGTTCTCCGAGCCCAGTTTTCTTCAGCGCATCCTCAGCCAGTTCGGCCTCTTTCAGATCTGGGGTCTGATCCTCATGATCGCCGGAGCAGCGGTCCTCACGGGCAAGAGTCAGAAGCAGGCGGCGGCGCCGATTCTGGTCATATTCCTGATCGGCGTTCTCCTGGCAGCATTCCTGGGCGGACTTGGCGGCAACATTCAGGTGGGCGGCTAAACCACTTCCGGCCCGCTCTCGTTGACAGGGAGCGGGTCGGGTGATACATTGCATCTCCATATTCCCAAGCTGTTTGGGCCTTTAACAAGCCCGCCATCCGGTGGGCTCTCTTTTCGTTCAGAAGGGTGGAAAGACGATGAGCTTCAGTACCCAGGACATCCGAAACATCGCCCTGCTCGGCCACCAGAGCACCGGCAAAACGACCCTCGGCCAAGGTATCCTTTACGCCTGCAAGTCGATCTCGCGTCTGGAGCGCGTGGATGAAGGAAATAGTTCCCTCGACTTCGACGCCGATGAGATCGAAAAGAAGATGTCCATCATCGCCAGCGTTGGCTGGGGAGAGTGGCGCAAGAAGAAGATCAACTTCATCGACACTCCCGGCTTCGACGATTTCAACGGAGAAGTCCACTCCGCTCTTCGCGCCGTGGAAGGCGCCGTGCTCATGGTTCGCGCCGATGGTGGCGTGGAAGGCGGCACCGAAAAATCCTGGGATCTCCTCAACGAAGCCAAGATGCCGCGAATCATCTTCGTGAATCGGATGGACAAGGAGCACGCAGACTACAGCTCCACTCTGAGCCAGATTCGCGAACAGCTTGTGGGCGCCGCTCCCGTTCCCTTCCAGGTTCCCTTCGGCCAGGGCAGCGACTTCACGGGTATCGTGGATCTCGTCCATATGAAGGCCAAGAAGTTCGATGAAAAAGGCAATCCGGTGGATACCGAGATTCCTGATGAGCTCAAGAGTGAAGTCGATGAGATGCGCGCAGTGCTCGTGGAGGGTGCCGCCGAATCCAGTGAAGAGCTCATGGAGAAGTTTTTCGAAGAGGGTACCCTTAGCGACGATGACCTCATCGCCGGCATTTCCAAGGGCATCAAGGACGCTACCGTTGCGCCCATTCTACTCGGCGATTCCTACGGCGGCCGCGGAGTTCGCCTGCTGCTCGACGCCATCGTCGATTTGCTGCCTTCGCCCGATCAGCGCCCGGCGATGATCGATGGAGAGGCTATCGCCGCCGATGAAAACGGCCCGACCAACGCCTTCATCTTCAAGAACATCAATGAGATGAACCTGGGCGATCTTTACATTTTCCGCGTTTTCTCCGGGACGATTGCTCACGGCAAGGACTACCACAATCTCAATACCGACAGCGGCGAGCGCGTGGGGCAGGTGTATCAGGTAATCGGTAAGAACCGAGAAGATGTCCAGACCCTGGTGGCCGGCGACATCGGCGCCACGGTGAAACTGAAGCACAGCAACGTGGGTCACACTTTGGGCGTGAAGGGCAGCCAGCCTTTTCCCGAAATCGACTTCCCCCGTCCCATGAACGAGACCGCCGTTGCGGCCGCCGAGAAGGGCGATGAGGAGAAACTGGGCACGGGCATGAGCAAGCTCAATCATGAAGATCCCAGTTTTACCTACCGTTACGATCCTGACATTCGGCAGACCATCTTGGCCGTTCAGGGTGACGCCCAGATGGCCGTGATCCTTAGCCGCCTTAAGCGCAAGTACAAGGTGGACGTGATCACCGAGAAGCCGAGGATTCCCTACAAGGAAACCATCTCCAAAAAGGTGGAGAGCCATTACCGCCACAAGAAGCAGTCCGGTGGGCGTGGCCAGTTCGGCGAAGTTTATGTGAAGCTAGAGCCCATGGAGCGCGGAGCCGGTTTCGATTTCGTCAACGAGGTTACCGGCGGCGTTATTCCCACCAAGTTCATCCCTGCGGTGGAAAAGGGCATGCGAGAAACCCTCGACACCGGTGCCTCATCCTCCGGCTACTCCTTGGTCGATGTGCGTGCGCGTCTCTACTTCGGATCCTTCCACAACGTGGACTCCGACGAGCACTCCTTCAAGCTGGCCGGTTCAATGGCACTTCGCGAAGGTGTGAAGACCGCTGCGCCTATCCTGCTTGAGCCCATCTACAACGTGGAGATCAAGGTCCCCGACGAAAACCTGGGAGATATCATGGGAGATATCAACAGTCGTCGCGGCCGTATTTCGGGTACCGAGCAGAAGGGCAAGCATCAGGTGGTGAAAGCTACGGCCCCCCTGGCCGAGTTGTATAAGTACGGCACGCAGCTCAGGTCCATCACAGGTGGGCGGGGAACCTACAGCATGGAATACTCGCACTACGAAGTGGTGCCCCATGATCAGACCGACAGGATCATCGCCGAAGCCAAGGCCGCCGACGCGGAATAGGGCAGAACATTTGAGCGGGAGCTGAATCGTGTCCGGACATTCTAAATGGTCGACGATCAAGCACAAAAAAGCGCGTGTGGACGCGCAACGTGGCAAGATCTTCACCCGGCTCATCAAGGAAGTCACCGTCGCCGCACGCATGGGCGGCGGCGACCCCGAGATGAATCCGCGACTGCGCACGGCGATAGCGGCCGCCAAGGCCGCCAACATGCCTGCGGACAACATCACCCGTGGCATCAAGAAGGGCACGGGTGACCTTGAAGGTGTGAGCTACGACGAGATCACCTACGAGGGCTACGGTCCCGGCGGGGTGGCCATTCTTTGTGAGACCTTGACCGACAACAAGAATCGTACGGCCGCGGAAGTTCGTCACGTCTTCAGCAAGTACAATGGTAAAATGGCCGAGCCAGGCGCCGTGGCCTACATGTTCGAAAAGCGCGGCGTCATTCGCATCTCGGTCGAGGGCAACGATGAGGATACCCTCATGATGGAGGCCCTGGAAGCCGGCGCTGAAGACGTGCAAGTAGAGGGCGAGAATTTCCAGATTCTGTCCCTGCAGGAAAATTTCAACGATGTGCAGAAGGCCCTCGAGGATAAGTACGAATTCGAGACCGTCGGCCTGGAGCAATTGCCCAAGAATACGGTTGAAATCGGGGAAAAACATGCCGCCGGTCTGCTCAAACTTCTGGACATGCTCGAAGATCTGGAGGACGCTCAAAAAGTCACCGCCAACTTCGACATCGACGACAGCATCATCGAGAAACTCTCCGAGTAGAACTCGCGGGCAAAGGAGGCCAGATGCCGCGCATCCTCGGCATCGATCCGGGAATCCGCCACACGGGATACGGTGTGGTGGATGCGGAAGGACCTCTGCACCGGCGCGTCACCGCCGGCGTCTTCAGCCCCGATCCCAAGGCCACACTTCCCCAGCGGCTCCTTCACCTCGATTGCGAATTGTCGCTGATCCTTGAAAAAACACGCCCCGACTTTTGCGCCATCGAAAACGTCTTCTATCACAAAAACCCCAAAAGCATGATGATACTGGGACAGGCCCAGGCGGCCTGTATTCTCGCGGCCGCTCGCGCCGAATTGCCTGTGGCTTTCTACGCGCCGCGAGAAATCAAATTGGCCATTACCGGTCAGGGGAGCGCGGGCAAGGAGCAGGTGCGATTCATGGTGGAACGCATTTTGGGTGAATCCTTCGATGGACATCCCATGGACGAGACCGACGCTCTGGCCGTGGCCATCTGTCACGCCAGCCAGCGCGAGACTCTGGCAATGGGGGTCGGCTCATGATCGACTCATTGCGTGGGCGCATGATAAGTCGTGGCGGCGAAATGGTACTGCAAACCGGCCCGGTTTGCTTCGAGCTAATGTTGTCCGAGCGCAGTCGGCGGGCTTTGGCCGGCGAACCCGGTGAGGTGGAAGTCTTCGTAACCCTTCAGGTGCGTGAAGATCGTATGGAGTTGGTGGGCTTCGCTCGCCGCGAGGAACGTGACCTCTACAAGAGTCTGCGAGGCATAAGCGGAGTAGGCACGAAGATGGCCCTGGCGATTCTGTCGACCTTGAGCCTCGAAGAGCTGGCCACCGCCGTGGCCACCGGCGACGCCAAGCTCATGACCACCGTGCCCGGTGTAGGAAAGAAAACGGCCTCACGCCTGCTACTCGAACTCAAGGACAAGCTCGCCGCCTTCATGCCTGCGGGAGATTTCCCCTCCCATATCAGTGACAGTCCTGCCGATCCCAAACGCGAACAGGTGGTCGGCGCGCTGGAGGTGCTGGGCATGAACCGCATGGAAGCCCTGCGCATTCTTGAGAAAATGCAACCCGAGGATAACTTGGAAGTGGAAGATCTCATCCGCCTGGCCCTGGCCGCCTCGGCGAAGGCCTAAGGAAGGACGAGCATGGAAGGCAGCCCCAGGCGCATCACCGAGCCCACCGCCCCCGAGGCCGAGCGTCGCGAGGAAATCTCGCTGCGCCCGCAAAGTCTCGATGAGTTCGTGGGGCAGGAGAAACTCAAGGCCAATCTGCGAGTGTTCATCCAAGCTGCCAAGGAACGCGGCGAGGCCTTGGATCATGTGCTGCTGTATGGGCCTCCGGGCCTTGGCAAGACCACCCTGGCCAGCATCCTCTCCCATGAATTGGGCGTGGATTTCAAATCGAGCAGCAGTCCCATTTTCCAAAACGCCGCCGAATTGGTAGGCATGCTCACTCGCCTTGAGGAACGTCAGGTTTTCTTCCTGGATGAGATCCATCGTCTGGGTCGCGTGATCGAAGAGCATCTCTACTCTGCCATGGAAGATTTCCGGGTGGATGTGGTGGTGGACCGCGGCCCCGGCGCTCGGCAGTACAGCCTGAATCTACCGCCCTTCACCCTGGTGGGAGCCACCACACGCGCGGGCATGATCACCGCGCCGCTTCGAAGCCGCTTCGGCGTTGTCGCGCGTCTCGACTTCTACGCTCCCGAGGAACTCACTCGCATCGTGGCGCGCTCGGCCGATCTCTTCGGCCTGGACTCTGACGAGGACGGCCTGGCCGAAATCGCTCGCCGCAGCCGAGGTACGCCGCGCATCGCCAATCGCCTGCTACGCCGTCTTCGCGATTTTGCGCAGGTGGAGGGCGACGGACGCATCACCCGCGAGATCGCCGACTTCGGCCTTTCACGCCTGGGCGTAGACGAGGCCGGTCTGGATGAAATGGATCGGCGCATCCTGCGCACGCTGATCGAACATCATGGTGGAGGACCCGCCGGCGTGGCCACACTGGCCATGGCCGTGGCTGAAGAGGTGGAAACCCTCGAAGATCTTTACGAGCCCTATCTCATCCAGCAGGGATTCCTGCGCCGTACCCGCCGTGGGCGGGAAGCTGCGCCCCGCGCCTGGAAACACCTGGGCCTTGCGCCGCCACCGGCCTCTGATCTTTTCGAAGGTTAGCCTGCCGTGAGCACTCGCCTTGAAGACTATGATTACGAGCTTCCCGAAGAGCTCATCGCCCAGCGCCCCATGGCCAAGCGCGATGATAGCCGCTTGCTTGTTCTTGAAGGCGACGCTCGGGCTGATTGCAAGTTCCGCGACCTACCTTCCTATCTTCGCCCCGGCGATTTGCTGGTTCTCAACAACACTCGCGTCATGCCCGCGCGGCTTCTGGGCCGCCGGGAAGGAGGCGAGGGCGAAGCCGAACTTTTGCTTCACAGTCCCACGTCCGAAGGTGACTGGATCGCACTGGTGCGCCCGTCCAAACGCTTCAAACCCGGTATGCGCTTTTTCGGCGAGGGCGGAGTGACCGTTCGCGTGGAAGAGGATCTGGGCGAGGGCCATCGCCGCGTTGTACTGGAATCGCCGGAAGACTGGACCGCCGCCATGGAAAGGGCCGGCGCCATGCCACTGCCGCCCTACATCCGGCGCAAGGCCGACGCGGAGGATGCGAAAAGCTATCAAACGGTTTTTGCCCGCGAGGATGGAGCCGTGGCCGCACCCACAGCAGGACTTCATTTCAGTGACGCGGTTTTGGAGGATCTAGAATCCCTCGGCATCGATCGCGGTGAACTCACCCTGCATGTGGGTCCAGGCACTTTCCTCCCCGTGCGCGAAAATGACTTCAGCAAGCACCGCATGCATGCCGAACGAATTGAACTCAGCGCCGCCTTGCGCCGCAAGATCGACAGAACTCGTGAAGCGGGTGGCAGCGTGCTTGCCGTAGGCACCACCGTGGTGCGTGCTTTGGAAAGCTTGAGCGACGAGGCGTGGGCCGGTGGCGAAGATCATCAGGGTGAAACGCGTTTGTTCGTTCATCCGCCTTACAAGTTCAAACGCGTGGACGCCCTGCTCACGAACTTCCATCTGCCGCGCTCCACCCTGCTCATGTTGGTCTCGGCACTAGCCGGCCGCGAGGCCATGCTGGCGGCCTATGAGCATGCTGTGCGCGAGAAATACCGCTTCTACTCCTATGGCGACGCCATGTTGATCATGCCGGGAGGATTGGCATGAAGCCCTTCTACGAACTTCTGGCCACCTGCCCGCAGACGGGCGCGCGCGCCGGGGTGATCCACACGGATCATGGCGACATACCCACGCCCAACTTCATGCCGGTGGGAACGCAGGCTACGGTGAAGACCATCAACGCCGAGCAATTGGCGGCACTCGGCGCGGATGTGATGCTGTCCAATACTTATCACCTCTACCTGCGTCCGGGTACGGGGTTGATCAATGAGGCGGGGGGCATTCACCGCTTCATGGGATGGACCCGGCCTGTACTCACCGACAGTGGAGGTTTCCAGGTCTACTCCCTTTCGGATCTCAACAAGATTCGCGAAGAAGGAGTGGAGTTCCGTTCACATCTGGACGGCTCCAAGCATTTTCTCAGCCCCGAAGATGTGGTGAACGCCCAGGCCGAGATCGGCGCCGATCTCATCATGCCCTTGGATGAGTGCATGCCCTGGCCCTGCGAGAAGAGCTACGCGGAGGATTCCACGGCGCGCACCAGCCGCTGGGCGCGGCGATGTCTGGACACTCGCGGCGGCATCTTCCAGCACCACGACTATCGTCAGTTTCTCTTCGGTATCGTGCAAGGCTCCACTTACGAAGATCTGCGTCGCCAGAGTGCCGCCGAATTGGTGGACATGGATTTTCCAGGCTATTCCATCGGTGGCCTGGCCGTGGGGGAGCCCAAGCAAGAGATGCTGGATCTTACCGAACTCACGGCGGGGCTCCTGCCCAAGGAAAAACCGCGCTACCTCATGGGAGTGGGATTTCCGGAAGATCTCATCCGATGCGTCGAGCGGGGCGTGGACATTTTCGACTGCGTCATGCCCACGCGAAACGCTCGCAAAGGCACGCTTTTCACCCGGGAAGGGCGCCTGGTCATCAAGAACGCCGGCTACGCCGAAGATTTCGATCCCGTGGATGATCAGTGCGGCTGTCCGACCTGTAAAAACCACAGCCGGGCCTATGTCCGGCACCTTCTACATGTGAAGGAGTTGCTGGGCATGCAGCTTGCCACCCTTCACAATCTTTACTTTTATCTGGACCTCATGCGCGGCCTGCGCAAGGCTATCCTGGAGAGGCGCTTTCCGGAACACCGGGACGCCTTCTTTCGTGATTATAGGATGGCCACTGACTAAAAGGAGAAAGCGTGAATTTATTCCTCACGGCAGGGGGCGGCGGCGCGCCGCTCATGGGCAACTTCCTCTTCCTCGGCCTCATGGTCGTGGTGTTCTTCTTCTTCATCATTCGGCCTCAGCAGAAGCGGGCCAAGGAACACAAGGAATTGCTGAGCAATCTGTCCAAGGGCGACAAGGTCGTCACCTCTGGCGGTATCCTCGGAACGGTGGTGGGCTTGAAGGAAGGCATCGCGGTGCTCCGCATCGATGAAAACACCAAGATCGAAGTGGTCCGGGACAACATCTCGGGCAAGGTCGAAGCCTGATCGGATTCCCATGTCTTTGAATCTGACTTACATCGGCAATCCCATTTTGAAGAAGGCCACAGCTCCGGTGACGGAGTTCGGCGAAACCCTCGCCGCGCATCTGCCGCGCATGGTTGAGATCATGCGCGAAGAAGGCGGCGTGGGCCTGGCCGCCAATCAGGCGGGCCTGGACATGCGTTTCGCCATTGTCATCGCGAATGTGGATGAAGATGATCGCGATACCGACGAAATCCTGCTCATGGCCAATCCGGAAATCTTGGAGTTTTCCAAGGAGGAGTGCGTCATCGAGGAGGGCTGCCTCTCGGTTCCCGGTCTGCGCGAGGAAATAAGCCGGCCGGAGCATATCCGCGTGCGCTATCAGGATGTGGATGGGAACACCATGGAACTCCACACCGGCGATTTTCTGGCTAGGGTGATTCAGCACGAGTTGGATCACCTTAACGGTGTGCTCTTCATCGAGCGCATGAGTTTGGCCAAACGCACCTTGCTCAAGAAGAAGATCGAATCCATTCGCGAAGAGTACACGGGACGGTGAATCGCTTCGAGAAGGACATGAACCCCAGCAATCCTCTTAGAACGGTTTTCATGGGCAGCCCAGAGTTGGCCGTGCCTTGCTTGAACGCACTTTCGCAGGCTCCCGATATCGACCTCATACGCGTGATCACCCTGCCCGATGCCCGGCGCAGCCGACGGGGAACACCCGTGCCCACTCCCGTGGGTCAGGCCGCACTTGATTTGGAAGTTCCACTCACACGATGGGGGCGAGGAGATCGTGTGGCTGTGGAGGCCTTGCTGGCGGAGGATGCGCCCGATCTCATCGTGGTCATCGCCTTCGCGAGAATTCTGAAACCCTCGCTGCTCGCCATTCCAAAAATGGGATGCGTCAATCTGCACGCCTCACTGCTTCCCTGGGGGCGGGGGGCGAGTCCCATTCAGCAAAGCCTGCTTGAGGGCCTAACGGAGACCGGCTGGAGCGCCATGCTCATGGACGAGGGTCTGGATACGGGCCCGGTACTGGCGAAGAAAACTTTGAGCATCGAAGATAATTGGAATGCCGGGGATCTTAGCGAGGCTCTGGGCGATGTGGCGCCGGATTTCCTGCTTGAGAGCCTTCTCGCCTGGCGTGATGGGAACGTTTCTCCCGAGCCTCAGCCGACATCCGGTGCTACTCTCACTCGCAAAATCCCAAAAGAAGCGGGTGCATTGGATTGGGCCGAACCAGCGCTCGATTTACACCGACGCATTCGGGCCTTAAATCCTGAGCCCGGAACCTGGTGCCTTCGCGATGGCGCTCGCCTGGCCGTGATCAAATCGGTGCTCGCTTCTGCTGAGGGTTCGCCCGGTGAAGTGCTTGAAGCCCCCAAGGGTGTCTTGCGTGTCGCTTGCGGGGAAGGCGCTCTGGATTTGCTCACCTTGAAACCTCAAGGCAAGCGTCCCATGCCCGCCGGCGACTACCTGCGTGGCCGGCCGCTTGAGCCCGGCCAGAGTCTGGAACAAGGATGAAAGTCGCACCGGCCCGCCGGGCCGCCCTGGCCTTTCTCCATCGTGACGCCTGGCTGCGCGACGATTGGGATGAACTCATCGAGCGAGCCATCGCCGACCATGCCTTGGATGATCCACGCGATCGCCGCCTTTTCACACATCTGGTATCCGGTACCGTTCGCCTGAAGGCCCGTCTGGATGATCGCATTCGCCGCCTCACCAAACGCCAACACTTCGACGATCATGTGCGCACGGCGCTTCGACTGGCCCTCTTTCAACTTGAGGAAAACGAGCGCCTGCCCGCCTATGCGGTCATCGGCGAGTCCGTAGAATGGGTTAAGAAGAAGCGACCCCATCTGGCCGCCTGGACCAACGCCCAGCTTCGCAACTGGCAGCGGGACGGCGTGCCGGGCAAGGAACCTCACTTCGAATCCCAGGCCGCGAAATACATCGAGCGGGTGCTCAGCTATCCACGGTGGATGGCCGAACGTTGGGTGCGCGAACTGGGCCGCGACCGCGCCCGCGAAGTTTGCGAGGCCATGAACGGCCGCGGGGGAATCGCCTTCCGATGGAATGCGAAACGCCCCGGTTTCGATGAGTTCTTGAAAGCCCTGGAAGGCGAGGCCGATCTCATGCGCAGTGAAGATCTTCCCTCGGGTTTCCGCATTCCTGGATCCATTCCCCTGAAGGTTTGGGACGCGCTGGACCGCGGCGATCTCAGCGTGCAAGATGAGGCCGCCCAGCGAGTCGCAACTCTTGCGGCCGGGTCCAAGCCCGGCAAATGGGTGGATCTCTGCGCCGCTCCCGGCGGTAAGACAGGGCACCTGGCCGAACTGGCTCCCCAGGGAACGGAAATCCTCGCCTTAGATCGCAGCGCGCGGCGCATGGAGAAAGTCGTTGCCAACCTCAGCCGCCTCGGCTTCAGTGATCTGAAGACGGAGGAGGCCGACCTGCTGCATACGCCCCCTCGGTCTGCAGATATGGTGCTACTGGATGCACCTTGTACGGCTCTGGGCGTCTTGGCGGAAAACCCGGATGCCCGCTGGCGGAAAGAAGAGTCACAAATCGCCGAGTTGGCGAAACTGCAGACGGATCTTCTCAATGCAGCGGCAGCCTGGGTAAGGCCCGGCGGCAGGCTGATCTACTCGGTCTGCACTCTCACGCCCGAAGAAACCGTAGAGCAACGCGACGCCTTCCTGGAACGATTCCCCGCATTCCGCCTAGAGGGAATTCGCCGGGAGGAGCCCGGCGGCGCCTTGGTCGGTCCTGAGGGCGATCTCATGATCTGGCCGGGCCGCGCTGAAGGATCCGGCATGTACGCCGTTCGATTCCAAAGGATGGAACCATGAGCAAGAATCCCTGGCTGCGGCGATTGCTTTTCGCGTTATCGCTCATCGCGGCCATGGCTCTGGGCTTCGTCATACTCGATTTTGGTTTGCGCCGCTGGGTACGCAGCGAGGGTGCCTTTTCAGTGCCCGATCTGGTGGGCCTGTCCCGTGAGGAAGCCTATCAGACCGCCTCCCGGCGAAGCTTGTTGCTGGAAGAGGGCCCAGCCGAATTCGATGCCTGGCTGCCCGCTGGTTTCGTCCTGCGCCAGCGACCCCGCTCCCCGGAAACCATCAAAAAAGGCCGGCGCGTGAAAATAGTGCTGTCGGCCGGTCCCCAATTGGCGGCCATTCCCGATCTGCGAGGCTCCAGCGAGCGTCAGGCGCGCCTGCAGTTGGAGGACCTGGGCCTAAGGACCGGGCACTGGACCCGAGTTTCCGGCGCCGAAGCTGCGGGCCGGGTGCTTGCCACTCGCCCGGCGGCGGGTACGCGTGTGCCTCGGGGTGGGCGCGTGGACCTGCTGATCAGCCAGGGACCGGCGGGTCCCGGATATCTGCTGCCCGATTTTTCGCGACTGAACCTGGAGCAGGTGTTATCCATGCTGCAGAAGGCGGGGCTCGGTCGCCCGCGCATTCGCTACGATGAGATGGCGGGAAGACGGGCCGGGGAAATTTTGAATCAGAGTCTGCCGGCGGGTAGCCGGCTTTCGAAGGGGGACGACCTTGAGTTGGTGGTCGCATCTGGATCCTAATCGCGTGGCTCTGGCTCCTTCGGTGCTGGGGGCGGATCTCGCGCGCCTGTCCGATGAAATCGCCCAGGTTGAGGCCGGCGGTGCCGATCTATTGCACTTGGACGTCATGGACGGCCATTTCGTCCCCAATCTGAGTTTTGGCCCCGATGTGTGTAAGGCCATCGCCCAGGTCAGCAAGCTTCCCCTGGATGCTCATCTCATGACCGCCAATCCCGGCGAATTCCTGGAAAACTATCTGGATGCCGGCTGCCACGGCCTGACCATTCACGCCGAAGCCGTGGAAGATGCCCCGGCCATGCTGTCCAAAATTCGGGAATTAGGGGGGCTGGCCGGTCTGGCTTTGAATCCCGATCGCCCGATTCCGGAATGGGGGCCTGTTTGGGAGAAGCTGGATTTACTGTTGATCATGAGCGTTTTTCCCGGATTTTGCGGCCAATCTTTCCATCCGGAAGTCTTGGACAAGCTTGAGGCCGCGCGCGAGTTGAGAGCCGCAAGGGGCTTAAAATTCGCCATTTCCATCGATGGAGGTATAGGCCCCGCCAATGCGGGTATCTGCCGGAAGGCTGGGGCGGATATTCTGGTGGCGGCTTCCTCGGTTTTTGGCCAGAAAGACAGGGACGCAGCCATGGCGGGGCTCCGCCAGGCGGCCACGGAGCCTTGATTTTCCTCGCAAGCGCCTCTTGCACAGTGCCCTAAGTTCTGCTACATTGCCGACTTTGCGTCGGTAGCCCATCAGCATCCCCGTTAATCCCCGGAGCGAAGCGTGTTCGAATCGTTGGCCGAGAGGCTGGATTCTGTCTTTCACAAGCTCCGCGGTAAGGGCGTCCTCCGCGAGGAAGATGTTGATGCCGCTCTTCGCGAACTGCGCCAGGCGCTGCTTGAGGCAGATGTCCACTTCAGCGTGGCAAAGGCCTTCGTGGCCTCGGTGCGCGAAAAAGCGGTGGGCGAAGAGACGCTCAAGGGTCTGAATTCCGCCGAGCAGGTGGTGGGCATCGTCCACCGCGAACTCGTGGAGCTCATGGGCGGCGGCCGCGTCGCGCTGGACCATCGCACGACTCCCGTCTCCACGATCATGCTCGTGGGCTTGCAGGGATCGGGCAAAACCAGTTTTTCGGCCAAGCTGGCCGGACTGCTGCGCAAAAAGGGCCGGAGGCCCCAACTTGTGGGTGCGGACATCTATCGTCCCGCCGCCATGGACCAGCTGGATGTGCTGGGCCGCGAGTTGGACCTGCCGGTGCATGTGGATCGAAACGAGCGGGACGTGGTGCGCATCGCCGAGGCGGGGCGCACCCAAGCGCGGCAGGAGCTGCGCGACACGCTCATCGTCGATACGGCCGGACGTCTTCATGTCGATGACGAACTCATGGCCGAGCTGGAGCGCTTGAACGACGCGCTCGCTCCCGACGAGATCCTCTTGGTGGTGGACGCCATGACCGGCCAGGAGGCCGTGAAGGTGGCCACCGAGTTTTCGCGCCGCCTGCCCCTGACGGGCGTTCTGCTGTCGAAGCTCGACGGCGACGCGCGCGGCGGCGCCGCACTTTCGGTGCGTTCGGTCACGGGCCTGCCCATCAAGTTCGTGGGCACGGGCGAGACCGTCAGGGATATCGAGCCCTTCCATCCCGATCGGATGGCGGGTCGAATCCTCGGTATGGGCGATGTGCTCAGCCTGGTGGAGAAAGTCCACGAGGAGCACGACCTGGCCGAGGCCGCAGCGCTGGAGAAGCGCATGCGGAAGCAGGGCCTGACTCTGGAAGATTTTCTGGTACAGCTCCAGAAGCTCCGGAAGATGGGTCCGCTGGGAAAGATCATGGATATGATTCCGGGCGCGGGCAAGATGGCGGCCGGGGCGGGCGAGATCGACGAACGCGAAGTCGGGCGCACGCAGGCCATCATCCAGTCCATGACGCGCAAAGAGCGCTTGAAGCCCGAGATCCTCAACGGCAGCCGCCGCAAGAGGATCGCCAAAGGCAGCGGAACCAGCGTCCAGGAGGTAAATCGCCTTCTACGCCAGTTCTCTGAAATGCAGAAAATGATGAAAACCCTGTCCCGTTTCCAAAAATCCGGGCGAGTGCCCGCTGATCTTATGAGGAATTTAGGGAAGGGAATCCGGAGGTAGGACCTTTGTCGACCAAGATCCGTCTGACCCGTTTGGGTGCCATGAAACGACCCTTCTACCGCCTGGTGGTGGTGGATTCCCGCAAGCGCCGTGATGGCCGCTACATCGAGAATCTGGGCACCTACAATCCCCTCCCCGCCGTGGCCGAAGTGACCTTCAAGGAAGATCGCATTCTCCACTGGCTGGGCGAGGGAGCCGAGCTTTCCAACACGGCCGAGAATCTCGTGCGCAGCGCCGGCATCCTGGAGAAGCATCGTCTACTGTCCAGCGGTGTGAGCGCAGACCAGCTGGAAGAGAAGCTGGCCGAGTGGAAAGCCAATCAGCCCAAGGCCAAGGAAGAGCGTCTGGGTCGCGCCGAAAAGAAGGCCAAGAAGAAGACCGACGCCCGCGAGGCCGACGAAGCGGCCGCCAAGGCCAAAGCCGATGCCGAGGCCGCCGAAGCCAAAGCCAAAGCCGATGCCGAGGCAGCTGAAGCCGCTGCTGAAGAAGAAGCTCCTGCCGAGGAGGCGCCCGTGGAGGAAGCCCCCGAGGCCGAGAAGACCGAGTAGGCGGCTGGCATGGAAAAACTCATCCGCTTCGTAGCGGATTCCCTGGCCGACAGGCCGGAGGATGTCCGTATTGAGAAGTCTGAAGAGAACGGCGAAATGGCCTACACCCTGCTCGTCGATCCTGAGGATCTGGGCAGAATGATCGGCCGCCATGGAAAGACCGCCGAAGCTTTGCGCACGCTGCTCTCGGCGGCGGGACAGCGTCAGGAAAAGCGAGTTTTCCTGCGCATCAGGGAGCGCGATTGACGGGCTCTCTAAGACTTGAGCTGGGCCGCGTGATCAAGGCCGTGGGGCTCAAGGGCGAATTGAAGCTGCTGCTATCGGAGGACTTCTGGCCCGAAGTCCTGGAGTCCGAGAATCTGGTCCTGGAAGGGACCGAGGCAGGCGGCGAGGTGAAGATCAGTTCGGTAAGGCAGGCCGGCCATTGCATCATCCTCAAGCTGGAGGGTGTCCAAAGCCGGGAAGATGCCGATGAACTGCGAGACTGCATTCTGGTTTTCGAGAGCGAAGATCTGGATGTGCCCGGACCCGACGGAGTTCGGCCCTTTCAGGTGATCGGCCTGGAAGTGAAGCTTGCAGACGGCGGAACCTTGGGCAAGGTGGTGGATCTGGAGCCTATGCCGGCTCAGCCGCTACTGGTGGTGAAGGGTGATGAGCGGGAGTACCGCATCCCCTTCGTGGAGCCCATCGTCCGCGACTGGAATGCGGAGAAGGGCTGGATCGAAATCGATCCACCGCCCGGGCTACTGGAGATTTAGCAGATGGTCATCAACGTGGTCAGCCTCTTCCCGGAATTCATGGAGGCCGCCGCGAAAGTGGGCATCCTCGACAGGGCCCAGCGCAACAAGGTTGTGAGTTACCGTTTCGTGAATCCGCGGGATTTTGCCCAGGACAAGCACGCGACGGTGGACGACTCACCCTACGGCGGACAGCCCGGAATGATTATGATGGCACCGCCCATGGTCGAGGCCGTGGAGAAGGTGCAGAGCGAGAGCGAGCATCCCGGGCATCCGGTGATCTTGCTCTCACCGCGAGGTCGGCCCTACGATCAGGCCACGGCCAAGCGGCTCAGCCGCGAGGCGGAGATCACGCTCATTTGCGGGCGCTACAAGGGCCTGGACGAGCGCATCCGCGACCTGGTCGTCACGGAGGAAATCTCCCTGGGAGATTTTATTCTCACCGGCGGCGAATTGGGAGCGGCGGTCATCATCGATTCGGTGGTAAGGTTGCTGCCCGATGTGATGACCGATCTGGAATCGGCGGAGACCGATTCCTTCGGAACCGATAAAGATGGCGGCCTCGATTGGCCCCATTACACTCGGCCCGAAGAGTACAAGGGTATCAAGGTCCCGGGAGTTTTGCTCGGCGGGAACCACGCGAAGATCAAACAATGGAGAGAAGAGCAGTCCAGGCGCCTTACACAAACTCAGCGCCCCGATCTGCTCACGGAAGAAGGTCCGGAAAGTCCCGAGGGACCCGGCCGTCAAAACGGAGGTGGACGATGAACATCGTCGACGCGATCAGCAATCAGCAGCTGAAGGACGGGATTCCCGAGTTCAACGTGGGCGACACGCTTCGCTTCAAGGTGCGAGTGGTGGAGGGTAGCAAGGAACGTCATCAGCCGTTCCAGGGCACCGTCATCCAGCGTCGTGGCTCCGGCGTGGAGGCCACCTTCACGGTGCGCAAGCTTTCGGCCGGCATCGGAGTGGAGAGGATCTTCCCCGTGAACAGCCCCAACGTCAGCGACATCGAAGTTCTCTCACGAGGCAAGGTGCGTCGCGCCAAGCTCTACTATCTGCGCACCCTCAAGGGTAAGAAGGCGCGGGTGAAGGCCATCCGGGAAACCAAGTAAGCGTGGCCGATTCGAAGCATAGTGACCGGAGTCCTCTAGGGGCTCCGGTTTTTTCATGGGATGCTCCCGAAGTTTTCCTGCGTCTCAAACTTGAAGAGCAGCGTGAATCTTTGCAGCGCCTGGAGCCGGAGCAACGGGAGACCTGGCTGAAGCTTCTCGATGAAGATCCGCGCAAGGGGCGACGGAATCTGGCCAAGTCCATGCGCAGGCGTCAGGCGCGTTTGGATCTTCTGGTTGCCCGCCTGAGCACGCTTCGAGATTTCGATTCGGATCAGGCCAAGGGGCGATTGCTCGCAGGCGTGGACGAGGTGGGGCGCGGCCCTTTGGCGGGGCCCGTCACGGCTGCCGCCGTTATCTTGCCGCCAAATTTCCACGCCCCCGGTCTCGACGATTCCAAACGCCTCAGCGCCGAGGCCCGTGAAAAATGGGATCCGCTCATTCGCGATCAGGCAGTGGCCTGGGCCGTGGCCGACCTACCCGCCGAGGCCGTGGACGAGTTCGGAATACGAGAATGTGTCTTCCGTGTGATGCGAAAAGCCCTGGCCAATCTGGATCCCGCGGCAGAGATGGTTCTTGTGGATGGCCGCGACATTCCTCCCGGCATGCAAAATGCCAAAGCCATCATCGATGGCGACGCACGCAGTCTCTCGGTGGCCGCCGCTTCAGTGCTTGCCAAGGTGCACCGCGATGCCATCATGCGGGAGTTCGACTCCGAGTATCCCGGATACGATTTCGCCGGCAACAAAGGTTACGGTTCCGCTTCCCACCTCCAGGCCCTTCAAGAGAAGGGTCCCTGCCCTTTGCATCGAAGGAGTTTCCTTGGGCGAATTCTCGCCGGCTCCGAAGAAGTGGCTCGGCGATCACGCTGAGTCACTAGCCGCCGCCTATCTGGAAATGGCGGGCATGATCATCCTCGAAAGAAACTATCGTGTGGCCCGGCATGAAGTGGACATCCTCGCGCGCGACGGCGCCTGTTTGGTTTGCGTGGAAGTGCGCATGCGTCGGGGAGAAAATTGCGGACGCGCCGCGGAAAGCCTTGGCCCGCGAAAGCGGAAGGCCATGCGCGAAGCACTGCGCAGGGTCCTGCATGAAAAATCATGGAGAGGTGATTTTCGTCTGGACCTATTAGCCCTGGACTGGCGCGCTGACGGTTTGGGGCTGAGCCTCGAGCACTATCGCGGTATCTAGCTCAGGGGCTCGCTTCATCGATGTCGTCGATCATGTCGTCGAGTTCATCATCGTCATCATCGTCGAAGTCGCCGGACTCGGAGGGATCCCAGGTCTCATCCTCGTTGACCTCGATCTTTCCCTCGCCCAAACAGAACTGACATTCGTCGTCCTCGAGCATACCTGTCCCACCGCATTCATCGCATACAACTAGCTTCTTCTTCGTCTCGGCCATGATCCCTTTTCACCGTTCTGGGGTGCAGATTGCGTCGGATGTAAAAATTCTAGGAAAGCAGTCTCCGAAGTCAACTCAAAACGACGCGATTGTCGGGAAGAATAAAAACTGTTAATTCCGTGGACGCCTTCTCGCTGGGACTTCGGCGGGGCCCGGGTTCCGGGCTGGGCCTTCTCCTTGCTGATTATTCGCCGAGGAGGTTTCCATGCACGCAGTTTGGAAAGGCGGAAGTCTTAGAGGTTTGGACGCTTTGCCGGTGACGGTGGAGGTTCAAATGTCTCGCGGCCTACCCGGAATCGGCATGGTGGGCTTGGCGGGTGCCGCCACGCGGGAAAGTCGGGATCGGGTACTGGGAGCACTGCGTGAATGTGGATTCAGCACCCCCGCGGGCAGGGTAACGGTGAATCTAGCACCGGCCGAGGAACCCAAGGAGAGCGCCGCCTTTGATCTGGCCATTGCCCTGGGAATCCTTGAGGTGTCACGTCAAATATCGGTGAAGCGAGGCCGGAATTGGTGGGTCCTGGGAGAACTGGCTTTGGATGGCCGGCTCTTACCCGTGCGGGGAGCTTTGGTACTGGGCCGGGCCGCACGGAAAGCCGGGGCTGAGGGAGTTCTGTTCCCACCGGGCAACGCCCTGGAACTGGAACAATTGGACGGCATCCGCAAAGGCGTGCTGAGCAATCTGTCACAGGTGATCAATTGGACCGAGGGAAAGATTCAAGCGGGGGCCCCGAGAAAAACTCAGGCGAAGAGGAGTTCGACTCGAGAGACGCCCCTGTTGAACGCTCTGGAAGGACAGGAACACCTCAGGCATGCCCTGGAGGTGGCGGCTGCGGGGGGGCATCATCTGTTGCTGGTGGGGGCTCCCGGTGGAGGGAAAACACACATGGCACGGGCGCTCAGGGAAATTCTACCGCCCCTTTCCGCCGAGGAGGAAAGCGAGGTTCTGGCCCTGCGATCCCTTGCTGGACTACCTCTTCGCCAGGATGGCCTGCGGCCTTTTCGCGCGCCGCATCACAGTCTCAGCGTGCCGGGGCTGCTGGGCACACTGGGGCGCGGTGGAAGGCCCGGTGAACTGGCGCTCGCGCATCGGGGTCTGCTCTTTCTGGATGAAGTGCCTGAATTCAATCGGGCGGTGCTCGAATCATTGCGTCAGCCCATGGAGGAAGGCTCCTATACCCTCAGTCGAGGGGCGGGGCGCATACGCTGGCCAGCGCGCTTTCAACTGGTGGCGGCCATGAATCCCTGCCCTTGCGGACAGCTTCTGAGAGGTCGGGAGCACTGCCGCTGCGCGCCGCCTCAGATCCGGCGCTATCTGGGCCGGCTTTCGGGACCTGTTCTGGATCGAATCGACATGATCCTCGAGGTTCCCGCCTGGGATGGGCTGCGGGGTCAGACTCAGCCGGGATCGCCCGTTTGGGAGAGAGTCAGGGAAGCCCATGACAGATTAACGCGTGAAGCTCCGAGCCTGAACGGTCAGCTGGCCGCTTGGCTGGATGGCCAGTTATCGGGATCCGGGGCCAGTTTCCGCCTCAGGGCCAAGGTTAGAGCCCTGGCGGCCAGTTTGGCGGCTCTTGAGGATCGGCCCACGGTCTCCCGAGGCATGCTCCTGGAGGCCTTGGAATTGGCTCTCCATTTTCGAAAACGATTCACCTCCATGAGCTCAGATCAGCTCTAGATCCCCGATTTTTTCTCAATTGTGGGAAGGCCCTAAATCTGTTATCTTTAAGGGCGATAGCGCTATCTCACAGCACTCGGGCACCCTTCATGGAGGAAGTTTTGCGAGTCAACCGCTGGCTGACCGTGCTTCCGTATCTGTTCCTGCTGCAGATCAGTTTCTGCGGACAGCAGGATCTGGATACGGCACTGTTGACTATCGATGTGCGTGACGATCAGGGCGAAGTCCTGGCCCAGGCGGTCATTCTCCTGAACGGGGAAATATTGGACCTCGCTCCTCCGATCACGCTGGAATTGGATCCCTGGATATCCCACCGCCTCGAGATCGCTGATCTCAGCGGATGGGTCTTCTTGCCCAGCAGCGTGGATCTAATTCTCGAGCCCGGCACCGAACAAACTGTGGTGTTTGAGGGCAGTAGTCTAACCGGAAATCTAACCGTTACTTCGGTAGACCTGTGGAATAGCCCTCTCCCTGGTGCAGAAATCTGGGTGGATGGATCCTCACAGGGTGTGGAAACGCCGGCCGTGCTAACCCTTCCAGCGGGTCGGGATCTCGAGATCTCCGTCCAGCACGAAGGGTTCGATTACGATCCGTCCAGCATCATCGTGAATCTGGAAGTCGGCGGCGACGCCTTCGCTCACTTCGAAGGCGTTCGCAACACACGCGTGGTGCTTGGTGAAGACTATTCTAACACGGCCTGCCTGGGTTGCCCCGAGGCCGAGGCAGCGCTCTGGCTTGCCAAGAGTCAGGCTTCCGGGGAGATCCTGCCACTTTCGTTCCACCTCTTCTGGCCGGCTCAGTTCGATCCCTTCTACCAGTACAACATCGAGGTCAATCTGGAGCGATGGTTGTATTACGGCGGCACCAGTTTCCTGAACCTTCCCACCATATTCGTGGATGGCAGCGCGGTCTCCGATCCCCAGGATAGTCAGATCATCCTGGACGACTGTGAAGCCCGTCTTGCCATGACTCCCAAGCTGGCCCTGCGGGTCACCAAGGCGGTAGCGGGTGGGGACTATACGGTGACCGTAGACGGCAAGGCTCTCAGCGATATCGGAGCGGGACCCTGGCGCATCTACTACGGCCTGGCCGAGAGTGAAACCGAGCTCGAGGAAGACGGCGGCAACGAACAGACGCACTTCCAGAATGTGGTTCGACACATGAATGGTGTGGATGGGGAAATCGACACCAATTACGACGGCGATCCACCTCCCTCCATTGGCGAGGCTTTCTCGGTAAACGCCGGAGAACTCTTTAACTTTAGTACCGTGTTCACCCCTGATCTCGGGCAGGTGAACGCAGACAATCTCTTCGCTTTTGTTTTTGTGCAAGCAGAGGGCAGTCGCGAAGTTCTCGACACTGCCTATGAAACCCACGGAGGACCGTGAAATGCGTCATTTGCTGATCATCATCGTCATGCTGGCAGCCGCTCTGCCGGCTTTCGCCGCTGCAGGTTTCACTTTCGAACCCATTCATCAGGTTGGCACTGCAGGCCAGTTCGAACTGGTTTCTCTGCACTGTTGGCTCACCAATACGGGTGACGACCTGGACACCTTTACGCTTCACAAAGATGAATTTCTGCCTGCCGATTGGCAGTCTTCCTTCTGTGAAGGTGAAATCTGCTACCCGCCCTTCCTGCACGACGTGGAAGTGGTCCTCGGTCCCGGCGGTAGTGCCGAGATTTTAGTGGACATCCAGGTGAACACCATCGTTGGCTCGGGCTACGACCACGTGACCATCACCAGTGGAAATGATCCTGGGGTCACGGGTGATTGGGTATTCGCGGCCATTCACAACGATTGCGATGTCCTGGTCATCGAGGACACCTACGACGGTACAGCCCTGCGCACTCTCCTCGAGACGCACATGGCGCCCACGATTCCGGGCATCTGGCCCCGCGCTGCCGAAGCGCCGACCCTGGCCGATCTCCAGGCCTTCCCCAAGACCTTCTGGTTCACGGGAACCCATGGCCCCAGCTTCGATGCTGGCGATCAGGCAGTCATTGGCGATTTCCTGAGTGCCGGCGGCAAGCTTCTTATCTCAGGTCAGAACGCCGCCTCCGATCTCTGCGACCCCGGCAGCGCCTGGTATTCCGTGGACAGCTGCAACTGGTACGAAGCCACCACGGGCTGCGAATGGACTGCGGACCACGGTCCTTCCGGTCCGCTGCTCAGTGGCGAGCCCGGTAGCTACCTCGGCGACAATCTCGATCTTCAGCTCGATCTCACCCAGGTCGAGTGCGACGAACTCGCATTGGGTACGGGCGTCGGCTCTGTGGCCTTCCGCTATCCCAATGGTAATCCGGCCGGCCTTATTCGCACGGACAACGGTCGCCTGGTGAACCTGGGCTTCGACATCGAAGGCGTCGAAGATGATCGGGGCAGCTTGGCCACCTTGCTCGAGCGCATCTGCACCGTACTGGATGATCCCACCGGCGTGGATCATCCCGCTGCTTTTGCCCTTCGTGTGGAAGGGAATTATCCCAATCCATTCAATCCCAAGACCAATATTCGTTTCACGGCGGGTCAGTCGGGAACGGGCGAGTTGAGCGTGCTGGACGTGCGCGGCCGCTTGCTCCATCGCGAAACCCTCTTGATCAGCGAGGGTGTGAATCAGGTGGCGTTCGGCGGCGAGGAGCTCTCGAGCGGCGTCTACCTCTACAAGGTTCAGATGAACGGCGAAACGGCTGCGGGCCGAATGGTTTTGGCCAAGTAAGCGAATCGAATTCCATGGCTCCCGGCGGCAGATCCGCCGGGAGCTTCATGATGTCAACAGGAAAGGAATCCTCATGCGCGTGCTGCGAATCCTGATGCCGCTGCTTCTTATCCTCGCACTTCCTCTGAGTTCATTGGCCGAGGGCAAGCAGTTGCCGAGGATCTCGATCACCGACCTGGAAGGCAAGAAGCATCACGTGAGTGAGTTCCTGGGAAAAGGGCCTGTGTTACTGAACTTCTGGGCCACATGGTGCAAACCCTGCCTGGCCGAGCTCCCCAAGGTGGAAGAGTTTCAGAAAGAGTGGGCCGAGAAATCGGGGCTGAAGCTCATCACGGTTTCCATTGATGACCCCCGCACTCAAAAGCAGATCAAGCCCTTCGTGCATCGTCACGGATTCGAGTTCCCTGTCTACACCGACTCCAATCAGGAAGCCCTGCGCAAGCTGGGTGGACGCGGTGTTCCCTTCAATGTGCTCATCGGTACCGATGGAACCATTCTGTCCTCAAGTATGGGATTCAAGGAGAAGGATCCCAAAACTTGGTCAAAGCTCATTCTGGCTGACAATCCTGATATTGTTCTGGAGGAGGATGATGAGTAAAAGGGCGGGGCTGATTGTCGCGCTGGGATTGCTCATCGCTGTACCCGGTGTGAGTGAGGAAATTTACTTCCAGGGTAATAATCACATTGAGGTCAGTCGAGATTCCGAGCGCGATCGTGAGATCATCGAAGAATGGTTCGATCTCGATTTCTACGGCGGACCATTTCAGATTGGGCTACAGTGGTCGGCCTTTCCCAAGCCGGACCCCAGCGTTTCCGATCCGGAGCTCACGGGCTTCGAAAAACTTACCCATCGCTATGCTGAGTTGGAGTGGGGGAATCAGAGTCTGCGCGTGGGTACCTTTACCCAGCTATTCGGCCGTGGATTAGCCCTGAGAAGCTATGAGAATCGCGACCTTCGCCTGGACAGCAATCTGGACGGCGTCCTCTACTCCTGGGCACCGGGCGATTGGAGTATCACGGCCCTGCGTGGCTTGATCGACACCGGCCCCATGGAACACTTCGGGCGCCGGCATTCGGGAAGCATTTCCGGCCTGAATCTCGAGCGCAGTCTCGGTAACCTGACTTTGGGCAGCAGCACCGTGAATCACGATACGCCGGGTGCCGCAGCACACCTGGGCCTCCAAACTTTCCGCGGTGGCTGGGCCAATAACCTGCTGCAGCTGGACTATGAAGGTGGTTTTCGCTTCGGTGATGACGTTGAGGGAAAAGGGCAGGTTCTGGAAGGGTCCTTACTCCTCGGCCCCTTCAGTGTTTTCGGCGGTTATAAACACTACGAAAACTTCGCGGCCACGAACCAAGCACCCGTGCAGATCCACGATCAGCGTGCGACCTTGCTCAATCGCCATCCCCATCAGTTGAACATGGACGACGAGAAGGGCTACCTACTCGATCTTTCTGCCAACACGCCGCTGGGTTCCTTCCTAGTATCCCATGCATTATCCGAATCGCTGGATGGCGAATCCGGCGAAGCCGATTATGCCGAGTCCTATGTGGAATGGGATCAGTACTTTTCCGGAGACTTTCTTTTGTCCGCCCATGGTATTGTCGACTACCAGGAGCAGAAAACCGGATCACCTTTGGGCACTCTCGTAGACGAGAATTATCTCACCTTTGCCGGGGATGTTCGACTGGCAATGAAATCCTTCGAGTTCATGCTCGAGTGGGAACACCAGCACAAGGATTCCGGGTTCGTGGGCGAATTCGACGATGACCTCTTCGTTCTTGAAATCATGGCGCCTATTGGTTGGTCTCTCTCCTTTATCGCGGAGTACCTGAACTGGACCGATGAACAACAGATCTTGCAAGGGGAAGAGGAAATCCGTGAATCTTGGACCGGGGTTCAAATTGCTGGACTGATCGGCGATATGCACGAAATCCGCTTTTTCGCAGGTGGCCGGCGTGCCGGATATATCTGCATCGGAGGGGTTTGCCGCTATGAACCGGCCTTCGACGGCGTGGAACTTACCCTGTTGACAAGGTTTTAGACGCAAAACTTCCCAAGAATTCGAAGGACCGCAGCAATGCAGCGGGTCTTCTTGACGGGCCGGGGCCCTTTGCGTAGAATCCCGCGGCCTGGGTATGAAACCTCCACCGATATCGGGAATGACGTGAGACGAATCTCCCCTCTGATCTGGCTACTGCTACTTCCGCTGCTCGCCTGCCTGGAGCCCGGACCGACGCCCTTGGGACCCCAGTCCAGCGATCTGGATCCGCCGGGTGAACTCCTGGTCTATGAACCGGGAATCATGCCCATCATCTCCGTGCGCTATTGGGAAGAAGAGCTTCCGCTCTATGATCCCGAAATGCTCTATTGCGGGGATGATCGTGTGCACTCCGGATTCAGGGCCGAACCCATCTGGAGCTTCGACCTTTCGGCTGCGGAAGAGTTTGAACCCTACATCACCGGCGCAACCTTCATTGTGGATCTTCCTCCAGCAACATGGATACCCGAGGGCAGCACCGAGGAACTCGAGGGGGACAATCCCGATCTCGCTCGGAATATCCTCGTGGATCTCATGAGTTTCGAGACATGGCCCGACACTGAAGAGGTTCTCACTTCGCTGGATGCGCTATCCCCCGTGGATGCCACCGGCGCAGGTCCCTATGCCGTGGATGACGCGATCAACACACAGTTCTCCATTCCCATTTCCCGTGAGCTCGTGCTGGATTGGTTGGAGGCTAGCGCAAACGGTGACAGCCTGAACCTTGCTTTTCAATTGCCCATCAGCAACGACAGCGGTCTGCTTCGCCTTTACAGCCTGCACTCCCGCGCGCCCCAGGACACTATTCCTGCTCCCGCCCGCCTGGCCGTGAACTACTACATCGACGAGGATGAGATCGAAACCGTCCATTGCGCCAAGAATGGTCAGGCCCTCAGCCGTATCAACCCCATGGGCGCAGGCGAAATCAGCCTGGCCACCGGGGTGGCTCGTTTCACACACCTTTCGGTTTTCCTGCCCGACAGCCTTCGTTCCGATGATCTCATGGTCATGCGTGCGCGACTCTATCTCTGCCCCGATTCCGCCAGCATTGTGGGGGCAGGCGTGCAGGATCGGGATTCGGGCGGACTTACCCTGCGGGCCCTCGCGCTCAACGAGGAGTTCGACAGCGAAGCGCCCGAATACAACGAAGACGACAACTATGGCCTGGCCTCGGCCCTCGACCTCTTCGATGGGTTCGGAGATCCTGTGGACATCGTTACCATTCCCCTGACCACTTGGGTGCAGGAGTGGATGCAGGGAGACCGGGAAAACCACGGCATCGTCCTGGCCCTGAACGGTCGCGACGAGCGTCCGCGCAGCTTCTCCTTTTTCCTGGATGAACCCGGCAAGGATCCCCGACTTGAAATCATCTACGCTAGGAGGCCCGACTTTGAATAGAGTTTGGATCTTCCTGCTGCTCATACCTGCGCTGGTCGTGGGGGAAAGCCCTCTGGAATTGTCACAGCCCGGCGAACCGCTATTGACCATGGACGCGGTCAACCTTGCCCTCGGCGGTTCGGGTGAAGCGCGCTGGGACACCCAGAGCGGTCTGCCCTCCAATCCAGCGCTGCTGGCCGGCCTGGACGGTGTGACCTTTTCCACCGTGTTGCAATTCCGTCAGTCCCGCCGCGACACTGTCGGCGGAATCTGGACCGAAAACCGCCAGGACTTTCCCGCATTCCAGTTCACTCTGGCTCTGCCTGCAGGATGGCGCTTGGGTCTGGGTTACCGATCCTTGCTTCGAAGTCGAGGCAGCTATACTCTCGATCGGCAAATGGATGAATATCTGGACGAATCATCCGATTGGGAAGGCGACTACGAGCTGAACCTCAGGCAAGAGGGGGGCGTGAGCACCTTCCCCATCAGCGTGGCCTGGCAGCGTAAGGATCGCCTTCGCGTAGGTTTTGCTCTTTCCTTGCTGCGTGCTAATCTCTTCCAGGAGTGGAGCTACAGCTTCCCCGATTCCTCCGAGGTCTTCGACCGAAAGGTGAAGCGGGAGGCCGATTGGCATGGTACGGCAGTCGATCTGGGCATACAGGCCCGGCTGGGCAAAGGCGTTGATCTATCCCTGCTGTATCGCAGCGGCGCGAATCTAAGCGGCCTGAGCGCCGTGCAGATCGCGGGGCAGACCCATGTGGATGAAAGCAACCTGAGAGGTAGCTATCCGGCATCGTGGTCCGCAGGACTCAGTTGGTCGCCGGGCCCGCGCAATACGATTTCGATCGGATGGGAACATCTATCCTGGAGCGAATACGAATCGCCCATCGAAAGCGAAGCGCTCTACGATGTGGATCGCTTCTCGGCGGGATACGAATGGAAATGGATCCGCCCGCGCAAAGGTCTCAGGCCCGAGCGCCGCATACCCTTCCGGGTGGGATTCCGCTACGGAAGATTCCCCGGCGAAGAACCGGTGGTCGGGGGAATCGTGAGGGAAACACTTTACAGTTTCGGCACCGGATTCACGGTTCAGGAGGGCAAGGGGTCGGTGGATCTCGCAGTCTTCATGCAGAACCTGGATGCCGGTGGAGCAGCTTCGGAAACTCGCTGGGGCCTGGCCCTCAGCCTACGTACTTCGGAAAAGTGGAAGCGCCGCACGCTTCCCTATTGATGAGGAGTCATGATGAAACGCATTGCCATCTTGCTGATCCTAATTCTACCCCTGGTCGCCATGGCCATGGATGTTCCCCAGTCTCGTCTGGATAAGCTCGCCGAAAAGCCAGCGAAACAACGTTTGGCCAGCTACGAAAAACTCATGGAGCGCTATTCCGGCGACGAGCGACTTGAGAGCCTCTGGTCCGAAGCGCTCTGGGAGAGCATGGACGATTTCGATCAACTCGATCGCATCGAAGTCGTCAAGGCCAAGCTCCGCAAGGATCCCGACAACGGACTGCTTTCAAAGCTTCTGGGAGACGCCTACTTCGACTATTCCCATGGCAAGGGCGGCTCAACCTATATGGACAGCGCTCTCTTCGCCTTTGAGAACGCTGCCTTGAAGATGCCTGATCACCTGCCCGCCATCGGCAGCGTGGGAGCCCTCTACGACGAGAAGGAAGATTACGAACAGGCCGTGTTCTGGTATCGGCGCGCTCTCGAAGTGAAGCCCGACCATGTGGCGACACTGGTGAATCTGGGCGGGAGTCTGTACAACAAGGGCGACAGCAACGGTGCCATCGATGCCTATCGTCGCGGCCTGGAAATTGATCCCATGAATCAGGATGCCCACTACAATCTGGGCGTTGCTTTCGCCGAAGCGCAGATCTATCGCGAAGCGGTGGTGGAGTGGGATCTCGTTGTAGAGATCGATCCCAGCACCCCCGTGGCCCAGCAGGCTGCCTCCAATTCGCAGCTGCTGAAGGAAGTGCTCAACGAAACCGTGTACAAGGGCGGCCGGAAAATTCGGAAGTTCGGTACCGTGGGTGAGGAAACGACCAACAATCCCAAGGCCGGATCGGGAGAGCCCGGCATCGGTCCTGCGGGTCAGACATTGGAGAAGAAGTAGTAGCACTCCGGGTCGGCTTGCTTTCCGATCCGGAGATTCTTTATAACGGACGATCCGATTTGGCGGTCCGCTATTCCAGCTCTGCTGGCTGATCGCTGGTGGGACGTTCGCAAAAAAGGACGTGAGTTCCATGAAGCGCATCGTACATGTGGTTGGAACGGGAACCATCGGTGAGCCTCTCACCGGATTGCTGGTGGCAAATAAGCTTGATCTCGGCATCGACGAGGTCACTTTTCATAAGCGCACTCCCACACCTTTGGATCAACCCAAGATCAAGGATCTGGTTAGTCGCGGCGCCAAATTGTGCGTGAATGACGATGCGCGCGAGGGCTTCGAAGCCATGGACCTTTACGCCGACTACGAAACCGAGCAGGCCATCGAGCAGGCCTCGGTCGTTATCGACTGCACGCCCGCCGGTAATGAGGAAAAGGAAAAGCTCTACAACAAGTACGCCGACGGCAGCCGGCTCTTCCTGGCCCAGGGAAGCGAGTTTGGATTCGGCAAGCCCTATGCCCGTGGCATCAACGATGAAGTGCTGGTGCGCGGAGAAGATCAGTTTTTGCAGATCGTGAGTTGCAACACTCATAACATTGCGGTGATCATCGAGAATATCGCACTCAAGCCGCATGGCGACGGCAACCTCGCAGAAGGTCGCTTCGTTTGCATCCGCCGCGCCAACGACATCACCCAGTCGAGTAAATTCATTCCGGCACCTGAAGTGGGCTCTCACGGCGATGCCAAGTTCGGCACTCACCATGCACGGGACGTCTACCATCTCTATGGCACCAAGGGCCTCGATCTAAACGTTTTCTCAAGCGCCATGAAGGTGAACTCTCAGTACATGCACATCATTCAGTTCAGTTTGAAATTGAACAGCCCCACGGACAAGGAAACCATCGTCGAGCAGATTCGCGGGAACGACCGCCTTGCGCGGACCAACCAGAAAAGCTCGGGTGTTGTGTTTTCCTTCGGCCGCGATCACGGCGTCTACGGACGCATTCTCAATCAGACTGTGTTCGCCATGCCCTCCCTGCACGTGAGCGAGGACGGCAAGGAAGTGACCGGCTACTGCTTCACGCCCCAGGACGGCAACAGTCTGCTGTCCAGCGTTTCTGCAGCTCTCTGGCATCTGTATCCGGATCAAGTGGCCGAGAAGCTCGAATGTCTGCGGCCCAATTTCTTCGGCGAAATGTAGGGCGAATCAATCTGAGAAGGGGAGGGGCCGAAACACCGGCTTCTCCCCTTTTTTTGTGGCCACCCATTCCATCTCACCATAGGGATGCTCGCCCGGCTCGTGTTGGAAGTAAAACTTCCATCCCTCTTTCCGCGCACGGGCCAAAATCACCCGTTTGGTTTCCACCGTTTCCACAGGATGAAGGTCGTAGCTCATCACCCAGGGCAGGGACAGGTGGCTGCTGGTAGGAATGAGATCACCCGGATGAAAGACGGGTCCTTCATCGGTTTCCACCAGGATGGACTGATGATGTCGCGTGTGTCCCGGAGTGGGAATGAGTGTGATGCCCGGCAGCACTTCCACTTCACCTTCAACCAGGTCCAATTGCCCGGCTGCCTCGATGGGTAGGAAGTCATGTCCCATGTAGCTTGCGAGGCTGCGATCGCCCGGGCTCAGTGCCTCTTCCCATTCGCCTTTCTGCGCGATGTAGCGCGCGGAAGGAAAGGCGGGAACCGCTTCGCCTTTATTATTCAAAGTCGTGTTGCCGCCGCAGTGATCGAAGTGCAGGTGGGTGTTGATCACGTGGCTGATGTCTTCCGGCCTGATGCCGCGATGAGCCAGAGTGCGTCGCAATTGTCCGCTGGCCTCCAGACCGTAGATGTCGGCGAATTCCTCGCCGCCCTTTTCGCCCACGCCCGTGTCCACGATGGCGCGGATGCCCTCGCCTTCGATGAGCATGCAGTGCAGTCCCAGTTCAATTCGATTGCGCGCATCCGCCGGGTTCTTCCGTTCCCATAGCACCTTGGGTATAACTCCGAACATGGCGCCGCCGTCCAGGAAAAGTTGTCCATCGTTGATACTGCCGATTCGAAGAGACATGGTCCTTCTTCCTTTTGCCGGTGCCTGTGCTATCTTGATCCACGAACTTAGATAGAATCACCCGTTCACCGCAAGGAGCGATCGCATGGATGGAATCTGGAACCCGAAGCTCCACCTTCGCCTCTTGGCCGGCGTGCAGGATCTGGGGCGTTTCCAGCTTGAGCATTTCGGGCGGGTGGATCCCGAATCCATGGACGAAAAGGGCACGCGCGATCTGGTCTCCTGGGTGGATCGGGAAAGCGAGGCGCGTCTGGCCGATCTCTTAGGCGGCCTGCTGCCCAGAGCAGGCATGCTGGGGGAGGAGGGCCTTCGCCGCTCGGGGGAAGCTGATCTGCTCTGGATCATCGATCCCCTGGACGGCACCACAAACTTCGGTTACGGGCATCCCTTTTTCGCCATATCCGTAGCCCTTGTGCGCGGGCGGCGCCCCATACTGGGGGTTATTCATGCGCCGCGCCTGGGTGAGACCTTTCATGGCTATGAAGGCTTCGGCGCCCATCTGGATGAAACTCCCATGTCGGTGAGCGAGCGCAACAACACCAACCATGCTCTTATGGCCACGGGATTCGCCGATTCCCGCCGCACCCACGCCAGCGTGAATCTGCGCAACCTGGATTTCATGCTTCATGCCACTCGTGGGGTTCGAAGGGCAGGCAGCGCCGCCCTGGATCTGGCCTTCACCGCCGCCGGTCGCCTCGATGGCTTCTGGGAAATGGGTCTCAATGCCTGGGATGTGGCCGCGGGCATTTACCTGGTACGCGCGGCGGGAGGCCGAGTGAGCGACCTTGCCGGACGACCGGATGCCCTGGCCGGGCTCAGCATCGTGGCCAGCAATGGAATCATCCACGACTGGATGCTGGAAGCCCTCGAACTGGATCCGCTCTTCGACGAGGCGGCAGAGGATTTCTTTCCGGGATCCTGAGGCCGATTTCTGCCAAGTGGGCTCATGGCACACCATCGCCGCCAGCGTGAGCCTTGAATCCCTCTTTCGCCTCCGAGGTGAACGGGAGAAGATTTTCCTCGGATTTGAGCACAAACTCGATTCCCAGACGCTTCGCATGTACCTTGAACGAATTGAAATCCAGGCCGGATGAAACCAGGAGCTGTTGAGGAAGGGTCCTTCCCTTAAACATTCCTGTCTCAAGGAGGCCAATTGCGACCTGGTCAGAGACGGGTTCCTGAGTCGGGACGAACTCGAATCCGAGAATGTAGAGACTTACAGCCTCCATGAGGCACACGACGTTGAAATCACCGTCGGCTTCCGTGGAGACAGGAGCCTCGTTCAACTGGAAGACGAGCCACGCCTCGTTGAATTCGAACTGTCCAGGTTCAAGCATCGAATGTTCTCCCTTTGAAACTGACTATACGGAACGAGCTATTCGAATATCAAGCCCTGGATAAAACTGATCGAATCGCTGATGGGGGAAGCGAATGAGCTTCGCCCTAATCCCTAGCTCTTCCTGATCTCCAACACTCGAATCGGCCACCAACGTCCCTCCGCCCGTGAGCGTGTGGACCGCAGACGCAGATTGAAGCGCGAGGCCAGCAGAGCGATGCCCTCGTCCGCCACCGGGCGACCCGGTTCGGCAATGATAGCGCGGCCACCTTTGTCCAATGCCGCATCCAGAAAATCCGCGATTTGCGGAGCGAAAACTCTTTCATAGAGCACGTCGCTAGCCAGGATGTTTTTCCACTTTCGCGGCGGAGCTTCCCGCCAATCCAAATGCATGGCCCGCTGGGCAGAATGACCGTTGTTGATCAAGTTTCGCTTGAGCCAAGGCAAAGATTCGGGATGAAAGTCGCTAATCTGAAGGTCCCAACCCCGACGTAGTGCGCCCATACCCGAAATTCCAAGTCCTGCACCAATCTCCAGGGAAGGCCCGCGGGGACAGGGAATTCGAAGTAGATAACGCAGAAGTCCTTCGGTGCTGGGCCAGCGGTCGGCCCAGTAGGGAATCAGGCTTTCAGCATCCGGATGGGAGTCATCCATGGCATCGAGCAGGTTTTCGGCGCTGCCGGGCCGCTCCAAGCGCAGCATACCCAAAGTCCCAGGCAAGCGAAGGATTTGCGCCTTTCCAGATCCGATTTGTCTGCGGGATGTCACAGTCAATTCTCCATTGTTGATAAGGTCCGAATGCTGTGTATATTTATACGTCTGTGATTCTTCCGGCCACGTGTTGTCGAGTCAAAGGACTACGAGAACCCAACGAAAGCGGGAACCGTGAGTAATCCGTTCAAGAGGAACCCCATACTGAGATTTCTTGCCTCGGTCAAGTTGGCCCTCATCCTCTTTCTCATCTTCGCCTTCGCCATTGCGATGGCGACTTTCATCGAATCCCGCTACGGCACTCCAGCGGCGCGTGCCCTGGTTTACGGAGCCCGATGGTTCGAACTGGTGCTTGGGCTATTTGTGATCAATCTCATCGCGAGTTTCTTCATGCGCATGCCATACCGCAAATCCCAGACCGGCTTTGTCATGATCCACGTTTCGGTGATCATCATTCTGATCAGTGCGGGCGTCACACGCTTCTTCGGTTACGAAGGAATGATGCCCATTCGCGAAGGTGCTTCCACCGACTACATCCTGTCCAGCCGCGATTATGTACAGCTTGGTCACGGTGATGATGAAAGCCACTGGCCGGTTTGGCTCTACAAGCCCGGCGAGAACGATTTGAAAAAGAAGTTGAGTGTGGGTGGCCTGAATTACAAGGTCGAAATAACTGGGTATTGGCCTCACTTCGAAGAGCTGCTCGCAGCCTCAGATGATGGGCAACCGGCTCTGACATTCGCCACGGTAGGGGCGGCAGGCATGGAGCGGCGCACTCTTTTCGAAGATCATCGTCTGCAACTCGCGGCCGTGACCCTCGGTTTTCATGCTGACGGACTGCCGGCTGTTGTGCCCAGCAGCCCCTATGGTGCCCTCAATGTCAATATCGCGGGTCAGAGCGGCGCCCTGGATGTGAATTTCGATCTGCCGCGAAGCGTGGCCGCCTCGGGGTATCAGTTCACCATTACCGAGTTTCTCCCCGACTACGCGGCGCGCGGTGGAAACCCCCGCGAGGCGGAGATGGCCAATCCCATGATTCGCGTTGAGATCGAAGGTCCAGGTGGCGAAACCGGCGAACGCATTCTCTTCGCACTCTTCCCCGATTTCAGCATGGGACACGGCGGCGACGATGACCCCTTCGCCGATTTAGACATGAGCTATAGCCTTAGTCGAGGAATCGATTTCGCCGTGGAAGAGGGCAAGCTCTACGCCCGGTCAAGTTTCGACTTGAGTCTCATGGATATGGCTGCGACGGAGGCGCAACATGTCTATTCCGCCGGCGAGCGCTTCGAGTTTGAAACGGGCGTGCTTTATCAGTCTGGCGAATTCAGAATCGTTCCCGTGGAATTCTATCCTTCGGCGGCATGGAAGGCCGGGCTCAGTGAAAACCAGAGCAATCCTGCAGCCGTTCGGCTACGAGTGACCGCGCCGAGCGGGCAGGCCGACGAGATGCTCGTGACCCGCGGCGAAACCCGCCCGCGAACCATGCAACTGGATGACCGGCAGCTGAGTTTGCGCTTCGGCCCGGTGATCATTCCCCTCGATTACAGTCTCCATCTGGACGACTTCCTGCTGATCACCTATCCCGGCAGTGAGAACCCGGCCAGCTATGAGAGTCACGTAAAGCTCTACGATGAAGAACGCGGCATCGACGGCGATCCCGTGCGCATCTTCATGAATCATCCTCTGACTCATCGCGGGAACAAGCACTTCCAGTCCAGCTACGATCCCGATCGTGGAGGAACGGTTCTCTCGGTAAATCACGACCCGGGCAAGTGGCCGACCTATCTGGGCTACGCCATGATCTCGCTGGGTTTCATTCTCGTTTTCTTCAAGGAAATCATCTGGCGCCGTCCGAAACGAAAGGCTGAAAATGCTTAAATTCGCTACGAGACTATTCATCCTGGCGATGCTTCTCGGCGGCGGGCTTCCGGGGGCTGACCTTCTGGCCTTACCGGACAGAGGGGAAGTGGCGGATTCGGAAGAAGCGCCCACCGAAGAACATGTACACATGAGTGGAAGTGGTCCTGCAATTCAGAACGGCTTGGGCGATGTCGCCCGGGAACGTTTGGGCAAATTGATCATCCAGGATTATCAGGGACGCATGAAGCCTCTGGACACGCTCAGCCGCGAAATGGTGATGAAGGTCACCAAGCGTTCCAAATTCCAAGGCTGGGAACCCCTGGATCTCTACATGAGCTGGATGAGTCATGGTACCTGGTGGCTGGAAGAGCCGGTCATCGCCGTGCGGCACCCAGGCATCAAGGACATGCTCGGCGTGGACGAAAGTACGACCCACGTGAGTATTCGCAGCCTACTGGATGAATCCGGTCGCTATCGTTTCGGAGGTGAAGTCGAGACCGCACTGCGCACCGCCGATCGCGAGCGCAGCAAATTCCAGCGCAAGCTGCTCAGCTTTGACGAGCGTTTCAATCTCTGGGTGATGAGCATGCAGGGTCGCACCCTACGCATCTTCCCTGTGCCCGGCGATGAGAAGGACACCTGGCTCAGCTTCAACGATGTGAGCCCGGCCCTGAACGTGGAGCAGCGCAAGGAGTATCACGAGGCTTACGACCTCTTCAGCGCAGGCATCAGCGGATTACAGACTACCAAACTCCTGGCGGCCGTCGACGCCGTCGCCGCGGCCCAGGAAAACTACGGTGCCGATGTCCTGCCCAGCGAGACCGCGCTTAGGGCCGAGATGATGCTCAATCGCATGAAACCCTTCCAGAAGGTCACCCTGCCTTATCTGCTGGGTTTTCTAATCCTGATTCCCGCCTATGCCCTCGCCCTCATCAAGCGAGGCGGCAAGCCGTTCAGCTTGAAAAATCCTCTCTACCTCATCGGCATGGCGGTATTCGTGGGCGCGGCAGCCTATCACCTCTATGCGTTCATCATGAGGTGGATAGCCTCGGGTCGTGCGCCCCTAAGCAATGGCTATGAGTCATTGATCTTCATCAGCCTCACCGTGGCCATCGCGGGGATCATTTTCGAAATGGTGGACCGACGCGCCATTTCGGCGGCTCTGGCTTCACTGCTGACGGCTGTGGTTCTGGGTGTGTCCATGCTCTCGACCTTCGATCCGGCCATCGGTCCCCTTGTGCCGGTCTTGGCCTCCTACTGGCTGAACATCCACGTGACCATTATCACCAGCAGCTACGGATTCCTCGGTCTCGGCGCCTTGCTGGCGCTGACCATGTTGATCCTGCACGTTTTCAAAAGTCCCAACAGGCCTGCCCTCTACGACGCGGTCAGTGGCCTTAATCGCCTCCACTTCAACGTCATCGTTACGGGTTTGGGTCTGCTCAGCATCGGCACACTTTTGGGTGGCGTCTGGGCCAATGAAAGCTGGGGACGATATTGGGGCTGGGACTCCAAGGAAACCTGGAGCCTAGTGACCATCTTGGTTTATGCGGTGGTGGTGCACTTCCGCTGGATCCCATCCATGAATCGCCCATGGGTCTTTGCCGCAGGTAGTTTCGCGGCCATCAGTTCCGTGATCATGACCTACTTCGGCGTGAACTACTTCCTGGTGGGCCTGCACTCCTACGCGGGTGGCGATACTACTCAGGTACCCGGTTGGGTGGCCATCGGCGCTTTGCTCATGTCGGGAATCATCATCATCTCCGGCTTTTTTGAAATGACCCGAAAATGGAAGGCCACGGCGTGACCGGTCACTTTCGGGTGAAGCTCTTCGGCGCATTCGCCGAAGCGGCCGCAAAAGATGATTTCGAATTCGAGCTCCCGAGCGAGGCCACCGTGGCCTCGCTTTGGGATGCCCTCTGCACCGAGTTTGCCGAACTCTCAAAGGTCTCAACCCAAAGGCTCTGCGCAGTGAATGAGGAATATGTCCCATCCGATCGCGTGTTGGCCGCCGGCGATATCGTGGCCTTTTTCCCACCGGTCTCGGGAGGATAGGTGTTCGACATCCGCGAAGAAGCTCTGGAGCTTGATCCCCTCATCGCCGAGGTGAGCGATCCGGGCCACGGCGCCGTAGTCACATTTCTCGGCGTGGTCCGCGAAAGTGGGGCAGAGGGTCCCGTTTCGGCACTGGAATACACTGCCTATCGGGAAATGGCTCTGGCCAAGATGCGCCAAATCGGCGATGAATTGTGCCAGGAATTCGGTCCCTTGAAGGTAGCGGCCATCCATCGGGTGGGTCGCTTGGAAGTTGGCGTGCCTTCATTAGCCATGGCCGTCGGCGCTCCCCATCGAAAAGAGGCCTGGGCGGCCGCAGCACATTTTGTGGATCGCCTTAAGGAGATCGTCCCAATCTGGAAAAAAGATGTGCCCCTGGAAGGAGAGTCAGCGTGAGAATCAGCGTGAAAACTCAGAAATCCTTGGTTGGATTCGAAAACAACATCGTCCTCATGGATGAAAAATGTAAGCTGTCGCTGGGAGGCCGAAAACTTCCGGGCGGGAAGGCACTTAGCGGTCCCATCGAAACCAAGGATTTCAAGGGTGGCCTGGGTGGTACTCATCTGCTCTATGGGCCCTCGAATTCACGCTGGCTCCTGACAGGCCTGGGCAAGGCGCCCTTCATGGCTCGTCACTGGCGTGATGCCGCAGCGGCGGCACAGAAGGCGTTCGCTGCTCTGGATGTGAAGCAGGCTGCATTCATACTGCCCGCCGACGCCGATGTATTCGAGGTGGTCTCCGGCCTGCTCTTGTCTGGATACGTTTACGACCGCTATCTGCCTGCCAAGAAGAAGGGCAAGTGTCTCAGTCGCGTGACACTGCTGCTGCCCGAATCGGTTTCCAAGGCCAAGGCCGACAAGGCTCGCAAGCTAGCCGAAGCCCACGCCGCCGGTACGTTGCTGGCCCGCGATCTCATGTGTTCGCCGGGCAATTTGGCGGGACCCGAATACCTGGCGGCCACCGCCAAGGAGATCGCCAAGAATTCCGGCGGACGCATCAAGGTGAAAATCAAGAAGCAGGCCCAGCTGGAGAAAGAGGGCTTCGATGCCCTCCTCACGGTGGGCAGGGGAAGTCGCAAGGAAGCTCATCTCATCGAGATGGAATACAATCCCAAGGGCAAGCGCACCCTGGCCCTGGTTGGCAAAGGCATCACCTTCGACAGCGGCGGTATTTCATTGAAGCCCGGCGCTGCCATGGACGAGATGAAGTACGACATGGGTGGAGCCGCGGCCGTGCTCGGCACCTTCCGCGCCTTGGCCGAGTTGAACTATCCCCATCGTATCATCGGCATCGTACCCACTTGTGAAAACATGCCCGGCGGCGACGCCTATCGTCCCGGCGACATCATCAAGGCACGCAGCGGCGTGACCATCGACGTGAAGAACACCGACGCGGAAGGGCGCATCATACTGGCGGATGGTCTGAACTACGCGAAGGAGTTCAAACCCGAGTTGATCATCGACGTGGCCACCCTTACGGGGGCCTGTGTGGTGGCCCTGGGCAATGAAACCGCCGCCATCCTCGGCAACGAGAAGGGCGAGGGCTACTACGACAAGCTTGTGGAGAGCGGCAAGGCCACGGGTGAACGTGTTTGGCCCATGCCCATGTTCGAAGAGTATGACTATCTCATTGAAAGCCCCGTGGCTGATATCAAGAACACGGGAGGGCGTAACGCCGGAACCATCACGGCCGCCAAATTTCTGCAGCGTTTCGCCGATCCCAATCCCTGGGTGCATGTGGATATCGCCGGTGCAGCCTGGGGAGACAAGGAGCGCGGCATTCGTCCTCAGGGCGGTAACGGCTTTGGCGTGCGTCTCTTCTTGAACTTCTTCGATCGTTTCTAGCCGCGAATGATTCTCGGCACGGGCATAGATCTCATGGATCCTCGTCGGCTACGCAAAGCGGCCGGAAAATGGGGGGATCGCATATTGGATCGTTTGTACACGCCCGGCGAAAAAGCCCATTGCGAGGGCCGGGGAGATCCCTGGCCCTCTTTTGCCGTCAGGTTCGCCGCCAAGGAAGCCTTGGTGAAGGCCCTGGGATTAGGCCTGCGGCAGGGGCTCAGCTGGAAACAGATCGAAGTCGTGTACGGTGAACATGGAAAACCTGAACTTAAAATGACTGGGAGAGCGTCCGAGCTTCTGAGGGAACAGGGCGTGACGCGAACCCATTTGAGTCTTAGCCACCAAGAGGGCATGGCCATGGCCATGGTCATCCTCGAAGGAGATCCGATTGAGTGAGCGCTGGGTGGATGCCTTCAACGTCATGCATAAGATTGGCAGTTTGGGGCAGATCATGCAGGAAGATTTGGAAGAAGCCCGTGAGACCTTTTTAAGAATGTTGGCGCCACGGGTCTTCAAGAGCCGCGAGCGCTGGACCGTGGTCTTCGACGGACTGGCCTCGGGGCGAGACCAGGCTCCCGGTCCCATACGTGTAATCTTCGCACCCAGCGCCGATGCTTGGATCATGAATTCCTTGGAGCGCCACGCCAATCCCAAGACGGTGACCGTGGTGAGCTCGGATGAAAAAGATATCGGCCGCAAGGCACGGGCGCTGGGTGCTCAGATTGAAAGCGCCGAGGCTATGGCGTCCAGGCTCTTGCGTCCCAAGAAAGGCGAAGACGCCAGCGAGAAACCGGAGAGTTCCACCTCCGAGGAAATCGATTTCTGGCTAGATCAGTTCGGCGGCGGGGCGAGCGGGGAACCCAAAGGCGATTTGTAGAAAGGCGACCATGAAGCTCATCAGCTGGAACGTAAACGGCATTCGCGCCGTCCAGCGCAAGGAAGCTCTGGATTGGATCTGGTCTTCGGACCTCGACGTGGTTTGCCTGCAGGAAACCAAGGCCCATCCCGATCAACTGGACGAATCTCTCACCGCCCCCGAAGGGTGGACAGCCCACTTCGCCTCGGCGGATAAAAAGGGATACTCCGGCGTGGTCACCTATGTGCGCGATGGGCTGCCCCTGGTGAAGGCCAAGGCCGGCCTGGGTGTCGAGCGTTTCGACTCGGAAGGTCGCGTGTTGATTACCGATCACGAGGACTTCCTCCTCTACAATGTCTACTTCCCAAACGGCAAGGCCAGCGATATTCGTCTGGAATACAAGATGGATTTCTATCGCGAAATTCAAAAGAAGATGAACGGTCGCGTGAGCCGAGGAAAGCGCATCCTGGTTTGCGGCGATGTGAACACGGCGCACCAGGCCATCGACCTGGCCCGCCCGAAAGAAAACGAGCAGGTCAGCGGCTTCCTTCCAGAAGAACGCAAATGGATCGACGGCATGCTGGCTAAGGGATGGGTGGACAGTCTTCGCGTAATTAAGGGGGATATCCCCGAACAGTACAGCTGGTGGAGCATGCGCAGTGGCGCTCGTCAGCGGAACATCGGCTGGCGCATCGATTATTTTTTCCTGAGCAAGAACATCAAAGACACCTTGGTCGACGCATGGATCAGCCCGGATGTGATGGGAAGCGATCACTGTCCCGTGGGTGTCGAGATCAAACTCTAGTCTTCGGAATCTTCTTTAAAGTCCTCTATTTCTGTGGCTCATTCCAATTCGCTAGATGCTCGGCCGGTAGCTCAACCAGTACCGGATCCAATGCTTCTGCCAAGGGTATGAGTGCGAAGCGATTCTCTTCAAGCGCTTCACGCAAGTGCGGCTGAGTTGTCGAATCCCAAATGGAAAAAGCGGGATGCAGGCGCCCTTCACCCTGGGCCAGAGTGAGGCTGGGCCCTTGGGATTTTAAAAGCGTTATGAGATCTTCCTCGGCAATAAATGGCATGTCCACGGCCATGATGAGCGCCGGTGCCGGCGAGGTATGCTCAATGGCAGCGAGAATTCCACCCAAGGGCCCGCAGTCAAGGCGCGCATCGGCGATCTCGGGGTATCCGAAATCTTGGTATCGTGATCCGTCCCCCGAAAGCAGAATGGGCGTCCCCAGTACTGCTTCCAGTAACCGGACCGCCCGTTCCAGCATTGTTCCGCCCAAGGGATGTTCCATGAGTGCTTTGTCCCTTCCCATACGGCGACTCTGACCACCGCAGAGCAGGAAGGGACGCGGTTTCACTCTAACAACCGCCTTCGGGTTTTTTCTTTTTCTTCCCGCCGCTCATGGGAGGTGGAGGTGCAGTAGCCTTGGACTGCACACGCGTGCCGCTGAAGAAGCCGGCGATCTGATTCTGACGACGCGTGAAATCCTGTTCCTTCAAACTGCTTCCGTTCATCTCACGAGGTGTGAGCACTTCCCGTTTCCATGCCTCGAATCCTCCGCGCATCGCGAAGTAATCAAGACCCGCGGGCCAGGTGCCTGGCACTTCGCTTTCGGTGGCCTGTTGGTTGTAGAGAACCACCGCCATACCTTCTGATAAATTCGAAAGGTAGTCGGCAGGATCGCCGAGGGTGCGAAGGAGTTTCGCGCCTGGGAGGTTCTTCTCAGCGAAGGCCTCTTCCGAGCGCAGGTCGAGAATCACCAAGGTTGGATCTCCATCGATAATGCGCTCGGCAAGGTTCAAGGGTTCAATAGCCACCAGGTCCAGGGGCTCTGGCTCAGGGACGACGGGTTTGTCATAGATGGCCGCCGCCAGGGCGATAAGGAACATGGGTCCCAATACATAGTACTTCATGCGCGGCCGATTGGGACCTGTAAGGGGTCCAGGACCGAGTTTCTTCTGATAGATCTTCTCCACTCGTTCGGCGAAGATGAAGGCACCCAAGGCCACAAGAATCACGGTCATGATGAGGCAGAGGGCGGGGAACTTGAAGGGGAAGATTTCGTGCAGAAGAATGACCTCGCCCGATCCAGCCGAATAGAGACTGCGAAGCGCCGGCAGTTTATCGAAGAGCAAAGTGAAGACGAGGACGCCGAAAAAAGTGCCCAGCACTGTGACGAATCCGTCTAGCTTGCCCGAGGCCATACTCACCACGGAAGTTCCCGGACAAAGCCCGCTCATGACGAAGCCGATTCCAAGAACAAAGCCAGCAAAAAGCTGGGCCCAGAGGAAGGTGGGGTTGATCCAAAGCTCACCCAGGTCCAATAAGCCCCAGGCCGAGAGGGAAAAAACACCTGTCATGGCGACGAGAACAGCGGTAAACATCACCTTGAAGACCGCCATGTCGTTCAGATAGAACTGGCCGGCGAGTTTCCTGGCGTTGCCGAATCCGGCGCGTTCCAATGAGAAGCCGAAGAAGAAGCCAATACCGATACCGGTGAGAAGTCGGAACTGCTCGCCCGTGAATTCCAGGGGGAAGAGGTTACTCATGTCCACTGCCTCCTAACCAGCCATGCAACTGCGTAGGCGCCGCCGAAGAACATCATCATGTAGGCCCAGCCGCCGGCGGCCAGGGTGCCGCCGCCCGAAAGAGCCTGCCCTGATGTGCATCCTCGTCCGATAGCCGCAGCGAGACCCATGAGAGCCCCACCGAAGAAGGCATAGAGCAGGCGACCCCGAATGGAAATGCGTGGCCCGCGCAGCACCTCGCCCTTGAGTCTTCCCGCGCTGACCGCACCGATGAATCCACCCAGCAGAACGCCGACGACTTCAAGGATGAGCCAGTTCTTGAGCGGGTGCGCATTTTCGCCCTGGAAATACTTGTTGATGGCCGTGTTGGACTCTGCCCACTGCGCATTGATGGATTCGCAACCCAAAGCGACGATGCGTTTGGGAGCCGCACTGGCGCCCAGGCCCTGGCCTGCCACCATAAATGCTGCCAGCAGGGTGAGGCCGAGGAGCAGGCCTGCCAGGTATGGGTTCCAATAGTTCTTAGGCATCTCAGTCCTTTTCTAGTGTGACGAAAGCTGGGTCACCCAGCTGGAGTTCTGTCCCGCGAAGACGAGAATCCAACGCAATGCAAAACCGCCGATAAGAACCAGAATAGCGGCAGCTCTGCCGGGAATGACCTGATGTCTTTTTTCGAGCCACTCTGCCAGCAGTGGTACAACAAGTCCCAGGGCGACCACCAAACTCCAGAATGCGGCGGTATAGGATCCGCCCCAGAAGAGTTCCGCCGCCGCCTGATAGCTTGCGCCACCCGAGGCGAGAGTGATGAGCCACAAAGCCAGGAAGGCCAATTCGACGAGAATGAAAACCATGTCGATTCGAGAGAAGATCACACGTTCCTCGTCGCGGATTTTGAACAGGAGTGTCAAAGCCGCGGCCGTGGAAATTCCCGAAACCAAAAAGAGGGGGCCGAGGAGGGCGGAATTCCAAAGGGGGCGCGCCGCCACGCTTCCTAAAAGAACACCGGTGTAGATTCCCAGAAGCATCCCAACACCCATGCTCCAGAAAGCGAGGGTGTCGCGCCTTGGCATTGTCCAGCGATCGAGTGCTCCGAGCAAAGAGAACCGCTTGATGAGACGATCGCGAATATCACGCGGAGTCTCAGACCAGGAAAAAAGGATGGAACTCGGATAGATGAGCAGGAGAATCCAGGCGCCCCAGGACATGGGCGACCAGACTTTGAAGGTGAAGAAGAAGCGGAAGGCGTTGATCCTGTTGCCCAGATCCAACCAGAGAAAAAACATCCCCAGCGAGATTAGAATGGGAGCCAGCCAGGGAATGAGCGCCAGTTGCCGAGACCGGTCCAGTTTCGGCTTCCAGATACGCAAAAGACCCGTGAGCAGCATGACTCCTGCGGCCAGGCCTCCTAGGAAGAGGTAGGCCGCCACCTCACCGTGCCAGATGTGCAGATCCGGATCTATGAAGGGGTTCATGCGATTGTGAGTGATCTCGACCATTCTAGCCTCCCAATCCCGCGACGTGCCCGGCGGCATCCGCATGCTGCCCGGCGTAAATAATCAACCAACGAAGTGCGAATGCACCGGCCAGAACAAAGAAGGTTACCGCCCGCTGAAGCCCTTGGCTTTGGAGTTTTCTGAACCAGGCCGTCATCAAAGGTATGACAAGACCCATGCCCACGACGAGCGACCAGTAGGCGGCGGTATATTGTTTGCCTGTGAAAAGATCCAGGGCCATCCGGCCGCTGTCGGAGGCCGTTTCCAGACCCATGAACCAGAGTGCGTTCATGAGGGCCTGAGAAATGAGAGCGCCTACCAGAATGCGGCTGACGACCATCCTCTCCTTATCCGTGAGTTTAACCAGCAACATGTAAGCCGCTGCGCAGGCCAGGCCCGAGCTCAGGAATAGAAGGGGGAGGATGGGTGAATTCCAAAGAGGACGCGCCGCGTAGAATGCCAAAAGTGCGCCGGTGTATAAACCCAGTGCGCATCCTGTGATGAAATTCCAAATGGCCAGGCCATTTCGATGCCGGTCGGCCCAGGCGCCAATTCCGGCGACGAAGGGCAGCCTTTTTAGCCAGCGATCTTTGAAATCCTGGGGAGAGCCCGACCAGGCGAAGAGCATGCTGGCAGGATAGGTCATGAGGATGATCCATGATCCCCAGGACATGAAGCTGTAGGACTTCAGTACGAAGAAGAATCGGAAGGCGTTGATTTTGTTGCCCAGATCGATCCAGAGGAAAAGCAGGCAGAATGAGATCAGCAAGGGAGAGATCCATGGCAACAGGCAGAAGCCGCGGGAACACTCTTTTCTGGGAGCCCAAAGATAGAGCACGGCCGTGATTGCCATGATCCCACCGACCATGGCCGCAAGAAACAGATCGGCCGCAACTTCACCATGCCAAACATGGATGTTGGGATCGATGAAGGGGTTCATGCGGTTGTTGGTTATTTCAAGCATGCTCACCTCCTAGATCAGGTAGTAGACCTGCGGTTCAGTTCCCGCATCGGGACGCAGGGTGAAGTATTTTCTCCTGGCCAGCAAATCGACCACTTCACTGTCAGGATCGTTCAGGTCTCCGAAAACGATACTGGTGGTGGGGCAGATTTCCTGACAGGACGTGGTGGTCAAACCTTCCGCGATGCGGTGATAGCAGAAGGTGCACTTGTCCACGGTGCGCGTTTCCGGGTGCAGATAACGAGCGCCGTAGGGGCAGGCGGAGATGCAGGCTTTGCACCCTGTGCACTTGTTGCGACTCACTTTCACCTGACCGCCATCCGCATAATGGGACGCGCCCGTGGGGCAGGCCCTCACGCAGGGAGCGTCCTCGCAGTGATTGCATCGCTGTGAAGTGATGGTCATGCTGAGATCGGGGAAGGTGCCACGGGTTTCGGTGACGATCCAATCGCGGGTGTAGCCATCCGGCGTGTCGTTTTCGGTTTTGCAACCAATCACGCAGGCGCTGCAGCCGACGCAGGTTTTCGTGTCGATGACCATGGCGTACCGGGGCTCGCTCATGTGGTCACCTCCTTATTCTCAGTCGATGCATCGGCATGGCCACCGGGGTTGGCGCTTTCTTCATCGGCGGGTATGAAGGTGACGAAATTCACGTTCATCCCCGTGCCTCCCATGATTGGATCCACCTTGTATCGGGTAACCAGTTCGGCTGAATCCACGCCCTTTCCATAGACGAAGGAAAGCAACTTGGCCTTGCGTCCATACCCGTGGACCAGGAAGACCGCCTCGGGGCGAATTCGATTGGTCACCTTGACGGGCAATGTGAAAGTCGACTTCACACCGTCCTGGTTCTGCAGGTAGACACGTTGTCCATCTTTCAGACCCCACTTGAGTGCAACGCCCCTATTCACCCAAACATGGTTCTCTTTGTAAACCTCCGACAGCAGTCGATTGTTGGTGGTTCGGCCGAAGGTATGGGTGGGGGTGCGTCCGAAGAGCAACCGGTAGTATCCGTCCGGAGCTTCCTCAGGAGGCGTGAAGACTGGAATGGGATCGAAATTGTGCTCCGCCAAACGCGTAGAGTAGAGTTCGATCTTTCCCGTATTAGTGTAGAAGTCGGGTGCCGCACCTTCCTCGAAGTACAAGGGCTCCGGCTTGCCGAGGATGACGCCATCTTTTTGAAGGGTATCGCAATCGAGTCCCGCTTCCTTGATACGCGCCATGCCGTATTCTTCGCTGTTTTCCCATGGGAAAAATTCGGGCAGGCCCATGCGGTTTCCCAGTTCCTTGGCGATCCACCAACCCGGCTTGCTCTCGTACATGGGGGGCACCACTTCCTGGCGCACCGCCACATAAGGTTCGCGATAATTCGGATTGTGGAGTTCGTCGCAACGTTCCAGATAGGTGGCCTCGGGTAGAACCACATCCGACCATCCCGCGATTTCAGCGGGCAGCACCTCAATGGTCACCAGGAAGTCCAGCTTCTGGATGGCCTCGTAGGTGGTCTTGGGATCGGGAAGCGTGGTGGGCAGGTTGGAGCCGTATACCATCCATCCTTTAAGGTCGTACTCGGCCAAGCCCGGAATGGTGGCGTTGCAGACGCCCTGGGCCAGTACCTTGTCACCTAAGGGAAAACTGCTGGCGTTGGGGCGATCGGCCGCCTGCCGTCCGGGAGGGAGATATCCCGGGTACTTGTACTTGGGCAGCTCGAGTTGCGAGGGAATGTAGAACCCGCCTTTGCGTCCCCAAGACCCCAGCAAGGCGTTGACGATGGCGATGGCGCGCGAGCGCTGGGTGTCGTCGCCCATCCAGGTGACATGGCGCCCGGGATGGATGAACGAGGCCGGCCTTGCGCCTGCCATGAGATGGGCCGTGCGGCGAATGAGCTCGGGTTCAATGCCAGTTCGGGGATATGCCCACTCCGGCGAGAAGGGCTTCACGTGCTCCTTCAGTTGATCGAAACCGTAGGCGTAATTGTCGATGTATTCTTTGTCGTAGAGGCCCTCATCGACGAGTACGTGCATCCAGGCAAGTAGAAGAGCGATATCCGTGCCCGGCTTTATCGGCAGCCAGTATTTCGCCTTGGAGGCGGCCACCGAGTAACGTGGATCCACAACGATGAGATCAGCGCCGTCACGAATAGCCGTGGCGAAATCCTGCACCTGGGTGTTGTGCATGTTCTCGCCCAGGTGAGAGCCGATCAGCGTTATGCAGCGACTGTTCTGCATGTCGATGATTTCCGGCGAGCCGACAATGCTTCCGAAGGTCAGATCGAAACCCACATCACGAGGTCCACGGCACTGAGCATAGGAGGGAGCCGCGATGTTCGGGCTGCCATAGGCCTTGAAGAGGTGCTTCATCCAGTTGGCGCCGAAACCGTGATAATAGAGGGCCAGGGCTTCGGGGCCATAGCGCTGACGGATCATTTCGAATTTGTCGGCCACTTCATCCAGGGCGGTGTCCCAACTGACTGCCTCGAAATTCTGCATACCGTTTTTACCCACGCGTACCATGGGTTGCTTGAGTCGATCGGGATCGTAGAGCAATCCTGTGCCACCGGCTCCGCGGGGGCAGAGGCGTCCTCGGGAAAGGGGATGCTTGGGGTTGCCTTTGATCTTCGTGATGCGCCCATCTTTCACATGGGCCAAGATTCCGCACTTCCAGAAGCAGAGTTCACAGAAGCTGGGAACGATGCGCTCGCCATCGGTGTCGGGATTCTCGAGTTTGTTCTCGTAGCTTCCATACCAATCTGTGGTCAGCCCACCCAACAATGCCGCACCCGCTGCACCACCTGATCCGATCTTGATGAAATCACGGCGATTCATGCGTCCTCCTTGGCGGTTCCATGTCTGTCTTCGTGAAGCCAGTCGCAGAGCGATTGCACCATGTCGCTAACCAACTCGCTGGTGACGCTGAGCTCAACTTCGGTTCCTCGCCTTTGACCTTCGATCAGACCGAGATCTCTTAGGGGACCGAGGTGGCGAGCCATGGTGGACTGGGGCCATCCCAATTGGCCTATGAGATTCTTTTGCGTCGAAGGTCCGTCTTGGGAAAGGTGACAGGCGATCTCGAGGCGGGCGGGGTGGGATAGCGCTTTGAAGATTCTCGCCGCTGCCTGGATGTCTTCGGGGTTGCGTTCCATGAGCTCTCCTATTCAGATCCACATATCCGCATAACCGAAAATATGGATTCGGTAGATCCTGTCAATCTTTTAGTGAAATGTTTCGCAAGACGGAAACGCTTAGCTTCGGCGTTTGTCGGGCAGGTAGGATTCCTTGAGTTTGGGCGGGCCTTGGCTGAGAAGTCCATGTCGCGCAAGGTGATGATAGAGGGTCACGGCGAAACTGGAGGAAACATTGAGGCTGTTTTTTAGCCCCGACATGGGCAGGTGCACGACAGAATCGGCCTGGCGGATCAATTCCCGGTCTACACCCATGACTTCGTGGCCAAAAACAAAGCAGGCCTGGGCGGGGCCTTCCCATTCGAAAAGGGATTGGCTCGATGGGGTCATTTCCACAGCTACAATGGGTGTTCCTGCCCCTCGAATTTCTTCCACGGCGTCAAAAAGCCTCAAATGATGGGACCAGGGCACCGTCTCGCTGGCTCCCAAGGCCGTCTTCTCCAGTTTGCTGTTCGGGGGAAATGCCGTGATTCCAACAAGATAGAGATGTTCTATGAAAAGTGCGTCGGCGCTTCTAAACATATCGCCAACATTTTGAGCGCTCCTGATATTGTCCAAAAGCGCGTAAACCGGAGCCCTGGGACCTTCCGGCGACTCCCTCTTGTCCCTCCACATGGAATGATGAGGATCTAACGTCATCTTCGCTCCAAATCTTGCTAAGGAAAGAGCAATTCTAGGGGATGCAGATAGCTTTGGCAATGCTGGGAGCACTTGAGAAAAGATACGTTAAGTGGATAAAAATTTCTTCCGACAAATAGCTTGAATGGCCTTGATAAATAGCTTGAAGGGGTTTCCAATTCTAGAATATACTCTTTCTCGGAAGGCAATCCCAACCGGTTTTCGCAGGTCGCCAGCCCAACTAATGCCTCAGCAACTTTTGACTTGGGTAAACAGGAACCCCGATGCGAAAATGAAAAAACTACTGCTACTCACTGCCGGGCTCATTACGTTGATAGTGACTCCCGCGCTAGCGGGCCCTCCCGTTAATGGTGCTTACTTCTCCGTGGACCTGGGTGGAAACATCCAGATGGGCCACGGCACAGAATCATGGCCCGAGAGTGTCGCTGACGGATCATGGGGCGAAATTGGCAACACCCTTCAGGCACAGTCCTGGAATGGCGCGAACTTGGCGGCACAGTGGTCGGTCTCCTGCATTACGCTTTGCGTCGAACCCGTCCTGATGAACGACAACCTCGACACCAACCAGACCGGTTACCAGACCTGGCGCAATGAATATTGCGGCGGACGTCTCTGGATGGCCGGCACGGGCGAAGCCTGGGACGGCGGCGACACGGAATACTGGGCCGACGTCGTGAACTTCGTTTCCTACACGACTTACCAGTACTACGAAGGCGTGAGCGTTGGTATGATCGCCAATATCAACATGACGGCGGTTTTCGACGGCTATGACACCTGCATGGAGTTCGTTATCGCCAATTCCACCGGCCTTGGTTACACAGATATCGACGGTGATCCCCTGGACAACCTGCCCCCGGATTTCCCCTTATTCATGAGTGCTAACTGCAGCGAGACCGGCTCCCGTGGCGTTTGGGGACAAATCTCCGGCGTGACGGTGATCATCACCGGCTGCGCCACCCGCACCGAAGAAACTAGTTGGAGTTCCCTCAAGAGCCTGTATCGCTAAGCGACCAGCTGGCCGCAGTACTTCCATTCCGCCCTTTTAGCCCAGGGCGGGGTTTTTCATATCCGGAACTTCGTTGCCTCAAGACGGCACTGCGCATAGACTGCTCCTTTCAGGAGGATTTCATGCGCTCATTGATCATCAGCACCGAATTCAGATCCACACCATCCCCTAAGGAGTCCCTGTGAGTTCGCCGAGCCTGTGGAGGGATCTGGAGCAGGAGCTGAATCCTCGGCAACGCGAGGCCGTCTTCGCACCGGATTCGCACATTCTCGTCATGGCCGGGCCCGGTACGGGTAAGACTCGAACCCTTGTCAATCGCATTGTCTATCTGGGAAGTGTGGCGGGTGTGGACGCATCCAGTATTCTCGCGCTCACCTTCACGCGCAAGGCCGCGTCGGTCATGGTGGATCGTCTGGCCGGTTATCTGGGCGAGCGTGCGGGGCAGGTGGCGGCGGGTACCTTCCATCACTTCGGCATTCATCTTCTGCGAGAACATGCCGAGAGGGCCGATCTGCCTCCCGATTTTTCCGTCGCCGATGAGGGACGTCAGTTGGCGGTGCTCAGGCGAGCATGGCAGAAGCTTGATTTTTCCAGTCGCGAGCCGGAAGACAAAGAACTTCGTTTGTTGCTCGGGCGCTTCGGCATTTACCGGGTGGATCAGGACGCGAAGCTGCTAAGCGGATTGCAGCAGGATCTCTTCAAGGAATACCAGGGCTTGCTTCGTTCGGAAAAGGCTGTGGATTTCGACGACATCCTGGATCTCACACGCAAACTGCTGTGTGAAAACGCAGATCTGCAGAAGCAGGTGCGGGAGCGATGGGCCCATGTCTTGGTGGATGAATTTCAGGACACCGATGCCTTGCAGTATCGCATCCTTCGTCACCTGCTGCCCGAGGATGGTCGCAGTTTTCTGGTGGCCGACGCAAATCAATCTATCTACGCCTGGCGGGGGGCCGATCCTCGCAACCTGGCCGACTATCGGCGCGACTATGAGCCTCGCGAGATTTTCCTGGAGGAAAACTATCGCAATCGCGAGGAAATTCTCGATGGCGCCAAAGCTCTTCTAGGCGGTGAAATAGCTTCGGCGAAAACTCTGCAAAGTCGTGCCGGCGGCGAGGGTCAGTTGCGCGTGGAAAGTTTCGACAGCGAAGAGGACGAAGCCGCCTTCCTGGGCGCCGACATTCGGCAGGAGCGTCTGCGCGATCGAGATTTGCACTGGCGCGACGTGGCCATCCTCTACCCCAAGCACTCCATCGGCGAGTATCTGGAAGGTCGCCTCATGGGCGAACGAATTCCCGTGGAGATGATCTCGGGGCGTGGGCTGCTGGACCAGCCGCGTATTCTACAGATTCTCGCCACTCTGCGACTGCTCAGAAATCCTGTCGACGATGACGCCATGGGTCGTGTGCTCCGGGCGCATCTTGATCCCGGGTCCACCTCGCTCATGGGGGAATTGCTAAGGCGCAATGAAGGCTCTTGGAGGCAGGCGCTCAATGCCGTTCGCCGCCATCGAGATGCCCTGCGCGGACAATCCCGGCGCTGGCGTTCTTTCCAGGAAGCGACATCGGGCAAAACCGAGGAGTTGTGGCTGGCAGAGTTCGAGAAGAGTTTCCCTCAAGGCTTAAGCGCTCTCTCGGTTTTGATGCCTGCGGAAACGGTTCCGAGCTCTCGGGGAGAATGGGAAGCTAGCGGCGAACGCCTTTCGCTGCTGGCTCGTCTGAGCTGGAAACTGGACGAAAGAATTGCGCGCCTCAGCAATCTGCGCGCCGGGCAAAAGGGGAAAACCCTTCGCCAGTTGGTGGGGGAAGTTCTCTTGGAAATCGAAGAGGACACCGAGGCAGAGCTTCCCGGCGATCCCTTTGAGGTCGAAGGCTTGGAAGATCTCTTGGATGAATTGCGCTCTATGCTTCGTCGAGGCAAGCGCATTTCATTAAGCGCTCCCGATCCGAAGCAGGAACAGATCTATCTGGACTGGCTTGGTCAGACACTGGAGCCATGGTATCGCAAAAGTCTCATTCCCGGTGGCGCGGAGCCGCCCGAGGGACCGCGTCTTCGACTTGAGGCCGAGAGCCATGCCATCATTCTGGAAGGCGGTGGGAAGCGGCATCGTGTGGCGGGGGAGATTGCTCCGCTTCTCTTCTTCCGGCTCTACCAGCTTTGGCGTGCCGCCGAGTACCAACCCCTACGTGACTATGTGATTTTCGATTTGGAAACCACCGGCATCGATACCGCCCGCTGCGAAATTCTCGAGATCGGCGCAATCAGGTACGAAGGCGGACGTGAAGTGGCTCGCTTCGAATCACTGGTGAAACCGGCAGGCCCTGTACCCGCCGAATCCACCGCGGTACATGGTATCGACGATGCCATGTTGGAAAACGCGCCGCCGCCCGCCCAGGCAATCGCCGAATTTTTACGTTTCGTGGGAGATCTTGATTTGGTGGCGCACAATGGATCCAGCTTCGACTTCCCCGTGCTCGTGCGCGCGGCCCGTGAGTTGGGCTTCGCCCGTCCGAGACAGGCTCTCTACGATAGCCTTGCCCTGGCGCGTCGACTGTATCCTCGCGAGCGAAACCGTCTGGAAGACCTCATCGAACGTTTCGGCATCTCCGCCCAGGCTCGCCATCGTGCCCTGGATGATTGTCGCTGCCTGGGTGAGGCCTTCGATCAGATGCAGGCTCTCCAACTCAAACGCCTGGCGCGCCGTTCGGGCCGGGACGGTCTCGCGCCTTTGGCCCTGGTCATGCAAATGGATCCCTCGGGCCCACCCAGCCCTGGTGACAGCACCGCTCACACACTTTTTGGAATGGGCGTGCGCCGTCTATTGGCCAGTGGAAGCCCTTGGCTAGAGAAACTGAGCGAAGGATCGGCCCGCAAAGACCTGGAAGCCGCACTGCTAGCCGCTTCCGGATTAGAAGGAGAAGCGCCTGAACTCTTCCGCGGGCGCAGCAGCGAGGAGGAACGATTCCTGGCCTTGCTCCCTCGCTTCGACGAGCTTTTTCTGGGCGACTCCCTGGCATCTTTCCTCGACTTCCTTGCCCTCTATCGCAGTCAGGATTCGGCCGAAGGTCAGGACGCGGTGCAACTCATGACTATTCACGCGGCCAAGGGTTTGGAGTTCGATCAGGTCTACATCGCGGGACTCGAGGAAAATGTGCTGCCCGGTTATTACGCGCTGCGAGCGCCGGACCCGGAAGCCGTGGAGGAGGAGCGTCGCCTGCTCTATGTGGCCATGACCCGCGCGGGGAAATCTCTCACCCTCACCAGGGTAACATCTCGCGGCGGATTCGTTCAGGAGCCCAGCCGCTTCTTGTCGTCCCTGGTGCATGAGGAAAGCGAGAAACCATCGTGAAGCGGGTTCTGATTCCCCTGGGAGTTTTCCTTCTCTTCCTCGTGGTGATCCGATTCATCGTTACGCCCTTGGCCGCCCAGCGGGAAGAGCGCCGCGATCAAGGGCTACCCGCCTTGGCGGCATTGCCCCCCGACTGCGACGGCTTTGTTCAGAGGCGCAACAGTCATCGTTATTTTCCCCGAGATCTCTGGCCGGAAGGCAAGGGTGCGGCTCTTCAAATGGCCGAGGCCATGGGTATGCCGAGTGCGAGTATTGAGGAAGCCCTGGGACTCAAACTCTTCAGCAGCGGGGAATGGGTCTTCGCAAAGGCGGCTGATGATAATTGGTGGCTGCTCGGACCACTCAGCAGACTTGAACGCGCCAATGTGGAGTCCCGAATCCTGAGTGAGGAAGAGGGAATCTGGCGAACCGGGGCTTACCTGGCTCGGCGCCATGGCAGGTTCTTCCTCCTCGCCTCCAGCGAGGAGGCCCTTAGCAGGGCTGAAGGTGGATGGCTTGCTGCCCAGCCCACGGGCTTTGAATTGGGTGACCTCATGGTTTCCGGCGACCTTCTTATCTACAAGACCAAGGGGCAGGCTGCAATGCTGGGAGCCCTCCGCGAATTGGATGGCCACATCTTGGCTGAAGGCCGGTCCTGGGGTGGCGCCAGTTGGAACGACCTTCTGATTGAGGCCAATCCTCTACCTCGTCCGAAAGGGGAGGGGAACGCGTCTCTGCCCTATCTAAGGTACAGTGCCCCCTGGGATCCGGCTGGGCGGGCTTTGCTTCCGGCGGCGAACTTCGGGCGCGCGAACTCAACTTTGCGCGTCTGGGCGCGCGGCGAAACGGCGGCTTTTGCCCAGGTCATCGCGCCAAGTGGGATTTCCACGAGCCCATGAGTCCAAACAAGTTAGCATTGTTATCGAGCTTCTGGCGCTATGTCGGCATGTAGCCGTTGACAGGGGGGCCTGCTCTGTCCAGTATGTGCCCTTGCAACCCCTCCCGAGATCGAAAGGCCACGCCGGTTCCGATGCCATTTTTTGCCCTGGAAGACAGCTTTGCCTCAGGATCCTATGTTCCGATCCTGATCCTGCTCGTGTTGGCCACGGGATTCGCCGGCTTGTTGGTGGCCATCAGCCGCTATGTGGGACGACGCAGCAATGACAAGGGCAAGTTCGAACCTTACGAATGCGGCGTGGAACCTCGCGGCGACGCCCGAGACCGCTTCTCGGTAAAATTCTACCTAGTGGCCATCCTCTTTATCCTCTTCGACATCGAAGTGGTCTTCCTCTACCCGTGGGCCGTGAAGTCCAAGGAACTGGGTCTCTTCGGCCTGGTCGAGATGGGCATCTTCATGGTCATCCTTCTGCTGGGATACTTCTACATCCTCGGCGCCAAGGCTCTCCAATGGGACAAGGGAGCGGGGGAGAATGAACATGACGCCTAAGAGCTTTGCACTTCCCGACGCCTGGAAGGGGCGGGTTAAGGTCCGAGAGGAACACGGCGAGATCACCTTGGAAACCGGTGCGGAAACTCTGCTGGAACTGCTGACCTGGCTCCGCGACGAAAGTGAACCGGCCTTCCGCATGCTCACCGACCAGAGTGGCGTAGACGGTTTGAAGCTGGATTGGCAGCCGCGTTTCAAAGTGAGCTATCACCTTCTGTCTCCGAGCAGCGGCCGTCGCCTGCGTGTGCAGGTGCCGGCCATCGAAGGGGAGGACGGTCCCGAAGTTCCCAGCGCCACGGCGCTTTGGGAGTCGGCCGATTGGAATGAACGCGAGATATGGGATCTCATGGGTATCCGCTTCACCGGGCACCCCGACCTACGCCGCATCCTGCTCACCGAAGATTATGAGCATGGACATCCCTTGCAAAAGCAGATCCCCACACGGGGCAAGCACGACGACAATCGCTGAGGAGTCGATGTTTTCCGAGGAGATCACCCAAGAGGTCGACGCCATCGTCACCCGCTATCCCGAGGCCAAGAGCGCGCTCTTGCCCCTGCTGCATTTGCTCCAGCGGGAAAAGGGTTGGGTTTCGCCTGAAGGCATGAAGTGGGCCGCTGAACGACTCGACTTGAGCCCCGCCCATGTGGAAGGTGTGGTCACTTTTTACAGCATGTACTTCACCAAGCCCGTGGGGCGAAATGTGATCCAGCTTTGCCGCACCCTCAGTTGCGACATTCGCGGCGCCCAGAGCATTCGCAAAATGATCCACGATAAAATCGGGATCGGACCGGGCGAGACCAGCTCCGATGAAAAATACAGCCTCATCGAGGTGGAGTGCATCGGCGCCTGCGGTACGGCGCCGGCCATGATGATCGGCGATTCGCTGCATGAGAATCTCACGCCCGAGCGCGTGGCCGCCATCCTCGACAAGGTGGAGGATTGAGCGTGGCCGCCTTCGAACCCCTTCTCACTCGCATCGTCGGGATGGAAAACTCCCGCACCCTTGCCGTATTCGAAGGTGAGGGTGGATATAAAGCGCTCAAAAAGGGCCTGAAGGAGTTCAGTCCGGCCGAGGTCACCGAAGAGGTGAAGGCTTCCCAACTACGTGGACGCGGCGGCGCGGGATTCCCCGCCGGCGTGAAATGGGGTTTCCTGCCGTCTCAGGAAGCCAACCCCGGTCCGCGCTATCTGGTCTGCAATGCTGACGAGAGCGAACCCGGAACCTTCAAAGATCGGGTCATCCTGCGCGACAACCCGCATCTGCTTCTTGAAGGCTGCATTCTCAGCAGCTACGCCTTGCAGGCGAATCATTGTTTCATCTACATCCGCGGCGAGTATCCCGAAGAGGCCATCATCCTCGAGAAAGCCGTGGAAGAAGCGCGCGCTGCGGGTTATGTGGGGACGAATATCCTGGGCAGCGGATTCGATCTGGACATCATCGTGCATCGCGGAGCGGGAGCTTACATTTGTGGTGAAGAAACCGCGCTTCTGGAAAGCCTCGAAGGCAAGCGCGGCTACCCGCGCATCAAGCCGCCCTTCCCGGCGGTGGTGGGTCTTTACGGGCGTCCCACGGTGATCAACAACGTGGAAACTCTGGCCTGTGTGCCATCCATTATCGAGCGCGGCGCCGATTGGTTCGCCTCCATCGGGCCCGAAAAGAACACCGGCCCCAAGCTCTTCTGCGTGAGCGGACATGTGGAACGCCCCGGCACCTATGAAGGTCCCATGGGCATGCCTCTGCGCGAGGTGATCGACGATCTTTGCGGTGGGGTTTGGAAGGGCCGAAAGCTCAAGGCGGTCATTCCGGGTGGAAGCTCCACGCCGGTGCTCACTGCAGAAGAGGCCATGTCCGTGAACATGGATTTCGATTCCCTGGCTTCGGTGGGCTCCATGCTGGGCAGCGCTGCGGTGATCGTGCTGGATGAAACCGTGGACATCGTGGCCGCCGCCGCCAACCTCATGCGCTTCTACCACCATGAAAGTTGCGGACAGTGCACCCCTTGCCGTGAAGGCACCGGCTGGCTGGAGAAAATCCTGCACCGTTTTGAAAAGGGACAGGGGCGAGCAGGCGAGATCGAAGACATGCAGGACATCTGCGACAACATCGCTTTCAAAACCGTCTGTCCCTTGGGCGATGCCGCGCGCATGCCCTTGGAAGCCTTCCTGCAGAAATTCCGCGGCGAGTTTGAAGCTCGCATCGCTGCCGGCGCGGGAGGCTCACGATGAACCCCGCCATCTGGATCACACTTGGGAAGATACTGGTGGTCTTCGCCCTGACCTTGGGCACCGTGGCCTACATGACGCTGGCGGAACGAAAAGTCTCGGCCATCATCCAGTGGCGCAAGGGTCCTAATCGCGTGGGTATCTGGGGTTTGCTCCAGCCCATCGCCGACGGTCTCAAGTTCGTCTTCAAGGAAGACTACGTTCCCCAGACGGCCAACAAGGCCCTGCACGCGCTAGCACCCATGCTCACCATGGCGCCGGCGCTCATGACCTTCGCCGTGGTGCCCTTCGGCAGCACCCTGCCCATCTTCGGCATGGAAGTGAAGATGATCGTGGCCGACCTGTCCATCGGCATACTCTTCATCTTCGCCATCGCGAGCCTGGGAGTTTACGGCTTGGCCGTGGGAGGCTGGTCGAGCAACAACAAGTATTCCCTGCTCGGCGGATTGCGCTCCAGCGCGCAGATGATCAGCTACGAAATCTCCATGGGTCTTTCGGTGATTCCCATCATCATGATGTCCGGAACCCTCATGCTCACGGGCATTGTGGACTGGCAGGGCAATCACCTTTGGTTCGTGATCACACAACCCTTGAGTTTCCTGCTTTTCGTCATCTCGTCCTTCGCTGAAACCAACCGCCTGCCCTTCGATCTACCCGAGGCGGAGCCGGAACTGGTGGGGGGCTTTCACACCGAATACAGCAGCATGAAATTCGCCTCTTTCTTTCTAGGCGAATATGCCAACATGATCACCGCCAGCGCGCTCATCGTGACGCTCTTCTTCGGCGGCTATCATCTGCCCTTCATCGAAAACCTGGCCTTCTTCGAGAATCACGGATTCCTGCTGGGCATGCTGCACGTGATCACATTCATGGCCAAGACGGCTGTCTGGCTCTTCATCTTCATCTGGGTGCGCTGGTCCTTGCCGCGATTCCGCTATGACCAGCTCATGGGCCTGGGGTGGAAGGTGCTCTTGCCGCTTTCCCTCGTGAACATTCTTCTCTACGGCATCATCATTCTGGGCTTCGGATTGGGAGGCACCTCGTGATCAGCTTCCTCTTCTACGTTTTCTCGGCCCTGGCCCTGGCCTCCGCGGTCATGGTGGTCACACGAAAAAACCCTGTCAGTTCGGCTCTTTTCCTGGTGCTAACCTTCTTTAGCTTGGCCGGCATCTACGTGCTCATGGATGCCTTCTTCCTGGCCGTGGTGCAGGTAGCGGTTTATGCCGGGGCCATCATGGTGCTTTTCCTGTTCGTGATCATGATGCTGAATCTCAGCCCCGATGAACTGCCGCCCTTCATGAATCGCAAGATCAAGTGGGCCGCCTCAGCTCTGGCCATCGTCCTTACAGGCTCGCTGCTCTTCCTGGATTTATCCCGCCGTTTGCCTGCATCTCCCGGCGGCGAACTCAAGGGCGAGGTAGGGGCCATAGGCGATCTGATTTTCGGGAAGTTCCTGCTTCCCTTCGAATTGACTGCCGTACTCCTGCTCATGGCCATCGTGGCCGCCGTGATCATGGCCCGGAGGGAAATCCAATGATAAACCTCAACGCCGCCATCATCGTGGCTCTTCTGCTTTTCGGCATCGGCACCTTGGGTTTCCTCATTCGCCGGAATGCCATCGTGGTGTTTATGAGTGTGGAGCTCATGCTCAACGCCGTGAATCTGCTGCTGGTCACCTTCTCGCGCATACGCGTGGATTTGGACGGCCAGGTCATGGCCTTCTTCGTCATGGCCGTTGCAGCGGCCGAGGCTGCGGTGGGGCTCGCCATCATCATCGCGGTGTTCCGTAAAATGCGGAACATCGACCTGGACAAGGCATCACTCCTGAGGAGTTAGGCTAGGAATGACGCTCTTTCCGCTGATACTGCTCTTTCCCGTCTTGGGGCTCGCCATCAACGCGATCCTCGGGCGGCGAGTTTCGGTGAAGGTGACCGGAAGCATCGCCTCGGCGGCGGTTTTCCTGTCCTTCCTCACCGCCCTCGGGGGATTGCGCGCACTGCTCGCGCTGCCCGAGAGCGAGCGGGTCATTATCTATCGCCTATGGGATTGGATCAGCGCCGGCAGCCTCCATGTGGATCTGGCTCTGCGCCTCGATCCACTCAGCGCCCTCATGACCTTGGTGGTCACGGGCGTGGGATTTTTGATCCACGTCTACTCCATCGGTTACATGTCGCACGATCGCGACTACCCGCGCTTCTTCATCTATCTGAACCTCTTCATGTTCAGCATGCTTACCCTGGTGACGGGCTCCAACTTCCTGGTGCTCTTCGTGGGATGGGAGGGCGTGGGCCTGTGCAGCTATCTGCTCATCGGCTTCTGGTTCGACAAGATGTTCACGCCCACCATGAGCAACTCCTCGGCGGGCAAGAAAGCCTTCATCGTCAATCGCATCGGTGACTTCGGATTCCTGCTGGCCCTCTTCCTTATCTTCAAATACTTCGGTAGCCTGGATTTCGATTCTGTCTTTACCACGGCGCTTCATCATCCGGCGCCTAGGGCTGCCATGACGGCCATAGGCCTGCTGCTGCTGCTGGGCGCCACCGGAAAAAGTGCGCAGATTCCGCTTTTCGTTTGGCTGCCCGATGCCATGGCCGGCCCCACGCCGGTGAGTGCATTGATTCACGCGGCCACCATGGTTACCGCCGGTGTCTACATGGTCGCCCGCAGTCATGTGCTCTATGCTCTGGCTCCCACGGCCCTGTCCACGGTTGCCATCATAGGCGGCCTCACGGCCTTTTTCGCCGCCACCATCGCGGTCACGCAAAATGACATCAAGAAGGTGCTGGCCTATTCAACCGTGAGCCAGTTGGGATACATGTTCCTGGGCCTCGGCAGCGCAGCCTTCAGCGCGGGGCTCTTCCATGTGATGACCCACGCCTTTTTCAAGGCCCTGCTCTTCTTGGGCGCAGGCAGCGTGATTCACGCTCTGCGCGAAGAGCAAGACATCCGCAACATGGGCGGCCTTCGCAAGAAGCTTCCCCTGACCTTTGCCACCTTCGCCATCGCCACTTTGGCCATCGCGGGAATGCCGGGGCTTTCAGGGTTCTTCAGCAAGGATGAAATCCTCGCCGCCGCATTCCAGAACGGTCCGCGCTGGCTCTGGGCAATGGGCGTGATCACCGCGGGGCTCACGAGTTTCTACATGTTCCGCCTGCTATTCCTTACCTTCTTCGGCAAGAGCCGTGTGGCCCCCGAAAAGGAATCCAAGATTCACGAGTCGCCCAAGGTCATGACCGTTCCGCTCATGATCCTGGCCGTCCTCAGCGTCATTGGCGGCTGGATTGGGTTGCCTCCGGTCATGGGACCCAATCTGTTGGCGAACTTCCTTGCGCCGGCCTTCGAGGGGCTGCATCACATCGAGGGATTCGGGCAGCACGGACACCTGTCCCATAGCGCAGAGTGGATACTCATGGGCGTGTCCACGGTCATGGCCCTGACGGGCTTCATCCTGGCCTGGATCCTGTTCATCAAGCCGTCCGAATTGGGCTCGCGACTCACAGCTGAGCGCGGCTCCTTCTATCGATTGCTGGAAGACAAGTATCGCATCGACGAAATCTACGATGCCGTCATCATTCGGCCCTTGGCCTGGCTGTCTCAGCAACTCTGGCGCATCGTGGATGAAATGATCATCGACGGCCTGGTGAATTTCTCGGGCCTTCTGGTGCGCGTGGGCGGCGAGGTGGTTCGCATCTTCCAGACCGGCTATGTGCAGACCTACGCCTTCTTCATGGTTCTGGGTCTCTTGGCCATTCTACTCAAACTGGTTTTCTAGGAGGGGAGGGCGATGATCGACAACTGGATTCTCACTTGGATCACCTTCCTGCCTATGCTGGGAGCTCTCCCGCTGCTGGTCTTCTCCGAGGAAAAGAAGACGCTCATTCGCGGCTGGACCCTGATGGTGACCCTCATCACCTTCGTCCTGTCTCTGCACCTCTGGTTCCACTTCCAGGAAGGCACACACGCCTTCCAGTTTGTGCAGAAGCTGCCCTGGATTCCGGCGGCGGGCATCGGCTATTCGGTGGGCGTGGACGGCATCAGCCTGCTCATGGTCCTGCTCACCACATTCATCATGCCTCTGGCCGTATTGGGTGGCTGGACCTCGGTGACCGATCGCGTGAAGGGCTATCACTTCTTCCTGCTCATGCTGCAGACCGGCATGCTTGGCGTTTTCGTGGCTTCCGATCTCTTCCTTTTCTATCTCTTCTGGGAAGCCATGTTGATACCCATGTACTTCATCATCGGTATCTGGGGCGGCCGGCGCCGGATCTATGCCGCGGTGAAGTTTTTCCTCTTCACCATGGCGGGCAGCGTTCTCATGCTGGCGGCCATCCTTTATCTGGTGGCCCAGCATCACGGTGCCACCGGTATCTGGACCTTCGATTGGGAAGCCCTGCTGGGCACCCAATTAGGTGGACGCGCTGAAATGTGGGCCTTCCTGGCCTTCGCCCTGGCCTTCGCCATCAAGGTTCCCATGTTCCCGCTGCACACCTGGCTTCCTGACGCCCACGTGGAAGCGCCCACGGCGGGTTCGGTGATTCTGGCCGGCGTGCTACTCAAAATGGGCACCTACGGATTCCTGCGATACTGCCTGCCCTTTTTCCCGGATGCGGTGCTGCAGTTTACCGATCTCATCATGACCCTGGCGGTCATCGGCATCATCTACGGGGCTCTGGTGGCGCTTGTTCAGGAAGATGTGAAGAAGTTGGTGGCTTACTCGTCGGTGAGTCATCTGGGTTTCGTCATGCTGGGTACCTTCGCCTTGAATATGCAGGGCATCGAAGGCGGCATCCTTCAGATGGTCAACCATGGCCTCAGCACAGGCGCACTCTTCCTCATGGTGGGAATGATCTACGAGCGTCGGCATACGCGTCTCATCGAGGACTTCGGCGGCATCGCCCGAGTAATGCCCATCTATACGGTCTTCCTTATGATCGCCACCCTTTCGTCCATCGGCCTGCCGGGACTCAACGGATTTGTGGGGGAGTTCCTCATCCTCATCGGCACCTTCCAGGTTGCGCCGCTACCGGCCATCCTGGGTGCAACGGGCGTGGTGCTGGGTGCGGTCTACATGTTTTGGATGATTCAGCGCGTAATCTTCGGCAAGACCGACAAGCCTGAGAATCAAGCCCTGCGCGATATCGGACCACGGGAGTGGGGCCTGCTCATTCCCATGGTCGTCCTCATGCTTTGGATCGGTCTGTATCCCAAGCCCTTCCTGCGAAAAATGGACGCATCGGTGCGTCATCTCATTGAGCATGTGAAGGGCGATGAACTTGAACCGCCCTCGCGACCTCTGACCACCCATGACCGGCCGGCACAGGGCCACTAGGGAGGCGAAACCATGGATCTGAACTTTTCTATGATCGCCCCGGAGTTGTCGCTGCTGGTGGCGGTGGCCCTGGTTCTTATTGTCGACATGGTAATGCGTCGCCGAGCACCGGCCCTGTTGCTGGAGGGTGTGGCACTGGCGGGTCTGATCCTGGCCTTCATCTTCACCTGGAACTCCTGGCAGGATCTGGGCACCACCGCCTTCGGCGGCCGCCTCACGGCCGATGGCATGGCTGTCTTTTTACGCGCCCTCATGATTCTCGTGGGTGTGGCCACGGTTGTTTCATCCAGCTCCTATCTGAAAAGAGAAAAGCTCGAGCAGGCCGAATACATCAGCCTCACACTCTTCTCGGTCACGGGAATGATGCTTCTGGTCAGCGCTTCAGAGCTGATCACGCTTTTCCTGGGCTTGGAAATACTCTCCATGGCCCTCTACGTGTTGGCGGGATTCCATCGCGACGAATCGAAGTCTGTGGAGGCCGCTCTCAAGTATTTCCTGCTTGGCGCATTCGCTTCGGCCATCTTGCTGCTCGGCATCGCCCTGCTCTGGGGAAGCTCGGGCACTCTGCACCTGGCGGGAATGCGCGAAGCCTGGAGCACGGGTGAGCTTCTTCATCCACCTCTGGCTCAGGCCGGGTTCTGGCTGGTGGTGGTGGGACTTGTTTTCAAGATTAGCCTGGCCCCCTTCCACTTCTGGGCCGCCGATGTCTACGAGGGCAGCCCTGCGCCTGTGGCCGGATTCATGGCCACGGGAACTAAGGCCGCGGCCTTCGGAGCCTTGGCTCGATTTCTCATTTTGGGCTTCGGCGAAGCTCGCGCCGATTGGGTTCCCGTACTCATCGTGCTGGCCGTGCTCACCATGGCTGTGGGAAACTTCATGGCCATCGCCCAGGCCAACATCAAACGCATGCTGGCCTTTTCCAGCGTGGCCCACGCAGGATACATCCTGCTCGCCCTGGTGGCCGGCACCGAGCATTCCCTGAGGGCTATGCTGGTCTATCTAGCCGCCTACTCCTTGATGACTCTGGGTGCTTTCTCCGTGGTTTCCATCGCGGGAGGCAAGGGCGAGGCGAGGCAGTCCATATATGAATACGCGGGCCTGGGTAAGCGCGATCCCTGGCTGGCGCTTTTCCTGGCGGTCTTCCTCTTCTCTCTGGCGGGCATTCCTCCCGCCGTGGGATTCATCGGCAAGTTCCTCATCTTCGCCGAATTGGTTCGCGGTGGATTTGTGGGCCTGACCATTGTGGCTGTGCTCTTCAGCCTGGTCTCGGCCTATTACTACCTGCGCGTGATCTACCTCATCTACATGCGGGAGCCCCTGGATGAGCCGGCCCCGGTGGGCCTTCCCCGCGGTGTAGGCATCCTCCTGGGCATTCTGCTGATCCTGGTGATCCTCCTGGGTATTCTTCCTTCAGGGCTCATGGATCTGGCCAGCGCGCCGCCTGTTCTCTTCTAGCTGCTTGACCGGAGCAATCCGCGAATCTAAACTCGGGCCTCCTCTAAGGGAGGCCCTTTTTGCGATTAAAACAGGTAGGCGTCATCGGCGACGCCGACGCCAGTGCGGAGGCCTGCGCCTTCGCGGAAGAAGTAGGACGCGTTATCGGGCGCAACGGCTGGGGAATGATCAGCGGTGGGCGCCACGGAATCATGGGAGCCGCCAGTCTCGGTTGCCGCGATGAAGGCGGCATGGTGCTGGGCATCCTGCCCGGCATGGACGACGAAGGCGGCAACGAACATTGCCACTTCCTGATTCCCACCAACATGGGCTGGACGCGCAACAGTCTGAACGCGCTGGCCGGCGACGTGGTGGTGGCCATTGGCGGTAGGGCGGGCACACTCAGCGAAATCGCCTTTGCCTGGAGCTATGGAAAGCCCATTCTTTCCGCCACGGGATTCGGCGGTTGGAGCGAGAAGCTGGCGGGACAGGCCCTGGATGACAGGCGCGACGCCGTGCTCATCCCCGTGAGCAATGCCGCTGAAGTCGAAGCGCTTCTGCAGAAAATTCTGGGAGACGACTGATGCTCCATCCCCTTTTCTGGACCGCCATGGCCAGTGTCATCTTGGCGCAGCTATACAAGGTGGTGGTGGAGAGCATCAAAGAGCGTCGCCTAAAACTCTACCGCTTCTTCGAAACCGGCGGCATGCCCAGTAGTCATACGGCGGCGGTCACATCTTTGGCCACGGGGGCTTGGAAGGTCGCCGGCCTGTCTTCGCCTCTCTTCGCCATCACCCTCGTCTTCGGCACTTACTTTGTTTTCGAGGCCACGGGACTCAGGCAGGAGGTGGGCAAGCAAGCCCGCCTCCTCAATGATATCCTCGACGAACTTCTGGACACCCATCAGCTGGCTACGGAAAAACTGCGCGAGTTGCGCGGCCACACCTGGGCGGAAGTTTTTTGGGGTTTCATTCTGGGTCTGGCCACCACACTCATCTTTCTCAGGAGTTGAGCCATGAAAGGTTTGGGGATCATCCTGCTGATGCTGGCGGCGGCCTCCGTTCCGGCACTTGAACTAGAAATTACAGTCAATTTCGCGGGAAGACCCATACAAAACATCGACGCCCGGGGCGAGACCGAGTACATGAACCCCGATAGCCTCCTGGTCATGGGGGGGCTCAAGGCCAGCTGGGCCGAGGGTGAAATATTCGATGTAAGAGACATGCCCGTGATTTGGGACAAGAAGCGCGACCATCTTCGTTTTCGGATGGAATCAGACTCCTTGCTCGTGTACATCGGCGAAGAATCGAACCTGCCCCAGCGGGGCAAGTTCAAACTGGACCAGCCTTTCCGTCTTGTGGGCCCGGGCATCCTGGTGAAGCTGGACCAGGGACGCTACTTTTTCGAGGGGAACGAGCTAAAACTCTTTTTGCCGGGCTCGGCCTGGAAGCGGGGCGCACGCGGATTCATGATGGCGGCTTTCGTGGGAGTGATCACCCTCATCCTACTCATTAACGGACGCAGAACCCGCCGGCGTTTTCAGGAAGAGCGCACAACACTCCGGAAACCGCACCGACCCTAAGCCAGGGCTGCATGGGCTTTACTTGCCCGATGAGTTCGGGCAGAATGGCCAGGCAAATTCGCGACTGCCGGTCGGTGGTCGCTCAACATCCCAGAGGGGGAATCCATGAAGGACTTGGCCTATCGGGCCCTTGAAACGGCCCGCGGTCGCGGCGCTGATTATGTGGACGTCAGGTTCGTTCACAATCAATCCGAAGACCTACTTGTAAAGAACGGAGCTCTGGGCTCGGCCGAGTCTTTCGAGACGCGCGGCCTGGGCATCCGTGTGCTGAAAAATGGCGCCTGGGGATTCGCATCCACCGATCGCCTGGACTCAGAAAGCATCGATCGTGCGGCCGCCACGGCCGTGGACGTGGCCAAGGCCAGCGCCCGCGTCATGGATGACGCGGTGGATCTCGCCGCCGAACCCGTTGTGAAGGGCAGCTGGGCCACGCCCTATGAAATCGATCCCTTCACCGTTTCCCGCGAGGACAAGTTGGAGCTTCTCTATCGCGTGGAAAAGGGCCTTCACATCGACGACAAGATCAAGACCGGTCAGGCCCAAATGCTCTTCGATCGCCAGCAGATTCTCTTCGTGTCCAGCGAAGGTGCGGAACTGGAACAGGACATCCTCGCCAGCGGCGGCGGCATTATGGCCGTGGCCAGCGACGGAAATACTATCCAGCGACGTAGCTATCCAAACTCGGCCGGCGGAATGCATCTGAGCGCGGGCTACGAAGTTATCGGCGAGTACGATCTGGAAGGCAATGTGGAGCGCACGGCCACCGAAGCCCTGCAGTTGCTCAGTGCCGATCCTTGTCCGGTGGGTGAAAAAGACATCATTCTCGATTGGTCGCAGCTCGCCCTGCAGATTCACGAATCCTGCGGACACGCCAGCGAACTGGACCGAGTGCTCGGCATGGAAGCGAATTTCGCGGGACGCAGTTTCCTGACCACCGAGAAGCTCGGCAACTTCACCTATGGCAGCGAGCATGTGAATCTGGTGGCCGACAACACTCTCGATCGCGGCCTGGCCACACGCGCTTGGGATGATGAAGGAGTGGCGGCTCAGAAATGGCATGTGGTTGAAGGTGGACAGTTCAAGGCCTACCTCACCAGCCGTGAACTCGCAAAGGTGGAGGGAAAAGATCGCAGCCGCGGTTGCAATCGCGCCATGGGCTGGAATCGCATTCCCATCATCCGCATTCCCAACCTGGGTCTTGCGGCCGGTAGCTGGGACCTGAACGATCTCATCGCCGATACCGACGACGGCATCTGGATGGAAACCAATCGCAGCTGGTCCATCGATCAGATGCGACTCAATTTCCAGTTCTCCACGGAGATGGCCTGGGAAATCAAGAAGGGCAAGAAGACGCGCATGTTACGTGGGGCCACCTACCAAAGCCGTACACCCGACTTCTGGGGCGCCTGCGACGCGGTTTGCAATGAAAGTTGGTGGAGACCCTTCGGAGTCATGAACTGCGGCAAGGGCGAGCCCGGGCAGATCGCCCGGATGACACACGGCTCGGCGCCGGCTCGATTCCGCAAGATCAAAGTGGGGGTGAGCGAATGATTAGCGAACAGGAATTCAAGAAGATCAGCGAAAAGGTCTTCGAGCTCAGCTCCGCCGAGGAAACCGAAATCACTCTGGGCGGCGGCCGAGAAAACCTGACTCGCTTCGGCGAGAATCGCATCACGCAGAACGTGGCGGAGGAACGCTACGAAATGCGCATCCGCGTGCGTCAGGGCCAGAGAATCGGTGTGGCCACCAGTAACGATTTCAGCGAGGAAAGCTTGAAGCATTGCTTGGACGAAGCTCTTAGCATCGCCCAAGTAGCCGGAGAGGATTCTACGGTTCTGCCCTTCATGAAGGGCAATTCACGCAGTGAAGACGCAGCCTGGGACGGCCCCACCGCCGAGGTGTCGGCTCAGACCCGCGCCGATTGGGTGGCTGAGGCTGTGGATATCGCTCGCTCCAAAGACATGGAAGTTGGGGGCATCGCCCTGGATCGCGAAGGTACCATTTACGACTACGGTGAAATCGGACCCTTCGGCGTGGCCAACAGCGGAGGCCTTTTCCGCTACGGCAAACTCACATCTTCGGCCTTTGAAGTCAGCGCTCAGAAGGGCGCGGGCGCGGGCCGTTCTCGCAAGAGTTCGGGTCGTGTGGCCGATGTGGACGCCGCAGCCGTGGCACGCGACGCCTGCGAGCGCGCCGAGGCCAGCTTGAATCCTCAGGATCTGGATCCGGGGAAATACACTGTGATCTTCGAAGCTGAAGCCGTCACCGATCTGGTTTTCTTCATGGGATACCTGGGGCTCAATGGACTCAGTGTGGCCGAGAAAAGAAGTCCCTTGGCAGACAAGCTGGGGGAGAAGATCTTCGGTGAAAACATCACCTTCCGTGAAGATCCCAGCCATCCCGACCTACGAGGGCTCACCTTCGACGCCGAGGGCGTGGATACGCGGCCCATGGATCTTGTTCGCGATGGTGTGCTGAAGGGCTTCTATCACGATCGACGTAGCGCGGCCATTTGCGGTCATGAACCCACCGGACACGGGCTGTCTCAGCCCAACAGCTGGGGCGCATTTGCGCGCTTTCCCATTTTAGACGGAGGCAAGGCCAGCCTGGACGAAATGATCGCGGGTCTGGATCACGGGGTTTTGGTTACCCGGCTTTGGTACACCAACATTGTGGATCCCATGAACATGATCGTGACGGGTATGACCCGGGACGGCACCTTCCTCATCGAGAATGGAAAGATAAAGGGGGCCGTGAAGAATTTCCGTTTCAACCAGAGCCTCCTCGACTTTTTCCAGAATGTTGAGGAACTAGGTCAGCTGCAGGATCTGGGCGGAAGCCTGCTCCCTCACCTCAGGGTGAAAGATTTTAACTTCAGCAGTTCAACGGATTTCTAGGCCTTTCGGTCCTTTCAGAGGAATCCTGAGATACGAGCCCCCTCCCGATTATTCGGGAGGGGGTAGTCTGAGTTACTCTTATGTTCACAAGGGTTTGCGCCGCTTTCCTGACGCATGGTATAATTGCTCTTCAATTGTAGGGAATGCTCTGCCTGCATTCCCTTGCCCCGCAGCGATGCACATATCTGGAGGAAGCGATGCGAAGCGCCCCCATAGCTCTCTTACTCGTTCTATGCCTTCCCTTCTTGGCTCTTGCCGAAACTCTGGAATTCTCTTGGGAGAATCCTGCGAGCTTCCACGAACGCCATCATCAAACCGCGTTCAGGACGGAAGTGGCCGGCATGCCATCGATGCCTCTGGAAGCTATCAACTTTGCCATTCCCGAAGGCATGCGCGTCAGTGCGGTGACCCTTGTGGACACGGAGTTATCCTCGAGTGATTTGAGCGAGGCACTACCGCGTTTCGAATTCATTCTGGGCTCGGAAGGCAGTCGGGCCAGCATATCCGATTACACCGAAGGGCAGTTTCCCGCCGAGCATTTGGTCTCCTGGAACACGGCCAGCTATCGCGGCATCCGTTGGGCGGAAATCGTTCTGGCACCTTGGCTCTGGGATCGCGGTGATTCCAAGGAAGTGCTTACCCGTCTTTCCAGTGCACGCATCGTCCTGGAATTGGAAGCGGATACCCAGGCACTCAGCCCGCTTCGTCAGAAGCCTGAATCGTGGAGCAGAGCCCTGGACCGAGTGGCAAGCCGCCTAATCAATCCTCAAGATCTGGATCGCTATGCCCCCAGTCCTATGCTCGCGAAAGAGGAAGGACTCTTTCAGCCGCGGGCCATGCCCAGCATCGAAGGTAGCGGTGCGGACATGCTGATCATTTGCTCCGCTGATCTGGAGAGCAAGTTCCAGGATTTTGCCGATTACAAAACCAGCATTGGCGTGCTCAGCGTGGTGCGCAACATGGATTGGATTCTCGCAAATTATCCTCAGGGCGTAGACGCGCAGGAAACCCTTCGCCTCTTCATCCAAGACGCCTATGTGAAGTGGGGGATCGAGTTCGTTCTCCTGGCCGGCGATAGTCAGGTGATTCCCGCGCGCTACGCGCTTTCCTACTTCATCTATCCTCCCGCGCTTCTTCCCAGCGACCTCTACTACGCGGCTTTGGACGGAGACTGGAATGGCGACGGCGACGAATTCTTTGGTGAGTCCGACTATGGCGGTGTAGATGGTGACAATGTGGACTTGGTGGCCGAACTCTTCATCGGCCGCATACCCGTGACCGACGCGGCCAGTGCGGATCTGCTGATAGAAAAAATCATCACCTACTCGGAAACGCCCGATCTGAACTATGTCAATGAAGCCACCTTCCTGGGTGAGGTACTCTTTCCGGCACATTGGCAGCGTGGCGATCCTGTTGAGGACATCACTCGCAATGGTGCCGACTATTGCGAAACGGTCAACGACGATTTTCTTCCCGCCTGGATGACGGCTCGTCGTCTCTACGAGACCTACGAACTCTATCCCGGTTCCGAATCTGAACTCCTGGAAACCGTCATCGACGATCTCAATGAGCGCGCCCACTTTGTGCATCACGTGGGACATGGTTTCCGTTACAACATGTCCGTGGGCGAAAGCAACTTCATGATCGAAGATGCCTTGGCAATGATCAATGGTTTGGATCATCTCATCCAGACCTACGCCATGAACTGCACCTCCTGCGCCTTCGACTACACCTGCTTGGGCGAGGCATTCCTGCTGGCCGAAAACGGGGGTGGTTTGACCACCATCGGCTCCGTGCGCGAGGCCTTTCCCCAGACGGCCGTCTACTACCAGGATAGTTACTGGGAGTCGGTCTTCGCCGATTCCAGTTCCATCGGTGAGGCTTTCACATTCAGCCACAACCAGTTCTCACATTTGGGACAGATCGAGGGAAGCCATCGCTGGACTCAGATGGCCGGCGTCCTATTCGGCGATCCCAGTATAGAACTTTGGATGGACACGCCAGACACCTTGGACTTGGCGCTCACCGAAGCTTTCACGCTCTCCAGTGACACGCTCAAGGTTTATGTGAGCCATGAAGGCTTCCCCGTGGATGGCGCCAAGGTCATCGCCCAGAAAACGGGCGAAGATCGCGCCGTTGGATTTACAGATGCTTCCGGGCTTCTGGAACTTCCCGTTCATGCAGATTCTCCCGGTGCTTTGGAAATTCATGTCATAGCCAACAACATTTTGCCTCTACACATGGAGATCAGCGTAGACCCGGCCAGCGGACCCAGGCTTTCCATCACGAGTCTCGAAGTCTTGGATGATCCGGGCCTCGCCCCGGACATCGCAGGTAACGCCGATGGCTTAGCCGATGCAGGCGAAAGTATTCGTTTCCACTTCTGGGTCGAAAACACCGGAGACCTGGCAGTCGACTCGGTGAGTGTCAGCCTTTATTCGCCGGGTGGGGAATTGACACTGGACGAATCTTCCGTCGATACCGAGATGCTCATTGCGGCGGGCGACAGTCTTGAACTCGATCTAACATTCCTTGTCTTTGCGCCCTTCGATCTTCCCAATCGAAGCAATGTGATGCTTCAGTTCGATTTCGATTTCGTGGGCGGTAGCCAGAGCGATGAGCTTGACTTGCAATTCACCGCGCCCTTGCCGCGACTCTTCGCTTTCAGTCTGGATGACAGTTCAGGTGATGGCGATGGTGAACTCGACGCCGGCGAAACCGCAGCTTGGGTGCCGCAGTGGAAAAACTACGGCAACACGCTCAGCGCCGGTTGGACCGCCACACTCAGCGCTCTGGATCCCGAAGGCAGCGTGCTTGGCGGTCCTGTTACTTTGCCCACCTTGGGTCTTTTGGAAGTGGGGACCTCCGCGAGTATCGACATTAGCGAAAGCGACGTGAGTATTCCTCACGAATTCCAGCTGCTCCTGGAAGGTCCCTTGGGTCAAGAAGTCTATGACACGCTTACCGTGAGGCGGCCAGTTGCACCGACGGAACTCTATCTTGACTCAAGTATCCAGCCGACCATCATCGATGTGGTTTGGGAAGAGCCCGACACCACCGCGGTGTCCTACCTGGTCTATAGAAGCCAGGAAGAGGGCGGCCCCTACAGTCAGGCGACGAGTGAGCCCGTTCAATTCACCTACTTCCGGAATGACGGCCTGCAGGAAAGCACCGAGTACTTCATCGTGGTGGAAACCCTGAACGCCTCCGGATTCCGAAGTGGACTCAGTCCGGAATTTTCCATTAGCACGAATCCCACCACCCAGGCGGGTTGGCCTTCCGACACCTATTTGGGCACCGCCAGCAGTCTTGCCGTGGGCGACATCGACGGTGACGGCGACAATGAGGTGGTGGCCGGATCCAATCGTCTCTATGCCTGGCATCACGACGGTGCGGAAGTCAGGGACGGTGACAATGATTCGGGTACCTACGGTGTTTTCACCGACGATGGTGATCGCTACACGGCCAGCATCGCCATGGCCGACATCGATCCGACGCAGCCGGGCCTGGAAATCGTTTCGGCCAGTCGCAACACCCAGGAAATATTCGTGACCAACGGCGAGGGCGAGCAGTTGCCCGGCTTCCCCAAGTATCAATCAATGTGGACCTGGGCAACGCCGGCCGTGGCCGACGTTGACAATGACGGGTTCATGGAGATCTTCTCCATGTGCCTTAACGGAAATCTCTACGCATGGAATCATGATGGCACGCCGCTGCTGGCCGACCCCGACGGGATCTTCGCCGGTGGCTTGGGAAGCTGGACCAAGTCCAGTCCAACCCTCGGCCAAATGGACGCTGATCCCGAATTGGAAATCTGCATCGGAACTAATTGGGGTGTGGTTTGGATCTGGGATCACGACGGCACGGTCAAGCCGGGCTATCCCCTCGGCGTGGGCGATGCGGTGAACTCGAGCATCTCCATGGGTGATTTGGACGGCGACGGTGAAAACGAAATCGTCTTCCTGGCCGACTCCGATCGCCTCTATGCGCTAAACGCCAATGGCAGCAGCCACTCGGTGAACTTTCCCATTACCCTGGTCTGCAACCCCGGCGGCTTGGCGCCCAGCCCTGTCCTGGTTGACTTCGAGGATGACGGGGAAATGGAGATCGTGGCCGTGAGCGTGTCCAGCTATCACAGCATGGATGTGGTGGTCTACGATCAGCAGGGTCACCTGCTCGATGGTTGGCCCGTGCACTTGGAGGATAGCAGCGAAAGCAGTCCGGTTGTGGTGGATCTCGACCACGATCGCGAACTGGAGATTCTGCTCGGCACCGAGCAGGGTTATCTTCACGGCTGGGAAATGGATGGAACGACCATTCCAGGCTTCCCCATTCTCGCCGAGGCGGAACTTCGCAGTTCCCCTACCGTGGCCGATCTGGACAATGACCTCGATGTTGAAGTGGCCCTCATGGGTTGGGACTCTTTCGTCTACATCTGGGACATGCCCGGCGGCTACTACAACGGTCTTGCCCAGTGGAAGATGTTCCGCGCCAACAACGCACGCACCGGCGTCTTCACGCGCGAGGAACAGGTGACCGATGCCGATGAGGCCGAAGCTCCGGCCGGTGGAATCCTCTATGCGAACTTCCCCAATCCCTTCAATCCCAAGACGGAAATTCGTTTCGTGACCCCCTCGGGCACGGGATCGGCCCAGGTGAGCCTGGCCATCTACGATATCCAGGGACGTCAGGTTACCAAGCTCTATGAAGGTGGTCTGGCTCGGGGGCAGGAGCATCGCTTCAGCTGGGAAGGCAAGGACCACAGCGGCAACGCGGTGTCCAGCGGTGTCTACTTCACGAAGATCAAAATGGACGAGACCGTTCAGACACGGAAAATGATGTTGCTCAAATAGGAACGGGGAGGGTGTGCCCCTCCCATCATTCAAGCTTCCCATTTCATTCGGGGAGGGTCACACCCTCCCCGTTTCCTATTTCCACTAATAACCGGAATCTTGGTCGCTAGGTTCATCCGATGAAAAGACGTTGGGTGGGAAGTCGGTCGGCGAGGGTATGTTTCCGGCAAGGAGCCAATTCTCCATGACATCCCGTGGGAAGGCGTCGAGTATATCAATGGTGTGCGCTTTCTGAAGCACGGTGTAGCCGTCGCCGCCGCCTAAGAGAAAATCGAGGGTGGCGACTTTGTAGTGGGCAGCAGGATCCAAGGGCTTTCCGTCGATGAGAATGTCGCGAGCCTTCCCGTTTTCAACTCGATAACTCACACCCGAAGTCTGTGCGAAGCGTCCGCTGCCGAAGCATTCGGCGAGGTAATCGAATAGCTCCTGGAGCACATCGCCATGGAATGTCAGCCTTACGATTCGGTTGTCGAAGGGAAGCAGAGTGAACACGTCGCCGCGGCTCATATCGCCACCGTTCAAACTCGTTCGGTAGCCGCCCACATTTTGCAGTCCAATATCTGCACCGGCCTCCACACGCAAGAGTTCGGCGATCCACTGGCCCAGGGGATTGGCGGCCCCGGATTTTCCCTGCGTGGGGAAATCTTCCGCGAGTTCACCCACCTCCACGGCCATTTCCCGGTCAACGACCACCGCCGCCTCTTCGATCAGTGCTGCGATTTTCGGATCCTCAGGACTGTCGGCGTTCATGGGAATGAGCTCGTGCTCCATACGCCAGGAGTCGCCTTCCTGCCAAAGCTTGAGCACGCCCAGGTTATACCCATAGGCCCCCGTGGTGCAGATGATGGTGTCGCCCACGCGCGCAGGCTCATCGATGAAACTGTGACTGTGACCACTGATGATGAGAGGTGGCTCCGTCACATTGGCCGCGATATCAATATCTTCACTTAGACCGCAATGACTGAGAACCACCGTGAGATCCGCCTCGTTCTTTCGATGGTCCAGCCAATTTTGAAGAGCCAGAGCCGGATCCACCATGGTCAGCTCACCGCGTGAAATGACGCCGGTCACTTCTTCCAGGTGAGCGGTGATGATGCCCACCACATCAATCGTAAGATTCCCCCGAGTCAGGCGCGTGGAAGCCGGTAACAGCGGCGGACCATCGGGCAGGCTCACATTGGCGCAGAGCAAGGGAAAGGACATCGCCTGGCTGGCGCGCAGGAAGTTCTGGTGGCCGTCGTCCAGTTCGTGATTGCCCAGGGCGAAGGCGTCGCAGCCCATGGCGTCGAGAAGATCCATTCCCAGTTCGCCGCGATAGAAATGATAAAACGGCGTGCCTTGAAAAAGATCACCGGCGTCCAGATAGATGAGCCGGTCGCCGTACTGCTCACGCAAGATATTGATCTGCCCCGACAGGCGGGCGAACCCGCCGCGGGACTCGCCGCGACTATCGAAAGGACGATAGCGGGCGTGAAGATCGTTGGTGTGAACGATCACCAAATCCGGTTCTTGGGCTTCACCGGCCAGGGTCAGGTTCGGGGTCGCAAACAGCAGGCATGTGAGCAGGGTCAGGGCGATTGAACGAATCATCTTGGCCTCGTTTGAGCTTGTGAGGGGCGTCGGGCTTCCCTATGCTTCGACGGTTGCTTACCGGGGGGAATTATGAGTTTACGCGCCAGCAAAGACAAGATCCTATTCACGTTCCTTTTGGCCGCCACGCTTTCTTGCGCCAGTAATCCTGATGGCCCGGGTCAGGTGAATCACGCTCCCAATATAACGGGAATCACACTTGGAGGAGGTCGGCCCGCCATTGGTGCTGGTACGATTATCCAGTTAACAGCCGTGAGCTCGGATATTGATGACGATGCACTCAGCTTTGAGTGGAACGATGGTGCTGAGAGCGTTTTCTCAGGTTCTGGAGAGGTCGTCGATTGGTACGTGCCCAATCAATACGGAAGCATGAGTCTCAGTTGCACGGTTTCGGATGGAATCGATAGCGACAGCTACAGTCGCACCGTTCAGCTAGGTCGCCGGCTCACCGATGACCAACCCGGCGATGTCAACGATGGCGAAATCCATTGGGATGGCAGTGACAATGCACCCTTCTACATCCTGCAAGGGGAAGTGACCCTTGTGAATGAGAAGTTGATTGTTGGGCCGGGCACTTTGATCTACTGCGATGCAAACAGCAAACTCATCCTTAATGCCGGAGCTAGCTTTGAAGGCGTTCACTTCAACAACCAGGCGGTTCTGTTCACACCTTGGGCAAATGACATTAGCTCAATGCTCTATTGGAAGGGCCTCAACATCAACTCTCCGGGCGAGGATATCTATATCCAGGGTACCCATATCAAGAACGCCAAGTGGGGGATCAACATGGCCGGGGGTACCTCACAAACCCTCGAATTGCTCGACTCCAAATTCGAACAGTGTGAGCGAGGGATTGAGGCGGCCTCGATACCCGTGCGGGGAGAAGGTCTTTCCTTCTGGGAATGCGAACGTGGTTTGCAGGCCATTTCTCTCGAGGAATTGGTTCTGACCCACAGCTCATTCTTCGAGTGCGACGAATACGGAATCTTCGCGGGCAGCACCCCTGGCATCGTCACCCGCACACAGTTTTCCGGCGATACGAAAGCCCTCTTCCTGGGTAGTGGGAGCCGAATCAGTATGACGGGCAACGTATTCAGCATTCCCAGTCCCAATCCATACTTGAAGATCGGAGGGGGCTATGAAGCCGGTGCCGATTCACTGGATTTCCGCTGCAGCTTTTGGGGCGATGGAGTGAATACGGCTGCCGAGATCCTTCCGCGCATCGAGCGGGATGCGGGCACGCCGGGCCTGCTCCTCGAGTCGACTGCAGTTAGCGAATTCGCTGTTTGCGGAGAGAGTGAAGCGCCACTAATTCAAGGTTTTGAAATTCTCGCCGAGGGGCATCCTCTTGAAGGTGAAACGGGTTGGGAAGCCTACGATTTCAGTCAGCCGCACAGCGGTTTTCCGGCCATGCAACTGAGATTGAACTTGGAAAACGAGGATCAGCTCTCGCTTAGCTACCGCTGGTCCAGTCCGGATGATGTCTATTTCTACTACGATGGCGGTGTGGCGGAAGATTACCAAGGGGGCTATCTGGATCCTGAGGGGACGAATTATGCGAGACAGAAAAACGAGCTCACGGGAACCACGATCTACGCCGCCAGCAATGAATTAAGCAGCCTCACTGTGCAGGTGAGCGTTGATTTTGTCCTCGATGGGGAGCTTCAGTCCCTTGTCCATGAAGAAATTCTAACACTGGATTAGATAAGCTGAGAGGCGGGCTTTACGAAAACAGGCAAGTCATGCTAGTTTGCCCATGTGAGACTTCGAAAGAGCAGCCACTACGAACGAGTGCGCACCCTTCCCAATGCGCTGAGCGCAGCCCGTGTCCTCATGGCTGCGGCTGCCGCCGTGCTGTTTTTCACCCGCGGAGCCACCATAACTCCGGTGGTTCTTTGCATCCTGGCCGCCATCCTGGATCATCTCGACGGCTTCCTGGCTCGTCGCTGGGGACAAATTACCCGTCTGGGTGAGCACCTGGATCCCCTGGCCGATAAAATACTCGTGTCGGTCATTTTCTTGGCCCTGGCCGGCTTCACCGGCAATCTCCTGCTCTGGATCGTGGTGATTCTGCTGCTGATCAGGGAGTGGGGCATCACCTGGTTGCGCGAGGCCTATCAGCGGAACACGGGCGAATCCATACCGGCCGATAGTCTGGGTAAATGGAAGATGATCACCCAAGCCCTGTTCGGGAATTTCTTCTTGCTCTGGCTGGCCCTGCTTCCGCGTGGATCCGAGCCCAGTTTTCTCTTTAGAACCCTTCTAATGATCGCTCTCCTGATCATACTAGCACTCTCCTATACATCCGGACTGCGCTATTTCTTGCACATGCGCCGGACCATGCACCTGGGCTGATTCCCCAGATGGTATAGTCATTGCTTATCATTCCCTTGGAAAACCGTAGTAAATTGGAATCCATTGGGTGACAAGCAGTTATCGGGATTTCTTCAAGTCCTGTAGGTCCTAACTCCAAAGGAGCGGACCGGGAGTTGTCAATGAAGACCACCCTTCAGCCAGGCCAGTCCAGCGCGGGAGATCTTGCCGTATTGGATCTGGCTGCCCTGTTTTCTGCTCAAACGACCTCCGCTTGGCTGAAGTGGCTCGGCGGAAGGATCGAGGCGGCGGGGCAATCTCCGCGTGGCGGTTTGATCTGGCAGGTGGAATCCAAATGGATCTACCTCTCCATCCAAGATGGGGAAGAGCAGGACCTCGTTGCCGATCATCCTCTGCCCCCGGCCCTTGACACTCTCATCGAGGCGGAAACTCTACCCGAAAAGTTCCGCGAAGGAATTCCCCTTGAGTCGCCTCAAGCCGCTCCAGTTTGCTATCCCTTGCGAGGAGGCGAGGAAGTCTTCGCACTCCTCCTTTGGGAGGGAGATGATGCCCTGGTCCTGCCGGAGATCCAATGGAACCTGGCCCTCATGGCTGCCGAGAGACTCGCCCTGTTGGATCTTCAGGAATCGCGTCAGGCCCTCGCCCGGGAGATGGAAAAACAACAGGGCAATTTCCTGAACATCATCAACCACGAATTGCGAACTCCCCTCACCGCCATCATGGGATTCTCCGATCTGGCCTTTGATCTGCCGGTGACTCAGGAAGACCAGGTTCTCAGGCAATTTGTGGAAGGCATAAGATTTTCCTCGAAGAATCTGAATCAACGCATCAGCGAGCTGTTAACCATGGGTGGGATATCCTCGGCACTGCTTCAGGTTGAGCGCGACGAATGCCAGTTGCCCGAGTTGATGCGTGATTTCAGGGAACAAGTCCTACCCGATATTCCCGATCACTCTCGCGTGCAACTTCCCGAGGAAGTGCCCGAACTTGTGCTGCGCACCGACAGCCAGCACTTCCAGCGTATCCTGGTTCACCTGGTGGGAAACGCGCTGAAATTCTCGAGTCCGGATCAAGACGTGATCGTGCAGTGGAACTATCTGGTGGGCCGTCGTGCCACGGACCTTGGCGACTACATTCGAATGGACGTGGTGGATTCAGGGCCGGGCATTGCCCTGGAAGAGCAGAAAAAGATCTTCGAGAAATTCTACCAGGTGGAAGACAGCGACACCCGTTCGCAGGGCGGTATGGGTTTGGGCCTGACCCTCTCCAAGGAATTCGTGGAGGCCATGGGAGGGCGGCTTTGGCTGCAGAGCGAACCGGGTCAGGGCAGCACCTTCTCCTTCACCCTCCCCTTGGTCCCTTAGTCGACTTCCGAAGCATAGAAGCCAATCTCGAAAGGCAGCCAGCAGGCTGCCGGGCGTCCGTCTTCCAAGGCCGGGCGAAAGCGCAGGCTTTTCACGATGCGCTCGGCCTCGGCGGCACAGGGCTCGCAGTCGAAGCTCTCCAAGACTTCCCATTCGGACACGTGACCATCGGCCTCCACCCGAAGCCTGAACCTGAAGTTGCCGCCTGATTTGAGATCAGCCAGAACGGACTCTCGCGGCCATTCTTGATAAAGCAGTCGTGCCGCCCGGCGGCGTCCCTCTCCGGGACCCTCACCGGGAGCTGCAGAAGACGGATCCCCTGAAGCGGCCTGGGCCTGCCCGGCAGGCTCGGTACTCTCGCTTGGAATTGGCTGCGTCGAGTTCTCGATCTCCGTGACCGGGTCCGTCGTGATCTCCAGATCCGCTTCACTGGATTCACCTTCCGCCGGCTGCTCGGATTCCACCGGCACCTTCGCATCCTCCACACGGGGATCGGTGGTATCCCAGACAATTTCGGGAAGCTCGGTGCCCGCCCTGGACCAGGCACCCAGATTACTGTCGCCTCGGCCCAGCAAACCGCCGACGAACCGGGGCAGCAGATCCACGCTGATCCAGAACATGAGGATCAGGGCGATGAGGATGATGGGAATCCATCGATAGGGGCTTGGTCTCATGAATCTTCCCGGGAATACGAGGGCTTGCGTCCTCGGCGATACTGGACTTATAAATCGATCGGTCCCCTTCCTTCAAGCAGTCCCTCCGGAGCCCCATGCCCAAAAAACTCATTGAATTGCAGGAACACCTTGCCCAGCGCCAATCATGCGGCCTCAGGCTGACCGGATTAAACTGGTATTCGGGGTTCGGTGATGGGCCAAAGCAGGAGCCTCTGGGTCTCCTGAACGGTCGGTTTGTCATGGATCTGCCCCCTTCCACGCCAAGCCTGGATCTAAGCGGTCTCACCCTTTTACCGGGGCTCTGCGACGCCCATCTGCATCTATTCGGCGAGGCACAGCGCCGCGCTCGTGTGGATCTAGCCGGAATTCGCCATCGCCAGGAACTCTGGCAGCGGCTGGAGGCGGGACCGGCCGAGGGGCCCCTGGTGGCCATGGCCTGGGATGAAAGCGAATGGGATGATCCGCGCTTTCCCCAGCGCGACGAGTTGGATCAGCGTTTCCCGGGTCGAGAGGTCATGCTGGTGCGCGTATGTGGGCATGTTGTGGTGGCCAGCAGCGCTGCCCTGACCCACCTGGACGAAGCGCCCGACTTGGGGAGCCTGGAACAGGGCCTGCTCCTGGAAGGCGAAGCCATCGCCATTCGTCGCCGTTTCACTCTGAGCCCGGAGGAGTTGCTTCGGGAGGCCAAGATCGTGGCCTCCGAACTGGCGGCCGAAGGCATTACGTCCGTAACCGAAATGGGCGCCAATCAGCTTCTGGAAGTGGTGGCCCTGCTGGACCATGATTTCCCTCTGCGCGTGGAGTTCTACCATCACGAGACTGCATGGAAATCGCTGGAGCTTCCGAAGCAGGACCTTGGACTGCACCATGCTCTCGGCCGCAAGTTTTTCCTGGATGGATCCATTGGCGGCCGCAGCGCTGCCTTGGAAGTGGAATACCTGGACGGTGCTAAGGGTGAGTTGCTTTGGGCCGACGAATACCTGGATATCGCCCTGGCCGATCTTCTTGCCCAGGGCTATCAGGCAGCTCTACACGCCATCGGCACGCGTGCGGTGGACCAGGCCTTGCAAGCCCTGGAGCGCGCCCAGGCTCCGGCCGGCGCGGCTCGCATCGAGCATTTGGAGACGGCAAATCCCCATCAGCTGGAAGCCATGGCATCCCGGGGTGTGGGCGCCGGTTTCCAGCCCAACTTTTTTGATCGCTGGGGGAGGCCAGGCGGTCTCTATCAACAGCGATTGGGCGATGGGTATCGTGAGCTATTCCCGGGTCCCGCGGACCTCCGCAGCGCGGGATTGTCACCCGCCTACGGCACCGACGGCATGCCGCGAGATCTTTGGGGAGCCATGCGGGCGGCAGCCGATGATTCGGCATTTGGTCCCTCCGTCGATTCCCCGGAAGACATTTTGTCTGCCGTGACCCATGATGCCGCCAGGCTCGCTCGGAGGGAAAAAGTGCGGGGAAGCGTATCCCATGGACTCAGCGCCGACTTCGCGATCTATGATACTGATCCCGTGGCCATGGCCTTCGGCCGGAAGTGTCGGCCCTTACTCAGTGTTCTCGCCGGTCGTGTGACAGCATTCAGGAAGGATGACTCATGAAGCATCTCAGCTGGCTTCTGCTCCTCGTGCTGGCCTGCTCCACTCCCCATGATCCGGAGCCTTCGCGATACAGCCTCGTGGCGGTATCAGGCGATGGACAGGAAGCTGTGGTCACGGAAGCCTTGGATGCACCCTTGGTCTTTCGCCTTCGCGATCAATATGGCGAGCCCAAGTCGGGCGTTCGGGTGGTCTTTGACCTGAGCGCGGGCATGGGCAATTTTGATCCTGCAGAAGCAAACACCAACAGCGTGGGTGAAGTGAGCACTCATCTTACCCTGGGAACCTTGGCCGGCACGCTCAGCATTACTCCGGATGTTCCGGATATGAGCGATTTGGAAAGCGTGGCCAGCATGGACGCATTGGCCAGGCCGGATGTTGCCGTGGCCTTGGCATGGGTTCAGGGTGACGGCCAGAAGGACGCCCCCGGAAGTGCCCTGCTCGTCCCCATGGGCTTGGAGGCTCAGGATGCATACGGCAACGCCGTGGGCGATTGGCCGGTGGATCTTGCCGCAACGGACGGTTCAACGGTGACTCCAAGTTCATTGACCACCTCTGAAGCCCAAGTGGCAGAGTGCAGCTGGACCCTGGGGGATGACCTTGGGAGCTTCAGCCTTTTGGCCACCGCAGAGGGTTTGTTCCCCGCCACCGCCATGGCTCAGGCTGCCCCGGCTCCTTCTCTTACAGGCATTCAGTATTCGGAGCCTGCGGACGAGGGCGACGAAATCCATCTGGATGGCGAGAATTTCTGTGCGGTGCCCGCCTACAACACCGTGACCCTCGGGGGGCAGCCCATGCTTGTAACCCAAGCCAGCGAAACGGATCTAACAGCCTTGGTGCCGATGGGTCTGGGCCTGGGTCAACATGAGATCAGCCTGAGTGTGGGGTCCCAGTCGGCTCCTGAAAACTTCCTCGTCGAAGTGAGTTTGGCCATGGGAAAGGTTCTGGATTATCCCATGGTGAACGATGAAGTGCTGGTGCCCATCTCGGCCTTCACCGAGGGTTCGCGATACATCGCGATTACCTACAATCTGCGCGAGGAAGCACCCTACGAACAGGATTGGGTGAGCCTGGAGAATGGAGGGGCACCTGCCGCCATGGACATGCCGCGTGATATTGCCCACGACTTCCACATGCGCATGCTCTCGGTTCCGGATCATGTCCAGGCCAGGACAATTTCGGATCGTGAAAAACCACGAGATTCCACCGATTTCCTGGTCTATTCCGACTATTTTGGAAGAACCGACGATGCGGAATCCTATACCTTGTTAGGAGCAACTCTCAGGTACGAAGGTGATCATGTACGGCTTTTTGTGGACGATCGCGACGTAATTCGCTTGCCTCAGGATGAGTGCAACGAGATCGGTCAAACCTTCGAATTGCAGATCTATGACAGTGTTCGTCAGAACTTCGGTGCCGAGAGTGACTACGATGGAAATGATCGCGTGTACATCCTGCTGACGCGGCAGGTGAATTTGCTCACGGGTCAGATCGACGACAACCCTCAATGGGGCGGCGAGTACATCGGAGGCTTTTTCAACCCGGTGGATCTGCCCATCTTCAGCTGGCCGGCTGGAGTCAGCAACGAGCGCGAGATTTTCTATGGCATCGTGCCCGACCCCAACGAAGATTTCAGCAAGGTGGCCCATACTCTGGAGAGTACCGTGGCGGCAGTGAAGCCCATCGTTGCCCACGAGTTCCAGCACATGATCAATTTCCATCAACGTCATGGAGTGCTTGGCGCCGATCTGAATCACCAGGAAGAGCTGTGGATCAACGAAGGTCTCAGTCATCTGGCCGAAGACGTCTGTGGATTCGACGATCAAAATCAGGCACGAGTTGGAATCTACCTTCACTCACGTCAACACCGGTACTTCGCACTGGCATCTTTGAGTGGCTTGGCTCCGGGTCAGGTGGTGGGGAATTCTCTGGGCGAGAGAGGCGCTTCCTATCTGCTGATGCGTTATCTTGCCGACCGCTGGCCGGGAAGCCCGGAAGATCTGGTGAAATCAAACCTATCGGGGCGGGACAACGTGGTTCAGGTAACGGGTGAGTCCTATGCGCAGGTATTCAAGGACTGGCTGGCCACCTTGGTCCTGGACGACAGCGGGCTCAGCGATGATCCTCGCTATCAGTACACAAGCCTGAACATTCGCCAGGATTTCCCCTATGATGGGGGTGTCCAGGAACCGCTTTCCTACTTTAGTTTGGAATTGGCCAATCCGATTTGGATTTCTTTCCTGATGCCGGGGAGTTTCGACTTGTTAGAACTTCGCGGGGCAGCCCCTGGAGGCCTCACGGATCTGCGATTCACGGGAGAAAACCGCGGAGACATGGGTATCCTGCTCATACGCACCGGGCTTTGATCTTGACAGGGACGGGTGCTTGGGAAATCCTGGGCCGTCTTAAGCGGAGGATTCATCCACACATGAAAAGACTGTCTCTTTTTATCCTTATGGGAATTCTTGTTTCCACAGCCGGAGCTATCGAGCTTCAAAGCATTCTGTGGGATCGAGCCTTCTCGCCCAACGGCGATGCGGTGCAGGACAGTATGCCCCTGTCCTTCATGGTCACTTCGGAAGAAGCCGACCTCACCGAAATACGTGCGCTGGTAAGCACTAGCAGTGCGGTACCTCCCGCGCCAGAGGATTGGGTGGAAGTGCTCATTGAAATGACCGGAGAAGACATCGGTCAATATCAATACCTGAGCGCGGCATGGGACGGCCTGGACGACGGCGAATCGCCTTATGTGGACGGCTTCTATTTCCTTCACATCTTCGCCAGTACGGATTCGGCAGAGTTATGGATGGAACCCGCAGGCGAAATTGAAATCAACACTCAATCGCCTAGCTTCATCAGCGTGGCCGTGGAGCCTCAGCCATTCACCCCGCTACTTGCCGGGGCCGACACCCTGCAGCAGATCTACTTCACCTCCGCCGATTTCGACACTCTCACCGACACGGCCACCCTTGAGATCCTCGCCTATAGCGAATCGGCCGGGCAGTGGTATCTGCTGAGTTATATGGAACGAGACGGCGAATACGCTTTGAACACCGGCGAGGGAACAAGGTACCGCTTCCTCTGGAACGGCTTTGACACCTTGGGAAATCGTCAGGACGGAATCTTTCCCGGTACGATTACGATTGAAGACGATGCCGGAAATACGGATCAGGCGGAAGTTTCATTGGATATCGATATCCAGGCACCCAGCGTTTCAATTCTAACATTGGGCGGCTGGCCTGATGATGATGATGACTTCTATTTCAGTTCAGCGGACCTTCCCGACTCAATCTGGGTGCGCGCGGAAGATCGTCATGGTGTGGACAGTTGTCGTGTTTCCTGGGGTGTGGATGCTCCCTACGACACCTTGGGGCTGGCACAAGGGTCGGGTGATCCTACATTCGAAGACTATTTGTTCCTCATTCCAAGCCACTGGACGGCTGACAGTACCTACCACCTGAACCTGGACGTCATGGATGGGACGGGTCACTGGTTGAGCGCGCTTGACGCAGCCTATCAGGTTGCGGTGGTTTTGGATGACCTCCATCCACAGGCTCCCCAGTGGTTGACCCAGGGTGGCGATCGCATTCAGGCCTATGAGCAGATTAAGGGTTCAGCCTCAGAGGCTGAGTTGGAGATTCACCTCTATAAGAACAACAGCGCTGTGGCTATGGACACCTTGGATGCAGGTGGTAGCGTGGAGTTTTCCTTCTTCGTGAATCTGGATGAGGGAGATCAGAGCTTCCGCCTGGAGGCTTTCGACGCGGCGGGCAATTCGTCTGAATTGTCCGAAGCCCTGAATCTCAACTATCAACCCGGGGCGGCCATTCGCATACCTGGGCGTTTCCGCGGTGGAGAGGGCGAGGAAATCCAGATCAACACACCGGAAGATGCGGACAAGATTGAACTGCGCTTCTTTTCCCTGGAAGGTGCACTGCTCCGAATTGTCGAAGTCGAGGGCGGACCCCGAGAGTGGGCGGTCGAGTGGGACATGCGAGATTCCGCAAACCGCGATCTGGCTCCGGGCCTTTTGGTTGTAGTCATCCGAAGCTATCTGGCAAGCGGCGAGATCCTCGAGGATCGAAAGGTGGTGGCCATTGTCGATTAAGACGAGAACTCTCGCCCTTGGGCTGATCTTGGCGCTCACCTTTTCCGCAGGTGCCGACGAAGGCGGCAGCTACCGATTCCAGGGAACGGGTACGCGCGACCTGGCTTTGGCCGGTGCGGCCCATCTGGGCGAGGCCGGGCTGGAAGCTCTTTTCCTGCAACCCGCCTCACTGACAAGCATCACCCATTGGCAAGCCGGCGCCTTCCTTCAGAACTATGGTGACGGACTGCCCATTCAGTACGGTACCTTGGCATTTGCCATGGGATCGGGTGAGCGCCTGGCCCTGGATGGTCATTATCGAGGCGACAGCGAATTGGCCATCGGCGCGGCGTTCCAGTATCTCAACGCCACCCTTGCCGACGATTCCGGATGGAGCGAGTGGAGCATGGCCACGGTGGCTGCCTGGAGCCCGATGCGATGGTTCTCCTTGGGCGGGCGAGCCAGTTATTCCGGCGGCGGCAGTGATGACGGTCAGGATCGAGCAGGAGCCTTTGCCTTGGACTTCGGCCTGCGCATGCGATTTTTGCATCCTGGTTTGGAGGCAGGCGTTCTCATGAAGGACTTCTGGCACAGGCAGTCCTGGACCGAAGGCAGCGATTTCAGGCGTGAGCCCAGCACGGTACTCTCTGTGGGATGGGGGGGGCTGAGCCTTCCTGTGTTACCAGGAGACTGGCGTTTTGAAGGGCGCAGCACCAACCATCTTTCGGAAACGGAAAGCATTGGCGTCGGCCTGGAATGGACGCTCCTAGACGGCCTCGCCACACTTCGAGGCGGATTCATGGCCTGGCGGCAGGGCGAGGATCGACACTTCCCCACCTTCGGTTTCGGCTTGAAGAACCGAGGATATCAGATCGACTACGCCTTCAGTCCCGACACGGATGGTGGCCTCAGCCCTCGTCACCGTATTTCGATCACTCATAGCGGATCCTAATCGGAGGACATTTTGTACGGACAGCGTCCCACAGGCCTGAGCGCGAAACTGCCATTTGCGGATTCTCCTTATCCGTGGACGCTGCGCATCGTCGTCGCGAATCTGATCGTCTTTGCCATCACTTTTCTGCTACAGAAGAGCGTTATCGGAGCCTGGCTGCATTTCCTGTTCTGGCTCCAACCCATCCGTGTGCTCACCCAGGGCATGATCTGGCAACTGCTCACCTACATGTTCTTCCACGCGGGCCTGATGCACATCGGCTTCAACATGTTCCTGCTCTGGATGATGGGACGAGAAGTCGAAGTTACCCTGGGCAGTGCCTCATTTCTGCGGCTCTATTTCATCTCCGGCCTCGTGGCGGGCTTGTTCAGCCTGCCCATGCTGAACGCGCACATCCTGGGTGCCAGCGGAGCCGTGCTGGGAATCTTGGCGGCCTACGGCAGCCTCTTCCCCGACCGCATCATTCTGGCCTTCATGATCATCCCCATGAAGGTGAAGCACTTCATCTGGCTCGTGGCAGCCATGGACCTCTACGGAGCCATCGCTGGAACGGGGAATATCGCCCATCTGGCACATATTGGTGGTTTGATCACGGGACTGCTCATGATTCGGCGAGGTTGGTATCGCAAGCCAATCTTCGATCTTGAGGGGCGCAAACGCCGACGCGATCTCAATCGTATGAAAGAAGATCGAGAACGCGTGAATCAGATTCTAGACAAGGTATCTCGGGATGGAATCGGCTCTCTAACCCGGAGTGATAGAGAGTTACTAGACAAGATGAGAAGTAGGCGTTAAACCTTTGTCGAAAAATTAGTTACACTTTCTTGATTGCATGTCGTTACTAGGTTAAAATTAGGTTCTAACTCGCGTTCTCCGAGCCCAGTCTCTATCCAGCCCTAAATGGAGTCTGCAAGATGCCCCGATTCAATATACCCATACTTCTAGTGATGGTTTTTTCCTTGTCGTCAGCTACAGCGGAATTAGTCGAGCGGAGTCTTCCTCTTGATGAACTATGGACTTCGCCTAGTTCTGATGCTCAGCGACTGCTGACGGTACTTGAGGATCCATCGAGCGATCGCTACTCCTTGCCCTCGGTTTCCTGGTGGTGGGCATTGGAGGATGGGCAGTCCATTGTCTCGGCGGAAATTGTTGTGCTGGATGAGAGTGAGGAAAGTCGCCTGAGCCGGGAAGCCCAACGCATTCCCCTGGAGGGTAGCGAAGGCGACGCTATTCTGCCCGCCGAGGGTCCCCTCTGGTCCGACAATTACGAGATTGTAGTTTCGGGAACGAACATTCTGCACGGCAGGCGATATCAGATCCTGAATCTGTATCCTCTGCGAGCGGTTGATGGGCAAGTGCTTTCCCTGCGCCAGGCAAAACTGCGTCTTGAGATTGCCGACGGCGAGACGGCATTCGACGCGGCCCGCCCGCAGCGCGATAGCTTTCCTCTGCGCGAGCGGAGTCTGGATCTCATAGGTCGACGACTTCTGAACCCTGAAGCCTTGCCAGTCGATAGCGGACGCGCGGTAGGCGGCAGCGGTTTTCCCACCGATGCGCCGAGCATCGACGGCAGTGAAGTGGAAATGGTCATCGTCACCGTGGATTCCTTCATGGATCTATGCGAGACCTACGCCGTTGAGAAAACCAACTGGGGGATTCCCACGGTGGCCAGGAGCATGGACTGGATCGCCAGCCACTATCCCTATGGCAGCGATCGCCCCGAGATGATCCGGAACTTCGTTCGTGACGCTTATGAGAAATGGTCCATCAAGTATGTGCTGATCGTGGGTGACACCGATCAAGTGCCCGCGCGTTACGCATACTCCACACTCTTCGTGGATCCCGTAACCACGCCCACGGATCTTTACTACGGTTGCCTCGATGGAAACTGGAACGCCGACCTGGATTCACATTACTGTGAAGTGGCGAACAATGGCGACCCCGGCGATGACGCGGATCTGATCCCCGAAGTTTTCGTGGGCCGCTTCCCGGCCGGTAATTACTTCGAGGCTGAGACCATGCTTGGCAAGATGCAGAGTACCCAGAATTGCGAGGAAACTGATTACCAGAACAAAGTCCTTCTCCTGGGCGAAGTGCTCTTTCCTCAGGATTGGAATTTCGGCGACAACATTCACATCGATGGCGCCGACTACTGTGAGTTCGTCAGAACGGGAGCCGTAGGCCCAGATCAGGAACTTACCCGGCTCTATGAAAACTACTACGCATTTCCCGGTAGCGACGAGCTGTCTCGCGCCGCCACCTTGGATGAGTTCGAAGCGGGACCCTCCGTAGTTCTCCATAACGGACATGGCGGCCGTCAGAACATGAGTGTCGGAGACCAGAGCATCACTTCATCGGATGTGGAACTGCTCTTCAACCAAGACCGCTACTTCATGCTTTACATGGTCAATTGCACTGCCGCCGCCTTCGACTTTAACAGTCTGGCAGAGGCTTTCCTGCAGAATCCATTCGGCGGTACCTACGGAGTTATCGGATCCACGCGAGAGACTTTCTCCAATATCAGCATGAACTACCAAAACGTTTTCTTCTACGCCCTCTACGCAGATCCCACTCAGCGTCTTGGCGATCTTTATGTCAACAGCCTCATTGCCTTCGATATCGAGGCACAGGACAATTCGGGCTATCGCTGGGCGCATCAAACCTTCGCCCTATTGGGCGATCCCAGTGCCTGGGTTCGCTATCAGCTGCCTGAATCTGCGAGCGTCAGCTACAACAGCAGCTATGAGGCGGGCAGCGGTCCTCTGACCATTACCGTGCAGGACGGCAATATGGAAGCCTGGGCGGACCTCACTGTGACGCTTCGCAAGGGCGATGAAGATTATCAGCGAGGCGTCACCGATGAGCTGGGCGAAGTGACGTTCAGTCCTCTGCCCGAAACTGCGGGCATCTATCAGGTTCGCGTGGATGCACGCGACGGACTGCCTTGGCAGGGCTTGCTCACCGTGACCATGCCGGGTGCTGCAGAGTATCTGTCCATCGAGTCGGTGGTCGTGGGGGATACCAGCGACGGCACCGTGATTGGCAACGGCAACGGCATACCTGAAGCCGGTGAAACGGTCAGGTTGTTCCTGGCTCTGCAAAACGAGGGCGATGCAACTGCCACGGGCATCTCAACCCTGCTCAGTACGGTCCATAGCGGTGTGACCCTGCTCGACGACAATGATGTCTACGACGACATCGGTAGTGGCCAGGCAGGTCAGGGTGGTGACGGTTATCTCTTGGAAATCGCCCCATTTGGCGACGATGAAATTCTACCCTTCGAACTGACTATCAGTTCGGCAGTGGGCGATCAGGTGGATGAGTTCTTCCTGGAAACCGCTTCCCGGGATCTCCAGCTCTTCCGCACGGAATTGGACGACAGTGCCGGCGGTGACGGCGATGGAAATTTGGATTTGGGTGAAACGGCGGAAGTGGCTCTTTCACTTATCAACCGCGGACGAGGATTGGCCCCTGGCGTAATCGCCAGCTTGGTTCCCAAGCCCCCCAGCGGTATCAACGTTGTTAGTGGCAATGTTAGCTTGGGTGATTTGGCCGGATTGGGAGGCGAAGTGGGCCCCGCTAACTTCACCGTGGAACGCGTCTCAAGTTCCCCACCTCAACTTTACATGTATCTGACCGATGCAAACGGTCACGTGGACACCCTTGAAGTGCTTCTGGAACGACCTGACGCCATAGTTGAGGCGCCGAGCTTCGAGTTCACAACCCAGGTGACCGTTCTTCACTTGAACTGGGAGCCCGCCTCGGGTGATGTGGCCGGCTATCGCGTACTGCGCTCGTCGGTGTCCGAGTCGGGTCCTTACGAGGAAGTAACGCCAGACTGGACAAGGGCCAGCACCTTTGAGGATACCACCTTGGAGCCCCTGTCCGTGTTCTGGTACAAGATCGTACCGCTCTCAGAAAGTCTGCTCACCGGCGAGCCCTCTCCCTACGCAAGTGTCACCACCAATCCCGCGCTCAAGGCCGGCTGGCCTCGCGAACTGGATTGGTCCACTCCCTGTACTGCCTTGGCCCTCGACCTCGATGACGACGGTACCCTGGAAATCCTTGTCGGCAGCAAGGAACTCAATGGTTTCTTCCACGATGGCCGAGAGCTGTCCGATGGCGATTTCGACGCCGAGACCATCGGACCCGTGAGCTACCTGGGAGAGAAGTTCGACGCCTCCCTCTCCGCTGGAGACGTGATTCCCGGTGACGGATTGGAAGTGGTGGGTGCGAGCTGGAACACCGGCGAGATCTATGTCTGGGAGTTCGCCTCGGGTCTTGGCACCATCAACGCCACAGTTGCCGATGGCTGGCCACAGGACGTCGTGGCGGGAACGGGCATCTGGGCCTCTCCATCTTTGGGCGACATTGATGGTGACGGCGACCTGGAAATCTTCGTGGTCGATGTTTCCGGTGCACTTATGGGCTGGCACCACGACGGCAGCGAAGTGGTGGACGGTGACTCCAATCCTGGAACCCACGGCGTTTTCGATACCGGCTTGGGTGTCTGGCCGCGAGGAACGCCTTCCTTCGCCGACATTAATCACGACGGATCCCTCGAGATCTTCGTACCCGCCCAGAACGGAGAGCTTCGTGGATACTGGGGCAATGGTAACAACCTGCCTGGTTTCCCCTTCGTCCACGGCGGTGAGATGTACGGCAGTTGCGCCATCGGCGACCTGGACCTGGACGGTCTGCCTGAAATCGTCATCCACACAAGTGCTGATTCGCTCTACGTCGTCAGCCACCAGGGCGATCGCCATCCCGGTTGGCCCATCAAACTGGATTACAACAACTACAATTACTGGATGGCTCCCAGCCCCGCTCTGGCCGATGTGGCGGGTGATGAGGTTCCGGAAATATTCATCACCTCCATGATCGATCAAGATGACGTGGAAGTGGGATTCCTGGATATCACGGGCGCCTGGCTACCAGGTTGGCCAATCCTGATTCATCACGTGAGCCAATCATCTCCCGTAGTGGTCGACCTGGACGGCGACCTGGACTATGAGGTCATTCTCACCAACGAAAGCGGCGAGATCCTGGTTTGGCATCATGACGGTGAACCCATGGCGGGATTCCCCATCATATTGGGTGAGGCGGCCCGTGCTACGCCGACCATCGCCGATGTTGACGGCGACGGCCTGCTCGACATGATCTATGCGGGCTGGGACACCTACCTCTACGTCTGGGAATTCCCGCAGGGGAATGCCGATCAGGATTACGCATGGTACACCTTCCAGCATGATCAGCTTCGCACGGGTTGGACCCGCAGCCACGACTGGATCATCGGAGAATCGGTGGGTGTGGACGAAAGTGATTTGCCTGTGGGGGCGGTGCTGCTGGACGGCGTTTGGCCCAATCCCTTCAATCCCAGCACGAGCATTCGCTTCACATTGGGCGCAGGTCCTGCCCGAGAGGTGGAACTGGGTATCTACGACGCTCAGGGACGCCGCTTGGCGCAGTTGGCCGATGGTCCCATGGAACCCGGCATCTACCTGACCAGCTGGAATGGACGCGACGATCGAGGCCGGGAAATGCCCAGTGGAATCTACTTCGCCCGCCTTCGCGTGGACGATCATGTGGAGAGCAAGAAGATGACCTTGCTGAAGTAACATTGGCTCTCAGCCACAGGTCTTTAGCAAGAACCCTCCCCCGTTTCCGGGGGAGGGAACAAGGCGCACCTACTCGATCGGCTTCCGCAAGTTCCACGAATTCCATACGTTGACCCTTCCGCGGCCCTCGGCTATGTTGCGAAGTCATGATCCCAACACTTCATCGTATGAGCGCGGCAGGCAATGCCTTCTATGTCAGCCTGGATCTGGATCCCCAGGTCGGGCCATCTCTTGCCTGCCTTTTAGCGTCCAGTTGCGACGGCCTCATTCTGGGCTTATCCGATCCGAACTCCATGCGCATGTTTAATCCCGATGGGAGTGAGGCCATGTGCGGCAATGGATTGCGCTGTTTGGCTCGACTAATGTCTGAGAAGGGTCTTTTTGAGGACGGGGGTAGAATTCTCACCTCGGACGGTTCGAAAACCATCAGGATCCGGGGCGATTTCGTGGAAGCGGAAATGGGCCATGCCCGATCCATGGAGAATCTCAGCAGCAATCCTGAGCAATTCCTGGAGGTACAAATCGGAAGGGAAACCTTCAGGGGCCATGCCATATTTGTGGGAAACCCGCACTGGGTCATTCCATCTGATGAATCCCTCCAGAAGCGAGTGGGCGAGATAGGCCCATTGCTTCAGAACCACGAGAGTTTTCCGGACGGCGTCAACGTCGAGTTCGCCATTCGCAAGGAAGATGGCTTCCGTGTTCGGGTCTGGGAAAGAGGTGTGGGGGAAACCCTGTCCTGCGGGACCGGCGCTCTGGCCGTGGCCTCTGCGGGCCCGGGCGGCATCGGCCCTGGCGAGACGCGGAGGATTTGTTATCCCGGCGGCGAACTGAGAGTGCGGGCTGACGAATCCGGACTCCTGTATCTGGGCGGTGAAATTCGCCATGAAGGAATGTATCAGTGGCGAGAGAACGAGGGCCTGGTCCCTCTGCAGGGGGAGAAAGCATGATCCAATTGGAAGCGGTCAGTAAGCGCTTCGGCGACAAGCCCGCAGTGGACGATGTGAGCTACATCTTCGAGCCCGGCAAACTCACGGGATTCCTCGGGCCCAATGGCGCCGGTAAAAGCACGACCATCCGTATGGTCATGAACATTTTGGCCCCCGATGAAGGTCAGATTCTCTCCAACGGTAAACCCTTGGATAATGCCTTCCGCAATCGCGTGGGTTACTTGGCTGAGGAGCGCGGACTCTATGGAGACATGAAGGTGATCGATCACCTGGTTTTCTTCGGCTCCCTAAAAGACATGTCACGTTCGACCGCCCGCAAGGAGGGCATGGCCTGGCTAGAGCGCCTGGGACTTGCCGATCGCGCTCAGGGAAAGGTGAAGGAACTGTCCAAGGGAATGCAGCAGAAGATCCAGTTCGCGGGCACACTGCTGCACGATCCCGACATCGTGCTCATGGACGAACCCTTCAGCGGTTTGGATCCCGTGAATACCGAAGCGCTTCAGGACATCATTCTCGAGCTTCGCGAGCAGGGCAAAACAGTCATCTTTTCAACGCACCTGATGGATCAGGCTGAGCGACTTTGTGATGAAATCGCTCTTATCGATCGCGGAAAGCTGGTGCTCTCGGGGCCCTTGGGAGAGGTTCGCGAGTCATTTGGTCGCGGTCACCTTCGGGTTCGCTTTACGGGTGATGGAAGTATCATCCGACAGGATCCCCGCGTGGCGCGATTCCAGGAAAGAAGTGAAGGGGAAGTGGAACTTCAGCTCAACGATGAAACGGACAGTTCCGCCGTTGTTCGCGATTGGAGTGCCAAGCTGGATCTCAAGCACTTCGAGCCGGTGAAACCAAGCTTGCACAACATCTTCATCATGACCGTGGGACGGGAGATCCCCGCCAAGGAAGGAGTCGGGTCTTGAACAAGATCAAAGCCGTATTCCTTCGCGAATATCTCGAGCGGGTCAGGCGCAAGTCTTTCGTGATCGGTCTGATTCTGGTCCCCATCTTCATGGCCGCCGTGACCCTCCTTCCTGCCTACTTGGCCACTCGGGAAGTGGAAACCGGTGAAACGGTTCTCATCATCGACGAGTCGGGTAAGTACAAAACCGCGCTGGAAGAAAGCATCCAGTCGGAGCTTTTGTCGGGAGAAAGTCGTTTCCGCTTCATCGACGTCGACCCGCCTGAGGGTATCCACGTTTCGGCACTGAGCGATCGAGACATACTCGATGAACTCATGAAGGACGGCGAACTCGACTGGTATCTGCTCTTGCCCGCAAGTATCGCCGACAGTCTAAATGCCGAGTTTCACGGTCGTATTGTGAGCAACATATCACTCATGCAGATGCTCGAGTCGCGCACCTCGGGCGTTCTTAGGCGCGCCAAAATGAGCGATCTGAATCTGGCACCCGATCTCTACGAGGAGCTCAGTGTCTGGGTGAATCTCGACACCTACCGACACGCCAAGGGAGACGCCGATCAGGCCGGCTTCGAGGTGGTCTTCTTCAGCACCTTCCTATTCGTCATGGTGCTCTACGTGACTATTCTCTCCTTCGGCGTGATGATCCAGCGAAGCATCATCGAGGACAAGACCCAGAAGGTCACAGAGGTGGTTCTCTCGAGTATGGATGCGGGGCAATTCTTCATGGGCAAGATTCTCGGCATCGGCGCGGTGGGCCTGACCCAGTACTTCGCCTGGGGGCTCATGACTGCAGCTGTGGCCCTTTCCGGCGTGATCAGCGCCGACAAGATGGAATACCTTTCGGTGATCAGCCCAGCCACCTTCGCCTTTTTCATCCTGTTCTATGTGTTGGGATTCTTCCTTTTCTCCGGGCTCTTCGCATCGGTCGGGGCCATGGTTACGAACGATCAGGAAGCTCAGCAATTCACTCCCTTCATTCTCATACCCATTCTACTTCCCATCATCGCCATGACATTCATCCTGCAAAATCCGGATTCCGGATTTTCCGTGGCCATGAGCATCTTCCCCCTCACGGCACCCCTGGTCATGTTCATGCGGGTGAACCTGTCCATGCCGCCATTTTGGCAATTGGGACTGTCCATCGGTCTCCTGCTCTTGTCCATCTGGCTGATCTCGGTAATGGCTGGCCGCATCTTCCGCGTGGGCATTCTCATGACCGGCAAGAAGGCGTCCCTGGCTGAAGCCTGGCGCTGGGTGAAGGAGGCCTGATGCGACTGGCACTGGTTCAAACTCATCCCGTGCTCGGAAACAAGGCGAAGAACCTCAAGGGCATGGCCAAGGCCACCGAAAGCCTCGAGGCGGATCTGTTCTGCTTCCCCGAGCTCTGCACCACGGGATACGCCATGGCCGAGCGGGATCAGATTCTGGATCTGGCCGAGGAACCGGACAGGGGAGAGGGCCTCGACTTTTTCCGCGATTTGTCCGAGCGGAAAAATGCGGCGGTGGTGGCCGGCTTCCCACTTCGCGATGGGACTCGTCTCTTCAATGCCTCGGTTCTTCTGCGCCCGGGTGAAGAGCCTGTCTTCTATCGCAAGCTGCATCTCTTCGCCCGTGAGAAGCAGGTCTTCGATGCAGGGGATCGTCCGCCGCCCATCACGGATTTTCGAGGCTGGCGTCTCGGTATGATGATTTGCTTCGACTGGGTTTTTCCGGAGGTGGTCAGGCTCATGGCACTAGAGGGTGTGGACCTGGTTCTGCACCCCTCGAATCTGGTGACGCCCTATTGTCAGAAATCCATGTTCGCCAGGGCCGTGGAAAACGCCGTTTACATCGCCACGGTGAACCGAGTGGGGGCCGAGGCCTATGCCGATGGTCCCAGTCTGGATTTTACCGGTGCTTCACAGCTCATGGGACATCGGGGTGACCTGCTTCTGGCCCTGCCTTCAGGAGAAGTGGCCGCGGCGGTGGTGGACTTCGATCCCAAGCTCGCTCGCGACAAGTGGCTAACCGATCACAACCATTTGTTGAACGATCGCAGGGTTGAATTCTTCGGCCCATTGGCCCAGGACGCTAACCTTGAGCGTTGAGCTACCCGGTGCAGCCGAGTTGGCAGACCTCCTCGCGGACGATCTCGATCCGCCGGAGCATTTCGATGAAGCGGTTAGCCTGCGATCATCCGCCGTGCTTCTGCCCATACTCCAGACCGAGGCGGGAGCTTCGCTGCTTTTCACGCGACGCTCTCAAGGCTTGCCCCATCATCGCGGCCAGGTGGCTTTTCCCGGCGGTACCCGAGAGAAAGACGACTCGGGGCCTTATCATACGGCCCTCCGTGAAGCCGAAGAAGAAGTCGGTGTGGACCCGTCCCATGTGAGGTACCTGGCGCAGCTCACTCCCACGGAATCCCTGCGCGAATTTCGCATCCTGCCCTTCCTCAGTCTCTGGCCCGACGGCCACTACAAGCCCAATAGCGCAGAAGAAGTAGAAAGGGTCTTCACGGTGCCCCTGAGCTGGCTCTTAGACCCACATTCCCAGAAGCAGGTTATCCTGGATGAAAACGGACTCAGGCTCTCGGTACCAGCCTTTCCCTACGAGGGGGAAATCATCTGGGGAGCCACTTTTCGCATGACCCAGGATTTCCTTTTCAGGCTCCGAAAGGCTTTACGCTGAATGCTTTGCGCTTGTGAAAGACAACTCCTTTTCCTAAACTGTCTTTCTTGTTTCAGGCTAGAGGGGTTCTCATGAATTTCCATCTGAGTGAAGAGCAGAGCATTCTCCGCGAAATGGTGCGTGATTTTGCGCGCAAGGAAATTGAACCTATTGCCGCACTGTCCGACCACGAGCATCGCTTCCCCTCGGAAACCTTGAAGAAGGCCGCCGCCTTGGGTCTCATGGGCGTAACCGTGCCCCCGGAGTACGGCGGCTCGGGAATGGATTTCCTCTCCTACATTCTGGTGCTCGAAGAAATAGCCAAGAGCTGTGCCTCTACGGCCGTGGTGCTCTCAGTGCACAACACACTGGGCTGCGGCACCATCCACAAATTCGGAAATGAGGAACAGAAGAAGCGCTGGCTTCCCCCGGCCGCATCCGGCGAGGCACTAGGCGCCTATCTTCTTACCGAACCGGGTGCCGGCAGTGACGCGGCCTCCCTCACCTGCCGCGCGGAAAAAGTTGAGGGTGGTTGGAAGGTGACAGGCAGCAAGGCCTTCATCACCAATGCCGGCTATGCCTCCTTCGGCATCCTCTATGCGCGTACCGATCCACAAGAAAAGAGCCGGGGCATCAGTGCCTTTATCCTCGACATGAATTCCGAGGGTGTGGAGCTGGGCCCCGAGGAAGCCAAGATGGGCCTGAACGCATCATCCACCGTCATGGTGAATTTGGAAGATGTGTTCATTCCCGAAGATTGCTTGCTGGGCGAAGAAGGCCGGGGATTTTCCATGGCCCTGGACATGCTCAACTACGGGCGTATAGGAATCGCGGCGCAGGCTTTGGGCATGGCCGAGGCGGCACTTCAGGAGTCTTTGAAGTACAGCCGCGAACGCGAACAGTTCGGCAAGCCCATTGGGAAGTTCCAATCCATACAGGACAAGCTCACCACCATGCACTCTGATGTGGAGGCCAGCCGCCTGTTAACCTACCGTGCGGCGGTGGCTGCGTCTGCGGGCGAAAAGATCATCATGCCGGCTGCAACGGCCAAACTCTTTTCGAGTCAGGCGGCAGTGCGTTGCGCTGAGGCCGCCGTGCAGATTCACGGCGGATACGGTTACAGCAAGGAATACAAAGTGGAACGGATCTTCCGCGACGCGCGCGTTACGGAGATCTACGAAGGAACCAGCGAGGTGCAACGCCTAGTGATGGCGAGGCAACTCCTGGACATGTAGAAAGGAAGGCCATGAAGATTGCCGTGATGGTGAAGCAGGTGGCGGACACGGCTGCGAAGATCCAGGTCCTGTCCGATGGCTCGGGCATGGACTACTCTGGTGTGCAGCTCGTCCTGAATCCTTACGACGAGTATGCGGTGGAAGAGGCTATCAAGCTCAAAGAGGCCAGTGGGGGCGAAGTGGTCATCTTCAACCTGGGACCGGACTCCGCGGACGAAGCTCTCAAGACGGCCCTGGCCATGGGCGGCGATCGCGCCGTGGTGCTTCGTGATCCCGAGCTCGGCCAGGCCGACGCCTCCGTGCGCGCCGAGATCCTTGCGGCCATGATCGCCCGTGAAGAGTTCGACATCATCTTCTGCGGCAAGCAATCGGTGGATAGCGACACCCATCAGGTGGGTCCGGCTGTGGCTCAGAAGCTGGGCATGCCGGCGGCGACCTTCATCACGAGCTTTGTTTTGGACGGGACCAGTGCCACCGTTTCTCGCGAAGCCGAAGGCGTGACAGAAACATTGGAAATCGGCCTTCCCGCGCTCTTTACCTGTACAAAGGGTCTCAACGAGCCTCGCTATCCCAGTCTGCCCGGCATCATGCAGGCTGCACGAAAGCCCAAGGAAGTGCTGAGCCTTGCGGATCTGGGTCTCACGCCCGCCGCCAAGGTCAAAGTGCATGGGCTCAGCTCACCGCCTCCTCGCGCTGAAGGGCGCATGCTTGCGGGCGAGACGAACGAAAAAGTATCCGAACTGGTCAGGCTTCTGCGTGACGAAGCCCACGCGGTCTAGGGAGGCGGAAAATGACGAACATTTGGGTTTATCTGGAAACAGGTTCTGCGGGACTCACCAAGCCTTCCCTGGAAGTTCTAGGCGAAGCCAAACGTCAGGCAGACGGCGGTCAGGTTACCGCGTTGCTTCTGGGCAAAGGTCTCGACGAGGCTGCTGCTCTTGCAGCTCGTTACGGAGCCGACAAGGTTCTCGTGGGCGACGATGATCGATACGAGCCCTTCAACCTGGAATCCCAGGTGCATGCACTCGTACCGGCGCTCCAGGCATCCGGCGCTGATTTTCTGTTCATGCCGGTGAGCACCCATGGCCGCGAACTCTCCTCGCGCCTGGCCATGGCCCTGGATTCGGGACTGGCCGTGGATGTCACCGCACTGGAAAGCAAGGACGGTGCGCTACACTTCACCCGTCCCATCTTTGCGGGCAAGGCCTTCGAGACAGTCACCCTTGAGGGTACGCCGGCCATCGCGACGCTTCGTCCCAACCTATTCCAGACCATGGACGAAGATGCGGCCGCTTCCGCAAGTGTTGAAGCTCTGAGCGCAGATGCCCCGGGCGATCTGCGTACGGCCGTGAAAGAGGCTGTGGCGGCGGCCCTGGACAAGATTCCCCTGCAGGAGGCGAAAGTCATCGTTGCAGGCGGGCGCGGCATGAAGGGCTCCGATGAATTCAAGATCCTCGAAGATCTGGCCGAGGTCCTGGGCGCTGCAGTAGGCGCGAGCCGTGCGGCCGTGGATGCCGGGTGGCGTGATCACTCCGATCAGGTGGGGCAGACGGGCAAGACTGTGAGCCCGGTGCTCTACATCGCCTGCGGCATTTCAGGTGCCATTCAGCACTTGGCGGGCATGAGTTCCAGCCGCTACATCGTGGCCGTGAACAAGGATGCCGAGGCGCCCATCTTCAAGGTGGCCGACTACGGCATCGAAGGGGATTTGTTCGAGGTAGTACCCATGCTCACCGATGAGTTCAAGAAGGCCCTGGCCTAAGGGACAGCTTGAGGGTTGGGCTCTAAGCCTCTGACAATAAAAAGGCTATGGTTTACACTATGGCTGTGGAAAAGGAAAACGGGCTGCTTGGGGCAGCCCGCTTTCCGAGAGCAATCCACACACCCTACCGGGATAGGCAAGGCGTATTCTATTGAAATGACGTCACTTAGAAGCTTAATCCAGGTGTCGTCCCAAGCATTTTAACAAAGCCGGAGAGGCGTCGCAAGACGCTTGGAGGACGCCGAGGCCCGGTATTTTCTAAGCTCCGTGGAAGCAATGACTTAAAATTCTAGCGAGCGAGGACGGCATGAAACGGGTATTCAGCGGGATCCAGCCCTCGGGGGAAGCTCACTTGGGCAATTATGCCGGAGCCCTCATAAACTGGGTGAAATTGCAGGAGGAGTACGACTGCTTCTACTGCGTGGTGGACTACCATGCCATCACCCAGCCCTTTGAAATCTCGGAGCTGGCGGGGCGCAGCCTCGATATGGCTACCTCCGTTCTGGCCGCTGGCGTGGATCCTGAAAAGGCCACCCTCTTCATTCAGTCCATGGTTCCTGAGCACACCGAGCTGGCTTGGCTTTTCAATACGGTGACGCCCCTGGGTGATCTGGAGCGCATGACCCAGTTCAAGGACAAGTCCCAGCGCAACCGCAAAAACATCACGGCCGGGCTGCTCGACTATCCTGTCTTGCAGGCCGCCGACATTCTGCTCTACAAGGGCGAACTGGTGCCGGTGGGTGAGGATCAGGTTCAGCACCTCGAGTTATCCCGCGAGATCGCCCGGAAATTCAACGCTCGCTATGGAGACATCTTTCCCGAGCCGGAGCCCCTTCTCTCGGGCGCCAAGCGCATTCTGGGTCTGGATGGACAGGCCAAGATGAGCAAGAGCATCGGTAACACCCTGCGCATGCTGGCCGACGCCGATGAAATCTGGAAGGCTCTCAAGCCCGCGGTCACCGACACCAATCGCGTGCGTCGCGACGATCCGGGCGATCCGGACATCTGCAACCTATTCACCATTCATCAAAGTTTCACACCTCCGGAGAAACTTGATGAAATCGCCGCCGGATGCAGGAGTGCCTCCATTGGCTGCTTCGATTGCAAGAAGGTCTTGGCGGAAAATCTCGACGCAGTCATGACTCCGGTGCGCGAGCGCTATGAAGACTTCAAGGCTCATCCCGAGCGAGTTCGGGAGATCTTGGCCGCCGGAGCTCAGCGATGCCGAGGAATTGCCCAGGAAGCGCTCGGAGAGGCCCGTGAAGCCATGGGATTCTATTCCTAGGTCGGTCCAAACAAGAGCCCACAAGTCGAATTGCGGATCCCGTCCCTTATTGTGAGAGGGGCGGGATCTGTGATAAAATGGAATCCTTCTCATTTTCATGCCGGAGAGTTCATGCATCGATTGCTCCTGACCCTTTTGGTTCTGCTGGCCGTGGTTCTGCCTGGGCATGCCTTGAACATCCTGATCATCGATGATTCACCGGGAGATGGCTTTCGCGTGGCCAAGAGCGCCGAGCACCGGGGTGGAGCTGTGAGTCCCCTGCGTTCGGTGAGCGAGTTCGAGGCGGATCTGATGGCCTTGGGGCATGGGGTGGATGTCTTGCCGGCAAACCTTATCGATCCTTCCACCTGGGTTTATCCCGACATACTCATCTGGACCACGGGGAATAATCCGCTGCCCCTGGGGGATCCGGCCTGGCGAGTAGCACTTCGCAATTTCGTAAACGACGGCGGGCGTCTGCTCTTGGAAGGTGGAGACATTGCCTTTCACTGGGTGGAAGGCGATCCGCTGTTTGCGGCCCGGGTTCTCCGCAGTGAGGCCTGGTTGGATGATCCCACACAGCCTTTGGCACTCTTCGAGAGTGAGCATCCTCTGGCGACGAGTCCTAATGCCTTGCCCATGAATCTGAGCCTGGATCTGCAAAGCTACACCGATGCCGACGCACTGCTTCTGAGCGACGAGGCCTTGACTCCTTACCACTGGTTTCCGGGTACGCCTTTCGCCGGTTACATGGCATACGACAGCGACCCCGAGCCTTCCGGCGGACAGGTTGTTTACCTTCCCTTCCGCTATTCGGCGATGGAGCCCGTCGACCGCTTGCCCTTGCTGGAAAACGCTACCCAGTGGCTGGGCACGCAGAATCAAGGGGACGCTTCCTTCTCGGGACAGGCTCAGATTATCGGAGATCAAAATCACTCCGGTGTGAAGATTCAGGTACAACCCGGTGGGCAGTGGACCCTAAGTGATCATTCAGGTGATTTTCTCATCGATGGATTGTACGGCGGCACGCGTTACATCATCACCGCCAGCAAGGAAGGTTATCGAAAGACTTTCGCCTACTATGATCTGGGCGAGGGGGAGCAGATGGAGGATCTTTACTTCACCATGAATCCCATCATCCAGGTGACCGAGTGTGCCAGTCCGGAGCTGGAAATACCCGACGACGATTACATGGGCATCACCGATACGCTCTTGGTCAGCGGCGGCGGTTTTGTGGAACTTGCGGAAGTGTTTCTGGACATCGAGCACACTTGGATCGGCGATCTTGTGGCCACGGTGAAATCGCCGGCCGGCACATCCTGTCTTCTGCACTTTCGGAGCGGCAGCAATCTCAATGAAATTTATGGTTGGTATCCGTTGGAAATCAGTCCCGTGCAAAGTCTGAACATCTTCGCCGATGAACTTACCGACGGACCTTGGGTTCTGCATGTGGCCGATATGGCCAGTGCCGACACCGGAAGGCTCAATGAATGGTGCTTGAGGCTGACGGTGCATGACGGCACGGATGTCACCGAACAAGCAGCTTCGCCCACGGCGCGTCTGCTTCCCAATTGGCCCAACCCATTCAATCCCAAGACTGCGATTCGCTTCCAGCTGGAGCGAGAGGGCCAAGTCAATTTGAGCGTTTATGACTCTTCAGGTCGGAATGTCCGAAAAATCTGGGCGAAACCTATGCCCGCCGGAGAACATCAGTTGGAGTGGGACGGACGAGATAATCACGGACGTTCCCTACCCACCGGCCTCTATATCTTGCGTTTGGAAACGGGCGGATTTATCCACTCACAGAAGTTGATGTTGCTTAAGTAATCGATTTCCAAGGTAGCCCATGCCCCGCATGCTTCTCATATCGATTTCCCTGCTCATTTCGAGGTTCGCCTTGGGCGACACGCTATGCGTGCCCGCCGATCACGCCAGCGTGTAAACCGCCCTGGATGTGCCACCACCTTCAGCATCCTGAAAACGCTCTACTAGTTTCAGGCTGCCAGTTCCAAGTCCTTGACTTCCCTGCGCCATGCGCTATCGTCTTGCTGAACCACCGGGGGGTCCTATGTTCGCGATGATCGGTCACTGGGAACTAATCCTACTCGTCCTGGCTTTGCTGCTTCTGTTCGGAGGTCGCAAGATTCCGGAATTGGCCCGCGGCCTCGGATCCGGCGTACGCGAATTTCAGCAGGGACTCAAAGGGAAGAAGGAAATCACCGGTGGCGACGAAAAAGACGCGGAGGACAAAGATCGCTAGGCCGCGCCCTCTTCTCATTCTCGCTGCCCTTTTCCTTCTATCCCTACAATCCAACTCCCAGGCCTCCGATCCCGAGGCCTCTCTTCGCATACAATCGAGATGGAGCTTCGCCCAGGGGCTGGGCCAGAGGTCCGGAAAACTCGAACTCCGCGTTCTCAATTCCAAGCTGGCCGCTCTGCGCTGGACCTGGCCTTCCCTGCCTTTGTTGCCCGAGGCGCAGGTCCTGCTATTCGATGGTGCCCAGGTTCTCGGCTGGACCGAACCCGACGGTGTCGAGTCTCCCCTTAACCCCGATAGCCGCCTTCTTGAGCCCATCGTTGAAATGGGACCCGGATTCCTTCAGGCCTTCTTATTGGGACAGGGTTTGGAAGCCTATTTTACCGATGTCCAAAGCGGCGAGGATCGAGGATGGACCTGCGATAGGGGAAGCCTGGGCGGGGACTCCGCAGAGCTTCTAAGAAGCGGGAGCAAGGCGCGTAACATGATTTGGCGAACATCCCAGGGGCATTTAGATTGCAGCTGGGAGTCTCAATTGTCAGGACGCCGAATCCGACTGGATATTCAATTGGAGGATGGCGGGCGACTCAGTCTAGTGACCAAGCGTCCCAAGGAAATGAGTTTTGATCCCCAGGATCTCTTTTTTCAGAAATAGGCGGAATGGGCGCATTGTTTCCAATAATGGAAAGCGACTCCCCGCCATCGAGATAGGCACTATTTCGTGGGAACTTCCCGGGAATGCCTGAGTAGACCGGCAGGCACAGCCACTGGAGGACCCATGCAGGAGAAACGGATGGCCATCCATCCCCAAGAGAGCCTGAGCGATGAGGATCTGATCCTTCTAGTTCAAGAAGGTCAGAAGCAAGCCTTCGATCAGCTCGTGTTTCGCTACAAGGACCGCCTCTTCAATTTCATCCTGAAGATGGTGCGTGACCCTGATCTGGCCGAGGAGATCGCCCAGGACACCTTTGTGCGCGCGTACATTCACGCGGACAAGTATCGCACCATCGCTAGATTTTCCACCTGGCTCTACACCATCGGTCTTAATCTGGTGCGCAACTACATGCGCCGGAAGAAGCGCAGTCCCATCGGCCGCATCCCAATGGTGGGCCGCACGGACGGTGAGAAGGTGGAAATGGAGCTCCCGGACAAGGGACATCAGCCCGACCGGGATGTGCGAAACACTGAAATGAAATCGAGGGTAGCTGAGATCGTCACGAAGATTCCCGAGCACTATCGCGAGCCTTTCCTGCTGCGGGAGTACGGAGATCTCAGCTACGAAGAAATATCAGCGGCAACGGGACTGAAGATCGGGACTGTGCGCAGCCGCATCAATCGCGCCCGCTCGCATTTTCGCGAGAATTGGGTTGCTAGCTACGGCTCAGAAGCCGACACCTTGGTTTAGGAGGACCCCTGCATGAACTGCAAACATGCCAAGGAACAGATCTCACTTTTTATCGATGAGCGGCTGGATCCATCAGGGCAGTCGAAACTCAATGAGCACCTGGGACGGTGTGATGACTGCTCGGCATATCTCGATGATTTGAAGACCGGCCTGGCCATGCTCACGGACGAAGGCATGGACAGCCCCTCGGACAGCTTCGAGTGGAATTTGCGTCGGAAGCTTCAGGTGGCCATGGTTCAGCGTGAAACGATCCGCTACGATGAAGGCGGCGATCGCCGTGACATCTGGCGATTCGGACTATCCGCTGCTGCGGCCCTGCTCGTTGTCGTAACGGGTGGGACCTTCTGGTTCCAGAGCCAGTTCGGCGGTGGCGGACCCGAGTTCATCGGCGCCGAGGCCGCAACGGGTGCTGTCGAGAATACCCGCCAGGGTCGTCCCGGTTGGGTGGAGCCTGGACACGGAACCGTCATGCCCGTTTTGGATCAAAATGGCAGCCTTCCCCTGGGCGGCGAGATTAATCATGAGCGGCCCCAGGCGGCGAGTCCCGCCGATAGCGTAACGGGGCAGGATCTCGACTGATTTGATGATTTGACCCGCTCCGGCCTCTCTTCTATGCTGTAAGCATGAGACGACCGGAGCGGATTTTCTTTGCCCCTATGTTGATGGGCGCCATTCTCCTTCTCGCCCTTTTTGTCGGCGGCTGCGGGGAGCAGCGGCTTATTCCCGCCGTGGGACCCTACTCGGATATCTACCTGTTCACGGAGTCCGGCCGCTTCGATCCCGCCCTGCGCGTCTTCACCGAACAGCTCAGCCACACCATTCGATACACCTTCGAAGATGAGAACGAGTTCAACGTCTTCCTCCGCGAAGGCAAGAATCTGGCAGGGAATCGCGATCGAAAGAACATCCTTGTGATGGTTCGCACAGATCGCGAAGGAAGTCTGCGAAGTGCGGTTCGCAAAATGCTCGGGCGAGAAATCTTCGACCGTGCGCGAAGCGAGGGGCATCTGGTTCTCTATCGTGAGGATCTCTGGGCGCGGGGTCAGGACGTCTATTTCGTGCTCATGGACAACACGGAAGAAGAGGACTACGTTCTCGCGCGCATGGCGCCAACCCTCAGGCGCCGCTTTCGCGACAGCACCCTCGAACGCTATCGCAAGTTTCTTCTTACGGGCCGCGAGAACAAAGGCGGATCCAAGTACCTCTGGCGCAAGTACAACTTCTCGGTGCGCTATCCCAAGGAGTACATTCTCCTTCAGGATCGGCCCGATCTGCAAGCCGTCGAACTGCATCGCAAAGATCCCAGCCGCGTCATTGCAGTCTACTGGATGGACGAAATGGATCGTGCACCCACCCTGGCCGATTCCACCTTCCTTCTGGCCTTTCGTGCAGGCATCACCGATACGCTTTACGGAGATACAATGCTGGCCGGAGCGAGTCACTTCGAGGCCGACCTGCTTGGCGATCGAGAGGTCATCCGCCATCAGGGCGTCTGGCAGAACGAAGATGATCTCACGGGCGGACCCTTTGTGAGTTACTATTTCTACGATGAGTCCCGAAAGCGGATGCTGGCCCTCGACCTGCTGCTCTATGCGCCGGGTCTGGAGAAACATCCCTACATGAGGGAACTGGAAGCCCTGGCCACCACATTCCAATTCTGAGGTGAGCATGCGATCTCTGCACCTGGATCTGGGAGAGCGCAGCTACTCCATCCATATTGGCCGTGACCTTTCCTCGCTTCTTCACAAGGAGCTTGAAGGGGAGCGCAAGGTTGTAGCATTGGTGGACGCTCACCTGCCGCAGGTTCAAGCGGAGCGCCTGGACGATTATCTGGGCTCTATTCCTCGCCTGATCGTTCCCCGTGGCGAGGGCAGTAAAACCCTCACTCACTTGGAGAACTTCGCCAACGAACTCCTGGCAATGGGCGTGGGCCGCGACGGCCTGCTTGTAGCTCTGGGCGGAGGCGTTACAGGAGATCTCTGCGGCACTCTCGCCGCCAGTTACTTCCGAGGAATTCCCTTCATCCAAATTCCCACGACCTTGCTGGCCCAAGTGGATTCCAGCGTGGGGGGCAAGGTGGCCGTGAATCTTCAGGGCGCAAAAAACGCTATGGGATACTTCCACCAGCCGAAAGCCGTGATCGCCGATCTGGCATTCCTGGACACTCTCGAGCTGCGTGAAAGGCGGGCGGGTCTCGCCGAACTGATCAAGATGGCAGCCATTGCCGATGAATCCCTGTTGGATTCCATAGAGTCGAATCTGGACTTTCTACTCGAAGAAAACGGCGCCGAATTGGAAGCGGCCATCGCACGCTCCTGTGAGCTCAAGGCCAAGGTTGTCGAGCAGGACGAGCGCGAGTCCGGGCTGCGTGAAATCCTCAATTTCGGCCATACTCTGGGACATGCCGTGGAAAGCTCCGGATTGGAGCCGGCCTGGCTTCATGGGGAATGCGTGGCCCTGGGCATGGTGGCAGCCCTCAGCCTGGGTGAGGGGCAGAAGGTCAGCCAGGCGGGAATGCGGGATCGTATGGAGAAAATTCTCAGGGATGCGGGTCTTCCGATTCGATTGCCCGAGGGTTTGTCTCCCGAGATCATACTGAAGGCCATGGACCACGATAAGAAGGCTCGTGAGGGGAAAAGCCGTTGGGTCTTGCTGGGAAACTGGGCTCAGGCTCGTTGGGGCATGGATCTTCCCCATGAAGCTCTCCTTCAGGTGCTTGAGCAACTGCGGCCTTGACCCTTTCCCGGCCTTGCCACTATTCTCGGCAAAAGGCCCAACGATCCATTCTTCAATACGTTAGTGGAAGTGATTTCAGTGAACTCTGAGCCGAAGAGCCCCCGTGGTGGACAGTCGCCTCTCTATGAGGCAGAGCTCATGCTGCGCGATGGCGACATTGAGAGAGCTCGGCTCCTGGCATCGGAGCACAGCGGTCCGGCCGCCCAGGTTTTTCTCGCCCGCCTGGCTGGACGAGTGGGAGGTCCCGCCCTCGCCGAGAAACACTATCGTCTGGCTTTGGATCTGGACTCGAGCAACCTTCCCGCTCTCAGGGCCCTCAGCGCAATGGCCATGGCCGGGGGGCGAAACGATGAAGCCAGGGAGCTTCTTGGCAAATGGGCCGCCGCGGATCCGGAGGATCCCGAACTGGAAGACATGCTCGGCGAACTGGATTCGCCCGATGAGCTTCCTTTGCAGGAAGCCGTAACCCTTCCCGTTTCCGAGGAACTCGAAGAGGTGCTCACCCGTCCCGAACCGGAGCAGGCTGCCAAGATGGAGAGTCTGGAAGCTGAGCTCCTGCCCGCACCCAGCCTGGCCGATCCCGATTTCTGGGATCTGGGCGATGAACACGCCCAAGGACCGCGCAAGGAGGATGCTTGATGCCGCGTCGCTATTTGATTCTTCAGGGACCCAATCTCAATTTGCTTGGCAAACGAGAACCTGCAGTCTACGGAAGTCGCAGCCTTGAAGATCTACAGGCGGGCCTGGAGGAATGGGTCAAGGCTCGCGACATGGAGCTGGAATTCGTCCAGTCCAATAGCGAAGGCGATCTTATCAATGCCCTGCACGAGGCCGAGGGGCGTCTGGACGGAGTGGTTTTTAATCCGGGTGGCTTCACCCATTCCAGCGTGGCACTGCGCGACGCCATCGCGGCCTTGGTGATTTCCGTGGTGGAAGTGCACCTGAGCAATATACACGGACGCGAAAGCTGGCGGCGCCATTCCATGACCGCCTCCGCCTGTCGTGGCCTGATCAGCGGCTTCGGGGAAGAGGGTTATCGCCTGGCGCTCTTGCATTTGGCTGGGCTGTGATTCCCCTTGCCAGTGCTCCCAAGCTCTCGTAGCCTGACGGAAGCCCTCGACTGGAAGGAGTCCCATGCGCGAGGCTCAGATTCGAAAATTGATCGCTCTCCTTCGGGAGCATGACGATATCGGCGAGATCGAGGCCCTTAGCGGCCCCTTCGGACTCAGCCGAATTCGCGTATCCAAGCAGACCTCTACCATGGCTTCCGCGCCGGTTGCTGCGGCTCCCCTTGCCCAGGCTACGGCTGCAGCTGCTCCCGTCTCGGAAAATGCCGAAGGCCTCTACGAGGTCACCGCGCCCATGGTGGGCACTTACTACAGTTCCCCAAATCCGGGTTCGGATCCCTTTGTGCAAGAGGGAGGCAAGGTGCAGTCGGGCACGGTGCTTTGCATTATCGAAGCCATGAAGCTCATGAACGAAATCGAGTGTGGCGTCAGCGGCACGATCAAAGAAATCCTGGTGGAAAACGGGGCGCCCGTGGAATTCGGCCAGGTTCTTCTGCGCATCCAAGAGGACTGACATGTTTCGCAAAATGGTGGTGGCCAATCGCGGCGAGATCGCGCTGAGAATCTTCCGGGCCTGCGAGGAGTTGGGCATCGAAACTGTTGCCCTTCACTCCGAGGCCGACGAAGACAGCCTGCACGTGAAGTTCGCCCAAGAGTCGGTGTGCATCGGTCCGCCGCCTTCGGCGCGCAGCTACCTGAACATATCCAACATTCTCAGCGCGGCGGAAGTCACCGGCGCCGATGCCATTCATCCCGGTTATGGATTTCTGGCCGAGAACGCGCACTTCGCCGAGATTTGTGCTTCCCACAATCTCACCTTCGTGGGGCCCGCGCCCCAGGCCATCCTTCGCATGGGGGACAAGGCCCTGGCGCGCGAAACCATGATGGGCGGAGGCGTGCCCGTGGTCCCGGGCAGCGAGGGTGTGGTGGATGACGATGTGCTGGGTGTTCAGATTGCCCGGGAAATCGGATTCCCTGTGATCATCAAGGCCAGTGCTGGTGGCGGCGGCAAAGGCATGCGAGTGGCCTGGGCCGAAGATGAATTCCGTCGCAGTTTCGACATGGCCCAGGGCGAGGCCCTTGCGGCTTTCGGCAACGGCGACCTCTACATCGAAAAATTCCTGGTGGGACCGCGGCACGTGGAAGTGCAGATCCTTGCGGATCATCAGGGCAATGTGGTGTACCTGGGCGAGCGAGATTGTTCGGTTCAGCGTCGCCATCAGAAACTCATCGAGGAGTCGCCTTCCCCGGCCGTGGATGAAAAACTTCGCGAGCAATTGGGTGAAGCTGCGGTTCGCGCGGTAAAGGCGGCGGACTATTATTCCGCGGGCACGGTGGAATTCCTGCTTACCGCCGATAAGAAATTCTACTTCATGGAAATGAACACGCGTATTCAGGTGGAGCATCCCGTGACTGAAATGGTCACGGGATTGGATCTCATCAAGGAGCAGATTCGCATCGCGGCGGGCGAGCCACTTTCATTCAGACAGAAGGACGTGACACTCACCGGACACGCCATCGAGTGTCGCCTCAATGCGGAAGATCCCTATCGCGAATTCGCTCCGGCTCCGGGGCGAGTGGAGTCCTTTCATATGCCGGGTGGTCCGGGTGTGCGGGTGGACAGCCATGTCTACGCCGGCTACGTGATTCCACCTTACTACGATTCCATGATCGCCAAGCTCATCTGCCATGGGGCTACTCGCGAAGAGGCCCTTGCGCGCATGAAACGCGCCCTGGATGAAACCATCATCGAAGGGGTTCCGAGCACTCTGCCCTTCCATCGGAGTTTGATGCAGCATCCGCGTTTCATTTCCGGCGATGTGAACACGCGATTCCTGGATGAGGAAGACTGGCAGGTTGCGGGCGAGGGGGATGCATGACCCGCAATCGCCTCATCCGAGGTCTGGCCGCGTTGACCTTTGCCGTCATCATTGCCGGTAGCCTGCTCAGCTACAGCCAGGGCGATTGGCAGGGCTGGGGTTGGGATGCTTCCCTCAAAAACGCGGAGAACGCATTCGGTTTTGTGGGTGCTGTCCTGGCCAAGCTGCATGTGGCATTTCTGGGGCGCTGGGTGGGCTTGTTCATGAGCGTGTCCTTGTTGCTCCTCTTGGCGGCACGCGAATTCTTCGCGGTCTCGCGAAAACGCACCTGGATCATTTGGGCTAGTGCAAACCTGCTGGTTCTCTTGTGGTCCGGCTGGCTCGTCAGGGCCGAAGGCAGCGCCCTCGCCTCGGCCGATTGGGGCGGCTGGTTCGGCGGTCTTCTTGCCGAGGGCCAAGAAGCGCTTTTGGGACGCATCGGCGCCACGGTCCTGGTGGTGTTCCTCAGCCTGGTGGCCCTTCTGACCATTTTGCCTGCGCCACCCAAACGCAGACGTCGTTTCAATCTTCCCGATCTTCGCCCGGCGCTTCATGTGCTCACGGCACCTTTCAGATGGATCTGGAATGCGTTGAGCTGGATTGCCCGGAGCATTGCTGAAGGCGCGAGCACAGTCCGTGAACGATGGGAACTGAGCCGCGAACGGCGTGCAGAAAACCTGGAAGCACAAAACGCAAGCCGTGACCTGCCACCTGCCAGAGAAGAAGAGGAAGTTCTAAGCTATGCCGCCGTAGCGGGGGGCGAAACTCAAACACCTGCAACGGAGCCTGTGGAGCCCGCGCCCCCCAAACCCGCTGCGAGCAAACAGCGAACGACGAACCGTGCAAAGCCCAAGCCAAGGCGATCGGGCGAATACATACTTCCCGATTCGAATCTGCTCAGTCCGCCCGAACCCGGGCACAGTGGTGAAGATCGACGTCAGATGGAAGCTCAGGCCCAGGTATTGGTGGATAAGCTCGCGACCTTCAACATCGGCGGGCGCGTGAGTGCCATGAAGCAGGGACCGGTGGTTTCCACCTTCGAATTCGAGCCGGAAGATGGCGTCAAGGTCAGTCAGATTACCGGACGACGTGAAGATCTTGCCCTGGCTCTTCGCAGCAAGGAACTGCGATTGGTCGCGCCCATTCCCGGCAAGGCTGCGGTGGGCATTGAGCTGCCGAATCATTCTCCCCGGGTGATCAAGCTGCGGGAAGTTCTCGATGCCAACAAGTTCGTTGGCATCAAGGGAAACCTCGCCCTGGCCATGGGCGTGGATGTGGACGGCAAACCTACCTGGGCCGATCTCTCCGAAGCGCCCCACCTGCTGGTGGCCGGCGCCACAGGCACGGGGAAAAGCGTCTGCATCAACAGTATTCTGGTAAGCCTGCTCCTGCAGCACACGCCCGAAAGTTTGCGGCTATTCCTGGTTGATCCCAAGATGCTCGAGTTGTCCGTGTACAACGATATTCCGCATCTGTTGCATCCTGTGATCACCGACAACAAGATGGCCCTTCAGGCGCTCAATTGGCTGGTCGGGGAAATGGAGAAGCGCTACAAGCGCCTCAAACCCACGGGCGTTCGAAACATCGCCGAGTACAATGCCAAGGTGGAGGCCGGCGAAGTCAAAGATATGGACGGCGAAGTGGTCACCACGAAAATGCCCTTCCTGGTTTGCGTGGTCGAGGAATTCGCCGATCTCATGATGACCTTGGGCAAAGACGTGCAAACACCTATCGTGCGTTTGGCCCAGCTTGCCAGGGCGGTGGGGATCCACCTGATTTTGGCCACGCAGCGACCCAGCGTGAACATAATCGATGGCGTGATCAAAGCGAATTTCCCCAGCCGAATCGCCTTCAAGGTCTTCAGCCGTTTCGACTCCAAAACGATTCTCGACTCCAATGGAGCCGAGACCCTCATAGGACGCGGCGACATGCTCTTCATGCACGGCCGCGCGCCGTATCCTCAACGCCTTCACGGTGCTTTCGTGAGCACCGAAGAGGTCGAGGCCATCACAGCGCATTGGCGCCAGTACACCCTGCCCGAGCCTCCCCTGGAGTTGGAAGCGCGTCCCGGCTCCCTGCAGGATTTCACCGCCCAGGACGATCTCTACGAAGATGCCAAACGCATCGTTGTGCTCCAGGGTTTCGGCAGCACCACCATGCTGCAAAGACGCCTGCGGGTAGGATACACCCGCGCCAGTCGTCTCATGGACATGCTTGAGGAATCCGGCATCGTAGGCCCGCACACCGGCAGCAAGGCCCGTGAAGTGTTGGTGGGTCCCGAGGTTCTTGAGGAAGAGATCGAAACGTGATCTCAGCACGCACCGTTTATCTGGAATCGCTGGGTTGCAGCAAAAACCTGGTGGACAGCGAGGCAACGCTGGGCTTCCTCCTCCAGGACGGATTTCGTTCGATCGATGACCCTCGCGAAGCCGGTCTGCTGGTACTCAATACCTGCGGTTTCATCGAGGACGCCAAGCGACAGTCCGTCGAGCGCATTCTGGAATTGGCCGAATTGAAGAAAAGCACCGGCGCCAAGCTGGTGGTCTTCGGCTGTTTGACTCAGCGCTACGCGGATGAACTGTCCAAGGAAATTCCCGAGGTGGATCTTCTGGCCGGAGTGGGCCAGCAGGAGCGACTAGCCGAGGCCGTTCGCAAGCTCTACCGGGAAGAGGTATCCCCGCTGCTTTCCCTGAATCCCGATGCCCCTCGCATCAGTTTCGCAGGATTCCTGGATCGTCCCCTCATGACTCCGCCTCATCTGGCATACGTCAAGTTAGGCGAGGGCTGCAGTCACAAATGTGCCTTTTGCGCCATCCCATCCATTCGCGGGAAGTTCAAGAGCCGCCAGCCGGATGATATCCTTCGCGAGGTTGAATCTCTGAGCACCCGTGGAGTGCGCGAGATCAATTTGATCAGCCAGGACTCCGCCTTCTACGGAAAAGATGTGGGAGCCCAGGACGCGCTCTACGATCTGCTGAAGCAGCTGTCCACCGTGAGCGATCTGCGCTGGATCCGTCTGTTCTATTCCCATCCCGCTCTGGTGAATCCCGACATGCTTCTGCGCATGTTCGATCTGCCCCGGGTACTTCCCTATTTGGACATGCCCATCCAGCATGCCTCTGATTCCATGCTCAAAATCATGCGACGGGGCCACAAGCGCGACACCATGGCCAAATTGCTTGACGAAATGCGCCGGGCTCGGCCCGATCTGAGCCTTCGCAGTACCGTGCTGGTGGGGCATCCCGGCGAGACGAAAGAGGATTTGCAGGAGCTTCTGGATTTCATCGAGGAGCATCCTTTCGACAAGCTCGGAGTTTTCGGTTACAGCCTCGAGGAGAATACCGAGGGGGCCGAGCTTTCGGGGGCGCTGGAGCCCGAGGAAATCACAGAGCGAGTTGATCGGGTTCAATTGGCCCAAATGCCCATCAGCGAGGAAAGGGCGGCGGGTCTCATCGGTCAACGTCTCACCGGTGTCGTGGAGGAATTGGCCGAACAGGGCGAGGGCCTTCCCGAGGAAAGGCGCCTTCGCCCCCTGGAATCTTCCCCCTTCGAGGCGACCCGAGCCGCCATTCGCACCTGGCGAGATGCTTATGAAGTAGACGGTTACCTCTACTTGGACGATGATTCCGACCTGGAACTGGGCGACTGGGTAGACGTGGAAGTCACCAATTCGGATGTCTACGACCTGAAAGGTAAATTCCTGGGCCCTGCTTCCCCTTGACAGCGCGGCCCGCCCTTCCTATACGAGACAAGGCACATCCAGCTCCGGAGAGAACCATGACTCTGTTTCGCAAACATCGCGCTCCCATCGCCGCTCCACTTTTGGCCCTATTCCTGTGGACCTTCCTGCCCGCAGCCCTGATGGCTGAAGACGGCAATTTCCTGGAAATCGAAGGTTTCCCCACCAATCTGGGCTTGGCCGACAAGATGAGTCGCCTGGTGGCCGATGAGGCCGTGGCTGCCCTCGAAGGCTGGCTCAGTGAATCGGTCGGCGTGGTAGCCGGTAAGGAAAGCTCGGCAAATCCCCTCATCCTCCTGGCTTTGAAGAACTCCCTGCGCAGGGCGGGACATCGTCCCATGGGGGCAGAGGACGGAGCCGAGAAACTGCTGGAGTTTCGCATCCTCGATATGCGCATCAGCTATACGGGTGTGGATCGCCGGGCCCTGGGCCTCAAGAAGGAAGTGGAGCGCGCCGGTGCCTGCGTTCTCGCGGTGAGCGTGATCGATGGGGAGAGCGGCGAAGAACTGAGCAGCACCCAGCAGGAAGTCCTGTTGGCCGATCACTTCCCCAAGCATCTGCTCGACCTTGTGGCCAGCAAATCCTACACCTTTACCAATCCTGAGCTGAACGAGAAGGAATGGTCCAAATCGGTGGAGCCATGGGTCGTGGGCGGCCTCGTGGCGAGCCTGGCCTGGTTGTTCTACAGCAATCAGAGTTCCGAGTAGTAGGGAGGTAGGGCGTGCGCGCGTTAGGCGAAACCCGGGTGCTCCCGCGTCTGGGATGGATGCTTGTGCTGGCCCTGGCTGTCTTCACCGCAGCTTGCGGCGGGGGCGGGCTAGAGGCGCACTTGGAGCGTGGGGAGGTTTCCTTGGCCAAGGGGGATCCCGCTGAAGCGCGCCTTGAAGGCCTCTATGTCCTCCAGCAGGAATCTGAGAACTCCGATGCTCTTTGGCTGGTGGGACGGAGTCTTCTGGCCCTCAATCGAGACGCCGAGGCCGAAGGATACTTCCGCAGCTTGTTCGGCGTGGATCCTGGGTACCGCTCCTGTGCCGGGGGACTCTATGCTCAAATGGCCGAGGTAGATTTCGAAGCGTCCCGGAAAAATCGTGCGGCCCGGCGCTGGGAATTGGCGCTGGAGTTCGATCCTGAGCAGGATCTGGGAGCTCACGCTTTTTTCGTAGCGGGGTACTTCTTCAAAAAGGAAGACTATGAGAGCGCGGCCCGGCTATATACCGAGGCGGAAATGGCCTACCCCGATTCCAGTGTGGTGACAGGGCTGCTCCTTCCCCACGCCGAGAGCCTGACCCGTCTGGGACGCTGGGAAGAAGCTCGTGAGCAGTTGGCGCGTTTTCTCAGGGTGGCGCCAAAACACCCGCGGCGTATGGAGGCCATCTTTCTTTATCAGGATGTGCTCATTCGACTGGCCCGTGCCGACCGTGAGCTTCTGGACTTTGAGAACGCGCTGAGTAAACTGCAGAAGGCGCTGCGCTACCGGATCAATCCGGGTATGATCGAGGATGCGCGTCTGGAAAAGGGCCTCTGCCTGGAAGATCTGGGACGCTACCGGGAAGCCGCCGAGGTCTATCGCAAGATCGTTGAGAAAAACAGTTCGGGAGGCGGCCGCAGTCTGGAAGCCGCCCTGGAGCGATTGGAAAGAATTGAAAAGGCGAGGTTGAAGTGAAGGCGCGCTATCTGCTGATGATCATTCCCTTGGCCCTTGTATTGGCCCTTGCGGCCTGCTCGGGCGGCGGCGAGGTCGTGTCGGGCAAGACCAAGGGCGATCGCTCTTTCGAGAAGGGCGACTACACGGGTTCTATCGAGCACTATCGAAAGTACCTGGAAATCGAACTGGGAGCGGCCGACGTTTGGCTGGCCCAGTACATGATGGCCCGTGCCTACTATGAATCGGAAGATTATCCCACCGCCGCCCTGGAATTCGAAATTTTCAAGCGGAACTACCCGCGAAGCGATTCCCTTGAGGCAGCGGCCTACTACGAAGCCCTTTGCTGGTTCCAGCAATCGCCCAGTTACGATCGCGATTCAACGCCTACCCATCAGGCCCTGCGCAAGCTCGAGGATTATCTCCTGGATTATCCCAATGGACAGTACCAGGATGCCGCCCGCAGCAAGCTCGCTGAACTCAACGACAAGCTGGCGCGAAAGACTCTGTCCATCGCCCGGTTCTATCACCGCTTGAGTCGTCTGGATGCGGCCGTTCTCTACTATGAGAAGCTTCTTCGTGAACAACCTGAAAGCTCGCTGGTGGGTGAGGCCCTGGAAGATTTCGAAAGACTTCGCCGCGATCAAGGACGTGTTACGGAGGCCGAAGAATTGGCGGATCTTCGAGCCCGCTGGATGCCTCCTCCCGGAGCCCCCTGATGAACGCCGCCCGGCGACGGGTGGGTCTATTGGGCGGAAGTTTCGATCCGCCGCACGAGGGTCACCTCTGGATGGCCCATCAGGCTTTCAAGGAAGCCGCTCTGGCGGAGTTATGGCTTCTCCCGGCCTTCAGGCCACCTCACAAGGTTTCCCACGCTATCAGCCCCTATGAAGACCGATTGGCCATGGCGGAGCTTCTGGCAGAGGGGGAGAGCTTCCTTTCGGTTTGCCGAATAGAGGAATCCCTGCCACTTCCCGGATACAGCATCCGCAGCATTTTGGCCCTCAAAGAGCGACATCCTGAAACGGACTTCATCTTCATTGTGGGTGAAGATTCGCTGGCAACATTGGAGGGCTGGAGGGAGCCCGATGCCATCTTCCGCGAAGTGGAAGTGTTGGTTCTGGCCCGGGAAGGATTCGAAACCGACAGCCCAAGACCCTGCCGCATTTTGAGAGGGGAATTCCATCCCGCTCAAAGTCGACTTATTCGTGGTGAAATCGCAGTGAGCGGCGGCAGTGAATATCTGACCCAAGCCGTGTCCCGTTACGTGAAGACCAGGGGCCTCTACAGAGGAAGGAAACAACCTTGAAATTGCTTCTGGTCGATGGACATGCCCTCGCCTACCGCAGTTATTTCGCCATGATTCGCACACCGCTCAGCAATGCGCGCGGCGAGAATACCAGCGCCGAGTTCGGTTTTTTGCGTTCGCTCATGGCCCTCAGGCGCGATGAACAACCCGACGCCATTTTGGTTTGCTTCGATCCCAAGGGTAAGAGCTTTCGACACGAGATGGATCCAGAGTACAAGGCCAACCGACCTCACATGCCCGATGACCTGCGGGCGAGCATGGGTCAGATTCACGAGTTCTTGAATCTGTCGGGAATCTCCCAGCTGCGTGTAGAGGGTTTCGAGGCCGATGATGTCTTGGCTAGCGCTGCCAAACGCGCCGCCGCCGAAGGCTGGGAAGTTCTGCTTCACAGTGGCGACAAGGATCTCTGCCAATTGGCCGGGCCCCAGGTGACCATTCTGAGACCGGGGGCGGGCAAGCGTCCTTCCAGCCGCATGGGGACGGCCGAGGTGGAGGAGGAGTTCGGCGTTCCACCCGAGCGTATCCTCGACCTGCTCAGCCTCACGGGCGACAGTGCCGACAATATCCCAGGCGTGAGGGGACTAGGACCCAAGGGCGCCGTGAAACTACTTCGGGAATATGGCGACCTGGACGGCGTTCTCGCCGCCACGGAAAACCTGGCTGCGGGTCAGCGAAAAAAGCTGGAAGAAGGCCGCGAGGAGGCCCTGCGGTCTCGTGAACTGGTTCGCCTGAAAGATGACATTGAATTGGATGACGGCACCGAGGATTGGCATCCCCGCGAGGGCGATGCCGAGGGTCTTCGGGCCTGGCTCATGGATAGGGGATTTCAATCCATGGTGGGCGAGTTCGAGGGCGAGGCACCTGCCGTGGACGGCGAGTACGTGATCGTGCAGAGTCGCAAGGCTCTGGACAATCTTGCCAAGGAACTAAAAGGCGCCGGGCGCTTCGCCGTGGACACCGAAACCACGGGCTTGGATCCTTTGCTGGCGGAAATGGTGGGCCTGAGCGTTTGCGCCGAAGAGGGTCGCGCCTACTACTTGCCAGTGGAGGAACTTTGCTTCGGCGAGGGTCTTCCTCTGGCGGATATACAAGCGGTCATGGGTCCCTTGCTCGCGGATTCCAATATCGCCAAGCTCGGCCAAAACCTTAAGTACGACGCCGACATTTTGGAGCGACACGGCCTTCCCCTGGAGGGTCCCACCGGCGACAGCATGCTCATGAGCTATTGCCTGAATCCGGCAAGGCGAAGTCACGGCCTGGACGCTCTGGTGCTCGAGCTACTGGCTCATGAAATGATTCCCTACTCCGGTCTCTTCGATAAAGGCGACAAGGAGAAGGACATTCGCAAGGTGCCCTTGGATCATCTTGGGAAATACGCCGCGGAGGATGCCGACTACACCTTGCGTCTTGCAAATATCCTGGAGCCTGAACTGAAGAAGGCCGGCCTGGTGAAACTCTACGAGGAACTGGAGATGCCGGTGGCTGAAGTGTTGCGACGGGCCGAAGGCGCGGGCATCGCTCTGGATGAAAAACACTTGGCAGGGCTCTCCAGGAAAATGGAAAAGGACTTGGCCGATCTCGTGGAGCGCATTCACAAGGAGGCGGGGCGGGAATTCAGCATCGGCAGTCCCAAGCAGCTTTCGGAAGTGCTCTTCACCGACATGGGCATCAAGCCTGTCAAGAAAACGAAAACCGGATTCAGCACCGATGATGAAGTGCTCACCGAACTCGAGGAAGAGCATCCCATCGCGAGCATGGTGAAGCAGTGGCGGGAGAACTCCAAACTGAAGAGTACCTATGTGGATACCCTGCCACTGACCGTGAATCCCAATTCGGGAAGGGTTCACACGCGATTCAATCAGGCGGTGGCGGCCACGGGAAGGTTGTCCAGCAGCGATCCTAATTTGCAGAATATTCCCATTCGCAGTGAGCTCGGTCGGGAAATTCGCAAGGCCTTCGTAGCGGAGAAGGGAAACCTGCTTCTCTCCCTGGATTACAGTCAGGTGGAGCTTCGCATCTTGGCCCACCTTTGCGGCGACGAGGCTCTTCGCGAGGCCTTCGCCGGCGAACACGACATTCACAAGTGGACGGCCGCCAAGCTGCTTGGCAAAACCGAAGACCAGGTCCAGCGCGAAGAGCGGGACCGAGCCAAGATGGTGAACTACGGAGTTCTCTACGGCATGGGCGCCCGCGGTATGGCCTCGCGATTGGGCATAGATCGCGAGGAAGCTCAGGCATTCATTTCAGACTATTTCGCGGCATTCCCAGGTATCCGGGAATGGTCCAATTCCGTTCTGGCCCAGGCCCGCGCCGATGGATTCGTAAGCACCATCATGGGGCGGGTTCGTCCCCTGGCGGAAATAAACAGTTCCAACGGCAGGTTGCGTAGTTTCGCCGAGCGAGCGGCGGTGAATACGCCCATTCAAGGCAGTGCGGCCGACCTCATCAAGCTGGCCATGTTGCGTGTTGATGAATTACTGCAGAAGGATCATCCCGATTGTAGATTGCTACTCCAGGTGCACGACGAATTGCTCTTCGAACTGCCTGAGCATCGTGTGGATGAGGTCTTGCCGTCTTTGCGCGAAGCCATGGAAACTGTGGGGGATCTGGACGTGGCCCTCAAGGTCGACGCGGGTTCGGGTCGCAATTGGCTGGAGGCTCACTAATGGGGCAGGTTTGGATACTCTGCGGTCCCATTGCCAGCGGTAAGAGCACCGTGGCCACCTTCTTCGCGGAAGCAGGCGCGGTTGTTCTGGATGCCGATAAGCTGGTGGATGATCTGCTGGAAGATAGCGCTGTGGTGAAAAGCGAGCTGCGCGAGGTTTTCGGCGACGAAATCTTCGACGAGTTGGATCGCCCCGACCGCGAAGCTATTTCCCTCCAGGTTTTCGCCGATCCTGCGGCGCGTGCACGGCTTGAAGGAATTCTGCATCCACGAGTTCTGGAGCGTCTGGAAGAGGAGGCTCGCAGCTTTCGAGAGAAACCCGGGGGCCTGCTGATTTTGGAAGTGGTGCTCTGGATGAAGCTCGATCCGCCGCCCTTCCCCGTGGATGGCATCTGCCTCACCGAGGCTCCCGAAGCGGTGCTGCTGGACCGGGCCGTGGCACGAGGAGGCATGGATGAACCTGCCGCCAAGTCTCGACTGGAAGCCCAATCGGGCTGGAAAAGATGGAGCGATCGGGCCGATGTGACCCTGAACACCGACATGTCCAAGGAAGCGTTGCGCGAAACGGTGTTTTCATACTATCGTGCGTGGACTCAATCGGAATAAGGAAGCTGGGAATGATCAATCTCAATAGACTGGAAGCCCTTTCGGCCCGGGTCACCCACCTCAAGGAGTGTCTTTGACTACCCTCGACTGAGGGAGGATCTCGCCCGCGTGGAAAAGGCCATGGGCGAATCAGACTTCTGGGACGACCAGGAGCGCGCGAAGAAGACACTGAAGGAATCCACAAGACTCAAGCGCTGGATCGATCCACTCGGTGAAATGGAGAGGCTCGCCAGCGACCTCGTCGAGCTTGCCGAAATGGCGGGCGAGGAAGACGACGAATCCACCAGCAGTGAACTGGAACGGGAAGCCGACGCTCTGGATTCTCGCATGGACGATTACGAGCTCTTGCTCATGTTCCAAAACGACGACGACGACAAGGCGGCCATCCTCACCATACATCCCGGAGCGGGAGGCACCGAGAGCGCCGACTGGGCGGAAATGCTTCTGCGCATGTATCAACGCTATGTGGAGCGCAAGGGGTGGAAGGCCAAGATCCTCGATTTCCAGAAGGCTGACGAGGCCGGAGTGAAGAGCGTTACATTGGAAATTGAAGGCGAATTGGCCTACGGACATCTGCGTGCGGAAAGCGGCGTCCATCGCCTGGTTCGCATCAGTCCCTTCGACGCATCCAGCCGGCGGCATACTTCTTTCGCTTCGGTCTATGTGTATCCTGAGGTCGAGGAGGCCGGCGAAATCGAGGTGGACGACAAGGACCTGAAGGTCGACACCTACCGGGCCCAGGGCGCCGGCGGCCAGCATGTGAACAAGACCGACAGCGCCGTTCGCATCACACATCTGCCTACGGGTGTGGTCGCTCAAAGCCAGGACGAGCGCAGCCAGCATCGCAACCGGGAAAACGCCATGAAGATCCTTCTTGCCAAGCTGCTCAAGAGGCAGCGCGAGGAAGAGGAAGCCGCCCGCGCCGAACTGGAAGACAGCAAGATGGAAATCGGATTCGGAAGCCAGATTCGAAGCTACGTTTTCCATCCCTACAACATGGTCAAGGATCACCGCACCAGCGTGGAAACCGGCAACGTTCAGTTGGTTATGGACGGCGGTTTGGACGATTTCGTTGAGGGTTGGCTCAAGATGAGTGCGGGCATGGAAGTGGGAGAGGCCGGAGAATGATCACGCTGGAAATAAAAACGAACTCGCGAGAGGAAATCGTGGACCTCACTGAGCAGGTCGCCGCCGCGATAGCGAAGGCCGGCTTGGCCGAGGGGCTTTGTCATCTATTCGTACCTCACACCACGGCGGGCATCGCGATCAACGAGAATGCAGATCCCGATGTGAAGCGCGACATCCTCATGGCCCTGGGTAGACTGGTTCCCGATGATCCGGCCTTTCGCCACGCCGAAGGCAACAGCGCGGCGCACATCAAGAGCATACTCGCGGGAGCGAGTGCGAGCCTTCCCGTGAGCGGCGGTCGCCTGGAACTGGGTACCTGGGGCGGCATCTATTTCTGTGAATTCGATGGACCCCGGCAGCGTAAATTGCATCTGAGTTTCGCCGGGACCGATCAGGGCGGCGAGCCCCTTTTCCTCTAGGAGAGAGCATGAGCGAGAATCAGGGCGGAAGCGTTGAGAAGATCCGCCAAGACAAGGAAGAGAAGCTGGAGCGTCTACGCGAAGCGGGTCTGAATCCCTATCCTCACGCCTTCGAGCGCAGCGCGGATTCCGCCCAGTGCATCGCAAATTCCGACACCTGGATCGAGGAGGAGCGGGAGGTCCAGGTGGCCGGCCGCCTCATGGGTAAGCGCGTCATGGGGAAGACCAGCTTCGGACACATCCAAGATGCCACCGGACGCCTGCAGCTATTCTTCCGGCGAGACAACATGGATGAAGATCATTACATGCGTTTTCGCAAGTTGGCCGAAGCGGGCGATCATGTGGGGGCCACCGGTGTGCTCTTCATCACCAAAACCGGTGAGCTGTCTTTGCGCGTGAAGGACTGGACCATGCTGTCCAAGGCCATGCTTCCCCTTCCCGAAAAATTCCACGGTCTCACCGATCAGGAAATACGCGCGCGGCAGCGCTATCTCGATCTGGCGGTGAACCCGGAGGTGAGGACTCACTTCGAAATGCGTTCGCGCATCTTCGCCTTCACGCGTCGCTACTTCGAGGAGCAAGGTTTCATCGAGGTGGAAACTCCCGCCCTGCAGCCCCTCTATGGCGGGGCCAATGCGCGTCCCTTCAAAACCCGTCACAATGCGCTGGATATGGACCTCTACCTTCGTATCGCCGGCGGCGAGCTCTATCTCAAACGCCTTGTCACCGGCGGCATGGAGAAGGTCTTCGAGATCGGAAAGGTCTTTCGCAACGAGGGCATGGACCGTTCGCACAATCCTGAATTCACCATGCTGGAAGCCTATGTGGCCTACTGGGACTACTATCCCATGATGGAATTCGTGGAGAACTTCTACGCATCCCTCGCGCGCGAGCTACACGGGGGAACCAAGGTGACCTTCGGTGATCAGGAAATCGACATGGCTCCTCCCTGGCCACGGTTGAGTTACTACGAGGCCGTGGAAAAATACGCGGGTCGCAATCTGGAAGGGGCCAGCCGCGACGAACTCGCCGCCTTCGCCAAGGAAAAAGGCATCTCCGTGGACGAGGCTTGGGGATGGGGCAAAATTCTCGACGAGATCAGCGGTGAGCTAGTGGAGCCCAAGCTCATTCAGCCAACCTTCCTTATGGACCATCCCAAGGAGATCAGCCCTCTGGCCAAGGATCATCGAAACAAGCCCGGCCTTGTGGAACGATTTGAACCCTTCATCGCCGGCTTCGAGGCGGGAAACGCCTTCAGCGAACTCAACGATCCCGGCGAGCAGCGCCTTCGATTTGAATCGCAGATGGGGCTCAAGGCCAAGGGCGACGACGAGGCCCAGGTTATGGATGAAGATTATCTTCGCGCGCTGGAAGTGGGCATGCCGCCCACGGCGGGTTTGGGCATCGGCATGGACCGCCTGGTCATGCTTATGACCGACACCCAGCATATTCGCGACGTGCTTCTCTTTCCGCACATGAGGCCCGAGGCTTGAGCAATCGATCACAAAACTAGATCTGGTCGCGTTCGAATTCATTTCGCCCAGATGCAAGGCGTGACGACGAACGTGATGCACAAGTATCATGGAGGAGAAACAACGATGCAGATGTTCGAAATGAATTCGAACCCTGAGGGCTGGCGGCACTTGCGTCGAATCTCTTCGTCATCGGTTGCTAAATGAAGCTGCCGTTCTGGATCGCGCTCCGCCATCTTGCCGCCATGCGGCGGAGAAGTTTTCTGGGCCGCGTGAGTCTGCTGGCAATTCTGGGCGTGGGCGTGGGCGTGGGGACCCTTGTCACGGTACTGGCCTTCACCGGCGGGTTTCAGGAAGAGGTTCGGGATCTCCTCACGGGAATGAACCCGTCTATCTTCGTATCCACCGAAACACCAGGCGGCTTGGATCCTCAAGGTGAACTGGCCGCCGAGCTGGCAACACGCGAAGACGTGGCGGCCCTGTCGCCCTTCCTTCAGCAAAAAGGCGTACTCAGCAAACCGGCCGATGCAGGACTCAAACTGGCTGGATGCCTCCTGCGTGGTGTGGATCCCGAAACCGAGCGAAATGTAACGAGTATTCTAGATTCGGCCGATCCGCCATTTACCAATTTTCTGAATCTGGGCGATCGCCCCGGCATTCTGTTGGGACAACGACTGGCCGAGGAACTGGCTGTCCTGCCCGGCGAAGATGTCACCTTCACTACGCTTCTCGATGACGCCGAGGAACCCATGCATCAGGTGTTCATCGTGCAAGGATTTGTGGAGTCCGGGCTCTACGAATTCGACAGGCGTTTCGCCTATGTGGACCTGTCCGCCGCGCGCGAACTCTTTCGGGCAGGCGCCGGTGCCGACGGCCTGGGTATTCGGGTGGTGGATCCCCTTCAGGTGAGGCAGAGCAGTTCGGAGCTTCGCGAGGCCCTGAGTTTTCCCCACTGGCGTGTGGCCGACTGGATGGATCTCAACGGCGAGATTTTTCGCTGGATGGGCACCATGCGCGCCATCCTTTTCCTCTCTCTCAGTCTCATCGTACTCGTGGCGGGGTTCAATATCGCAGGCACCATGACCTTGGTGGTCAGCGAAAAGTCGCGCGAAATCGGCGTACTCAGGGCCTTGGGTGCGGAGCGAGGCAGCATTCTGCGCCTCTTCGTTCTTGAGGGATGGATTCTCGGCATGGCGGGGGTTTTCCTGGGCCTTGTCTTGAGCTGGCTCATGTCGGTGATTTTCAAGGACCGTCCTCTTGGCATTCCCGGAGAAATCTATTTCATCGATCATCTGCCCATGAAGCTGGACTGGCCTCAGATCGGCGGAGTCAGCGCCATCGCGGTGCTGGTGACTTTGGCTGCCGCCTTTTTCCCCGGCATTGAAGCTCTCATGCGAAGGCCTATCGAGGCCATAAGCGGTCAGGTTTCAACCTCGGGCGATCGCCTCCGCGGCTGGTTGCGTTTCTTCGTGACCCTGCAGGTTTATGTGCTGCCTCTTTTGGGAACACTGTCCATCCTGGTCGGCGCCTACATGGTCTGGACTTCGTCCTTTGCCCTCGGCCTAGGCAGCATGATGGCCCTCATTGCTGCGGCGCTGGTTTCCGTGGCTCTCTTGATCCATGGAATCTCGGTGGGTATTTCCCTGAACATGCTCGAAGCCGACGCATGCGCGCGCAGTCGACTTCACATGCTCTTGTCGGGAATCTGGATGCTCCTGCTTGCGGCATCCCTGCTCCTGCTTGCCGGTCTTTCGATCTGGCTGGCTCCCGTCCTGCTTTTCTTGCTGTTCTATCATGGCGCATGGTATTTCTACTTCCGTCGTTCGCAGCGTGTGCGTGCGGCCTTCGCCTTTTCTCCGGAGAGTGTCGTATGAGTCCTGCCCTGCTTGAAGCTGTGGACATCCACAAGAGCTATCCCGGTGTAAGGGGCGAGGTGAAGGTGCTTGCAGGCGGCGATCTGAAACTTTCTGCGGGTGAAAGCCTGGCGGTGCTGGGAGGGTCGGGAAGCGGGAAGAGTACTTTGCTTCACATTCTCGGAACCTTGGATCGACCTGACAGCGGCATACTTCGTTTCGAGGAACGAGATCTTCTCGGTCTCAAGGCTCGCGAGCTTTCCAAATTTCGCCGGAACGAACTGGGATTCGTGTTCCAGTTCCATCATCTGCTCCCCGAGTTCAGTGCTCAGGAAAATGCGGCCATGCCTCTGCGGATTGCAGGAGTGGGTGAAGACGAAGCCATGGAGCGTGCGGCGGCCATTTTGCGCACGCTGGATTTGGATCATCGTCTCGAGCATCGTCCGCCGGAACTTTCAGGTGGCGAACAACAACGCGTAGCCGTGGCGCGTGCTCTTGTGGGATCGCCTCGCCTGCTTCTGGCCGATGAACCCACCGGTAATCTGGATGAGAAAAACGGTGCCGCTCTAGCCGATCTTATTTTCTCCCGGTGTGATGAAGATGGCTTCGCCCTTATCCTTGTAACTCACGATGCGGGCCTGGCTGAGCGATGTTCACGCAGCCTTCGCCTTGAGAATGGCGTCCTGGGCTCATCCTGAACCCTGGTTGATTTCCCCAAATGTGACTATTTTATGGGTCGAGGTGATCCCATGGCCCTCATGTGCGAAATCTGCGGCAAAAGGCCGGCCGAACTGATCGTCGGCGAAAACCGTCCTGACTCCACGCGCACCTTGCACCTTTGCGGCTACTGTGCCGCTGGCAAGGGCATTCGCGTTCGCGTGGATCTGTCCCAAGATCCCCGCCAGCTCTGGCGGCGATTCCTGTCAAGTCATCTGAAGGAAGCCGAGGAAAGCAGCGCGCTGGCCTGTCCCAACTGCGGACGCACCTACATGAATTTCGAGGAAACCGGTTCCCTGGGATGCCCCGAGTGCTATTCCACATTCCGTGGCGACATGGTTCGCATCCTCAAGGAATATCACGGATCCGACGAGCATGGCGGCAAGATTCCCTTCCGGGAGCAACGTCGAATTGCCGTGCGTCAACGCAGCCGCGGAGCGCGTGAAGCCCTTCAGATAGCTATCAGCGAAGAGCGTTTCGAAGACGCCGCTCGCCTGCGCGACGAGATCAAGGATCTGGAAGAGGAGATCGGACGCCTCCAGGAGGAAACGTGAGCGGATTGACATTTCTACGCGAACGCGACGAAGTCCTACTGCGCAAGCCCGGCGGCGGCCATGAATATATTCAGAGCTGGGTAACCCTCAAACGCAATTTGCAGGAGCCCTTCCCGGCCATTCTCGATGCGGATAAGCGCTGCAATCTCAGAGGCCGCCTCTTCGATTTGCTCAAGGGCCAGGAGTCTCTCGCCGACGGAGTTTTCATCGAGCTTGAGTCCTTGGAGTGCTATGAGCGCATCTACCTCTATGAGCGGCGACTCATCGGCACCGACAGTCTTGTGAATCCTGTGGGGCGCGGGCTGGCTCTGTCACAGGATGGATGCCTGGGCGTACTTGTGGGTGAAGAGGATCATCTGCGTATCCAGTGCCATCGCCCTGGCCTGGCCATGGAAGACGCCTTTCTCTGCGCCGACAATTTCGACGCCTCTCTGGAGCAGCATTGTCGTTACGCCTTCAGCGAGGTTTTCGGTTATCTCACGGCTTGTCCCAGCGAGGCTGGCACGGGTTTGCGAACCTCGGTTCTGCTGCACATGCCGGCACTGGCCCTACAGGGAGAATTGCCCAAGATCATCCGCGGACTCCTGGCCTTGAAGCTGGCCATCCGAGGTACTCTGGGGGATACGCAGGGCGCACCCGGTGCTTGGTTGCTCCTGTCCAACAGCCGCAGTCTTGGGCAGCCTGAACAAGATTATGTGGAAAGCCTGGATCATGCGGTACGGAAGCTCTTAACTTTCGAAGAGAAGGCCCTGGAGCGGGCCCTGCTGGAGGCACGGAGCTTGCTCGAAGATGAAGTCGGCAAGGCCCTTAAAGCCGTGGAAGAGGCCGAGGAAATAACCAGCCTGCAAGCAGTTGCGCTCCTGGGAACCATAAGGTTGGGAAGCCGGGCAGGGCTGCTGCCTGCGCTGGATTCTTCGCGTTTAGGCCCACTCGAGGCGGGGGTCATGCCAGGGCATTTACAGGTGATGGCGGGGAAGTCACTGGAAGATCCGGTTCGCAGGGCCCTCAGAGCGGAGACCCTGAAAAGCTGGCTCTTCACTTAAGAGCAAACTGGAAGCTAGGAAGGTAAGGCTCGATGAACGATCGATTTACAGAACGTGTGCGCAAGGTACTGTTCCTCGCCCGAGACGAGGCGAGTCGCCTTCAGCACGAGTACATCGGTACCGAGCACCTGCTCCTGGGCATTGTCAGGGAAGGGGAAGGAATTGCCGCCAAGGTCCTGAAAACTATGGGCTTGGATTTTGAGCAGATCCGCCTGGCCGTGGAAAAATTGGTGTCGGCCACCGGCGGCACCGTGATGATCGGCGAGATTCCCTTCACACCGAGAGCCAAAACCGTGTTGGAATTGGCCGTCGAAGAAGCCCGACTTCTGGGACACAACTACGTGGGCACTGAGCATCTGCTCCTGGGTCTCATTCGCGAGGGCGAGGGCGTGGCAGCCCGAGTGCTTCTCGACCTGGGCGCAGACCGCAAAAAGGTGCGCGAGGAAGTCCTCAAGCTTCTGGGCAGCGACGGCGGCAAGGGTTCCACATCTTCCAAGGGCCAGAGCGAAACGCCGGCCCTCGACCAATTCGGTCGCGATCTCACTCGCATGGCTGCCGACGGGAAAATGGACCCCATCATCGGCCGCGACAAAGAGATCGAACGCATCATCCAGATTCTGTCGCGCCGCAAAAAGAATAACCCCGTGCTCATCGGCGAGCCCGGCGTGGGCAAGACTGCCATTGCCGAAGGATTGGCGCAGCATATCGTCGAAAAGCGCGTGCCGAAGATTTTGCTGAACAAACGCATCTGCACTTTGGATCTGGCCAGCGTCGTGGCCGGTACCAAATACCGAGGACAGTTCGAGGAGCGGCTCAAGGCCGTCATCAACGAAATTCGCGAGTCCGATGAGGTGATCATCTTCATCGACGAACTCCATACCATTGTGGGCGCCGGCGGCGCCGAGGGCGCCATCGATGCGTCCAACATGCTCAAGCCCGCCCTGTCGCGGGGCGAGCTTCAGTGCATCGGCGCAACGACCCTCGACGAATACCGCAAGCACATCGAAAAGGACGGAGCCCTGGAGCGCCGATTCCAGATGGTGCTCGTGAACCCGCCCAGCGAGGAAGAGGCGGTGGAAATCCTTCGCGGCCTGCGCGAGAAGTACGAGGTGCATCACCGCGCCACCATCACCGACAGTGCCTTGAAAGCCGCGGTGAAGATGAGCAATCGCTATCTGAGCAACCGATTCCTGCCGGACAAGGCCTTCGACGTCATCGATGAGGCAGGCAGCCGGGCCAGGCTCGCCAAGAGTTCCATTCCCCAGGAGCAACTGACTCTGGAGAAGGAAGTCGAGCAGGTCGAGAAGCAGAAGGAAGTGGCCATTCAGAGCCAGGACTTTGAAAAGGCCGCCGGTCTGCGTGACAGCGAAAAAGACCTGCGCGCCAAACTGGAAGAAATGAAATCCAGCATCGAAGAGCAGGACAGCGAGGAACGCGCCTTCGTGGACGAGAAGGAAATCGCCGCGATCATCAGCGAGATGACGGGTATTCCCGTTTCCAGCGTTGAGGAAAAAGAAGGCGAGAAGCTACTTCGCATGGAGGAGCATCTGGCCAGACGTGTGGTGGGGCAGGAAGAGGCCATCGAGGCCATATCCACGGCCATCCGTCGCAACCGCGCAGGGCTGCGCGACCCGCGCCGACCCATCGGATCCTTTTTCTTCCTGGGGCCCACGGGTGTCGGTAAAACCGAACTGGCCCGGGCCCTCACGCGCTTCCTCTTCGACAGTGAAGATCGTCTCATCAGAATCGATATGTCCGAGTACATGGAGAAACACTCGGTGAGCCGTCTCATCGGCGCACCTCCGGGTTACGTGGGATACGAGGAAGGCGGCTACCTCACCGAGAAGATTCGCCGCAATCCCTATTCCGTGCTTCTCATGGACGAGATGGAGAAGGCTCACCCCGATGTCTTCAACATCCTTCTGCAGATTCTGGAGGACGGGCAGCTCACCGACAATTTCGGTCGCACCGTGGACTTCAAGAACTGCGTGGTCATCATGACCAGCAACGTGGGCGTGAAGGACTTGCAGGATCACAAACCTCTGGGGTTCTCGCTCAGCCAGGATGGGGGCAAGGATCGCGAGATGAATCGCAACCTGCTGGAATCGCTCAAGCGCACCGTGGCGCCGGAGTTCCTCAACCGAATTGACGAGACCATCGTCTTCCACAGCTTGGGACGCGAGGAAATGGACAGCATCCTCAATATCTTCGTTTCCGAGCTCAAGGAGCGCCTGGCCGAGCAGGATTTCATCTTCAATCTGGACGATGCTTCCCGCGAACTGCTCATCGACCGCGGTTTCGATCCTTCCTTGGGCGCCAGACCTCTGCGCAGGGCCCTTCAGCGCTATCTGGAGAATCCCCTCTCCGAAAAAATCCTCAGCGGCAAGATTCGCAAGGACAAGGAAATCCGCATTTCTGTGGACAAGGGCGAGCTGGTTTTCTCCCAGGGAGGCGACCGGCCTTCCAAGGTGGAGGAGTCGGTGGAAGAAATCGGCTAGTAAGCGCTTTACAAGAGCAGCCCCTTCCCCTAAATTCGCATTGAAGAAACGGCTCCTTGTGAGCCGTTTTCTTTGGATGCTGTCAAATCCCTTTCCCCCTGTGCAAAATGGCAAAATTCTCAAAGACTCTCGTCATCGTCTGCCTGGCCCTTCTGGTCGGCGCAGGAGCCAATGCCCAAAGCGTCGTGGATTCATTGCAGGTTAAGGGGCTCCGCTTCGTGGCCCCTCAGCGCGTGCTGCTTGAATTCGGCGTGGAGCAGGGCGATGTCCTCGACTCGGGAAAAGTCGCCGATGGAATTCAGCGTCTCTACCGAACCGGACGCTTCCAAACCGTCGATGTGGGCCTTGAGCAGCTCGGCCCAGACTCCGTCATTCTCATCCTCAAGGTGATCGAACATCCTCGCCTGGATGAACTGAAATGGGAGGGGGTCAATAAAATCGACAAGAAGGATCTCGAGGAAATAATCCGTCTGAAAGAGGGGGCTTATCTGCGCCCGCTGCTGGTGAGTCAGGCAGAGCAGACCATCATCGAGCATTGCAGGGAAAAGGGCTACCACGCAGCCACTTTGGAAACTCAGCAAGTTGAAGAAGACGGGAAGGTGCGCCTGACCTTTGAGCTGAGTGAGGGCAAGAAATCCAAGGTTAGCAAGTTGAAGTTTGAAGGCAATGAGGCCTTCGATAACGGCAAGCTGCAAGACGTGGTAAAGACCAAGCCCAAGTCATTCTGGCGCCCAACCAGCTGGTTCAACAGCAACGCCTATCAGCCCGACAGCCTCTCCTTGGATCTGGATCGTCTGGTGGATTTCTACCAGGACGAGGGTTACCTGGATGTTCGCGTGCTCGACATGCAGGAGAGTTTCTCGGAAGATCAGGAAAACGTAACCGTCACCTATCTCCTGGAAGAGGGACAGAAGTACGCCTTCGGCGAGATTACCTGGTCGGGCAACAGCGTGGTGGACGATTCCACCGTGGCTTGGAATTTTCCCTTTGAGGCCGGTGAAATCTACGACGGCCGCGCCTTGGACATGGCTCGATTCAACCTGTCCGGCGAGTACCACAATCTCGGTTATCTCTACAGTCAGGTGAAGGTGGATCGTCTCATCGAAGGCGACCGCGTGAACCTGGATCTGCAGATCTACGAAGGGCCCCTGGCTCGCGTGCGTGAAATCATCGTGGCGGGCAATGACAAGACCCTCGACAAGGTCATTCGCCGCGAGGTGCGCATCTTTCCCGGAGAACTCTTCAGCCGGGCCAAGGTCGAGCGCAGTTATCGCGACATCTTCATGCTTCGCTTCTTCGACGACGTGCGATTTGAACCCAAGGCCGATCCGGCCACGGGAGAAGTGGACCTAGTCTATCGCGTGGTCGAGCGCAGCTCCGGCCAGTTCGGCGCTGGCGTCACCTACAGTGAAGCCACCAGCTTCTCGGGCTTCATTCAATTGGGTACACCCAACTTCCGTGGACGCGGCCAGAACGTGAACTTCAATTGGGAATTCGGCAGCCGTGTGAGTTCCTTCAATGTTCAGTTCGTGGAACCCTGGTTCATGGACAGACCCATCAGCCTGAGCGGATCCATCTACAACACGCGCAGCAATCTGTATCGGGAATACTACGAGGACCGCAAGGCCGGTTTCTCTGTGGGCATCGGTAGGCCGCTGCCCTGGCTGGATCACTCTCGGGTGAGCATGAGCTATCGCCTCGAGAGTCTGAACATCTTCAACTTCACCGATGAATACTTGGCGCTTGGCGGCACCCTTAACGATCGGGATTGGCCCCAAATAGAAAGCAGCATCACCCTGCTCTTCCGGCGCAATTCCACCGACAGCCCCTTCCTGCCCAAGCGCGGGAGCAACTTCCGTTTCAGTGCTCAGTTCTCCGGCGGCATCCTGGGTGGCAAACTGCACTTCCAGAAATACGAAGCCAAGTACACCTGGTATCAGAAAATGCTCGGTCCCTTCGTGCTGCGCTATCACCAGACCCTGGGCCTGGTGGACGGACTGGATCGTCCCGACCAGGTTCCGGATCACGAGCGTTTCCGCCTGGGCGGCAACCGTCTGCTGCCGCTTCGAGGTTATGACGATTATTCCATCGTGCCCCAAGGCAACAGCGCCTTCCTGGGCGGCCGGGCCATGACCACGGGTACCGTTGAACTGGTGCTCGGCATCGGCAACAGCGTTCAGATCGTGGCCCCCTTCTTCGACTTCGGAGACACCTGGAATTCCCTCGGCCATGCCGACTTCACCACATTGCACCGTTCCTGGGGTTTCGGCGCACGTGTGGAAGTGCCCATGATGGGTGTGATGGGATTTGACTGGGGCTATCCCTTAGATCCCACTTACGAGGGTGAGGGCGGTCGCTTCCACTTTAGAATCGGTACCGACTTCTAGGAGAAGATCATGAAAGTACGCGCATTGATCATGGGCCTGATCCTGGTGCTCCTGGCTCTCCCAGCGACGGCTGAAGACCTCAAGCTCGGCGTCATGGACTTCCAGAAGATCTTCCAGACCTACGAAGGCTTCGGCGAGGCCATGAGTATCTACAACAAAGATCTGGAGGCATGGCAGGCTGAAAAAACGCAGATGATCGACGAGCTTATCGGAGCCCGCGACGATCTGACCCGCCAGAGACCCCTTTTGACCCCCGAAGCCCTTTCCGAGCGAGAATCTCAGATCGCCCGCCTGGAAGCCGAACTCTATCAGTTCGAGCAGGAGAAGTTCGGCCCGGAAGGTGAAGCTATACGCAGAGATATGGAGCTCAGTGAGCCCATTTACGAGAAGATAAGGGAAGTGGTCAAGTCTGTTGCTGAGGAAGAAGGTTACGATCTCATCCTCGACGTATCGGGCGCAGTGATCTATTCTAGTCCGGATATGGATATGGACGACAAAATCAGCGCAGCTTTGCACGCGAGGGGATAAACGCCGGATGGAGCGGGGACAGCACCATAGTTCACGCAGCTTTACGCTGGAAGAACTCGCCACCGAAGTGGGGGGCGTGGCCGAGGGCAACACGGCCCTGGCTATTTCCGGAGTGGCGGGCATCCGCGAGGCCCAGCAGGGAGAAATCTCCTTTGTGGCCAACCATCGTTATACGCGCTTCATCGACGATACACAGGCCAGCGCTTTAATCCTGGCCCCGGGCATGGGCAACGGCCATTTGCCCGTGCTTCGCACCGAAGATCCCTATCTGGCCTACCTGAAAATCCTTCGCCTTTTCTCTCCGCTTCCCGCCGATCGCTTCCTGCCTGGAGTCCATCCCAGCGCCGTGGTGGATCCCGCCGCTCGCTTGGGCGAGGATGTGCATCTTGGCGCCGGCGTCTACGTGGGCGCTGGTGTTGAACTGGGTGATCGCTGTGTCCTGCTGCCCGGTGTGGTGGTCATGGACGGCAGTAGCCTCGGCGAGGAATGTCTGATCTTCCCCGGAGTGGTTCTGCGGGAAGGTGTTCAAATGGGTCGGCGCGTGGTGATTCATCCTGGCAGTGTGCTGGGCGCCGACGGATTCGGCTATGCCTGGGACGGCAAGCGTCACCAGAAGATTCCCCAGATCGGTGGAGTGGAAATCGGCGACGAGGTCGAAATCGGCGCCAATGTGACCATCGACCGGGCCACCACTGGCATGACACGTATCGGCGATGGCTGTCGTATCGATAACCTAGTGCAGATCGCGCACAATGTGCAGATCGGCCCCAATTCCATTATCGTGGCCCAGGCTGGAATATCCGGAAGCACCGAACTCGGCAGCGGTGTGACCGTGGCCGGACAGGCTGGTGTGGCCGGTCATATCAACCTCGGCGATGGTGTGGTCGTGGCGGCGCAGGCCGGCGTAACCAAATCGGTGGAAGATGGAGTTTGCGTGTCGGGCTATCCGGCCAGGCCCCACGACGAGGCCATGCGCCATCTGGCGGCGCTGAACAAGGTCCCGGAACTTCTTCGCCGCATTGCAAAACTGGAGCGAGAGCTTGCCCGCCTTCGCGAAGACTCACCTGAAGAAACGGTAGGCCAGGATTGATTCGTCAGCAGAGAAGCCTCGCCAAGGAATTCCACATCGAGGGCATTGGCCTGCACACAGGCAATCCCGTGTCCATGGTTTTCAAGCCCGCCGAGATCAACCATGGAATTCGTTTCCTGCGCGTTGATTTGGATCCTCCCGTCGAGTTTTCCGCCCAGGTTGATTTGGCGCTGGAATGTACCGACGACATGCGCAACACCACCTTGAAGGTTGGGGAGCACAAGCTTCACACGGTGGAGCACGTCATGGCGGCGCTGGTGGGCCTGGGCATCGACAACTGCCTGGTGGAAGTGAATTCCAACGAGCCCATGGAATCGTCGAAGGGCGGAGCTGCGGATTTCGTTAAAGGACTGAAGAAAACAGGTATTGTCGGTCAGGGCGTGCCCGCCAGATTCTTCGAGGTGACCCAGCCCATCAGTCTCGTGGAAAACGATATTGAACTTCTGGCGCTTCCCTACGAAGGCTTCCGCGTAAGCTTCACCATCAAGTACGACCACCCTCATTTGGGTACCCAGTACGCGAGCTTCGACATCAACCCTCAGGTCTTCGAGGAAGAGATCGCCGAAGCGCGCACCTTTGCGCTTATGAAAGATGTGGAGAACCTGCGCGAGCGCGGTCTGATCAAGGGCGGCAGTTTGGATAACTCCATCGTGGTGGGCGAGGACGGCATCCTCAACGAAACGCCCCTGCGCTGGCCCAACGAATTCGTGCGCCACAAGATATTGGATCTGCTCGGCGATCTGGGCCTACTGGGCTCACCCATCAAGGGTCACATCATCAGCCACCGCAGCGGCCATGCTTCCAACGTGAAGTTCGCCGGCATGCTTGCCGAGGCACTCAAGCGCCAAGACCGCACCTTCAGCCAGAAGAAACCCACGGACTGGAATATCCAGGACGTCATGAAGATCATGCCGCATCGCTATCCCTTCCTGCTCGTGGACAGACTCATCGAGATGGAAGACGGCAAGTACGCGGTGGGCATCAAGAACGTGACCATCAACGAACCCTTCTTCCAGGGACACTTCCCCGGCCATCCCATTTTCCCGGCGGTACTCATTCTCGAGGCCATGGCCCAGACCGGCGGAATGCTCCTGCTTTCCACGGTGGATGAACATGAGGGAAAATTGGTCTACTTCACCAAGATAGATCAGGCGCGCTTCCGCAAACCCGTGTTGCCCGGCGATCAGGTACGTTTCGAAATGACCATGCTTCGCCTGAGTCGTTTAGGCTGTAAGATGCGAGGCGAAGCTTATGTGGACGGGGAACTTGTGGCCGAGGCCGAACTCATGGCCCGTGTCGTGGATCGTTGAAGGCGATTATGCAGAAGGAAACCAGCATTCATCCCAGCGCCATTGTGAACCCAGCCGCCAAGCTGGGTGAAGGTGTCCAGGTGGGGCCTTTCTGTATTATCGAGGCCGGAGCGGAAATCGGTGACGGCTGCATTCTCGACAGCAATGTTCGCATCGAAGGCTGCGTGCGCATGGGCGCGGACAATCGAGTTTTTCACGGCGCCGCGCTAGGAGGTCCACCCCAGGATCTGAAATACTCGGGCGAACCCAGTATCCTGCGCATCGGCAGCAGCAATTTCATCCGCGAGTATGTCACCATGAATCCCGGCACGGCGGCCGGCGAGGAAACGCTGATCGGGGACCATTGCCTGATCATGGCCTACGCCCACGTGGCTCACAACTGTGTCTTGGGTGATCGTGTCATCTTGGCCAATGCCGTTCAACTGGCCGGGCATGTGACCATCGAAGAACATGCCATTCTCGGAGGACTCACACCTGTGCACCAGTTTGCGCGAATCGGCGCACACTGTTTCGTGGGTGGTGGGTCACGTGTGCCTCAGGATGTGCCGCCCTACATTCGAGCGGCGGGGAATCCTCTGGTGGTGGCGGGACTCAATCTGGTGGGTATTCAGCGCCGAGGTTTCAGCGCCGAGAGCATCGAAGCCATCAAGAAGGCCTATCGAATCATCTATCGTTCGGGTCTCAACACCAGCCAGGCCATCACCCAGTTGGAAGAAGCCAATTTCGACGATCCCCACGCCCTGCACATGCTCACTTTTGTTCGCCGTAGCGAGCGGGGCATCACGAAGTAGTCAACTCAGCTCTCCGCTTTCCACACGCTTCCCTAGATTCCACTGCCCGAAAGATTGCACCAGGGCATCGCCCTGCCCCTGCAGCCATTCTATTTCCAGGCTGGCCGGCGCGTAGAGAAGGGTGAGAATGTTCTCGCTTCCCTCACGAATGCGACAACGGTCCGAGTCGCTGCTGGGGGATCCGAATGCACCCTGATCATCGCCCAGGCAAAGCCGACCACTCACGTTGACACGGCCCTTGCGAATGCCTTCGAAACCTTCACCTTCCTCGCCCAGGCGCAGGGTGACATCGCCCAGAATCTTCGATCGATCATAGAGGCCCAGGGGCAGACCCGAGGACATGGAAAAGAGATTACCCGTGTCCACGATGGGATCCAGTCGGTATAGGCCCTTCCCCTGGATAGCCCTTCTCAAAAGGGCTTCGCTGGAAGGGCGATGGCGAGTGGGGTCCATGCCCACCGAGCGATAGAGTTCGCGGGCGGGAGCCAATTGCTCGATCTCGGAAGGCGGCATGCCCGCGTAGCGATCGGCGAATGCCTGACATGTCGAATCCAGGTGCTCGCGAAAGCCCGGATGCTCCAGGTGGCTGAGTCCGTCGAGGGCATACCAGACGGCCATGACGCGGCCTTCCAAGCTTGAATGCAGTTGAATTTTCATGGGTGGATCATAGTGCAGAGGAGTCTTTGTGGAAAGGCCGTTGACAAGGGGCAATGAAGCACTACCCTCTGCAAAACGAAGGGGGCATCGTGAAAGTCGGAGTCGTTGGTTGTGGACATCTGGGAAGCATTCATGCGCGGGTCTGGTCTGAAATTCCCGGCGCAGAATTGGTAGGCGTACACGATGTGGTGGAAGAGCGAGCAGCGGAGATCGCCGTAAAATTGGGCTGCGCCACTTTCAAGGATCCTGAAGATCTGGCGCGCGAAGCCGACGCCCTGAGCATCTGTGTCCCCACACCCGGACATCGTGATGTGGCTCTGGCATCCTTGGCCGAAGGATGTCATCTCTTGGTGGAAAAACCCCTGGCGTCCACCAGCGCGGAGGGCGAAGAAATCGTGGCCGCCGCCCGTGCACGAAATCTCAAGGTGATGGTGGGACATGTGGAGCGCTTCAATCCCGCCATGATCGCGGCACTTCCCTACCTGAAGAAGCCGGGTTTCGTTGAGAGTACGCGCATCGCGCCCTTCGTAAGTCGCGGCAGCGACGTGCCGGTGGTCAGCGACCTGATGATTCACGATATCGATCTGCTCTGCATGATCCTGGACGATGAACCCGAGAGCCTCGATGCCGTGGGAATTCCCGTACTCACGCCCGACGTGGACATCGCCAACGTGAGGCTACGTTTTAAAGGCGGCTGCGTGGCCAACCTGACTTCCAGCCGGATCAGCCTGAAGCGCGAGCGAAAGATTCGTTTCTTCCAATCGGACAGCTACCTGTCTGTGAATCTGATGGAGAAACATGTGAGCCGCGTGGCCAAGGGTCCGAGCTTCGATGCCGCCGTGATGCGCGCCACGATGGATCCCGCCACTCTAGGCGAACTGCGCATGGAGGAACTCGTCGACAAGGGTGCTATCGAAGTGCCCGAAGCTGAACCTCTGCGCCTGGAACTTGAAGCCTTCCACAAGGCTCTTGTGAACGATGAGCCCATGCCCGTGAGCGCCGAAGATGGCCTTCGTGCCCTGCGCGTCGCCGAGCGTATTCTCGATCAGGTGAAAGGCCATGCCTGATTCTCCCCTCATTCTGATGGTGGCCGGTGAAGCGAGCGGCGACCAGGCTGCGGCGCCGGTGGTGTCGGCACTTCGGCGCGAATATCCCCACGCTCGTATCTTAGCCGTGGGGGGACCTCGCATGCGGGAGGCGGGTGCGGAGATCCTATTCGCTGCTTCCGAGCTCTCGGTCATGGGATTCGCAGAGGTTCTGCGACACCTGCCACGTCTGCTCAAGCGAAGGCGGCAGGTAAAATCGATGTTGAGACGGGAGCATCCAGATTTATTCCTACCCGTGGACGCACCCGGATTCAATCTGCCCCTGGCCCGTTTGGCCAAGAGTCGGGGCATACCAACCCTTTACTACGTCGCGCCCCAGGTCTGGGCCTGGGGTGAGGGCCGCCTCAAGGCCATGAAGCGCGATTTGACCGGCTTGTCGGTCATATTGCCCTTCGAAGAGGATTGGTTCGCCGAGAGGGGAATTCCGGCGCGATTCGTGGGCCATCCGCTAGCAGGTAAATTCGTGGATCTTCCCAGTTCTGAGAGCGGGTTCAAGCGTATCGGTCTCATGCCGGGCAGCCGGGCCCAGGAGATTTCGCGACACCTGCCCAGGCTGCTGGAAGCCTCGCGTATTTTGATGCAAAAACAGGAAGGCCTCGTGTTTTCTCTCCTTGAGGCGGAGTCTATAAGTGAATCGTATTATTCAGAATACCTAGATAAGTTCAAGTATCCTATGAAGCGTTTCAGGGGTGATTCCCGAGCTTTTTTCGCCCAGCAGGATCTACTCTGGGCCAGTAGCGGCACGGCTACTCTGGAAGCGGCTCTGGCGGGGCGTCCCATGGTGGTGCTCTATCGCACCGGGCCCGTGAACTACCAACTGGCCCGCAGGCTTATCAGTTTGAAGAACATTGCCCTGGTGAATTTAGTGGCCGGCCGTGAACTGGTGCCCGAACTCATACAGCACGGCGCTGAAGCGGCCAATTTGGCCACGGCCATGTCCGTACTGTTACTGGATGATCATTTCCGCGAGCGTCAAAAAGAGGGGTTTGCGGAGATTCGTGAACGCCTGGGTTCCCTGGAGCCTGGTGCCGAGGTGGCGAAGATGGCCCGGGAAATTCTGGAGGGCCATGGCTGATAATCTCTGGCAGGCCGGCGGCAGGGACATTCCCGAAGCAGAATTGAAACGCATTGCCCGCCGTGGCCGGGCCCTGGCGCGTCTGCTCCGGATCTTCGGCTCCACATGGCGATTGCGTGAAGATAACTGGGAAGAAAGCCAGGCTCTGCGCGAGAGCACGCCCCGCGGTTCCTTCATTTTCGCCTTTCCCCACAATCGCCTGGGCATGCTGGCCTACAGCCACCGCGATCGATCCTTGCAGATTCTCAACAGCAGCAGCCGAGATGGCTTGCTCATGAGTTCCATGTGCGAGGCTCTTGGTATGGACAGCGTCCTGGGATCATCCAGCCGCGGCGCGGCCTCCGCCCTGCGTGATCTCGCCCGCCGGGGTGGTAAAGGCTTCGACCTTGCACTCACAGTGGACGGTCCCCGCGGCCCTCGCGGTCGGGTCAAGCCGGGTATCGTGGCTCTGGCTGCCTTGACCGGATCGCCTGTCATACCCGTATCGGCGGCCGCAGCGCCTCGAAAAGTATTGAGCACTTGGGACCAGACTGTCCTGCCTTTTCCCTTCTCGAAGGTTCTCGTGCGCTTTGGCGAGCCTCTCTGGCTCGAGCGCAAGGCCGATGAAGCTCGTCGTGATGATTTTCGACTTGAAATCGAAGCCGCACTTCAGACAGTGAGCGACGAAGTTGACCGGGCACTCGGCAGCTCGACCATTGCACCCGCCCAGGAGGATCATGGATAGCCCCCTCAAGGATTTGCGCACACCCTTGGAACGTTTACCCCGCGATCCGGGATCCTTCATGCGGGCGTCGGCGCGACTCTACGGCGTTCTGTCGGCCATGAACGGCTTCTATCTGAAAACCATGCCGCGGGTTCGCATTCAGGCTCCCCTCATTTCCGTGGGCAATCTGGAAGTGGGCGGCACGGGAAAAACTCCGGTTCTTGCCTCTCTGGCCAACATCCTAGAAGACATGGGACACAAGCCCGGACTGCTTACGGGCCTGGGAGAGGGGGGCTCTTCCGGCATTCTCAGTGAAGGGGATCCGACCTTTTCCGCCGAAGCTCCCGATGAGGCCCTGCTCCTGGCCAGGCGCTTCCCAAACATGCCGGTCACCGCCGCACGTCCAAAATGGAAGGGTGCCAAGGTGCTTGACCGGGGAGGGCGCTGCGACATCATCCTGTTGGACGATGGATTCCAGCACCGGCGGCTGGAGCGAAAATTGGACCTGGTGCTGCTTTCAGGATCTGTTCCCATGGAAAACAACCGGGTTCTTCCGGCCGGGCCTCTGAGGGAGTTTCCATCGGCCCTTTCCAGAGCCGACGCCTTTTTCATGCCCCAGACCTTTGAGCCGCCGAAGGATCTGCCCTATCGTCCCGTTTTCCGCTTCATCACACGGAACACCGGCCTCTTCAATCTTGAGGGAGAGCGGGTTGAACGAGGAGAAATTCCCTTCATGGTGATTTCGGCCATCGCGCGCCCGGGACGCTTCGAGCGGGCCGCTGAAGACTGGGGCGAGACGGCCCTGCGTTTGCGCTTCCGAGATCATGCTCCCTGGAGCATCGAAATCCGCGACGCCGTAGCCGATGCCATGGGCGATTGCACCTCCTGCCAGCCCCTGCTTACCGAAAAGGATGCCGCCAGATGGGGCGCCAGTTGGGATCTTCCAGGCCCCAGGCCCCTTTATCTGGACCTGGAGATCGACTGGGAAGACCCCGAAGGCCTCAAAGCCTGGCTTGCCGGCAGCCTCAGGGCATAAATCCGCATATTCCTTCGCATTGAAAGCCCGGAGCCACTGGGCTAGATTGTGTCCATGGTATCCAACCAGAGAAAATGCGATTTCCTCGTCATCGGCAGCGGTGTGGCCGGCCTGGCCTTTGCCATCAAGGCCGCTGAGCTGGGCGAGGTCCTCATCGTCACCAAGCTAGGTGGCTCGGACACCAATACCATGAAGGCCCAGGGCGGCATCGCCGCGGTGGTGGATTCCCAAGATAGTTTCGCATCCCACGTCGACGACACCCTCAAAGCCGGTGCCGGGCTCTGCGATGAAAAGCTTGTCGTGGAAATGGTCGAAGCCGGGCCTGCCCGTATTCGCGAACTTCTGGACTGGGGACTTCAATTCAGCCGAGAGGGCGAGAAACTGGCCCTGGGGCGGGAAGGCGGTCACTCATTTAGGCGCATCCTTCATGTGGCCGATTTCACGGGACGCGAATTGGAGCGGGTGCTGCTGGAGCGAGTGAAGGCCAATTCCCGCATTACGCTTCTGGAGGATCATCTCGCCCTGAACCTGGCAACCGAGCGTCACCTGCGGGCGGGCGGACAGGAGCGGCGTGTGTACGGCGCCTACATCTTCAATCGTGGTGCCCAGGAGATACTGGAAGTGGCGGCTCGCTGGACGGTGCTGGCTACCGGTGGAGCAGGCAAGGTCTACAGCTACACAAGCAATCCGGATCTGGCCACCGGCGATGGCGTGGCCATGGCCTATCGGGCCGGGGCGCGCATTCGAAACCTAGAGTTCGTGCAGTTCCATCCCACATGTTTCTACCACCGCAAACTGCGTACTCAGCTCATTAGCGAGGCGGTCCGTGGTGAGGGTGCCTTGCTGCGCAACTTGGACGGGGAAGCCTTCATGGAGGGCTACACCCTGCAAAAGGAATTGGCACCGCGAGACATCGTGGCGCGAGCCATCGACCATGAGATGAAGCGTCGAGGCGATAAACATGTGCTGTTGGATTTCTCGCCCATCGGAAGTGAGCGCATACCCAAGCGCTTCCCGAGCATCTTCGAAAACCTCATGAAGGTGGAAATCGATCCGCGTGAGCGGCCCGTACCCGTGGTGCCCGCGGCGCACTATTTCTGCGGGGGCGTGGATGTGGATCGTCAGGGACAGACCAGCCTGGATTGCCTGCTCGCGCTGGGCGAGGTCAGTGCCACCGGCGTGCACGGCGCTAATCGCCTGGCCAGCAATTCCCTGCTCGAAGCCTTGGTCTTTGCCCATTGGGCCTTCGAAGGCTTGCAGGACAGTTTCGAAGCGGGCTGTGGTTTGCCCGAACTGCGCCCCTGGAGTACGGCGGGGGTGCGCGACTATCGCGAAACAGTGGTGTTGGATCACGATTGGGATTTGGTGCGCCGTATCATGATGGACTACGTGGGCATCGTGCGAAGCGATGAACGCCTGCTCCTCGCTCGGGATCGCCTGCGCCATGTGCGGGAGACGGTGGAGCGTTTCTACTGGAAGTATCGCATTAACAGCGAACTGATCGAATTGAGGAACATCGCCCAGGTGGCTGAGCTCATCGTGCGTTCGGCCCTGCGCCGCAAGGAGAGTCGCGGCCTGCACTTCAACCTGGATCACCCGGAACCCGATCCGGGTCCCGCCCGCTCGACGCTCATCGAGCAAGAAATCCTGCACGCCTGATATGCCGAAACCCTGGTACATCGACGGATTCGGAGCCCACTACCTGGAGCTCTACGCCCATCGCAGCGATCGCGAGGCGGCGGAGGCCGTGAAACTCATGGACCGCGCAGGATTGGATCTCGAGGGTCTAACCCTGCTCGACCTGGGATGCGGTCCCGGCCGACATGTGAAATCGCTTAGGCGACGGGGAGCGCGAGTCCTGGGCTTGGATCTTTCCCGTGACATGTTGCGCGAGGCAGTCCGGCGCGGTGGCGGCAAGGACGGAATCCTGCTGCTTCACGGCGACATGCGTCAACTGCCTCTCGCACCGGAATCTGTGGACGGAGTGCTGAGCATGTTCACCAGCTTCGGCTACTTTCCCAAGGATGCCGAGAACTGGAGTGTCTTCAAAGAGGTGGCCCGAGTGCTGAAGCCCGGCGGCTTCTATCTTTTCGATTTCCTCAATCGCGAAAGAGTCCTGCGCGATTTGCGCGCAGAAAGCTTTCAGGAGAGCGCGAAGTTTCGAGCGGAGGAACGCCGACGCATTGAAGGAGAGCGCGTTCTCAAAGAGGTGCGAATTCTCTCCCGGGAAAGTGGGAAGGAAACTCTGCGCTACGAGGAAAGCGTAAGGCTTTTTCGTCGGGATGAAATTCTGGCGGCCACCGAAACCCAGGGCTTCGAATTGCTTCAGAGCTGGGGCAGTTACACCGGCCACGAGTATCGGGAGGAAGATAGTCCAAGGCTCATTCTACTGTTCGAAAAGCGTGAACCGTGAATCTGTCCCGGCGGGATCTACCCGCAATGAAACTATTCGAAGATGATTTCGCCGAGGTCAAAGCCTTCGCGCCACATGGGTCTTTGCTTCAAGCCTTGGGAGAATTGGCCGATTCGCCGGGGGCCCGCGAGAACTTGAGTCGACTGGAACGAGGCGAGGCGAAGATCATCATTACCGGGCAGCAACCTTGTTTCCCCATGCCCCTGGGCTTGACCCTGCAGAAAACAGCCACGGCGGTGGCACTCGCTCGCCGGGACGAAACGCTGATTCCCGTTTTCTGGAATGGTAGCGACGATAGCGATTTCGAGGAAGCCGCAGGACAATACCTGAACCGTCCCCGTCAAACTGCTTTGCGAATTGCCTTGCCCAAATCTTTGGAGCGCAAGGGTCGACGTGTGGGGGAACTGCCCATTGAGGCCGCATTCTCCGAGCTTGAGCAATTGATTCAGCCGCCCTTCCGCCCAGCATCTGATGAAGGTCTGGGACGTTTTCACGGCCGCATCATGGCAGAGCTTTTTGCGGAGGATGGGCTGCTGGTTCTCGAGGGTCGAGTGCCTGCTCTGGCAGAAATCGCCAGGCCCATCTGGCAGCGCTACCGGCAGCGGCGGGGCGAGGTGGCATCGTCGGTAGATCGGGAAGGCGACAAACTGGAGAGTGAGGGCTATGATCGGCCCCTTCGCCAAGGCATCGGCGAACGCGCCCTCTTCTTTCTCAAGGAGGGACGGCGACGCCTGCCAGCTCTGGAAGACTATGGCGATGCCCTGAAACGCCGACTGGCAGAACCAGAATGTGGACTGTCTCCCAACGTGCTCCTTCGCCCCATGCTCCAGGACAGTGTGCTGCCTGTGGCCGCTGTGGTGCTGGGGCCCTCGGAGTGGCTTTATCATCATCAGATTCGTGCGGCATTCGAGCTTATGGATGCTCCTTTCCCGCGTCCCTGGCCCAGGTTGGATGTGGCCGGAGCCTGGGAATTGGATCGTGATATGCCAAGCGCCGGAGGACGACAGTCGAGCCCGCTTCTGGAGCCGGGCAATCCCCTGGCATCGCCCGATAAGCTGGTGGAACTCGCGGAAGTTCACCTGGAAGCTTGGGGGGAAAAGCACTACCATCGATTGATTCTGGACGGAGAGGAATGCCCATGAGAATCCTGGCTTGCGGAGCCCATCCCGACGACGCGGAAATTGCCTGCGGTGCGACTCTGGCCCTGGCAGCTTCGGAGGGCCATGAGGTCATCATACTGGATCTGACTCGTGGAGAGATGGGGTCCAATGGAGATCCGGAGCTCAGGCGCGCCGAGGCGGCTGAAGCGGGACACATCTTGGGCGTGAGCGAGCGGTATCAGGCATCACTACCCGATGGCGGCCTCAATGCCCGCGACAGGGATCAACGTCGCAGCGTGGTCGAGTGGCTGCGAAAACTCGCCCCCGAACTTCTCATCATTCCCGCGCGGGAAAATCGTCATCCAGATCATGACCAGGCCCATCTGCTGCTTCGCGAAGGCGTGTTCTTGGCCGGCCTCTCGCACTTCGATGCCGAAGGTGAGCCCAGTCGACCGCGGGTGGTGTACGAGACCATGGAACGCCGAATCTTCCGCCCCGATTTTGTGGTGGATGTGGGGGCCTTTCGCGAGAAGAAGGACGCTTCCCTTCGCGCCTATGCCAGTCAGTTCATTCGGCAGGATGGACAGTCGCCGACCCTCATCAACGATCCGGCATTTCTCGAGTCCATCCGCGCTCGCGATCGCTACTTCGGCGAACTGGCCGGATGCGACTATGCCGAACCATTCCGGGCGGTGGAACTGCTGCGCCTCGAATCGGTGGCGGCGCTTTTACCGGGGGAAAGGATTCTGAGCGATGAGTAATCCATTGCGCATCGGCATTGTTTGCTATCCCAAGGCAGGAGGCAGTGGAATCGTGGCCACGGAGTTGGGCATTGAGTTGGCTCGCCGGGGACATGAAATTCACTTCATCAGTTCGGCCCGTCCTTATCGCCTGAACGAGAGGCATGAAGGTCTGCATATGCATCTGGTGGAAACGGCTGATTATCCACTTTTCGACTATCCGCCTTACACCCTGGCCCTGGCCGTGAAGATGCATCAGGTGGCGCACTTCCATGATCTGGATCTCTTCCACGTGCACTACGCGATTCCACACGCGGCCAGCGCAATCCTGGCCCGCGACATGTGCAAGCGATGCATACCCGTGGTGACCACCCTTCACGGCACCGATATTACGCTGGTGGGTAAGCATCCGAGTTATCATCGCATCACGCGCTACTGTATCGAAAGCAGCGACGCAGTGACATCGGTGAGCGACTGGCTCACTTCCGAGACGCGCCGGATTTTCGAAACGGACAAGTCCATCGAGACCATACACAATTTCGTGGATACCGAGTGCTTCCGTCCCGGTTGCGACATGGAAGTGCGACGACGATTCGCCAAGGACGATGAAGTCATCTTGCTTCACGCCTCCAACTTCAGACCGGTGAAGCGTGCGCCATTCCTACTTGAGGTTTTCGACCGTCTGAATGAGCAGGACAAATGTGTCTTGGTCCTGGCCGGTGACGGCCCTGAACTGGCTTCCATGGAACACAAGGTCCGGGAATTGGGTATCGAGGACCGTGTGAAGTTTCTGGGAGCCTGGGACGACATGGAAACCCTGTTGCCCCTGGCCGACGTTTTCATGGTGCCCAGCGCTCACGAGTCATTCGGTCTGGCCCCGCTTGAAGCCATGAGTTGCGGCGTGCCGGTTCTGGTAACCAAGGTAGGCGGTCCGGCGGAAGTCCTGAACTCCGGAGAGGGCGGCGAGCTGCTGGATCCCGAAGATCTGGAAGCCTGGGTTCGTGCTTGCGATGGCCTGGTCGCCGACAAAGCACTGCGAAAGGCACAGGGTGAGGCAGGGCGAAATCGGGTCCTCGAGTTGTTCGCCCGTGAAAAAGTGGTGGATCGTTACGAGGTGCTCTTCCGTTCTCTCATGGAAGTGAAAGCCGAGGCATCGGAGGGGGCCCCTTGAGCCGAGACAGGGTAGAAGATCTGAGATTTCCGGGAGAGGCCTACCGCTTCCTTCTCGACGCCCTCGAGCGCACGCGCATTCGTTATCAGCGAGAGGGACATGTGTCGGGCCAGGAACTGCTGGAGGGAATCCGGGAGCATGCCTCCGATCTTTACGGTCCCACCTCAGCCATGGTATTCGAATCATGGGGTGTTCGCGACGGCAGCGATTTTGGCTTCATGGTTTTCGAAATGGTAGAGAGAGGCGTTCTGGCTCGGCGGGAGGAGGACGCACCCACCGATTTCGAGGCCAAGGCTTCCTATCGTGAATTGTTTGAGGAAGAGTATTTCAAACTGCCTGAAGAGGACGAAACCGAGAAAGAGAATTGAATGAAGATCGATCGACACTGGCTAAAAGAACTACCCAAAACAGACCTGCACGTTCATCTGGATGGATCCATCCGCCCGGCCACTCTCTTGGAACTTGCCAAGGAAGGCAGTGTGGACCTGGGCCTCGGTTCCGAAGAAGAACTTCGTGAAGCCACGCAGATGGGCGATGGCGACCGCAGCCTGGTGCGCTATCTGCGTGCCTTCATGTACACCTTGCCCGTGATGCAGTGGGCAGGGGCCCTGGAACGGACGGCCTATGAGTTGGCCTTGGATGCAGCCGAAGAGAATGTGCGCCTCATCGAGATGCGTTACAGTCCGCTGCTTCACCGGGAACGAGGCATGGATATCGGGGAGATCATCTCCTCAGTGGCCAAGGGTTTGGATCGGGCCGAAAAGGAAACCGGAATCATCGCGGGACAAATCCTCTGCGGCATTCGCAACATGCCGCCTAAGAGTTCCATGGAATTGGCGGAGGCCACCTTGGAATACCGGGATCTCGGAGTGGTGGCCTTCGACCTGGCCGGCGCCGAAAAGGACTATCCGGCCAAGGAACACATCGAATCCTTCTATTTCGTGCAGAACAACAATCTGAATTCGACCCTTCACGCGGGTGAAGCCTTCGGTCCGGCCTCCATTTCCCAGGCCCTGCATTATTGCAGTGCCCATCGAATCGGACATGGGGTGCGGCTGGGGGAAGATGCCGACCTGCTGCGATTCGTGAATGATCATCGCATTCCCCTGGAGATGTGCCTGACCAGCAATCTGGACACGGGCGCGGTTCAAGACATTCGACAGCACCCATTTGGGAAATATCTTGACCTCGATTTGCGTGTCACTTTGAATACCGATAATCGGCTCATTTCCGACACCACGGTCACCGACGAATTCGAGTTGGCGGCGGAGGCCTTCGATCTGAGCGTCGAGGCCATCCACACCATCGTTCTCAACGGTTTTAAAAGCGCCTTCCTTCCGCACGCACGAAAATCCGAGCTGGTGCGGAACGTGGTGCGCGAATTGATGCAGATGGGTGCGCCACCCGAACACCGCTATTCGGATCATCTTTAGGATTGGAAGAGGCATGACGCGTTACTGGAAATCGACATTGCCCCTGGCCTTGATCCTGCTCTTCGCGGTGGGTTTGTCGGCTCAGGAAGGACAGGACGATGAAACGCCTCTGAGTCCCGAAGACATGGAACTCTTCGATCTGGAAGCCCTGGACCAGGAACCGGCCATGCGCGACAGCCTGCGACGGGCGCGGCAACGGGGTTACGGATGGCTTGACTCTCTCTATGGCGAGGGTCCCGATTCTCTGCAGATCCAGCATGGCGGATTCTGGTCCGACTCCCTGCTCCAGGCCGCTCCCGATTCGGTGGGTGAGGCTTGGCCCATTTCTCCGCCGCGCGATTTGCCCTTCATGGAAATGGGCCTGCAGGATCTCTTGCGAAGTTCGACGCTTGCGGAAGACGAAGATGAGAGTTGGACGGACGTCTTTCGTGTAGACTCTCTACTTTCGCTTTCGCTTCTTCAAGTGCGTGAAGAAGCCTGGCCCTGCTACTATCCCTACAGCGATCTTTGGATATACATCTGGCGTGGCTGGGGACAATTGATTCACGACGGCCGGGAAGAAGAGTATTCCCCGGGCCGTATGTTCCAGGTACCGGCCGGCAGCATTCACTCACTGCGCAATGTCAGCGGAGCACCAACAGTAGCGCTTGTCTGGAGCAGTCCTCCGGCAGATTCCCTGCGCGTGCGTATTGTACCCGACGAGATTCTCGAACAGATGCAGGCCGACTCTCTACGAGCGCTCGATCTGGAAGAGCGCATCATCTATAGAAGCGGCAAGCGATGAGGAAGGATCGAGTATGAAAGGCATCGTTTTGGCGGGAGGTACCGGCAGCCGGCTCTTCCCACTGACCAAGGTTACCAACAAGCACTTGCTGCCCGTGGGTCGAGTGCCCATGATCTTTCATCCCATCGCCAAACTCATTGAAGGTGGCATCGAAGAGATTCTGGTGGTCACTGGTACCGAGCACATGGGCGATGTGGTGTCCCTGCTCGGCAGTGGCCGGGAAATCGGCTGCAAGATCACCTACAAGGTGCAGGACGAAGCGGGGGGCATCGCTCAGGCCCTTTCCCTGGCCGAAAACTTCTGTCACGGCGATCCCTGCTGCGTGATTTTAGGTGACAACATTTTCCAGGACTCTCTTGCCGGAGAGGTCCAGGCCTACGATAAGCAGGATGGCGGGGCGAGAATATTGCTGAAGGAAGTTCAGGATCCCCATCGTTTCGGCGTGGCTGAAGTCGACGGTGACCGCGTGGTCTTCATTGAAGAGAAGCCCGAGAATCCCAGGAGCAATCTGGCCGTGTCGGGTATCTACTTTTTCGACTTCGAGGTATTCGACATCATTCGTACGCTCAGACCTTCGGACCGTGGAGAACTTGAGATCTCGGATGTGAACAACGAGTACATTCGCCTGGGCAAACTGAGTCATGGAAGTCTGGACGGTTGGTGGACCGATGCGGGTACCTTCGAGTCCTTAACACAGGCCCAGGATCTGGTGGGCGAAGAACAGGGGAGGCTGTTTTGATCGACGGTGTGGTGATCAAGGAACTGAAGCAGATTCCCGACGAGCGCGGTTATCTCTGCGAGATGATGCGCGATGACGATCCCTTCTTCGAAAAATTCGGCCAGTGCTATGTGTCGGCCACCTATCCCGGCGTGGTCAAGGGCTGGCACTATCATGTGCATCAGGTGGATCATTTCGTCTGTGTGAAAGGCATGATCAAGCTGGCCATGTATGACGCACGCGAGAACAGCCCCACGAAGGGGGAAGTACAGGAGGTTTTCCTGGGTGAGCAGAAGCCCATTTTGCTGCGCGTGCCCAATGGCGTTTATCATGGATGGAAGTGCGTCGGCCAGGAAATGAGCCTGGTGATCAACACACCCAACCGTCGCTACGACTACAAAAACCCCGATGAGATTCGCTGCGATCCCCACGACAATGACATTCCCTATGACTGGGACCGGAAGGACGGTTGATGCCCTTTACTCTCGTCACAGGCGGCTGTGGTTTTATCGGCAGCAATTTCATTCGCCAGATTCGCGCGGAGGAGCCCGGCAGGTCTATCCTCAATCTCGACCTGCTTACCTACGCCGGCAATTTGGAGAACTTGGCGAGCCTGGAGACGGACGAAGGCTATCAGTTCGTGAAGGGTGATATTGCCGACGGCGAACTTGTTGCAAAACTCTTCGAGGAATACGATATCGACCGCGTGGTTCATTTCGCGGCCGAGAGTCATGTGGATCGAAGTATCCTGGGGCCGAGCGTTTTTGTTCAAACCAACGTTACGGGCACGCAGGTGCTACTCGAAGCTGCGAGGGCCGCTTGGCCTGAAGGCGAGGGCCGGTTTCTCGTGGTCTCCACCGACGAGGTCTACGGATCCCTTGGCGAAACGGGGCTTTTTCGGGAAGACACGCCACTGGATCCATCCAGTCCCTATTCCGCAAGCAAGGCCGCTGCCGACCTGCTCTGTATCGCCTATCATCGAACATTTGGTTTCCCGGCGCTGCTGAGCCGCTGCAGCAACAACTATGGTCCCTATCAGTTTCCCGAGAAGCTCATTCCGCTCATGATTCAACGAGCCAATCAGGGGGGAAAACTGCCGGTCTATGGCGATGGACTCAATGTGCGCGACTGGATTCACGTAGACGACCACAATCGCGCCCTTCGACTCATCCTGGAAAAAGGCGAGCCGGGACGCGTTTACAACGTGGGCGCCGACAATGAGCAGGCGAATCTACACATCGTTGAGAGCATTCTTGATCGGGTGAACCAACCGCGAAATCTTATCGAATTCGTCACCGACCGACCGGGTCACGACCGGCGATACGCCATAGATTCAACGCGACTACAGCAAGAGCTGGGTTGGCGGCCGCAGGTTGATTTTGTGGAGGGTCTGGCCTCTACGGTGGATTGGTACCTGGAAAATCGTGAGTGGTGGGAGCGTATTCTCAGCGGAGAATATCGCGACTACTACGAGAGGCAATACGAGGGGAGATAGGCCAGAGCATGACTGCCAGCATTCTAAAAAGCCCTGCCGGACGTCTGCTCCTGAAGACCCTCGGCTATTCACCGCGGGAAAAGCTGTTCCGTTTGGACGGCGATCTCGACAAGCTTTCGCGCATCCTCTTGGTGGATTCCGGTCGCCTCTCCGATCTTCTTTTCTTTCTGCCTGTCATCGAGGGCCTCCGCCAGGCGGCGCCGAGCGTGGAAATTGAAGTCATGACCCTCGAGCGCTGGGGAGAATTTCTCAAACGCGAACCGGGCGTGAGCGGCCTCATCCTCTACGATCCCCAGCAACTGAAACTGAGATCAACCGCCTATCATCATCTGCTCAAAGAAGTGAAACGACGCTCCTTCGACGCGGTCATTCTCATGAGCGATCAGTCCGATCCCATGCGTGACCTGGTGGCCTTCGCCTCGGGTGCGCCCCTTCGCATCGGCGCGCATGACACCGAACGAGAGGCATTCCTCAACTGTACGGTCAGGTGGGGGCTTTCGGGAAACTACCGCATGGATCTGGCATGGGAACTGTCGCGTATCCTGGGGCTGCACTATGATCCCAAGCGCTGGAGTTTCACTTTTCATCCCGATGAGATTCGCGCAGCCGATCAACTCATTCACTTCCGCAAACCGGTTAAGGAGCAAATTCTCATCGGCGTGGATAGCGCCACGGGCCTGGGCGAAAGCAGGTTGGTGGAAAGCCACCTTGCCTACATCGTGGGTCACTTGTCCGGCAGTTTGCGCGCCAAGGTGATGCTCTTCAATCTGGAGGAAAGTCAAGAAGGCGAAAGCTCTTTAGCTGAACGTCTGGGCAGCAATGTGCTGGACACGCCCGAGCTGGGGCTGAGGGAAACCCTGGCGCTGCTTTCACGATGCGATCTGGTCGTGGCGGGAAACACCGAGCTTTTTCATGCCGCCGTGGTGTTCGGCGTTCCGGTCCTGGGGCTTTTCACCGACTCGGACAAGCTCGACTGGGAGCCCCGAAATCGCGATTCGGTGGCGGTACTAAGAGGCAAGCCGGGCGAAAAGATATCCCTATCGGATCTGGAAGCCTCTGTGAAGCGGATCCTCCATGCGATCCCTGCCTGAAACACCCTTCAAGGCCGCACTCCTATTGCCCCGCTGGCTTGGCGACGCGGTCATGTCCAGCACGCTCATTAGTCCCCTGGCTCAGTTGAGTGGAAGTCCCGTGGAAGTGTGGGGGCCAAGCACTTTTACCAAGCTCTTTGCACGGGGGGGCGATATTGCCAGCTATCGGAACTATGACGGCAAGGGTGGGCACAGGGGAATCTTGGGCCTCAGGCGATTTCGCAATGAAACAAGGGGCCAAGCGCCTGACGCCGTCTGGCTGATCCCCGACAGTTTTTCCTCGGCCCTGGCGGCGAAAGCTTCGGGCGTGAAAACAAGAGTGGGTCGAGGCGGGCAAGCCCGTTGCCTGCTTCTCAGCCACGCCCTAAGGGAGCTCCGGCGCGACCGCCAGCGGCATTGGGCCGATGAAAAGGCCGACCTCATTCGCATTTTCAAGAACGATCTAGCTCCTTCAGTGCCCTTGTTGAACCTGTCCCTTTCGTCTGAGGACTTCGAGAAAAACTTGAAGGAACACGGCCTAAGTGCCGGCAACTACGTTGTCTATGCTCCCGGTGCCCTCTTCGGGCCCGCCAAGCATTGGAATGGATTCGCAGCTCTGACCCAAAGGCTGCCTCCGGAACTGGAAGTCATTCTCATCGGATCCAAAGCCGAGGAAAGTGCCTTGCTCGAGCTTGAAAAAGAAATCCAAGGACAGGGGCGCGAGGTTCGCCGACAGGCAGGTGATCTGGATCTGGCCCAAGTGACTCGTCTTTGTCAGGCTGCGCGATTCACGGTGAGCAACGATTCGGGGGCCATGCATTTAGCCGCTGCGGCCGGCGCACGGGTTTTGGGACTTTATCTCTCCACGGATCCGCGATGGACCGCGGCCCTCGGACCTCAGGCACGTAACCTGGCCGCCGAGGTGAATTGCCGGCCCTGCTTCAAAGCCGAGTGTCCTCTGAATGAAATGATTTGCCAGCCCGCCCTTGGCCTTGATCACGTTATGGAAACACTGGGCGACTGGTTGGAGGTTCCATGAGCAGGCGCGCGATATTTCTGGATAGAGACGGCACGATCATTCGGGAAAAAGACTTTCTACACCAACCTGAAGATGTGGAGCTTTTACCCGGTGCAGCGGAGGCAATGATCCGACTTGGCAATGCAGGATTCGCCTTGGTACTTCTCAGCAATCAATCTGGAGTTGCCCGGGGATATTTCGATTTGTGTGCCGTGGCGGCTGTGAACGAGGAATTGAAAAGGCAACTGGCCGTGGAAGGAATCTCCCTGGACGGAATCTATGTCTGTCCCCATCATCCCGAAGCTGAGTCCGAGGAATTCGGAGTGGTCTGCAATTGTCGAAAACCCGCTCCGGGTTTGGCCTTGCAGGCGGCCGAGGAATTGGACCTCGATCTGGAAAACAGCTGGATGCTGGGCGATAAGCCAGACGATGTGCTGCTTTCCATAACCCTGCCTTTGCGCCCCATCTTGTTGCGCACGGGCTATGGCAGGGAACGAGAAGGAGAGGTGGCAGGTTTGGCCGGCCTACATGTTGCCGATGATCTGGCAAGCGCTGCCCAATGGATTTTGGAAGCGGAGGGTCTCCTGTGAGCAAGGGCTGGAAAGAGCCGAGGAATATCCTGGTGAGCCGTCTGCGCTTCACCGGTGACGTGATTCTCAGCACACCCTTGCTCGACGCTTTGGCCTGCCGATTTCCAGGGGCGGCCATCGACTACCTGTGCGAGGAGCCCCACGACCAGGTGCTCTGGGAGCATCCGCGCATACGGCGCATTCTGACAATGTCACCCGGCAGCGGCACACGAGAAACCTTGGCCATGGCTCGCAGCCTTCGGGGTCGATATGATTGGGTGCTGGATCTTTTCGGCAATCCGCGCAGCGCACTTCTCACAGCACTTTCCGGAGCCAAGCTAAGGGCGGCCATTGCGCCCATGCCTCGCGCACTGGCCTATAATCATCGTCCAGAAATTCCAGAGGGTTTGGCGGCGCCGACGCATTATCTGGCAATTCTTGAAAGCCTCACGGGAACCATGGAACGGAATGCACCCAAGGTTCACTTGAGTGGCAATGAAAGAGAAACGGGTGCCAGACTATTGGCCGACCGGGGAGTGGGGCCTACGAGCATCGCAATCTTGGTGGGGGCCAGCCAAGCCACCAAGGAGTGGCCACTGGAGTCCTATGCGCGATTGGCCGCCCTGTTGAAAATGGGAGGTCGATTCGAGCCGGTGTTTCTGGGGCAACCCGGCAAGCGGAAGGCACTCGACCGCATTAGGCAACTCAGTCATTCGCAGGTGGTCATTCTACCCGAGTTGCCACTGCGTGAATTGTCGGGAGTGCTGGTGAACATGCGCGCGCTGGTGGCGCCCGATGGGGGCGTATTGCATCTGGCCATTGCCTTGGGACTGCCGACCTTGGGTCTCTTCGGGCCCACCGATCCAAGTATCTGGTTTCCCTATGAGGGCCTGCCCCACGCCGAACTGGTCATACGTGACGCCCATTGCCGGCCCTGCCATCTGCACGAATGTCCCGATCCCTTCTGCTTGCAGACGATCAGCCCCGAGCACGTGGCCGAGCGTTTGGCACGCCTTTTGGAGCGAACGTGAACCGCATTCTGGTCATGCGATTCCGCGCTCTGGGCGACGTGCTCCTGGCAACGCCTCTTCTGCGTGCACTTAAGAAGCGATGGCCTGAAGCGCGCCTGGATTATCTGGTGGAGGAATCTCTGGCTCCCTTGCTTGCGGGCAGTGATGACCTGGATCGAATTCTCCCCTGGCCGCGAACTGCCAGCCCCCGTTGGCTCAGTGATTTGCGATGGGCATTCCGCCTGCGTCGCAATCGCTACGACATGGTGATCGATCTCCACGGGAGCACGGCCTCGGTACTGTTTACGGCCCTCTCCCGCGCTCCACATCGATTGGGATACAAATTCCGCGGTCGCCACTTTTCCTATACTCACAAAATCGATCGCGCTTGGCCCCAGGAGCTTCCTCCGGCCTACGAACCGCGCCGCCACTTTCGCCTCCTGGAAAGCATGGGCATCGAAGCGGAAGATCTGGAACTGCGTCTGCCGCCCCGCTCACCGGACGAATTGTTGGGACCAAATAACGCGCGACGAATTCTGGTTGCTCCCGGTGCCACCTGGAGTGCCAAAGCCTGGCCAGCCGAGCATTATGTTTCGGTCATTGAGGAACTGGCGAGGGAGGGTGCAAGGGTTTACCTCATGGGCTCGCCGGGCGAGCAGGCATTGCTCAGGCAAATAGCCGCCAAATCGCCTGCGGAGATCCTGGCTGCCACAGGTCTTGAGACCATGCTCGACGCCATCGCCGCGGCCGATCTGCTGCTCTGTACCGATTCGGGATCCCGTCATGTGGCGGTGGCCCTGGGCACACCGTCACTGGCGCTCTTCGGCCCCAGTGATCCTCGAGTTTGGTCGCCGGTTGATTCGCAGCATCCTTTCTTGCACGAAGACCTTGACTGTATGCCCTGCATGCTTACGGAATGTCCGCTGGTCGGGCATCCCTGCATGAACGGCTTGACGCCGGAGACGGTAATTGCCAGGATTCGCAAGTTTTGGACCGAGTTGGAGGGGCCATGGGCGATCTGAAGGTGCTCATCACCACGTGGAACGAGGAGGATAATCTTCCCGCCTGCTTGTCGGCGGCAGCCTTCGCCGATGAAATCTGGGTGGTGGACTCCTTCTCCGACGACGCGACATTGGACATCGCTCGGGCGGCCGGCGTGACCGTGATGCAGCGCGAGTACACTTCTCCTTCGGATCAGAAAAACTGGGCCCTGGACCGTATGGGTGAAGGTTGGATTCTCATTCTCGATGCCGATGAGATTGTAACACCCGAGCTACGCGCAGAAATCGAATCGGTTCTTGCCGCGCCCAAGACGGACGCCTATTGGATTCCCCGTAGGAATTTCTTTTTTGGGCGACAGATGAATCACGCAGGATGGGAGCGTGACGGCATCATTCGTCTCATCCGCGGGAAGGGAAATCGCTACGGCGATGCCCTGGTACACGAAATAATGGAATGCTCCGGGCCTGTGGAGCGATTGGAACATCCACTGGAGCATCATACCTATCGCCACTGGCCTGACTATCTGGAACGCATGATGCGTTACTCCTTGAGCGGCGGCCGGCAGATGCATGAACGCGGGGAACGCAGTTCCCTAATGCGCGTACTCTTCAGGCCGAGCGCCCGCTTCGTTAAAATGTACCTCATCCAGCGAGGTTTTCTCGACGGGGCACACGGCTTTCTTCTCTGTTTCATTTCCACACTTCAAGTGGGCCTGAAACATGCCGTGCACTGGGGACTGGATCACCGTATCGGAAAGTGGATGAAAGATGATTAGGTTTGCCGCCGCGCTTTTGCTTCTCGCATCGATGGCCTGGGGCCAGGAAGTGTCCGACAGCCTAGCGGCACACCCCGACAGCGCTTGGGTGATGTGTCCCGATGGAGAGATCAGTACACTATTGCCGAGAACGATGCCCTTCGCGGCGGGCGAGCGCATGGAGTACGTGGTGAGTTTCGGCTATCTGGACATTGGATCGGCCGTCATGGAAGTTAAGACGCACGAAGATCTGCAGGGTCGCCCGGTCCTTGAAATCAGCAACAAGGCAAGAAGCGCATCCTGGGTGGATCGCGTGTTCAAAATTCGTGATCACATCCGTTCCTATATGGATGTGGAAAATCGCTACAGCCTCGGTTTCCACAAGGAGATTCGGGAAGGCAGATATGAGCGCGATATGCACGCGGAGTATCTACAAAAAGAGGGTGTGGCCCGTTATGAAAATGACGGCGATGTAGAACTGGTGCCGGGCAGCCACGATATCATGACGGCCATCTATCTCATTCGTTCCGTGGACTTGGAGCCGGGCATGCGTCTGGGAATTCCGCTTCACGACGACAAGAAAAACTATCACGTGGAAGTGGAAGTGCTGCGCGAGGAGACGGTGGAGACCGAGCTTGGCGATCTGGATTGCCTGCTTCTCGAACCCAAACTTCAAAGCGGCGGTATCTTCAACAAGGCGGGCCGACTCTGGGTTTGGGTGAGTCGCGACGATCGTCGACTCATCGTGCAGTTGAAGAGTAAAGCGCCTATCGGTGCTTTTACATCGCTCATTTCCAAGTACACTCCTCCCCATTAGGAGCCCTATGCCTTCGAAATTCAAGGAAGCCGATCTGAGTTCCGTAAAGAAGATCAAGGCCGCCGATCGGAAGAATCTGGTAGAGCGGTCCATGTTGGGAGAAGCAGGCAATGGATTCGATGCCTGGCTCGATGGTCTGCCGAAGATTCTGGCCGCCGAAGGTTTACGCGATCTTGTCGCTGCTCTTCGGGGAGCTTCCCAGGATTCTCAACCCGCAGTCTGGCTACTGGGCGGGCATGTCGTGAAAACGGGTGTGACACCCCATCTCATTCGATTCCTCGAGAAAGGCTATGCCACGGTTCTGGCCATGAACGGCGCCACGGCCATTCATGATGTGGAGATGGCGCTCTACGGTGCCACCAGTGAAGATGTGGCGGAGAATTTGAAAGACGGCAGTTTCGGTATGATCGCCGAGACTGCAGATTTCTTTTGCGCGGCCATGGAAGAGGCCGAGACGGAAGAACTGGGATTGGGCGAAGCCTTGGGCCGGAGGTTGGCGGCTCTGGACAGCGCCGATGCCAGCATCTTGGCGGCGGCTTGGCGCCTCGAACGTCCTGCGACGGTCCACGTTTCCCTGGGCGCGGACATCCTGCATCAGCATCCGGAGATACACGCGCGAAAGGTGGGCGAATTATCCCTTCGTGATTTCCGAATTCTGGCTGCCTGTCTGGGGGAGTTGAACGAGAACTCAGTGGTGGTGAATTTGGGAAGCGCAGTGATGGGACCTGAGGTGTTCTTGAAGGCTCTCACGGTGGCCCGGAATCTCGGTCACAGTGCCGCGGGTTTCACTGCCTGCAATCTGGATATGATCCAGCACTATCGCCCCGCGCGAAACATCCTGCATCGACCTACGGCCGGTGGAGGCAAGGCCATCGCCTTGACCGGTCATCATGAGATCATGATTCCCCTGTTGGACGCCTTGCTAGACTAAAGCGTCCTTGTCCAGGGCTAGGCCTCGTTCATCGGCGAAATTCCGAGCTTCTTTGCCGTTCCCCCAGAACCAAAGCGTAAGGTCTTTGGCCTCTTTCACGCAGTGGAGGAGGGCGTAGCGCTGCAATAGGGCCAAGGACCGTTGCGGATCCAAACTGCCCATCACTCGTCCAGAGGGTCCCACCTTAACCGGTCTGGGATCGCTACTGCGAACCAATGCCGATTGAAGCAGCTTCTGAAGTGCCGGATCATCTTTGGGATCTTCAAGCGGCGGAAGATCTGCGAAGGGATCGGCAGCAGTTTCTTCAATTTCCTTGGCTTCCAGCGGTGGGTCAGGTGGGAGCGCCGATTCTTTGCTGAGCTGGGGAGTCTCTCCATCCGACCGCTGTGCTTCCAGATCGGCTTTGAGCGATTCCAATGCCGCGCGCTCTTTTTCAGCGGCAGCCCTTGCGGCTTCCTGGGCAGTCCGTTCCTCGGCCACGGCCAATCTCACCGACTCCAAGGCTTCCCGCTCTCGTTCCGCAGCGGCCCTGGCGGAATCCTCCTCCTCTCGCTGTGCACTGGCCTGAGCGTTCGCTTCCTCGGCAGCTTTCTCACGCTCGACAGCTTGATCGGCCGCTCGCTTGGCAGCACTTTCGGCCGCAGCGATTTTCTGGAGTTCACGCTGAACTTCTTCTCGAAGCAATCCAGCTTTTTCCGATTCCAGGGCAGCGCGCCGACGTTCATCCTCGGCTCTTTGAATATCCAGTGACGCACGCTTGGCCTCTTTCGCCGCTCTTTCACTTTCCGCACGGATGGCCTTCAATTCGGTCTCGTTTATCTGTCCCCGGGGTTCAGGTTCAATGGGGGCGGCCGGTGTTTCAACTTCCGCGGAAGATTCACTTCGCTTGTTGGCTCGTTCTTCTGCGGCCCGCTGAAGGGCCTTGAATGTCTTACTCATTTAAAGCCTCCGGGTCGGGCAAGAATAGGATCCAGCCAGGTCGGATATGATCGAAGTCTTGGATATGAGGATTCATCTCATGAACTGCCGCCAGGAAAAGTTGGTCGCTTCGGCCGGATAGTTTCTGGGTGATCCGATTGAACTGGTCGCCGTGGCCTATGCGATAGGTAATACGTGGTGCTCGTCCCACGGCCTGTCGAATTTGAGATAGGCTCAGGGCTTCGGGCCAAGTTTCCGGCATAGCGCCGTCTGCCACTCGCGGCAGGTTGTCCAGATCTGGAGAAACTGCCGCGTACTCAACAGGAAGCTGCGCGGCGGCTATTTCATCTGATGCTTCCCTGGAACTGCCTGTTTCAGGAGGCAAATCGCTTGCCTGAACCATGTCTTCGGCCAAGCTGGTTGCAGGGAAATTATCTGGTGAGATGCGCTCGATAACCTGCCGCTTCCCGAACTCATAGGAGACGTAAACCAGGGTGAGCGCGAGCAGGGCCGTGAACATGAACCATGGCAGAGTCGCACTTCGATTGCGCTTGCCCTCGTTCTGTGCTTCGGGCGTGGCGGCATATGTCTTGTAGAAATCCTTGAGACACTCGCGCACGTGCTTCTGGCTCACAACCTTGTCGCCTTCGGCGTAGGCGATGAGCATGGAGTTGTCGGCCAGCATGTTCAGACTCCGTGGAATGCCACGACCGTTTTTGCAAACCAGTTTGAGCGCATCGGCATCAAAAATGTTGAATGTGGCCGCTCCCGCCAGGTTAAGTCGATGCAGGAGATAGGATTCACTTTCCTGCTCATCAAGGGGATGAATTCGTCCCTTGACGGAGATGCGGGAGTCCAGCTGCCTGAGTTCGGTGAGGCCAAGCTTGGCCTCCAGTTCCGGCTGCCCGACCAGGACGATCTGAAGCAGCTTCTCCTTGGCCGTTTCCAGATTCGACAGAAGTCGGAGGTTTTCCAAGAACTCCGAACTGAGATTCTGCGCCTCGTCGATGATCAGGGCCACGTTTTGATCGCGCCGCAACTGATCAATGAGGTAGTGATTCAGAGATTGAATCATCCCGCCGCGGGTTTCTTCCTGCACCTCGATGCTGAGTTCGCGATGGACCATGAGAAGCATCTCGTCGAAATCCAAACCTGTGTGAAAGATGTATACGGTCTGAATCTCATCTTCGAGGGTGCCCAGAAGATTGTGAAGAAGCGTCGTTTTGCCCGTACCGACTTCGCCGGTGAGAACCGTGAATCCCTTTCGCTCACGTATGCCGTAGAGCAGGTTGGCGAAGGCCTCCTGATGGCTCTGCGACATGTAGAGAAAGTGCGGATCGGGAGTAACGTTGAAGGGCTTCTCGTTGAGTTTGAAAAAATCCAGATACAAGGTTCCGTCTCCTAGCCGCTTTTCCGGACGAGAGAATCGACCAGATCCAGATAGACTTGTTTATGAACTGGCCAGTCGTATTTCTCAAAAAACCGTGCAGACTCCTGAACAAGGCTATGTCGCCTCTCCGAGTCTTGATAGAGCGCGATGATCTTATCCGCAAGCGATTGCGGATCTTCAGGTTCAAAAAACTCAACAGACTTCTCGTCGAAGTAATGGCGGATCGTGTAAGTGGGAGCCACCACGGCCGGCACGCCCAAAATGGCATACTCCAGCAATTTGGTGGGAAGCATGTAGCGTGTGCTTATGTCGGGTCTGCTGGGAATCACGGCCAGATCAGCCTGCCTGATGAGAGGGGGGAGTTCCTCGACGGGAACAAATCCGTCGGAGAAATGCACCTTGTCTTCGATGCCGAGTTCAGCCCTCAGGCGAATGAGCTCATCCCGGTGATCCCCTTCGCCGATAATGTCCAGTCTCAGTCCGGGAATGGCATCGCCGATTTTGGCCACGGCCTGAAGCGCGATGTCCAGACCCAGCCGATGGGCGATGGTGCCGTGATTGATTAGCCTGAACCCGCTGTCTTGACTGCCCGTGGCCAACTCTTCTCGATTGAAGATTCGAGAATCGGGAAGATTGAGCAGTACCTCGATCTTTTCCGAATTGATGCCATGCTCGATGAGGGCTTCCTTCTTGGTGTGCTCACTGGTCAGCACCCGTGTGGCCAGGGCCGCACTGATTCTCTCCTGAAACCTCAGAAGACGAATCATGGGATGAGAAGGCCCCACCTCGAACTTGCCTTGATAGAGTTCGGGCATGACGTCGTGGATATCGAGGATCAGCGGGCAGCCCAGGATGCGGGTCCATAACCCCGTGAAAGCCATGAAGTCAGGCATATTGTTGGTATGGACGAGATCGAAGCTTTTGCGAAGGTGATCCACCGTCAAGGTGAATTGGGCCAGCAACAAGAAAAGCAGATAGCTACCCATATAAAGAACGCTATTGCCCCCCCGATAGCGGGCCATGGGCAAATGGCGAACTTCTACCTCGCGAATACGTTGTCTGGAAGGCTCTCCGGGCTTGCGCAGGCAGTAAAAAATGACTTCATCACCGCGCGAAGCTAGGGCTTCGGCCTCCCGCTGGACACGCGGGTCCGAGGAGTAGTATGTATATGCGACCATCGCAATACGCGACATCTAGGTTTCCTCCTGCCGCAAGCTAACAGTTGACGAAGAAATGCGTCAACGAAAGCTGACTGGCACTCTGGCTGCATGGGCAAGGATCGTGTCATGTGGCGAGAGGTGTCTCTCGCTAGGATGGGAAATCCCGGGAAAGCCTTAGTACGGCTAGGAAATCGGGGGGCGAGGGTCCGGAAAACGGAGCTTCGGTCCTCCAAGTCGAAGGGAAGAATTGACCGATGAGTGTGCCATTTCTTGACTTGAGAACCCAGTACCAGAGTCTCAAAAACGAAATCCTCCCAGAAATTGAAGCCTTGATGAGTCAGGCCGCTTTTGTCGGGGGACCCGCTTTGCGCGAATTCGAGGAAGATTTCGCCAAGTACTGTGGAGCAGCCCACGCCGTGGGTGTGGGCAATGGCACGGATGCCTTGCAGATCGCTTTCCGCGCCGCCGGTATCGGCGAGGGCGACGAAGTGATCACCGCGGCGAACACTTTCGTCGCCACGGTGGAAGCCATCGTTCTGGCCGGCGCACGCCCGGTTCTCGTTGATATGGACCCGAGCACCTATCACATGGACGTCAGCCGCCTGGAAGAGGCCATTAGTCCCAAAACCAAGGCCATCGTTCCTGTGCACCTCTATGGTGATCCCGTTGACATGGATCCCGTGCTGGAAATTGCCGAGCGCCGCGGCGTGATGGTTATCGAAGATTCCGCCCAGGCCCATGGCGCGACCTACAAAGGGCGCAGCTGTGGATCCATGGGTGCCTTATCGGGATTCAGTTTTTATCCCGGAAAAAACCTGGGCGCCTATGGCGATGGTGGAGCCGTGACCACGCAAAGCGAGGAAATGGCTCAGAAGATTCGGCAGATCGGCGACCACGGCAGCCTTAAAAAGTACGTGCACGAAGTGCTTGGCACCAACAGCCGTCTCGATGCCATTCAGGCCAAGATCCTAGGTATCAAGCTTGGACATTTGGATAGCTGGAACCAAGGCCGTCGCCGCGCAGCGGCCGGCTATCGCGAACGTCTGGGTAAACAAGAAGCCCTGCAACTTCCAGTGGAGCGGGAAGGTCATGTGCCGGTCTATCACCTGTACGTGATTCGCTCGGCCAAGGTGGCGGCCATCGATGCCGCACTCAAGGAAGCCGGTATCGGTTTCGGATATCATTATCCGAAACCCGTTCACCTGCAGCCGCCTTTCTCACAGATGGGATACACCCTGGGTGATCTCCCCGAGGCGGAGCGCGGCGCTGAGGAAATTTTAAGCCTGCCCATGTTCCCGGAGTTAACGGACTCCCAACTGGATCAGGTTTGCGAGGTGGTGGGGTCGGTTTTGTAAGCAGGCTCACAAAAGCAGATCAACGGCTCTTTACGGATAGATGCAGTTCTGATAGACTATTTAGTGTCATAACAATCGGAGGTCTTCCAGGACACTTTTGCTAATGCGTTGACAACGGCGCTTCGGCGCCATCGATTGACAACATGGTAGCACGGAATTATCGTGTAACCTCAAGCGACAGGGTCGGTTATGGCACCCCAGGGCAATCTTGTGGAACAAACCGTTCAGGATTCAACCATCCTGAGGGTTGGGACCGAATTAGAGGACATCACCTCCCAGGATGATCTCGTTCAGTTTCCCGTGCGTGATTCGCTGATCTATCGATTCAGCAAACGGGCATTGGATATCCTGTTCAGTCTCACGGGCATACTCATGTTTCTCCCCTTGATGATTCCGCTGGCCATTCTGGTACGACTGGAAAGCCCCGGCTCCATCGTCTTCAGGCAGATTCGTGTAGGTAAGAACCGGCGCCATTTCGTCTGTTACAAGTTCCGATCCATGGTCAACGAGGCCGAAGATCTGAAAGACGGGCTAGCCTCCGAGAATGAGGCTTCCGGTGCTATGTTCAAGATCCAGAACGATCCCCGCATTACACAGCTCGGTAGTTTCATGCGCCGTAGCAGCTTGGATGAACTTCCCCAGCTCTTCAACGTGTTGAAGGGGGATATGAGTATCGTGGGACCCCGTCCCCAGATTCCCTCTGAGGTTGAACAGTATGAACCCTGGCATTATCGTCGTCTGGAAGTTCAGCCGGGGATAACCTGCCTTTGGCAGATTTCAGGACGAAGTTCCATCGGATTCAACGAATGGATGCGTTTGGATTCGGAATACGTCCAACACCGTGGCTTCTTTTACGACCTGAAGATCATACTTCTGACTCTCCCAGCCATCATCGCGAGGCGAGGTGCTTACTAGCTCAGAAGGATCCGAACGGCGCCATCCCCATCTTACTCGACTTAAAGCGCCTTCATAATGTGAAGTAAATACGAAGTTTGCGGGAAAGTGCTTTCTTGGCGCTTAAACTTCAAAGCGTCAGAAATGGCATTGAAGTTGCTGTTTTTCGAGATCTAGGAGAGATCTCGTTGTTCCGGCCATTCAGGAGATAGCAAGGATGCGAATCAAAGCCGGTTTCCAAAGTACACTTATGCTCGTGGCTGTCATCCTATTGGCAGGCTTGGCCTTGGTATCCTGTTCGGGAAGGCAAGATGTTCCCGTAAAGGTTACTACCCTTGCCTCCGCCGATTCGATACCACGTGGCAATTCAACCTTCGCCAATGATTTTCTCCTAGGGCCGGAGGATTTCTTGGAAATTCGATATTTGGGCGATTCCTCCCTGAATATTGAAACTGAGGTCAGACCCGACGGGACGGTCTCGGCACCCTTGCTGAGTGAATCCGTCAACGTCTTCGGGATGACCCCCAAGGATCTCGAGCGTCATCTCGAGGCGAACATCTCCGACTATCTCAGAAATCCAAAAGTCTTCGTGAACGTGAAAGACGTGGGCAGTTCCTCCGTCTTCGTGCTCGGCGAAGTTCGTAATCCCCAAATTGTCGCCGACTACCCCTTGACCCTTTCGTCGGTCATCAGTAAATGCGGCGGTCTGGTCAGGGATAGTGATTCAGGGCAGATCCTGGTTATACGCAAGTGGAATCAAGCCGAACCCATGGTCTTCGAGGTCAACTTCGATGCCTTGTTAGACGGCAAGTCCATGATGCCCGACCTTGCCTTGCAGCGTTACGACATTGTGGTGGTCCCTCGAAATCGCATTTCCAAGGTTTCCGAATTCATAGAGACATTCTTTGAGGTTTCCTATGCGATTCCGCGTTTCGGAATCGAAACAGCCATTTTCTTCGACGTGCTCGAAGGCTCCTACCAAAGTTATGCTCGCTAGAGCATGGAGGATTAAGATTTGGATAGCTTCGAGAACCAACAGGATTATGAAGGGCAGAGGAGCGGTGATATCGCCAGTCATGCCAGCGTGCGTGATGTGGTGGGTATTCTCTTCATTCACAAATGGGTGATCCTGGTTTCCTTCATCATTCTACTGGCAGCCATCTTCTGGGGGCTTTCCCTGCGGAAAGCCATGTTCGTGTCTTCGGTGAAATATTACGTTGACCGATCCTACCAATCGCAGATGGGCATTACCTACACGCCGGGAATGGACTATGAAGAGGAGATGAACTCCATCGCCGAACTGGGTCGCTCCCAGGGCGTGTTGCTTGCATTTGCGCGCGGCTATGATCAGGCGAAGGGCTGGGAGAATCCTCCCGCCAGACAGTCTGAACGAGTGGCGGCGGCCATGGGGAAATACATCGATGTTACCCCTGTTCCCGAAACCAACATGATTCAGATTCGCGCTCGTGATGCCGACCCGGATACGGCGCTTATCATCGCCAATGTCTACGCCAAGGCCTTCTTCGAAGAATACAAGCGCATTCACCGTCCTGAGTTCGGCCGGGAATTCGTGCAACGGAATATCAAGCAGCTGGAAGCGCGTATCAAAGAGGCCAACGACGCGAAAGCGCAGTTGGAATCTGAAGAGTTGTTGTTTGACGCACGCGCGGTGACAACCCGTATGGTCGAAAATAAAGCCATCTTCGAACGTCAGCTCACTGATGTTCAGATAAAGAGAAAGACACTCGAGAGCCAGATCAATAGGAACAAGTCCCTGCTGGAAAACGGCGGCGGCGAGCTGATTCCGTCCATAGAACTACGTTCTGATCCCCTTGTGGAGCGCTACGAAAATCGCTTGGCCGATTTGGATATTGAACTTTCCGAAATGCAATCCAAGTACATGCCCGATCATCCTTTGATTATCGCCAAGTTGGAAGAGATCGTTGATGTGAAGAGGCAGAAACGCGCGGCCTTCGATTTGAGCATCCAGACAAGCGAGCAGAAGCTCATCGGGCTGAGAGAGTCTGAAACGATCCTGTCGGAAACGGTGGCGGAACTGGAAACCCGCATGCGGGAGATTCCCGAGTTCACCCGCGACATCGATTACTATCAGGAATTCCTGGATATGCAGTGGAATCTCTACGCTCGCTTGACCACCAAGTTTAACGATAAGCTCGTCGACGAAGAGTTCACCATCATGGACAAGAAGCTCGTGAAGCTGGGCGAGCCTATGATTAGTGATCTGGAAGGTGTGACGCCTCCCATCGTTTACATTTTAGTGGCTCCCATTTTCGCCTTCGTTTTGGCGATCTCTGCGGCGTTCATGGTTGAGGCCACCGGTCAAAGCTTCCAGAAGCCGGCCGATATCGAGGAATACACCGGACTTCCCGTTTACGCGACTTTCCGAAAGATCTAGGGGGCGAGAATGAAGGAATTCGTGCTGACGCCAAAGGAAGAGGACGGCCCCTCCGTCTCTCATTTCCGGCGTGAAATACTTGCGGATATGGAAGCCCTGTTCGCGACCCTTGGGCCACATCTCAAAGACAGGCGTCCTTTCATCTATATCTCATCCACGGAGCGCGGTGAAGGAGCAAGCACCATCGCCAAGGCCTTTGCCTACTACATCGCCTTGCGCGAAGGTGAAGATTGCCTGTATGTGGACGGGAACATTTCCAATCCCGCACTTAATCCTAGCAGTGAAATGCCCGATCTGGGATTGGCCGAGTATCTTCGCGGTGAGGACGACTTCCGCATGCTGCCTTTCAGCACAGAACTCCCCGGTCTTTCGGCAGTGCATACCGGCGAAGTGAAGCAGCACTACGTGGCCTTGTCTCCCGAAAGGGCTCGCCAGTTTAGGGACGATGCCACGCGCGATTTCCGCGCGGTGGTCTTCGACGGCCAGCCGGGCTTCGGCAAGTACCCGGAAATCTGGGCCGGTTTGGCTGATGCGGTCTTAGTTGTAACGGCCTATCGCTCGACCAAGGAGAGTGTCATCACCCGAATGACCACCGGCATGAACAACGCGGGGATCCCCATCACGGGGCTCATCTTCAATAAGAAGAGATACCCCGTGCCCGACTTCATCTATCGCCGAATCTGATCGGATCCGGCATGCCGAGTATCCTTACAGGAAACCAACCCATCCATAAACGATTTGGGGGCGTCACGCCCTTCAATCCCATATTGCTCACGGCCATGTTCATCGGGGCTTTGATGGGTGTAACCTTCTTCGGCGGCGAGTGGATTCCCATTCTCGTCGTTACCATGCTTCCGTTCTTGTTCTATGCGATCGTGAAGAGCAGCATGTTGGTGTTCCTTATTTGGATCGGTGCAACGCCAATTCTATCGAACTTCGTGACCGTGAATTTGGGCGCAGGCATTCCGGACATCACGATCAACCGAATCGCAGCGAGCATTCTGTTCTTCGTGCTGGTGGTGCAGGTGGCAACGGGTGCCAAGAAGTATCAGAAAGTGGACGTGGCGGAATGGTTGATGGCGGTCATCGTTATGCTCATGCTACCGGGAATCTTGAATGGGCATCGTCCCATTCAGGCTGCCCAGCAGATATTCGACTCCATCATCACGCCCTTTATCGTGTACACCCTTGCGCGAAATCTGATCACATCCCGCGAACAGGTTAGGCCGCTGCTTTGGACCATTGGGATCGTAACGCTCTACTCGGCATCCTTCGGATTCTACGAACACTTCACCGAACATAGTCTGTTCACGTCCACGGGTCGCTTGAACTGGCAGGAGACGGGCATCCAGGATCGAATCCAGGGGCCCTTCCCCAGTCCTTCAGCGCTGGGAACGGTGATGGTGGGGGGAGTTGTTTTCTTTCTCTACATGTTCATCAACGATCGACGCTTCATGGTCAGAATATTCGCCACCGTCGTTCTGATCATTCACAGTACAACCATTTTCTGGAGCTATCGTCGATCGGCGTGGATGGGATTCGCCGCGACCATCTTCTTCCTCTCACTCATCGAGAAGCGGGTGAGAAACATAGTACTCTGGGTGGTGCTCCTATCTGCGGCTTTCCTTGCCTTGAACTGGGGGCCGATCACCGAGAGTGAGGTGTATCAGGTCAGGTTCGCCAATGTGCGTACCGTGAATGACAGATGGGTTATCTGGTTGACCAGTTGGGAGATCATCAAGAACTTCCCGTTGTTTGGCTGTGGCTTCGGTAACTTCGGAATCTACTATGACAAATTTTTCACCTTCTTTGGCGATACGGTAACCACCAGTTACGCGCACAATATCGCCTCCACACACAACAGCTACATCCGCTGGTGGGTTGAAGGCGGTCCCATGGTGACACTGGCCTATTTCGCCTTACTGGGAGTCTTCATCAAGCGGCTTTTCTCCTACGCCACGGGACGGGTAAATCACGCCTTCGTGGGCCGCACCGAGGTGATGGTCTTTCTGGGCCTGTTCACGACTCAGTACGTTCAGGCCTTGACCACGGATATGGTCTTCTATACCAAGTATCCGAGCATTCTGGTTTTTCTCCTGGCGGGAGTGCTGTCCCACGCGAGGGAACTACCCAAGCCTAAACCCCTCAAACCCATTACGGCTGGCCAGGCCACTCCGGGTAAAGCATGAGGATCGCGGTTCTTGCTTCCTTCGCCCACGCTGCATTCATTCCTGGATGGGAGGGCAGGGTAACCGGCGGCGCCGAATTCCAATTGCGATCCTTGGGCGGACTCTTCAAGAGCATGGGACACGAAATGCACTTCCTCATGGAGGGGGATAAGGCTGAACCTCTGGATATCGAAGAGGGTCGTGTCTGGCAGATCATGCCCACAGGCGGACCACCCCTGCTCAAGTTGATCCATCCCAAGGGCAGCACTCTGGTCAGGTTTCTGAAGGAACAGAAAATCGATCTTCTCGTGCAGCGGGGTGCATCAGAGTTGACGGCCCTGGGTTCGGCCGTGGCCCACAAAGCGGGAATTCCCTTTCTCTTTCTTTTGGCCAGCGACAGTGACCTGAAGCCCGGGTGTGAGATTCTTAGACATCCGCAGAATCACGTTCTTTATCGAATGACATTGTCCAGGGCTCGTTGGGTGGTGGCCCAGACTTCCGAGCAGGCCGATTTGCTTGCGCGCAACTACGGCATCTCCACAGCCATCATTCCTTCGATACTCCCCAAGTTGCCTGAAGAGGGATTCGGTGCCCCTGAGCGAGATAGGGTGCTCTGGGGAGGAAATCTGAGGGCACTGAAGCGTCCCGAATGGCTACTCGCATTGGCCAAGAGATTCCCGAAAATCCAATTCGAGGTGTTTGGCGGCAAAGCCAGCGGACACGAAGCCTATGCTCTGGATATCATCGAGCAATTCAAATTGCAGACCAATGTGAACTATTTGGGATGGGTCTCGAATCACCATGTGCCTCAGCTTTTCTCGAAAGCCCGAGTATTCCTCAATACCTCTCTTGTGGAGGGATTTCCGAATACATTTTTGGCGGCATGGCGGCAGAAAGTGCCGGTAGTTTCAACGGTGGATCCCGGTGAGCTTTTGAGCCGCCGGAAACTTGGATATCATGGGGAATCCCTTGATAAATTGGCACTTCTCCTTCGCGAGGTTTGGGAGGAAAGCTCGCCTGATTTGCAGCAGCGGCTTCAGGATGCCCTCCGATACGTCGATGATATTCATGGAAGAGAGAGAGTGGCAGATCGCTGGGCCGAGCTTTTAAAAATGCTTGAACAAGACTTGCCTATACAAGCATGAATTGCGGTTTGTATATGGAAGTCACCCCTGGATTCTGATATACTGGCTACCTGAATCGGATGGGACCCGGGCCACCGGGAAGACTCTAAGGGAGGTCGATTCAGAAGCACTGCGTTAGACTCTTTGGAATTGCACCAGGCTTGAAGCACAACTGTGAGCCCCACCCCTAAGGAGTTCGAGCTTGAAAAAGACATCCCTCGCGGCGGATTCCGTGGCCGGATCCGCTACGCTTGGAGGAACACCCAACCTCTCGTTGGTGTCTCCCATGCCAGCCTTTGGTCATTACGACCGGGGACAGGTGATCAAGAGGTTATTCGATTTCCTCTTCGCCTTTGTGGCCATCGTCCTGCTATCTCCCGTACTCCTCTTCATTGCTCTCGCGGTAATATTCACATCACGTGGATCTGCCATATTCACTCAGCGACGAGTGGGCAAGGACGGACGGGTATTCAATTTCTATAAGTTCCGCTCAATGCAGGCGAACAACGATGAAACCATTCACAAGGCCTATTTCGAGAAGCTGATACGAGGCCGTCGTGAAAAAGAGTGTGGCGATTCCTTCAAGATCAAGAATGATCCTCGAGTTACGCCCATTGGTCGTTTCCTACGTAAAACCAGTCTCGATGAACTTCCCCAGCTTTTCAACGTGCTGAAAGGTGAAATGAGCCTGGTCGGACCTCGTCCGCCCATCGATTACGAAGTCGAGCAGTATCAGGATTGGCATCGCCAGCGCCTGCACGCCTTGCCGGGTATTACAGGTCTTTGGCAGGTCAGCGGTCGTAGCAGCGTTCCCTTTGATGAAATGGTCCTATTGGACATACATTACATGGAGCATTGGACCCTGATTCTCGACTTTAAAATCATTTTTCGCACCATCCCTGTGGTTTTATTTGGGATCGGAGCCTACTGATCAAATGAGTTGACATAACCCTTGCATGGACTTAAAGAGGGATGATTGTACGTACCAGGAGGTTTGGTTTGCTGACGGTCGGTGTCATCGGATGCGGATATTGGGGTCCGAATCTCATCCGTAATTTCGTCAATCAAGAGCGCTCGCAGGTGAAATGGGTCTCGGATCTCTCCGAAGACCGTTTGAATCATATGACGCGTCTCTACCCATTCCTGCAGAAAACCACCAACTACGAGGACATCATCAACGATCCCGAAGTGGATGCGGTGGTGGTGGCCACTCCGGTTTCAAGTCACTTCAAACTGGCCATGGCGGCTCTCGAAGCCGGCAAGCATGTGTTTGTGGAGAAACCACTGGCGGCGAAATCTGAGGAAAGCTTGGCGCTCACCAAGAAGGCCGACGAGAAGAATCTCGTGGGCATGGTGGGACATACCTTCATCTACTCGCCCGCGGTTCTGAAACTCAAGGAACTTGTGGATAGCGGTGAATTGGGAGACATTCATTACCTTCGCTCCCGTCGCCTGAACCTGGGTCTTTTCCAGGAAGACATCAATGTGGTCTGGGACCTGGCGCCCCATGACCTGTCCATCTTCAACTTCCTCATGGAATCCTCTCCCGAGGCTGTTACCGCGGTGGGACAGGGTTTCGTGCGTTCGGATATCGAAGATGTGGCCTTCATGACTCTCTTCTACCCCGGCGATCGCCTGGCCCATGTGCAGGTGAGCTGGCTGGATCCCAACAAGGTGCGCGAGCTGACCGTGGTGGGTTCCAAGAAGATGGTGGTCTACGACGACAACTCGAATCTCGAGAAGATCCGTATTTACGACAAGGGCGTGGACGTCCATCCTCACTACGACACCTTTGGCGAATTCCAACTGGCTTACCGATTCGGGGATATCCACATTCCGCGTTTGAACGACGGGGAACCCCTGAAAGACGAGACCGGTCATTTCCTCGAGTGCATTCTCGATGGTGTGGATTGCCGCTCCAGCTTCGCTCACGGGCATTCCGTGGTGAGCACCTTGGAGCTGGCCTGTGAATCCATGCGCGGAAATGGCAAGGAAACCAGCTTGGACCCAAAGATGAGGGAGCTTAGTAAGTGAGCGAAAGTCGTCTTCCCGAGATCCCCGATCATGTGAAGATCGAGGATCCTCAAAACGTGGACGCCGATGTCCTTCTCGGCTACCGCACGGGCCGGAAAAAGGTGCCTCTGGAACTGGAAATCGGTGCAGGCGCCTTCCTGCGTTCGGGCACGGTGATCTACCAGGGCACGAAGATCGGGAAAGATCTTCAGACCGGCCACAATGTCGTCATCCGCGAAGAGAACCAGATCGGCGACAGCTTCCAAGTCTGGAACAACACCGTCATCGACTACGATTGCAAGATCGGCAACGACGTGAAGATTCACGCCAATTGCTATATCGCTCAGTACACGGAAATCGGCGACGGGGTGTTCATGGCCCCGGGCGTGACCATCGCCAATGATCCACATCCCGGATGTCCACAATCGGCCGAGTGTATGAAGGGGCCGATCATCGAGGACGGTGTACAAATCGGCGTGAATGCCACCATTTTGCCCATGGTGCGCATCGGCGCACGATCCCTGGTGGGCAGCGGTTCTGTGATCACCCGAGATGTGCCTCCCGATTCCGTGGTGTTCGGCAATCCTGCCAAGGTTCGCGGATCCATCTACGATCTCGATTGTCCCGTCGATCTGCGTGAAAGGCCCTACGATCCCCCCGAGGATTGAGATGCCTCAAGGACCCGAGTGCTTGGTTCTCGCATCCACCCTGGCCCTGGGCGGGGGAGAGCGGGTTCTGGCGAAGATGCTGCAGGAGCTTTCCGCAGAGGGTCGATCTTTCCACCTGATCACTCTCAAAGAACCCGGCCATGTGGGGGAATTGCTTCAGGCAGAGGGCCTATCCACGGAAAGCTGGAATCTCCCCGATACGCGTGATCCCCGCATCCTGCTGAGGCTTTGGCGAACCTTGCGCAGACGTTCCCCGGGGATGCTCTACATCCAAGACCATCATGACTGTATTTTCTGGGGGAGTTTGGCCGCAGCACTAAGCGGATTCGTTCCCGTTGCGATTCCCGTACACAGTTCAGGGCAAAAGGGAGCCACATCATTTCGAACCCAGAGTCGCTGGCTCCTGGGTTTGGGCCAGGTTCTGGTTCTCCTCGGCATGTGGCACCATCGAGCCTTGCGCCATGAAGACGGACTCGCCGAGGGCCCTCGCGCCACCATTCCCAATCCGCTGGATTCAACGCGATTTGCATTCATGGAAAGCAGTCATGATGATGAGATCGTTGTGGGGACGGTGGCGGCATTAAGGCCAGAGAAGCGCCACGATCTCCTGTTGAAGCTATTCGCGGAATTGAATTCCCTGCGTCCAGCCAAACTACGTATTGCAGGTGAAGGACCCGAACGCAAATTTCTCGAGGCCTTGGCCGATGAATTGGGAATTCGTGCCCGAGTGGAATTTCTGGGAGCTCGCGAAGATGTGGCCGAGGTGTTGGCGAGTTTCGATCTGTTTCTGCTGACCAGTGAAGTGGAAGCGCAGCCTCTGAGCTTGATCGAGGCATTGGCCTGCGGCGTTGCCGTGGCGGCACCAGCCCGGGGCGGGATTCCAGAAATTCTGGAAGAGGGACGCAGAGGTCTTATACTAAAGGGTGAGGACGCCTCGGCCTGGGGACGGCAGGTAGCTACTTATCTCGACAAGTTGCCTGCGGAATCCGCTCGGTGCCAAAGAGCTGAGGACATTCGCGAGGAGTTTTCCGACACGAGCTTCAAGAGGCGCTATGCCCGTCTCATGGACCTGCTCATGGGGACCGCATGAAGATCCTCCAAGTGAACAAGTTTCTTTATCCCAAGGGCGGTGCGGAGATCGTCTGCCTGGGTTTGTCCGAGCAGTTGCAGAATGCGCGTCACGAGGTCTTTCATTTCGGCATGGCAGATGAACGCAACACGGTGGGTGAAGATGCCGATTGCTTCCCTCGCGAGGTCGACTATCACAGCCACCGTTCCCTGGGTCGTAAATTCGGTGAAGGCTTAAGGACGATTTATAGCAGGGAGGCCAAGCGAGGTTTTGCCAAGCTGCTCGATCGACGCCGCCCGGACCTGATTCACGCCCACAACATCTATCATCAACTCACGCCATCTATCCTGGGGCCGGCCCGCGCACGGGGTATTCCTGTCCTGCTGACCCTTCACGACTACAAGCTGGTCTGTCCCGTTTACACCTTCCTGCGAGAGGGTCAGGTTTGCGAGGATTGCCTGCACAAGGGACCCGACCCCATCATCGCTCATCGCTGCAAGGGCGGGTCGCTGGCTGAAAGCGCGGTTCTTTGGGCTGAAGATCGGCTGCACCGAATTCTCCGAAGCTATGCAAAAGGCGTTTCGCTCTATACCTCGCCCAGCCAATTTCTTCGTAGAAAAATGATCGAGGGTCGTCTGGACGCCCATGACATCGTGCATCTGCCCAACGCACTTCCATTTTCCCGGGAAACGCTGGATCTGCCCTATCGTCCTCCGAGCTCTGTTAAGCCTGAATTGCTCTGGGTGGGGCGAATGAGTTACGAGAAGGGCTTGTCGACTCTCCTGAAGGCTCTGGCGCGATCGGGTAGTGATCTGAAGCTGCTTCTCGCCGGAGACGGTCCCGAAGAGGCATCCCTTCGAGCCTTGGCCGACGAACTTCGCTTGGGAGATCGAGTGGAATTTCTGGGACGAGTTCCCCGCGATGTTGTTCGAGATCTCATTCTTCGAACTCATGGAACTGTTCTCCCAAGCGAGTGGTTCGAAAACGCGCCTCTCTCACTGCTGGAATCCTTGGCCCTGGGAAGAGCCGTTATTGGCAGTGAAATGGGGGGCATTCCCGAAATGCTGGAGAACGAGGAAACGGGATGGCTATTCCCCGCCGGAAATGTAGACGCATTAGCCGCCCTTCTGAGCCGCTGGGCCGATCTGGGAGAAGCGCGTGAAGGAGCCGGACGGGCCGCCTATGAAGTTTCGCGGGAAAAACATCATCCTGAGAAAGTCTTGGAAGCGACCCTCGATCTCTACCGTAAGCTCCTCGGGAAATAGATTGCCGCAAAATCGGACTGCGGCTAGGCTGGATGTTCCAATTCTAAGGGGAGAGAAATGAGAATTCGATACACGATCATTCTGATGGCAGTGCTGGCCCTGGCGGCCTGCACGCCCAAGAACAAGGTTGAAGTCGAGGAGAAGTCGGCACCGCCCACCATACAGGCCATTCCTGCTGAAGCGGCGCCTGACACCCTCGACTACGATTTCCTGGCTGAAGAGGGCGTGGGGCAGATCGAGGAGATTCCCGCTGAGGCGGATCTACCGGTTATTGAAGAGCCGGAAGAAGTCGAGGAAGCTATCTGGACTATCACCGAAGAGGTTGAAGAGCCCAAGGCCATGGAAGGCTTGTTCTGGGTCCAGATCTTTGCCACACGAAGCCATGGCAAGGCCAAGGAGATTGCCGCCGGGGCCGAAGATCGCCTGAACCATCCCGTAGAGACCCATTTCCTGCCGCCGTACTACAAGGTTCTGGTGGGGGGATTCGAAGACAGGGAAGAGGCCGTGAAGCTGCGCGATCTGCTGGTTAACAAAGGCTACCGAGACGCCTGGATCTTCGAGCTGTAAAGCTTTCGAGGATCTTGACAGTTTGACCCTTTTTGATTATCACTTAGGGTCTTAGCGGGAATAGCTCAGTGGTAGAGCACAACCTTGCCAAGGTTGGGGTCGCGAGTTCAAATCTCGTTTCCCGCTCCTAGCCCCTCTCATATTTGGGAGGGGCTTCGCGTTTCGGGAGGGGCTTGATCCCTTGCGAAAGCTGTGCTAAAGAATACCTTAAGACTGGCCGATCTGAGAAATGTCAGATCAATAAGGCGGCATAGCCAAGTGGCTAAGGCGACGGTCTGCAAAATCGTTATCCCCAGTTCGAATCTGGGTGCCGCCTCCTTTTTCTTCGCCGGAGTGGCGGAATTGGTAGACGCAGGGGACTTAAAATCCCCCGGCCCTAGGCTGTCCCGGTTCAAGTCCGGGCTCCGGCACTCAAACGGCAACAAGCCATAGACGGGAGGGCAAAGCCCTCCCATTTTCTATTTCCCGAGCGTGATCCATCCAATGTAAGCGATACAGTATTCGGGGGTTCTGCCAATGCGCCACCTATCTGTCAGACACTGTGCCATAGTACATGCGCACGCCTGCCATGATGGCAGTACTCGATTTTGAGGATTTACCCTGAAGATGGCTATGTGCAAGCAATATAGTCACTTAATGTAATTCTGTAGAGTGGCACGACCCTTTCTATAGGAGGTCGAACACAATCTTCTAAGGAGAAGACAATGGGCAAGATTATCGGCATCGACTTGGGTACTACAAATTCCTGCGTTTCCGTCATCGAGGGTGGCGAACCCAAAGTCATCCCCAACAGCGACGGCAATCGGACCACCCCGAGCGTGGTGGCCATCAGCAAGGACGGCGATCGTCTCGTCGGAGAACTGGCCAAGCGCCAGGCCGTCACCAATCCCACCAACACCGTCTATTCCATCAAGCGTTTCATGGGACGCCGTTTCGGCGAGGTCGACCAGGAAATGAGGGAAGTGCCTTATCAGGTCCTCAAGGGCGACGGCGGCAAGGTGAAGGTTCAAATTGGGGACGAAGAACTTAGCCCTCCTGAAATCAGCGCCATGATCCTGCGCCGTCTCAAGGAAACCGCCGAGGAGTACTTGGGCGAGACCGTCACCGAAGCCGTGATCACCGTGCCCGCCTATTTTAACGACAGTCAGCGCCAGGCGACCAAGGACGCCGGCAAGATTGCAGGGCTGGAAGTGAAGCGAATCATCAACGAGCCCACGGCCGCCAGCCTTGCCTACGGCATGGACAAAGAAGGCGACCGCACCTTGGCCGTCTTCGACCTGGGCGGCGGTACCTTCGACATCTCCATTTTGGAATTGGGAGAGGGCGTCTTCGAGGTGAAGAGCACCAACGGTGACACACACCTGGGTGGCGACGATTTCGACCAGGCACTCATCGACTGGCTCGTGGCCGAGTTCAAGTCCAAGGAAGGTATCGACCTCAGTCAGGATCCCATGGCTTTGCAGCGCCTGAAGGAAGGTGCCGAGCAGGCCAAGAAGGATCTGTCCAGTCGCACCCAGACCGAGATCAACCTGCCCTTCATCACCGCCGATGCCAACGGGCCCAAGCACATCAACCTGACTCTCACCCGCACACAGTTCGAGCAGCTCGTGGCGGACCTGGTCGCGCGTACGGTTGGACCTTGCCAGCGCGCGCTTCAGGACGCCGGCCTCACGGCCTCGGATGTCGATGAAGTCATTCTCGTGGGTGGATCCACCCGCATGCCGGTGATCCAGGAGAGGGTGAAGGGCATCTTCAAGCAGGAGCCCAACAAGGGTGTGAACCCCGACGAAGTGGTTTCGCTGGGTGCGGCGATTCAAGGCGGAATCTTGGCGGGTGATGTGAAAGACGTCATTCTGCTGGACGTCACGCCCTTGAGCCTGGGCATTGAAACCCTGGGCAGCGTGATGACGCGCCTGATCGATCGCAACACCACGATTCCCACGCGCAAAAGCCAGATCTTCTCAACGGCCGCCGACAATCAGGACACCGTGGACATCCACGTTCTCCAGGGCGAACGTGAAATGGCGACGCACAACAAATCCATCGGACGCTTCCAGTTGACCGGCATTCCGGCCGCGCAGCGCGGCATTCCTCAGATCGAAGTGAGCTTCGATATCGATGCCAACGGGATTCTGTCGGTCAACGCCAAGGACAAGGCTACCGGCGCGGAGCAATCCATCAAGATTCAGGCTTCCAGTGGACTGGACGACAGTGAGATCGATCGTATGGTCAAGGACGCGGAAGCCAACGCGGAAGACGACAAGGCTCAGCGCGAACTCGTGGATGCCAAGAACAACGCCCAGGCTCTGGCCTATCAGACTCAGAAGCAACTCGACGACAACAAGGACAAAATCGACGAGGAGATGAAGAGCAACATGGAGGCGAAGCTGGCCGAACTGAACAAGGTGGCCGAGAGCGACGACAAGGCCGCCATCGACCAGGCTGTGGAGAATCTGAACAAGGAACTCCATGCCTTCAGCCAGAAGCTCTACGAAGACGCCACCGCACAGCAGGAGGCTGCTGGCTGCGCTCAGCCCGGAGCCGAAGCCCAGGAAAATCCGGAAGCGGACGCAGGCAATGGCGACGGTGAAGCCGTGGACGCCGACTTCGAGGTCGTCGACGAGACGAAGTAGTTTCGCAAATGGAAACGCAATAGCCCCCGCCGATTTAGGTGGGGGCTTTTTGCATGGCACTAGCAGGAAAAGTCTTCTTGCTTGCTGCAGCTGATTCATCAACAGGAATCTCTTTGCCCTTCTAAGTCACATGGCTTTGCCTTCCCAGGGGAACAAAGAGCCTCGGACTAGCCTCGAAATCGGGACACTTCGAGGACTCAGAAGTCCTTCTCGGACTCAGTGATACACCTTCGGAACTCTGGCAGAATCCTTGCAAACGCTTGTGGCTCAGGGGAAAAGGCAAGGAGGCCCTTCATGGCTAGCGCTACCCGCAAGGTGCTGGATCCGGGAAAGAAATCCCTGGCCGCAGACCGCTTCGAAAGAAAATTGCACGAGAAGATCGTCGGACAGGACCGCGCCATCGAGCGTATTGCCCGGCTGTATCAGGTCTATCTCGCAGGTCTGTATCCACCCAGCCGACCCATCGGCAACTTCCTGTTTTTGGGACCCACCGGCAGCGGCAAAACCCGCATCGTGGAAGCTGCCAGCGAGATTCTCTTCGGTACGGCCAATGCCGTACTGAAAGTCGATTGCGCCGAGTACGCCCATAGCCATGAGATCAGTCGACTCATCGGATCGCCTCCCGGATATCTGGGTCATCGCGAAACCACGCCTTACCTGTCGCAGGGAAATCTGGAGCGTTACCGTACGCCCGAGTTGGATTTCACCTTCCTGCTTTTCGACGAAATCGAGAAGGCCAGCGACACGCTCTGGAGCCTGCTGCTGGGCATTCTTGACAAGGGGCATCTGACCCTGGGCGACAACAGCGAAGTGGACATGACCCGAACCATCATTTTCATGACGGGTAACATCGGCGCTTCGAGTATCGAGAGATTGGTTAGCGGCGGAATCGGTTTTGCCGACTCGGCATCCGATCTGGATCCCTCGTCCCTGGACCAGCGGATCTACAGCACGGTGATGGACGCGGCCCGCCGCAAGTTCAGTCCCGAATTCATGAACCGCATCGACAGTACAATCGTGTTCCGCGGGCTGGCCGAGGAACATGTGCGACGCATTTTGGAGATCGAATTGGAACTGCTTCGCAAGCGCATCATGCAGGCCGCCGGAGACGTGAAATTCTCCTTCGATCTGAGTGAAGGAGCCAAGCAGAAGATCATGGAAGAGGGCTTCGACCGGCGCTACGGTGCCAGACATCTGAAACGTTCTATCGAGCGTTTCCTGGTCTTTCCCCTTGCCAATCTTGTATCAACCGGACAGATCCGCTACGGGGATCATATTTCAATCGATCACAAGATTCATGGAAGCAAGATGGAATTCCACAAGGCTCCTTCACCCGATCTGAAGGTGGTTGGGGAGACCATCCGCGCCTCCTAATTCATGCATTGCCCACCTGGCGTCTTGACAAAGGACCCCGGCTGTCATATATCCTGTGATTCTTAGGTAAGGGCGATTAGCTCAGCTGGTTAGAGTGCTTGCTCGACACGCAAGAGGTCACAGGTTCGAATCCCGTATCGCCCACCCGGCCAGGTGTCCAGCCTGGCCTTTTTCATACCCTCTATGCGACGGGCGATTCGTAGCGACCGTCGCGGGAAAGCGAGGTCGAGATGCAGATCGATCTGATTCTCCCCGATGAGAGAGTCTTGAATCTTGAAGGACCCCTTCCGGTGGACGATGCCATCGCCGCCGTGAGTGAGGGTCTTCTAAGGCGTGCGATTGCCGTGGAGCTCGACGGCGAGATCCTGGATCGCCATTCGGAAATCAAGACGAGTGGACGTTTCCGAATCCTCACCAACAAGGACGAGGAGAGCCTTTCGGTTCTCCGCCATTCCACTGCCCATCTTATGGCCTACGCCGTACAGGAGCTCTACCCCGAAGCCAAGTTCGCTTTCGGACCCGATGTGGAAGATGGCTTCTACTACGATATCCTCGTTGATGAATCTTTCACGCCGGATGATCTCGTGAAGATCGAGGCGAAAATGAAGGAGCTGGCCAAGGGCAAGCACCCCTTCGTCAAAAAGATCATGTCACGACAGGATGCGGCCGATTACTTCGCCGAAAAGCATCAAGATTTCAAAGTGGAGCATGTGGGCGAACTTCCCGAGGACGAAGATATCTCCTTCTATGAAGTGGGGGAGTTCGTCGACTTGTGCGGAGGGCCTCACGTTCCCGACACGGGCATGCTAAAGGCCTTCAGGCTCCGCACTGTGGCCGGCGCCTACTGGCGCGCGGATGAATCCCGTGAGCAGCTGCAGCGAATCTATGGCACCAGTTGGTTCAAGGCCAAGGATCTCGAAGCCTATCTCGTCCGTCTAGAAGAGGCCGAGAAGCGCGATCATCGAAAACTGGGCCAACAGCTCGGACTCTTCGGAATGAAGGAAGAGGCCGGCGGGGGACTGGCATTCTGGTATCCCAAGGGTACGGTGCTGCGTGAGCAGATCGAGAATTGGTGGAAGCAGGCGCATCGCGAGCGCGGCTACGATATGGTGGTCACGCCGCACATTTTCAAGGGCGACCTCTGGCGCACCAGCGGCCACCTCGATTTCTACGCGGAGAACATGTACACCTTCGAGCAGGATGAGCAGACCTACGTGGTCAAGCCCATGAACTGCCCGGGCCACATTCTGATTTATCAGAACGACCTGAAAAGTTACCGCGATCTGCCCCGGCGCCTGGCCGAATTGGGAACCGTCTATCGTTACGAGCGAAGCGGAACCCTGCACGGCCTCATGCGCGTGCGCGGATTCACCCAGGACGACGCGCACATCTTCTGCACGCCCGATCAGCTGGTGGATGAGGTCACGAAGCTCATCGAATTCTCACGCGACCTTCACGCCACCTTCGGCTTTACCGAACTGACCACCGAACTCAGCGTGCGGGACTCGGCCAACAAGTCAAAGTACATCGGCGAGGATGAGGAATGGGACGCTGCCGAAGCCTCGCTCATGGAAGCCGTGGACCGGGTTGGCCTGAGCGTGAAGCGCATGGAAGGCGAGGCCGTCTTCTACGGTCCCAAGATCGATGTGAAGCTCAAGGACGCCATTGGACGGTCCTGGCAGACCAGCACCATCCAGTTCGATTTCAATCTACCTCGCCGTTTCAACGTGGCGTACGTGGACGCCGACGGTCAGCACAAGCATCCCTATATCATCCACCGGGCGCTTTTCGGCTCCCTTGAGCGATTCATCGGAATCCTCACCGAGCATCACGCCGGGGAATTCCCACTGTGGCTGGCACCGGTGCAGGCCATCGTTTTGCCCTTGAGTGAGCACTTCAGGGACTATGGTGAAAAAGTCGCCCAGGAGCTGCGTAAGGCGGGGCTGCGGGCGGACTTAGACGCCAAGGATGAGAAGCTGGGCTACAAGATCCGCCAGGCCGAACTGCAGAAGATCCCCTACATGATCGTGGTGGGCGCCAAGGAGCAAGAGGCCGGTGGAATCACGGTTCGAAGCAAGAAATCCGGCGATGAGGGGTCTTTCAGCATAGCGGATTTCCTGAACAGGGCTCTTGACGAGATAGCGAATAAGCACTAGCTTCTTTGCTTACAACCGAATACGGACAAGTAGAGGCAGTCCTCTCACCTGACAACCGCAGCGCGAGTTCGTCAGAGTTACAAGAACCCAATTTGGGGGTGGCTGCTTTGGCATCCACCCTTTTTTCATGCCAGGAGGTGTCTGAGATCAGGCCCAACAATCCCAAACGGGATAACCAGGAACCGAGAGTCAATGGAAGGATCCGCATCCCCGAGGTGAGACTCGTGGATGATGAGGGCAATCAGGTCGGCGTCGTGGCCACAGCGGTGGCCATGAACATGGCCAGCGAGCGCGGGCTGGATCTGGTGGAGGTATCTCCCAACGCTCGTCCTCCCGTTTGCCGGATCATGGATTTCGGTAAGTACAAATACGAATTGAGCAAGAAGGCGAAGATCGCGCGGCAGAAACAGAAGCTGCACCAGGTTTCCGTGAAAGAAGTGCAGTTTCGGCCCAAGACCGACGAGCACGACTACCGATTCAAGGTTCGCAATATTCTCAAATTCCTGGGCCACCGTGACAAGGTGAAAGTGGTCCTCCGTTTCCGGGGACGTGAAATGAGCCATATGGAATTTGGCATGAAGACCCTGGAACGTGTGCTGGAGGATCTGGAAGGATTGGCGATCGTCGAGCAGAGGCCGAAGCAGGAGGGGCGTAACGTGGTGATGATTCTTTCACCGGGTCCCGGTATCGACAAACTGGTCGATGGCCAGAAGGCTGAAGATACGACCGACGACAAAGAATAGACGTTAAGGCGTCTAGCATTACAGGAGGAAGAAATATGCCCAAGATGAAAAGCCAGCGGGGCGCCGTGAAGCGCTTCCGGACGACGGGCACGGGCAAGGTGCGCCGCCATAAGGCATTCGGCTCCCACATTCTGACTAAGAAGTCCACCAAGAGGAAGCGCGGTCTGAGAGAAGCGACATTGGCCTCCCCAGGCGATGCGGCTCGTATCAAGCGGATGATCCTCAACAAGTAAGAATACCGGACTTCAGAAACAGGAGAAAAGATCATGGCCCGTTCAGTGAATAACGTTGCGTCCCGCGCCCGCAGAAAGAAGATCCTTTCGCGCGCCAAGGGTTACTTCGGCAAGAGGAAGAACAGTGTCCGCCTGGGCACGGAAGCCGTGAACCGCGCAGCCGCCTACGCCTACCGTGACAGGAAACAGCGCAAGCGTCAGTTCCGTCGCCTTTGGATCGTGCGCATCAACGCTGCTGCCAACCTCCACGGAATCAGCTACAGCAAGTTCATCCACGGCCTCAAGGCCCTGGAAGTGGACATCGATCGCAAGCAGCTCGCGGAGATGGCGGTCAATGATCCCGCCGCCTTCAGCAAGCTTGCCGACATGGTTCAGACGGAGATGAGCAAAGCCAGCTAGGGGGACAGGTGCAGCAAGAACTCCAGCAGCTTTGGGAAGATGCCGAGCAGGAACTGGCTCAGGTGGCGGATACGCAGGCTCTCGAAGCCTTCAGAATAAAATATCTGGGCAAAAGGGGCGCCGTGGCCGGACTCTTCGGTCGCATGGGCGGGCTCTCCGCTGAGGAGCGGCCCGCTTTCGGCCAGGCCGTCAACGACCTGCGTGCCCGTTTGGAGGAAGCCCTCACCCAGCGAAAACAGGCTGTGTCGGAGCAAACTGAGTCGGAGCTTCCCTCGGGCTACGATCCCAGCCTTCCGGGCTACAAACCCTGGTTCGGACGTCGGCATGTTCTTTCATCGGTGCTCCAGGAAATCGTCGAGATTTTCCGGGGCATGGGGTTTTCGGTGGCCGAGGGGCCCGAGGTGGAACTGGATTACTTCAACTTCCAGGCCCTGAATTTTCCCGACGATCATCCCTCTCGCGACCTGCAGGATACCTTCTACATCGAGAAGGACGTCTTGCTTCGCACCCATACCAGTCCCGTGCAAATCCGGTACATGGAGAAGCATCCTCCGCCGGTGCGCATCGTGGTGCCGGGACGCGTCTATCGCAATGAAGCCATCGATGCTTCCCATGCCGCTGAATTCCACCAAGTGGAAGGGCTCTATGTGGACGAGGGCGTAACCATGGGCGACCTCACGGTTACTCTGCGTCACTTCGCCAAGGAGTTCTTCGGCAGTGGCACCGAACTCAGATTCCGTCCGCATTTCTTCCCCTTCACCGAACCCAGCGCCGAGGCCGATATGACCTGCTTCGGTTGCGGAGGATCGGGATGCCGCATCTGCGGCAACACCGGGTGGATAGAAATCATGGGCGCCGGCATGGTGCATCCCAACGTCTTCAAGTCCGCGGGATATGATCCCGAAAAAGTGACGGGCTTTGCCTTCGGCATGGGCATCGAGCGCATTGCCATGCTGCGTCACGGGATCAAGGACATCCGGCTCTTCCTGGAAAACGATCTGCGCTTCCTCTCCCAGTTTTAGGAGACCGCCATGTTGATCAGTCTGAACTGGCTGCGCGACTATGTTGATGTTCCCGAGAGTGCCGAAAAACTCGCCGGGGACCTGACCATGCTCGGACTCAACGTCGAAGGCGTGGAGCATCGTCCCAATCCCCTGAGCGAATTCGTGGTGGGGAAGGTGCTCGAATGTGAGAAGCATCCCGACGCTGAAAAGCTATCGGTATGCAAGGTCGATGTGGGGGATGGCGAAGTGAGGAACATCGTTTGTGGCGCGCCCAACGTGCGAACGGGCCTGACCGTGTCCGTGATACTTCCCGGAAAACACCTGCCCGACGGCATGAAGATCAAGAAGACCAAGCTGCGTGGCGTGAAAAGCGAAGGCATGATCTGTTCAGAGATAGAAATGGGCCTGGGCACCGCCGCGGCCGGAATCCTCGAAATGGATACCGACAAGCCTCTGGGCACTCCCCTGTCCGAACTCTACGGCCGGGAAGATTGGATCATCGACGTAGAGGTTACGCCCAACCGTCCCGATCAATTGGGACACATTGGGGTGGCTCGCGAGGTCGCTGCACTCTACAACCGAAAACTGAAGCTGCCGTCTGTGCAGCTCAGCGAAGATGTTCAATACGACGGCGAAGCATTTCCGGTTGAAATCGAAGATGCCCAGGGCTGTCCCCGTTACATCGCGCGATGCATGAAAGACATCAAGATCGGTCCGAGCCCTTCCTGGATTTGTGAACGCCTCGAAGCCATTGGGCTGCGTCCCATCAATAACGTGGTGGACGTGACCAACTACGTACTCCACGAAACCGGTCAGCCACTGCACGCCTTCGATGCGACCAATCTGGCCGGCGGTAAAATTGTTGTGAGAAGAGCTCGCCCCGGGGAAAAAACACAGACTCTGGACGAGGCTGAGGTCGAACTTCGCGAGGAAGATCTCGTCATCGCCGACGCCGAACGTGCCGTTGCCATTGCCGGGGTCATGGGCGGACTCAACTCAGAAGTGGAGGCCGGAACCACCGACCTCGTGCTCGAGAGCGCATTCTTCGATCCATCCAGCGTTCGAAAAACGCGGAAGATTCACGATTACAGTACCGACGCGAGCTATCGCTTCGAGCGCAACGCCGACATCGAGATGGCCGATTTCGCCAGCCAAAGAGCCATGGCGCTCATGCAGGAATTGGCAGGAGGGCTCGTTTCGAAACAGGTTACCGATGCCTACCCTGCGCCTCGCCCGGAAAAAACTCTGGGGCTTCGCCCTGCGAAGCTGCGAACTTTGCTCGGCCTTGACCTGCCCGTGAGTGAAATCATCGCCTTGCTCAAACGTTTTGATCTGCCGGCCCATGGTGATGAGCAAGAGATCACCGTGACCATCCCAAGCTTCCGTCGGGATCTGGATCTAGAAGTCGATCTAATCGAGGAAGTCGCGCGCCTCTATGGTTACAATGAACTTCCCATGGAAAATCGGGTCAGCAATCTGCTCTATTCGGCAAAGAGTGAAGATGAAAAGCTCACTGAGGAGCTTCACCGTGTTCTCACGAGCCTTGGGTTCACAGAAGTGATGACCAGCAGTTTCATGGATCCCCGTGGTCTGGATCTCATGAAACTCGAAAGCGATGACCCCCGACGAAATCTCGTCACCGTGAGAAATCCGCTCGTGAGCTTCAACGAGAAGATGCGCAGTAGTCTGCTGCCCGGAATGCTGGACGTGATGAAGGTCAATGTCCATCGCGGTGAAGATCAGCTTCGTATCTATCAGATCGCTCGGGTTTACCTTTCCCGCGACGGTGATAAACTTCCGCAGGAGCCCACCCGGCTTTCCATTTTGCTGGCTGGCTCTCGTAACCCCCAACATTGGAGTTCCAATCCTCCGGAACTCGAGGAAGGGGACATGGCGGGCCTGGCCGGAGCAATACTTGGAGCCTTACGCATTCCCTTCGACATGGATTACTCCAGTGATGAACCCTTCCTGAATTCCCCTAGGAGCATTCGATTCATTGCCAAGAAGACGGGAGAGCTTTTAGGGCAAGGAGGACCCTTAAAGGGATCCATGCTCGAAGATATCAAAGGCGCATCGTCGGCTCAGGTCGTGGAATTTCACCTGGAAAATCTTGGCGCAGCTCTCACCGGACATGCAGGCTATAAGGCTCTGCCTGCCTTCCCAGCCCTGAAACGCGACCTGGCTTTGCTTCTGCATGTAGATTTGCAATGGGGAGAGCTTTCCGAATTGGTGCAAAAAAACGGTGGTAAATGGCTTGAATCGCAGGCCCTTTTTGATGTTTACTCTGGGGACGGTATTCCTGAGGGCACAAAGAGTTATGCAATACGCCTAAAGTTCCGGTCGAATGATGGAACCTTGACCGATCAGCAGGTGGACAAACAGATCGCGCGCATTTTGAAGGCCCTTAATGAGTCCTTGAACGTTATTCTTCGTTCATGACAAGATTCTAGTGAGGTGATTCGTGTCCGAGATTTCCAAGTTCGAAGTTCTCGAAAGGAAGATCACCCAAGCCATCGATAAGGTGGCGACCTTGAAGGAAGAGAATAGTGGCCTTCAAGCGCAACTCAAAGAGGCCAAGGCAAAGAACGCCAGCCTCAGCAGGAAAATGTCAAGCAAGGTGAAGGCATCGGGCAAGAACCCGGATCTTCGCAAGCTGCGTGGCAAGGTAGATTCCCTACTTGAAAAAATCGAGGCGTTGGAACTTTAGGTTTGCGGCGCCCAAGCCCGATCGATCATTTCGATCCACGGGACACAATGAAAACTGACAAGTCGGTCAAGGTAGCCATCTACGGAACGGATTACCGTGTGAGCGGAGCGGCGGATGAAGATTACATTCGCGGCATCGCCGACTACGTGGATCACACCATGCGCGATATCTCCAGGCAGGGTCGACATATCTCACCTGTGCGTATCGCAGTGTTGGCCGCTTTCAATATTGCCGACGAGTTGTTTCAGTTGCGTGGAGACAATCCATCTGAAGTTGAGATGGGCGATAATGAAGAAAAGGCTGAACGTCTTCTAAAACTCTTCGAAGAAATTGAAGACTGATCAATTCGTCTTGCTCGTTTGTTTCGATCCTGGTATAATTTCTCCATGATTCCCTACCGTGTGCGTGGGGGAAGTGAGAAATTGAGCCAACACTTCGGCCTAGGAGGGTCGAATCCGAATTGCGGCAGGAGCCCTCGGGATTCCTAAGCTCTTCGTGAGATCTTCCACTTTCGAGTAAAAGGCCCAAGTCTGACCTTCCCTAACGGCAATGAGTGGGGAATTTTTATGCCCAAAAGTGCCCCTCCCAAGAAGACCTTCACGAAGGTCTTGCCCCGCCGTAGCGACAGCAAGCTACGAACATCCTCATGAAAATTCTTTTCATCGCCGACATCATGGGTTCTCCCGGTCGCAAGGCTGTGAAAACCATGCTACCTGTTTTGCGGGAATCCCATGGTCCGGATGTCGTCGTGGCGAACAGTGAAAACTCCGCGGGTGGAAACGGCATTACCGCTAAAATCGCAGATGAATTCTTTGCCTACGGTATTGATGTGCTTACAGGTGGCAATCACAGTTGGGACAACAAGGACGGCATGGCCCACCTGGACAAGGAGAGTCGTCTGCTGCGGCCTCATAATTATCCAGAGGAAAACCCGGGAAGCGGTATTGCCTGTGTGGATCTTCCAGGGGGGTCAAAGCTCACAGTTCTCAATCTACAGGGGCGCATTTTCATGCCTCCTATTCACTGCCCATTTCGCTGCGCCGATGAGGTTCTGAAGAATATTGAGGGACCCGTGTTTGTGGACTTTCACGCAGAGGCCACCAGCGAAAAAGCGGCCATGGCCCATTATCTGGATGGTCGCATCACGGCACTCGTGGGCACCCATACTCATGTTCAGACCGCCGATGCGAAAATTCTGGTAGGTGGCACAGCCCTTCTGAGCGACGGCGGAATGACCGGTCCCCATGACAGCGTCATCGGAATGACTCCCGAATCCACACTTCCGCGTTTTCTGCGCTCGATTCCCTCACGTTTCGAAGTTGCCAAGAGGGACATTCGAATCCAAGGTGCGCTCATAGAATTCGATGAAAACAGCGGCAAGGCGCAGTCCATTCAAGCCTTCAGTTCGCCGCTCAAGGAGGATGCGTGAAGCTGCTTGACGGACGTGTACTGAGGGACAAGATCCTCGAGGAAATTCGCAGCGAAGTGGCCCATATGAGCGTCACTCCAAAGCTCGTCGTGGTTCAGGTGGGGGAAGATCCGGCCAGCGATGTCTACATTCGAAACAAGTTTCGCGCATGTAAAAAGACGGGGATCGAGTCCGAGCACATTCATCTTCCGGCCGGTGTGGATCAAGTCACCCTCGATGCGCGCATGACAACACTCAGCGAGGACGAGAGTGTTCACGGAGTTCTGCTTCAGCTTCCCCTTCCCGATCATCTGGACGATGCCCAGGCCATGAACTTGCTCAACCCCGACAAAGACGTGGATGGCTTTCATCCCGCCAATCTCGGTCGTCTGCTCGCCGGTCAGCCGGGCCCCGTACCCTGCACTCCGGCCGGCCTGCGTGAGCTGCTAGAGGAAGGTGGCATCGAGACTCGTGGCAAGGAATTGGTGGTTCTGGGTCGCAGTCTCATTGTTGGAAAACCTGCCGCACTTCTCTTCCTGGAGAAGAACGCTTTTGGCGACGCCACCGTCACGATCTGTCACAGTCGTAGTGAAAATTTGGATGAAATCTGTCGCCGCGCGGACATCCTCGTGGCCGCCATCGGGCGCCCGCACTTCGTGACGGCCGACATGGTCAAGGAAGGCGCCGTGATCTGCGATGTGGGGATCAATCGCATTGCGGATCCCAGTTCTAGCAAGGGATCGCGCATTGTGGGTGACTGCGATTTTGACGGCCTATCCTCGAAAGTTTCGGCCATGACACCGGTGCCCGGAGGTGTGGGGGTCATGACCGTGGCCATGCTCATGAAAAACACACTGGATGCCTGTCAGCGGCAGGTAGCCATGAAAGCGGGGGCATGATGCCTGTGGATACCGGTAAGGAAATAATCTTCCTGGCCGATCTGGAATCGACACTTAGCGAGTTATTGGCGGAGAGCCCCAATCATCATCCGCGTTTGCAGCAGGCGATGAACCACGCCATTCTTGGTGGCGGAAAGCGTTTGCGCCCTCTTCTAGTCAAGGCGGCGTCAGAGTTGGGAGAGCCGCCGAGTCAGGATGCATTGCTTAGAGCCGCGGCATCGGTTGAACTTCTTCACGGCTACTCCCTGGTACACGACGATCTACCTTCCATGGACGACGACGATTTCCGTCGGGGAAAACCCAGTTGCCACGTTGTCTTTGGCGAAGCCATGGCGATTCTCGCCGGCGACGCGCTTCAGGCGCTGGCATTCGAAACCCTGGCCATGGCCCTCTCGGATACGAGTCTCGCAGAAGGTCGCAAGGTCGATCTCATTCGGCGCTTTGCCATGAGTGCAGGACCCTCTCAGTTGGTTGGCGGTCAGGCTGCAGACATGGAACCCCGTTTAGTCGATGACCCCGGGGAAGAACTGGTCTGGATTCACGAACGAAAGACAGCCGCGCTCTTTCGCCTTTGCCTTCGTTTGGGCGGCAGCCTGGGCGGTTTGGATGATGAGCCTTTGGAGCAATTGGAAAAGGCTGCATGGCATCTGGGCCTTGCCTTCCAGGCCACCGACGATGTTTTGGATCGCAGTGCGGAGCTGGACGAACTCGGCAAGACTCCCGGCAAGGATGAGGCTCTGGGCAAGTTGACCTTCGCAGAATTGCACGGTGAAGAACGCGCACGTGAATTGGCCGAAGAGCATCTGGCCAAGGCCATGGAATTGTTACCCGAAGGCTCCCTGGCGGATTTGGCTATCCGCCTGGTGAGGAGACATCGCTAATGATGGTCTTCCCCATTCTGGGTGCCGGTATCGCTGGACAGGTTCTCAAGAGCCTGGTTCATGCCATTCGACGGCGGCAGCGATCCCTTAGTCTAATCGCAGATTTGGAAAGCTTCCCCAACTTCCATGCCGTTATCGCCGGATCATTGAGCTTCCAGGTGGGTCAGGCCAAGGGTCTCAGTAGCATCGAATTCGCCGTGGCCTGCATGTTGACTCTCGTTCTTCTCTATGACACGGCAGGGGTGAAAAGGGCTGCCGGCGAACAGGCCTGGCTGCTCAACCGATTGCTGGAAGTGAGGGCTGGAACCAAGCCCCTCCTAGAGATTCCCAGTCAATCCACCATCAGAACCTGGGCTGCGGCACTTTTTGGCCTACTTATGGGTTGGGCTCTGGAAAGGGCTTGGCTTGCCCTGGGCCTTGGCTCTTGGTAGTTTTTCTGTCGGAGGACAGTCATTGATTCTGGAAAAGATACATAGCCCCAAGGATGTCGGCGTCCTGGACCCCACATCGCTTCCGGATTTGGCTGCGGAAATCCGTCAGGAGATCCTTAAGGTCTGTGCGGCCAATGGGGGACACCTGGCGGCAAGCCTGGGCACGGTGGAAATAGCTGTGGCCCTGCATCATATTTTTCCTGAAGACGACACTCGTATGATCTGGGACACGGGCCATCAGGCCTATGCTCACAAACTCCTGACAGGCCGTTTGGACGCTTTCCATACCCTCCGAACCAAGGGTGGTATTAGCGGCTTCCTGAAGCGCTCGGAGAGCCCATACGACCACTTCGGTGCCGGCCACGCCTGCACGGCCCTCAGCGCTTCCGTAGGGTTTTCTGCCGCCGCCCGCTTAAAGGGTCGAAGAAGCCACACCATTGCCATCATGGGTGACGGAGCCGCCACAGGCGGATTGGTCTACGAGGCCATCAACAATGCCAAGGCTCATGGCGGAAAACTTTTGGTGATCCTCAACGACAACGAGATGAGCATCTCACCCAATGTGGGGGCCATCACCCGGGTACTCACCCGGCTCACCTCCACGCGGACCTTCCTGGGAATGGAAAGCGCATCCTGGAAGATCCTGGGACGGGTTCCACGTATTGGTGGAGCTCTTCGCAGTCTCGCCCGACGCGCCAAGCACGGCCTCAAGCACATGATACTGCCAAGCAATTTCTTTGAGGATTTCGGCTTCAAATACTTCGGGCCCATCGATGGGCATGATCTGAAATCCATGGTTCGAACTCTCGGGCGGCTCAAGCACATCGATGAGCCTGTGGTTCTGCATGTGCTCACCAGCAAGGGGCGTGGCTATGAGATTGCCGAGAAGGATCCCACCAAGTATCACGGATTCGCACCCTTTGATCCGCTTACCGGTGAGAAGAAAACCTCGGGTTCCTCTCCTTTGAGCTACACAGAGGCCTTCGGCGCAGCCCTTGTGGAACTGGCTGACAAGGATGATCGCATCGTAGGCATCACGGCGGCCATGGCGCCGGGCACGGGGCTGGCTGAATTCAGTCGTCGATATCCTGATCGCTACTTCGATGTTGGTATTGCCGAACCTCATGCCGTGACATTCGCGGCGGGTCTCGCTGCGGAAGGTCTGCGCCCGGTGGTGGCCATCTACTCCACCTTTTTGCAACGTGCCTTCGACATGCTCGTGCATGACGTGGCGCTTCAAAAACTTCCCGTGATCTTTGCCCTGGATCGCGCCGGATTGGTAGGCGAAGACGGGCCCACTCATCATGGGGTATTGGATCTGGGATATCTGCGCATGGTGCCGGGTATGGTCGTCATGGCACCTTCGGACGAAAACGAACTTCGATGCATGATGGCAACAGCGCTTCGCTACGAAGCCGGACCTTGTTCCATTCGCTATCCCCGCGGAGCGGGCCTCGGCCTTGAAGGAATCTGTACCTTGGAGCCCTTGGAAATCGGGAAGTCGCGAGTGGCGAGACAGGGAGATGGCCCCGTGATCTGGGCGATCGGATCCATGCTGAAACCGTCTTTGGAGGCGGCAGAACTCCTGGCCCAGGAAGGTATCGACACCAAGGTGGTGGATGCTCGTTTCGCCGCACCCCTGGATGAGTCAGCCTTGAGTCAGGACGCCGGATCGACACCGCTCATAGTAACAGTTGAAGAGAATAATCCGGTGGGGGGCTTCGGTGAAGGCGTGGCGACCGTCCTCCGGCAGGGGAACAATAATCGCCTGCGGCATCTGTCTTTGTCTCTGCCGGCTGATTTCGTTGGCCAGGGATCGCGCGGCGAACTGCTTCGAGAAATCGGTCTCGATGCGGAAGGGATTGCAGCAAGCGTTCGAAGAACATTGAGTGCCTGTGATTATCTGGCCAAAGGTCAGACCGGGAGGACGGTATGAACAGTATTCGCCGCGTGGGTCTCTTTACGAATGTTGAGATCCCCGGTATGGATGAGGCGGTGCGCGCAGCACTGGCCATCCTGAAAACTCACGGCGTGGAGCCCCATCTGGAAAAGGATCTGGCCGAGTTCCTCCATTCCGATCTGCCTTCCGGCGCACGTGAAGACCTGGGCGATCGACTGGACATGATCCTGGTTTTTGGTGGAGACGGAACCTTCCTTCGCGCCGCTCGTCAACTTCGTGGCGGTAAGGCTCCGCTGCTTGGCATTAACATGGGCAGCCTGGGTTTTCTAACCGTACTCAAGCTAAATGAAATGTCGGAATTGCTGCCTCAGGTGCTGGAAGGCGATTATCGCATTCAGAAGCGCATGATGCTCAAGGCAAGACACCTTCGAGACGATGAGGAACTCGGTTGCTTCCGCGCTCTGAACGACGCGGTCATTCACATGAGTCCGGGCAACAGACTTGTAGAATTCAAGCTCTCCCTCTCCGGCCAGCCCCTGGGACAATTCCGCGCCGACGGTCTGATCATATCCACGCCGACAGGATCCACTGCCTATTCCATGTCCGCCGGCGGTCCCGTTGTCTATCCCGGCATGGACGCCCTGTTGGCCACACCCATCTGTCCCCACTCCTTTTCACTGCGCCCGGTTGTTGTGGGAGGGGGCAAGCAATTCGAAATTCTCATCGGTGAGCGAAGCGGCATGGCCGCCCTATCCATGGATGGCCAGGACATTGCCGAAGTGCTTCCCGGAGACAAGTTGGAAATAAGACAATCTCGAAAAGTGATTCCCCTCTTACTTCCCCCGGGTATTCGTTTTACCACCTTGCTTCAAGAGAAGCTGGGTTGGGCCAAGCAAGGGGAGGAAGGCGCTCCTTGATCGTCCATCTGCGCATTCGAGATCTCATCGTTGTGAAGGAGGCCAGCTTGGAGCTGGCCTCCGGTCTCAACGTACTCACCGGAAGTACCGGATCCGGTAAAAGCGTGCTGCTGGCGGCCCTCTCTCTCTTGGCGGGTGAGAGGGCACGAGCCGATTGGATTCGAAGCGGCGCCGAACGCGCTTCGGTGGAAGCCTTGTTTGAGTTCGATGAGAGCCGCAGTGCGGCCATTATTGATGAAGGATTCCAGTTGGAAGATGGACAGCTTTCACTACGCAGAGAGATAAGACCCGATGGGAAAGGGCGAGCCTTCATCGATGGGGCACCGGCCAGCGTGGCAGAGCTTCGACGCCTGGGCGCTCTACTTTTCGAGCGTCAGGATCAAGACGAGCAGATACGACTGCTGGACCCCACTTATCAACAAAATCTCCTGGATGCCTTCGGCAGCCTTGAGCCTCTGCGTAGCGAGTATCAGTTGCAGCTGGAGTCTCATCGACTTTTTAGAGAGAAGCATGCGGAGAAAGAAAAGCGCCTGGAGCGAATTGAAAAGGAAGAGGAATACCTACGATTTCAACTGGAAGAAATCGTAGGTATAGATCCTAAGCCTTGTGAAATTGAAGATCTCAGCGATCGGGAAAGGCGTCTGCGAAATACATCCAAGATCGTCCAGCAAACGGAGAAGGCGCTAGAGCTGATGGATGATACTCCCGAGTCCATTCGACCGCAGCTCATCAAACTCGATAAGACTTTGGAGAAGCTAAAGAGCCTTGGAGTGGAATTAGAGGATGCAGGTCTGGAGGCGACGCTTCTCAATCTTGAAGATCTTGCTGAAACGCTGCGATCACGGAATCAGGATCTTTCCTCCGAGGCACTCCAAGGCGATAACATCAGCGAGCGGCTCAACCGACTTCATACACTTGAGAGGAAGCACAACAAGAAGCTTGACGAACTCATCCTATGGGTCGAAGAAATTCGCAATGACTTGGAGGAAATGGAGGCGCTCCGCAGTGAGCTTCTCCAACTTGAAAAAGAGGAAGCGGCCTCCGCTTTGCTGCTTAGTCAGTGTGCGAGGAATCTCTCGGAGGAGCGTTTGAAAGTAGCAGCTGAACTGGGACCGGCCTGGCAGGATCGCCTGGTTTCCTTGGGTCTGAACGCCGCGACGCTTCGAATTGAAGTGGCTCCCCGAGAAGATGAAGATGGTTGGATCCAATTCGGGGATCGCGGATATGCAGCGGGAACTCACGGTATGGACGCTGTCCGCGTCATCGTTCGCACCAATCCGGATTCACGGGAAGGGACCCTGCGCGAAATTCCCAGTGGCGGTGAGCTATCACGAATTGCACTGGCTTGTCGCCTCTTGCCCGGCAGCCAGGAGGGCCCGCCGGTCCTGGTACTCGATGAGGTGGATGCCGGACTGGGCGCTGACATTGCACCCATCTTGGCCACTCAACTCCTAGCTTTGGCGGAAAGCAAACAGTTGCTTCTGGTGACCCATCAGCCGGTCTTGGCTGCGGCGGCAGGGCGTCAATTCAATGTGGGCAAACGCGTAAAATCCGGCGAAACCCAGGTTGAAGTGCAGCGCCTGGATGCCGAAGAGCGGCTTGCGGAAATCATTCGCATGCTGGGAGGCGAAAGCGAAGATCGCCAGGTTCGCGAACACGCTGAGTTCTTGCTAGCTCGCGCAGGATCAGGTGCCTGATGATACTGCGCCTCGTGGATTGCCAGGATTCCTTCACATGGAACCTTGTTGATCTCTTCGCCAGACTGGGCGCGAAGGTAGAAGTACTCGAGGCCCAATCACCCTTGGAATCATTGCTCGCCCCGGGGCCCGATGCCTGGATCCTCTTGCCAGGTCCCGGTCGCCCTAAAGACTGGCCGAACCTGGAGCAACTCATCGATAAACTGCCAGAGCAAACTTCCATTCTGGGGGTCTGCCTGGGCCATCAAGCACTCGGTGAGTTTTACGGTGCCCGATTGACAAGGGACATGCCGATTCACGGAGAGAGTGTTTCCATAAAAGTTGCCCAAGGACGATTCTTCAAAGAGTTGGAAACGGAATTCGAGGCCATGCGCTACAACAGCCTGGGTCTGGATCCGGAGAGTCGTCCCGAGGTCTTATCCTGGACGGCCTATGGAAGCAGGGGCGAGGTCATGGCCTTGGAGCATCGAAGCTTGCCACGCTTCGGCCTGCAGTTTCATCCTGACTCCATACTGAGCCCTAAGGGCTCAATTTTGGCCGCAAGATTCCTGGAAATCGTCCGGGGAATTAAGGCTGGAAATGGCAGCCTGCTTGGCCTAGATTCTGAAACGATACGCGCCCATAGCTCAGCTGGATAGAGCGCATGCCTCCGGAGCATGAGGTCGCAGGTTCGAATCCTGCTGGGCGTACCTATGATGAAGTTTCTCTTACTCCTCCTCGCCGGTGTTGCCGGTTGGCGTTTCCTTCTTCGCCCATGGATAATGGGGCGAGAAAGAAATGAGGTTCCGGATGATCCGCGATTCCGAGGAGAACAAGTTCAGGATGCCGACTTCGAAGTACTCGATGACAAAGGCAAGGACCACTCCAAGGACAATCGATCATGAGGCAGCGTAGGCCATGGCCACGCCGCTTCAATTTCGAGGCTCCCTACAATCGCAAAGAAGCCATGGGGGCCCTGGTGGCCCAAGGAGTCATTCAGCTATTCCTGCTGATCGCCCTCATAATCCTGCTCGTGGTTTCCCTGCGAATGATGTCCTCTCCGGCCTTTGCGAATCTCCGTTTTTGGGCGCGGATCTTGCCCATCGTCATCGCTCTCATCACCCTGCTTTTGCTTCGTCGATTTTTCCTTTTCTTCCGGGCCCTCCTGGAGGAATACAGGGCCTCTGGAGAGGCGCAAGACGAAGATTGAGTATGGATTAGGGGATATCCAAATGAATCATAGTGAAGTGCTGCGTGAAAAGATTGCCGCCCGACAGGCCACCTGTGCCGTGGTGGGATTGGGATATGTGGGCCTGCCCCTGGCGGTTGAGCTGGCCGAGGCCGGTTTCAAGGTGCTTGGATTCGATGTGAGCGAAGATAAAGTCGCCCAGCTCATGGCCGGAGAGAGTTATATCCAGGACGTCCCCACAGAACGTATGGCGCCCTTGGTTGAGAAGGGCCTGCTGTCCGCCTTCAGCGATTTCGAGAACATCGCCGAGGCCGATACCATCAACATTGCGGTGCCCACGCCTCTGGGCAAAACCCGCGATCCTGATATCTCATACATCGTTTCGGCAACTGAACAGATAGCCCGATATATGAGTCCCGGAACTCTGGTCATTCTTGAGAGCACCACCTATCCCGGTACCACCGACGAAGTCATTCTGCCACTGCTTGAAGAGGGTGGACGGCGAACCGGCGAGGACTTTTTCCTGGCCTTCAGTCCCGAGCGTGTGGATCCTGGCAACCCAACCTACAACACCAAGAACATTCCCAAAGTAGTGGGGGGCATCACGCCCAATTGCACGGAGATCGCAGCGACTCTTTACGGGGCGGCGCTTGAAAACGTCGTGCCTGTTTCCTCAAGTCGCGTGGCTGAAACTGTGAAGCTTCTCGAGAATACCTTCCGCGCCGTGAACATCGGTCTGGTGAACGAGATTGCGCTAATCTGCAGCCGCATGAACATCAACGTCTGGGAAGTGATCGATGCGGCGGCAACCAAACCCTTCGGCTTCATGCCCTTCTATCCGGGGCCGGGCCTTGGGGGACATTGCATTCCCATCGACCCCTTCTATCTCAGTTGGAAAGCTCGACTGCACGGATTCGAAGCTCGCTTCATCGAATTGGCCGGCGAGATCAACGGTCACATGCCCGATCACGTTTTGGATCGTTGCACCGAAGCATTGAACTCCCAGAGGAAGTCTCTCAACGGCTCGAAGGTTCTGGTCCTGGGCATCGCCTACAAAAACAACATTGATGATTATCGTGAGAGTCCGGCGCTGGACATCATCAAGCTACTTCAGGCTAAGGGTGCAGAAGTCTGTTTCCACGACAACTGGATCCCGGGAGAGATTCCCGAGATCATCGAAGTGCCTCGTTGCGAACTGGACACCGCCGCCTTGGCGGAGGTAGATCTTGCTGTGGTGGTGACCGCCCATGACGGCGTGGATTACAGCGCGCTGCTCCAGAATTTGCCTCTCATCGTCGACACTCGTAACGCATACAAGGGATTCGATTCTCCCAAGATATTCTCACTTTAGGAGCCGATATGGCGCGAGTACTCATTAGCGGCGGAGCGGGATTCATCGGAAGCCACCTTGCGGAGGCCCTGGTCGCCCAAGGAGATGACGTTACCATATTCGACAATCTATCAACGGGATATGAACATAACCTCGAGTCTATTCGAGGGAAGATCACTTTTGTCAAAGGAGATCTCCGTCGTTCCGATGAAATTGGTGCCGCCATTGAAGGGCAGGATTATGTCCTTCATGAAGCGGCCCTGGCTTCCGTGCCCCGTTCGGTGGAAGATCCAGTGGGAAGTCATGACAACAACGCCAACGGAACCCTGAATCTGCTCGTGGCCGCCAGAGATGCCGACGTGAAACGAGTCGTCTACGCCGGCAGCAGTTCAGCCTATGGAGATACTGAGATTACTCCCAAGCACGAAGAAATCACGCCCAAGCCTCTATCGCCCTACGCGGTGGCCAAGTTGGTTGGCGAGCATTATTGCCGCGCCTTCTGGGAAGTCTATGGGCTGGAAACTTTGACCATTCGATACTTCAACGTGTTTGGTGAGCGACAGGATCCGGATTCCCCCTATGCGGCGGTTCTTCCCATTTTTCTAGCTCATCTGCTTAGAGGAGAAGCGCCTGTCATAGATGGTGACGGCAGTCACACTCGAGATTTCACCTACGTGGCCAACGTGGTCGCAGGAAATCTCAAGGCCTTGTCGGCACCTAAAACTCAGGGGCAGACGGTCAACGTGGCATGCGGTGGATCCTATTCGGTCCTCTATCTCTACGAGCAGATTCGAAAGACTCTGGGTGTGGATATCGAACCCAAGTTCGGACCCAAGCGACCCGGTGATGTTCCCCATTCAAGTGCCAACATTGATCGTGCTCGCGAGTTGATCGGCTACGAACCCGTCATGTCTTTCGAGGACGGGTTGACGCGTACCATTCAGTGGTACCAGAAATCACTGACCGCGATTTAGGGAGGGATTTTGCAGGACGTCATACTGGTCATCGACAACCAGGAGTCGATCCAGCGCCTTCTCGAGAACAGTCTCGGTTCCAAGCGGCGCCAGGTCATCGCCAGCGAATACCCCGAGGATTTGCAAACCAGCCTTGAAATGGCCGACCCCAGCCTTCTCATCCTGGATATCACCGGTCGCGAAGATGAGCTGGACACCACTCTGGAACAGGTCTTCAAGGCGGATTCACGGCTTCCCGTCATACTGCTGTCGAGCCTTGCGGATCTTGATCTTGGCATGCGAGCCATGAAGGCCGGAGTTTGCGACTTTGTGTCTAAGCCCATTTCCATGGAAAAACTTGCAGGTTCCGTGGAGGCGATTCTCGATTATAATCGCTCGGAAACAGAATTGCTTGAGCAGCATCGGAAATTCAGAACAGGTAGCGGCCTGAGCTTCTACAAGCTTCAAAGCCAGGCCATGACCGAGGTCTACGAGCAGTCGGCCCAGGTGGCCATGAGCCGGGACACCACCGTGCTCATTACCGGCGAAAGCGGAACCGGCAAGGAGATCATCGCCAGGCTCATTCACGATCTGAGCCCTCGTCGCGACAAGCCCTTCCTGGAACTCAATTGCGCTTCGATTCCCTCGGAACTTCTGGAAAATGAACTTTTTGGTCACGAGGTGGGGGCCTTCACCGACGCTCGTGAGGCTAAGATCGGCCTGGTCGAGGTGGCCAAGGGCGGTACTCTGTTTCTCGATGAAATCGGTGAAATGAGCTTGGCCCTGCAGGTGAAACTCCTGCGTTTTCATGAAAACAAGATCTTCCGCCGGGTCGGTGGCACCAAGGACATGCAAGTGGATGTTCGCATCGTCTCGGCCACCAATCAGGATCTTCATGAGCAGGTGGCCCACAAGCGTTTCCGGGCGGATCTCTTCTACAGGCTCAACGTGGTGCCCATCAGGATACTACCCCTTCGGGAGCGCCGCGAAGACATCCTTCCCTTGATTCAATTCTTCGGAAAAGACTACGTTGGACGCTTCAATCGTCGTAGTATGGATCTGAATGAGGAAGCCAGACGCATTCTCATGGAGTACGATTGGCCGGGCAATGTCCGCGAGCTCAAGAACCTAGTGGAGCGCATGGTGCTCATGGACACGGGCGACCAGATCGGACCCGAGTCCTTGAGAATGGCCCTGGGCCAAAACCTCGCCCTGAGCAGCGAAACGCCCGGGGAGCGCATACGTCGAATCATGGAGGAGCCGTTGCCCGAGAGCGGCGTTGATCTGGAGGAGATCGTAAAATCTCTGGAAGTGGATCTTATCGAAAAAGCTCTGAACAAGAGCGAAGGCAATCAAAGCCGATCGGCGGCCCTCTTGGGTCTCGGCCGAGACAAGCTGCGCTATCGCTTGAAAAGTTACGGAATCGGCAAAGAAGAATAATGCGGCCGCTGCTCTTTGCAGCACTATGCCTCTTGCTGTTTACAGTGGCGTGCTCCTACTACAACACCAGCAGCCGCGACAGGTCCCTTCGGGGAACCGTTGCCATTCCGCTCATGAGCAACGAATCCAGTCAGGCAGGCCTCGAGCTTGAAATGACCGAACTCTTGCGCGATGCCATCGAACAGGACGGTCTGCTCGATATCATCCCAGACAATATTGCTGCGGATTTCCTGCTGGAAGCGACTATCAACGAATACGAAGAAAACATTTCCTTTTCCACTTTGGCTGGGTCGGCGGAGGAGTATCGACTGTCCCTGACCTTGCGAACCTCTTTTCAGGTTCAGGTCGTCGGGCGTGATGATCTTCCGGAAAGTTGGGAGCGATCCATTCGCGCTCAGGCCACGTTCTATGTGGAGGGAAGTGAGGGGGGAGAATTCCTCACTCGCGAAGATGCCGAAACCCAGGTTCGCGAGCAAGTGGTGGAAGACATCCTCAACGGTATTTTTGGAGAGTGGTAATGGCGGCCGGAAGTGGAATGCCCCTGGAGCCTTTGCGCAAGGATCTCGATAAGGAAAAACGTCCATACTACCTCTTCACGGGGGAGCAACCCTGGATTGTGGCCGAGGCTGTTGCCCTGCTTCGCAGCCAGCTGGATATCGATCCCAGCACGGGATTCGAATACCGCCGCCTGGATATCAGAACGCGTTGGGAAGACCTGGAAGCCCTGCTGCGCAACTATTCCTTCTTTGATGGACCCAAGCTTGTGCACTTCGAGGTGCCTGGCGCCATTAGTGTTGCTCTCAAGGATTCATTGAACTCATTCTTGGAGGAGAGCCCCGGCCCCAGTATTCTGTGCATCTCGGCTCCCAATCTGACTCAACTCATGGCAGCCAAGAATAGAATCGCCAAGGCCAAGGGTTTTGCGATGAAGTTCAACGCGCTAAAAGGCAAAGCTCTGGAAGATTGGACGCGGGCAAACCTGAGAAGCAAAGACTTGGATTTTCATCCACAGGTGCCTGGAATGCTGGTGGATCGTCTTCCTCCCGATCCCGGCGATATCGCTTCAGAGATTGAAAAGCTGGCCTTGGTCGTGGGGCCTGCTGGACGGCTGGAGCCTATCCAGGTGGAAAAGCTTGTGGCCGTTCATCCGGATCTGGACATCTTTCGCCTCACCGACAACCTATTGCGTGGGCGAGAAAAACAGTTGCTGAAGGTTCTGAGTGACCTTCTGGATTCCGGGGAGCATGAGCCTCCCGCCCTCATGGGACTTCTGGCCTCGAATATGACTCAGGTTTTCAAGGCCAGGGCTCTCATGGACATGGGGCTGCCCCAGGGAGCCGTTCTGGATAGGATGGGGGGGCATCCTTTTGCAAATCGAAAGGCCATGGAAAGGGCTGGGAAAAGTTCTCGCCGGGAGATCCTCGCCTGGATCCTGAATCTTCAGAAATTGGATGCCAAACTAAGGCGAGTGAACAAGCATCAGCGGCGTATGCTTATGGAAAGCACTTTACTTGAGTCCATAAGTGGAAGAATTCTAAGTTCTTAGGGAACTTGTGGAATCGCCTGTCTGTTGTCTATATTCCTTTCCCTCAACAATAACGCTTTCACGAGGTTAATCATGCGACGGCTTCTGCTCATTCTAGTTCTGATCATGCCCACACTGATCTTTGCGGCCACGTCTGAAAGGGACAGCCTCTGGTACAAGGGGCATGAGTACCGCCAGTGGATCTACGATCAGAATTCCATCAGCAACAAGAATTCGAATCTGGATCCCAAGATCAGTTTCATCCAGGAAGGTCGCATTCGAGTCCATGAGGATCAGGTATATTTCTATGATAACATTGACCTGTCCATTCAGATATCTAGGGAGACCGGAGTTCCACTGGCCTTCTACCTTTTTGATCACACTTGCCGAACATGTCTCTACCGATTACCGGAGTTGTATAGATTTGCCGAGGTCGTTGAAGCGAGCCGCAACTTCATCAACGTTTACATTGAATTGCCAAGACAGGCGAAACGAGCCACGCAATTGGGCATGATGAACTCAAATCTCACAGTTCAATTTTTCCTGCCGAGCATGAGACGTCTTCGTGTTTTGGACAATGCGGAAAAAGAGAATCTCATCGAGACCTATGGCCTTATGCTGAACTATGTGGAAAGCCTCAGCATCGAGGAAAGGTTGAATAGGGAACTTGAGCTGAAGAAATCGAAAGCAAAGTATCGGTAGCGAAGTCGATTAATACAAAAAGGGCTGCTCCTGGGGGAGCAGCCCTTTTTGTAGATAGAAGCGATTAGAACGGCATACCCGGGAATCGTGCAGGTAAAGTGGGCAGACCGTCAATTTCGGTCGTGCTCCGAGGCACGGTGGGCATGGTTGCGGCCGACAGATTCGATCCATAGGCCTCATTGATGGTCTCGATGAACTTCTCTGCGATCAGCGCATAGCCGACGTTCGAAGGATGAACACCGTCGAGGCTGAAGAGCCCACCGGTCACGAAGGTCGTGGTGTATTCTTCGCCGTTGTATTCGGCGCCGTTTACAGACACATCCTGAAAGTACTCGTTGACCTCGACAACCGGAACGCCAAGACCATCGGCCACCGAGTGGATGACGGTGTTGTAGTTATCGGTGGCTTCAAGGATGGACGCAACTTCCGTGGCGACAAGAGTAAGCCCGCCAGGAATCTCGCTTCCATGGTGCGGGAAAGCCAACGGGAGTGCCGCGGTGGCCTCTTCATACGTCATTCCGCCCGACTTAAGCAGTTCGATGAGAACCTCGTCGGGAATTCCCAGTCCCTCATTCAAGTCGGGGACGCCATTGCTGTCGCTGTCATAGCTGAGCAAGGTCAAGCAGACCAAATCGCCACTGGCGAGTAGGGAATCGGTTCCTTCTTCGGCCAAGAGACCCACGAACTGAATGCCGTTGTCGGGATTTCCATCCCCATCCACAGGGTTCTGATCGGGGTCGATCACGAACCATGGAACGGTCGTGAAGAAGGGGATCGAGGTCACGTAGGGCAGATCCGCCGTGACGAACTTGGCGTCGGGAAGATCCGTAACGAGACCGCCGAGAACATCCGAGTAGAGATCCTCGAAGTTCGTTGCGAGATAGAAGGGCGTTCCCTCGCCCGCGGTGGCCGGCATCAACAGTTCGTTATTGCCGATCCAGACACTCACGAAAGTGGGATCGGCCAACTTCGCCTGATCCACAACGGCCAGGTTGGTGGAGTCGGCGCCGAAGAGCGTCCAGTCGAAGCCCTCGTTGCGCAGGATCATGTCGAAGTAGGCGTTGGGCTCACCGAGCTGCGCGGTGTAGCAGCTGTTCTGATCCATCGCGTGGAGCATGTCGAAGGTCGTCGCCCCCGGCACGCCCAGGTTGTGGTAGGGACCCACGTAGCCGGCGTTCAGCAGCAGCTGCGCGGGATCGACGATTTCCTCGGGCCAGAGAATGGGCGCCAGTCCCGCGTTGCCCTCGTCGTCGAAGACAACCTGCAAATGACCCAGCTTAAGATCCGCGTCGTAGATGCCGGGATCGGCGATCCAGGGAACCTCGAAAGACGCGACGCCCATGGCATCGGCAAGCTGCATGGCATAGCCGTACTGCTGCGTGGATTCATAGAGTGCGCCGCTCTGATATCCAGCGGTCAAGCTGTTACCGATGGAAACGTAAACGCTGAAATCAGCCGTTCCTGAATCCACCGGCGGGGGATCCAAGGTGAACTCTTCAGGAGCGAAGAGAGAGCACCCTGCCATGAGCAGGGCACCCGTCAAAGCGAGAATGAAAGTTAATTTCTTCAAGGTAGCCCTCCTTTCTAAAAGAGGTAGGTCAGGCCGAGGCCGAAGAGGAACGTGAAGCTGCGATAGTCACCGTTGTAGCCGTCGTTGCTGTCGCGCACTTCGCGATCGTCCAGGAAGAGGAAGAGCGCGTAAGTATCGAGGTGCAGATTCGGGCTGAGCTGGTGACCTGAGCCGATCGAGTAACCCGTGCGATCGGAGTCCGGCAGCACGGGGCCGGTTGTGGCCGAGGGCTGGGGCGAGGTGTCGCGAACCCAACCCGCACGAAGGTGGATGAATTCGCAATACTCGTACTCCAGTCCCAAACGAAGCTGCTTCTCGTCTTCATAGTTCTCTTCGACAACCTTGTTGAGATCGGGTGTGTCGAGGAAGTTGAACTCGAGAGTCTCGAAAGCCGACCAGAAGGTGTAGTTGTAGTTGAACTCGGCGCGCAGCTTGGGTGTGAGGTAGGCTGAGAGTCCCGCTGAGTAAAGAGCGGGAAGCGGCATGGCTGTTTCAGCACCGCCGTCGACGGGCATGACAGCCTCGTAGCCTTCGTAGGCCAGGAACTCGGCATCGCCCGAGAATTCCAGGTCGATCTGGGATTTGTAATTCAGTCCCAGAGTCACCGCGGAATGAGGCTTGACCAGCAGTCCGAAATTGAAGCCATAGGCCATTTCACTGCTTCCGGTGATGGTCGCCGTACCGACATCCGTCGGGTTGGGAATGTTCTCCACCAGGCCCTGCTGCAATTCCACGTGTCCCTTGACGATGTTCAGACCCGCGCCGATGGAGATGAGAGAACTCGGTTTCCAGGCCAGGGTCGGTGTAAAGAAGAAAGTTTTCAGGTCGGTGAATGTGGCGATATTGCGACCTGAAAAATTCTCGGGGTCTTCCCACTCCACGGCCAGGCCGTAGGGGGTGTAAAAACCGATTCCCAGGGCCAGACTCTCGCTCAAGCGGTGGCTGTAATAAGCCTGCGGCAAGATGAAGAGCGCGTCGGCCAGTCGCTCGCTGACGCCGGCGCCCGGGTGGGGGTCGATTCCAGCGAATTCTGTGTAGGGTTTTATTCCCGTCACGTTCAGGACGAACTGGTCGCCGGAATAGCTCATCAGTCCGGCAGGATTGTAGAAGATTGCGGATGCGTCCGCGGGATGGGCCGTCATGGTTCCGCCCAGGGCCGAACTCCGCGTTCCCATCTCCCATACCGCATATCCTGAGCCCAGCACGGTGCCGGGAATTAGGAGCACGGCGATCAGAAGCAAGGCATTCAGGCTTTGTCTCATGATACCCCTTTCATTCCTTGAGAAGCTCCGGCCTATTGGGCCGCTGCCTCCACATACAGTGAATCAATCAGTTCCCTATATCGTTCTTCGATCTTGTTGCGCTTGACCTTCATGCTCGGCGTAAGTTCGCCGTCATCAATGGTCATCTCTTTGTCGAGCAATGCGAATTTCTTCACTTGTTCGAAGCGCGCCAGCTCCGCGTTATGCTTATCAACGCGACGCTGGTAGAGATTCCGTATACGTGGGTCGGCCACCAGGCCCGTGAGCGAGGTGTAGATGATGTCGTGCTCTTTGGCGTATCGCAGCAGGTTCTCGAAGTTCGGAACAAGCAACGCGGAAATGAAATTTCGTTTATCGCCGATGAGCACACATTCAGAGAGGAATTTGTCCATCTTGAAGCGATTCTCGATGGGCTGGGGGGCGATGTTCTTTCCGCCGGCCGTTACGATGATGTCTTTTTTGCGATCCAAAATGGATAGAAAACCATCTTTGTCGATGCCGCCTACATCACCTGTGGCGAACCAGCCGTCAGGTGCTAGAGCTGCGCGGGTGGCTTCTTCGTCTTTGTAGTAGCCCTGCATGACATGGGGGCCTCGCGTAAAGATTTCGCCGTCTTCCGCAATTTTCACTTCCACATCAGGGAAGGGTTTACCCACGCTACCCAGGCGGATTTCCTCAAGAGTATTGGCCGTAATGACGGGGCTCGTTTCTGTGAGGCCATAGCCTTCCAGAATTGGAAGTCCTGCGGCATAGAAGAACTTCGCGATTTCCGGATTAAGGGGAGCACCACCGGAAACGAAAAACTTCAGGCGGCCTCCTGTGCGAGTTTTGAGTTTTGAGAATACGAGTTTGGATGCGATGCCATAGGCGAAGTTCAATCTTCCGGAAATCTCTTCGTGATTAATGGCCTTTTCAGCCCATTGTTCTCCTATGTTCTTCGCCCAGAAGAAGAGCTGCTTCTTGATGAAGCTTCCACTCAGGGCGGCATCGAGAATGCGCGCGTACATCTTTTCGTAGAGTCTGGGCACTGAAACCATGATGCTTGGCCTGACCTCAATGAGATTCTGGGGCACCGTATCGATGGACTCCGCATAGGCGATACTCACATCTGCGTAGAGCATGAAGTAGTATCCGGCCGTGCGCTCGAAAATATGACTTAGAGGTAGGAAAGACAGACAACTGTCTTGGCCGCCGCCGATGGGAAACTTCCCGAAAGCGCCTTTAACGTTACTCACGATATTCCCGTGTGTCAGAATGACGCCTTTGGGGTCGCCCGTGGTTCCTGATGTATAGATGAAGCTACAAGCTTGATCCGGCTTGACCGAGTGTGCCAATTCTACCAGGGCATCTTTGCGATCCTCATATCGTGATTCACCCAGATCGAGAAGTTGATCGAAACTCATAACGCCGGCTTCATCGCAGTTGCCGTCCATGAGAATGATCTCGCGAAGATCCTCAAGTTGATGGCGAATCTGAAGAACCTTTTGGAGCATGTCATTGTCAGAGCAAATCACCAGGTTGGAACCGGAGTTCTGGATGATATAGAGGATCTGCTCTGGCAAAAGTGTTGGGTAAATGGGAACATTGATCCCGGCGGAAAGCAGGATTCCGAAGTCGCTGAGTGCCCATTCGTAGCGATTGTGGGCAATGAGAGCCACTCGGTCGCCGGGTCGAAGTCCGAGTTCCTGGAGACCTAGGGCCGCCTGTATGGTCTGGCGCTCAAATGTCTCCGCGGAAATGTCTTTGTACTCGTCCTGGATCTTTCGCTGAAACGCTTTGGGGTTCTTGCTTTCACGCGTAGCGCGGAAAAAGACATCATTGAGGGTACGTACATCCATTTCAAGCCTCCAGACCCTGAGAGGCGCCCCCCTTGGGTGCGACATCTCTAGTTAACATAATATACATTATGCGACAACTGTGCAGCGGCATGGGCTAGTCCCCCGAGGGAGCCGGTGGAATCTTGTCTGCCCAATGCCCGATCCAAGGAAGTGGTCCCTTTTCGCCCGTGAGAGCCTTGGCGAAACCCAGAATGATCAAAGCCACCACGGGAAGTAAAATGGCGAGAAGGAGGAGGAACATCACAACGTTTCCGAGAAACGGTATGCGCCCGAAAGTCAGCTTCACGGTCCAGTAAGTGAGCAGTCCTGCCAGTTCGAGCAGGAAGAGCAGAAGGCCCTGGCGTGCGTGATACGCGACATAGGGACGTGTACCGTGGAAGAAGTACGGGATGAGGCAGATGATCGGCAGGTATGAAATCGCTGCCAACCAGGATTCCGATGAATCACTTGCCTGGTCTTCATGCAGAGGCGTGTTTTCCTGCAAGTGGAATCCTTTCCGCTCAGAGGCTCTAATCGGCTGGAGAATTCCACTTTCCCGCTGATAAGTCAACGCAAAGAAAAAGGGGAACACCGTTTATCCGATGTCCCCCATCAATTTCGCTCTTCCCTGGGAAGCTTAGCTGCGCAAGGCCGCCAATGCCGCCTGATCGCGTTTCATCTTCGCTTCGTAGGTTCCGGCGCCCATGGCCTCGAGCTTGGCTAATGCAGTTTCCGCATTTTCGAAGTACTGGCCGGTAAAGTAGATCTGGCTGGCGCGATAGAGCCATCCACGTACCATTTCCTCACTGGCACCGGGACGCTCGGCCAAAGTTTCCAACACTTCGGCCGCGGCTCGAGTCTTTCCGAGGCTATGCAGGCAAGACGCACGTCCCTGCTGCGCGGCCAACTCGAATTCTTGGTCGCCGCTGGCGATGTAGGCGTCGAAATCGTCCAGCGCCCCCTGGAAGTTCTTCAACTGTTCCTTGCAGAAGCCCGTATAGTAGATGGACCAGCGACCCGCGGTCTTGCCGCTGAACTGGCTATTAATGGCCTCAAAGCTCTGTAGAGCGATTTCATAGCCATCGGGAAGGTTATCCTGGATGGCGAGATCGAGCTCTCCCAGAGCACCGGAGAATGCCACGCGGGATTCCTCATCGGATTTGTTCATGTAGCGGACGCCCCAAGACACCGCCAGGATCAGAATCAGGACGACAGCCAGGCCGCCAATAATGCTGCGCTGATGCTCGCGGAGCACCCCCGCATAATGGGCGACGGTGTCGATGAATTTGTCGTCCCTGAGCTGGCTCTTGCTGAGCCTCTTCTTCGCGACCACTGCAAAGCCTCCGTTTAGAGGGTTTTAGAAATTCGATTCCCGGCAAGTTAGCACGGGGCTTGCCATCCATCAAGCCCCTCCGGCAGCTTCCCGTTGACAGGCAGGGCCTTCCGCGGCCAAATTGAGCCCATGGGACTCCGTTCGACAGCAGGCAACCGCTCCCCCAGGTCCCTTCTCCTCCAGGCCATCCCGGTCCTGGCGGCCTTGTTGGCCCTCTGGGGGCTCCAGGACCGGATGCACTATCCGGATCCGGGGCTGAGGATTCATAGCCTACGCGTTATCCCCGGTCCCGACTCCCCCACAAATTTGCAGGCCGAGGATTGCCTTCTCACCGTCAATGGAATTCCCGCAAAGGGAGATCTTGGAGCCCGTTCCCTCATGGCACGGGAAGGGCTCGATGGACCCTTGCTGCTCGGCATTGAGCGAGATGGCGAAAGACTGGAAGTCGTGCATCCCGTGGAGTATCTCAGTTTGCCTCGGAAGGCATACTGGGCGCTTCGCACCCTGGCGGGCCTTCTGATACTCCTCACGGGCTGGCTTGTGATTCGCAGGCGGCGAGATTCCCTGGCCATGCTCTTCCTGCTTCTCTGTGTCATCCTCGGCTCACTGCTAATGCCTCAGCCGAGGCCCCTGCTCAATCCACTGACGATAATTCTGGAACTTGAAAGTGATCTGCTTTCGCTGTTCCTGGCTCCGCTATTTCTACACTTCGTCCTACTGTTTCCCGAAAGCCGTCCCCGTCCCAAATGGATCATCTTAGCCATTTACGCCCCAACGGTTGTCTGGACTCTTATGGATGCCTATGGCGTTCTCATGCTCGACAAACCTCAGGGACTTCAACTTCTACTGGAGCAAACCGCAGGTATTCACTCGGCCATTCTCATGTTGCTGTCCGTGGCTCTGCTCGTGATCAAGACATTCCGCAAGAGCCGACGACGCGAGCGATATCGTTTGCGATTGGTACTCACGGGGGCGCTCATTGGTTTGTTCCCCCTATTGCTCTTTCAGATCCTCCATCAACTTTTCCCCAGCAAGGTTATCTCTGCGGCAGCGCCGGCTCCTCTCTTTCTCATATTTTTGCCTTGGAGTTTTGCCTACGGGATCTTGAGCCGCGACCTTCTCTACCTACAGCGCCGTGCAGAAAACGCGGCTCGTCAAATTCTTCGTGGCTCGGCCTTTCTTCTTATTTTCCTGGGCATTCAGGCCGTTGTGATCAAGTTCGGCCCCCAACCCGATACGGTAGTAGGCACACTGAGCATGACCGCCCTGGTCGTGGTGCTCAGTCTGACCATCTGGTTTTCACTCGTCCGTCGTTTTCCTGGAGTGTCCCATCGAAATGAAGTCGATGAAATGCCTGAGTCTCGGGCATTGCTCCTGGGGCAGGAAGGATTTCCACATTTAAGCAACCTGATGGAAACGATTTCGAAACCCCTTTGTGAAGACCTGCAAAGCAGTTGGGCCCTCTGGCTCGTGCAGGGCGAAGACGGTTGGATGCAGGTGCATAGCTGGGAGCACGCCGATGCGGAGATCAAGCTCAAACAGGGCATTCCGAGCATGGAAAACTTCACTCTTCCAAGGCGCTTGGAAAAGCATCTTCTGGCGGAAAAAGAGATTCTGGCAGCCGAACTATGGGATCCTTACTGGTCCCAGTCTCTACTAGGATCTCGTGCACAAAGATTTTGCGCCGAGCACGATTGGTCTCTCTTGATTTCATTTCCGGGAAAAAGGGAACCGCTGCTCCTGGTCTTGGGCCCTTGTCGAGCCGCCCCTCTTCACTCCCCTCGTCGCCTGGCGACTTTTCAGGGATTGCTCCCCTCCTTGGCTTTGCAGATTCAAAACCTTTCCATGGTTGAGCGCCTGGCTCGGGAAGAAGTGCTGGATCGAGAGCTGAAAGTCGCTCGTAAGATTCAGGAGAGCATCCTGCCAAAAGAGTCGCCCAAGATTCCCGGCATGGAGATATTGGGAAAGACCCTGTCTGGCCGCGAGGTGGGCGGAGATTACCTGGACTTCATGGAGATGGAGGACGGTCGCCTTGGTTTGGCTCTGGGTGATGCCACCGGAATGGGCATTCCCGCGGCTTTGCTCATGGCGGGCGTGGCTCAATCTTTTCGCGCCATGGCCGGTAGGGATCGCTCGGTGAGCGAAGTGCTCGAGGGCATGAATATCGACATGGTCCGTTCCAGCAGTGACCCCCAGTTCCAAGGTTTTTTCGCTGCTTTTTTCTATGGACTGCTCGATCCTCGTTCGGGCCTGCTGAGCTTCTGCAATGCGGGCATGCCCACCCCCTGGCTGCTGAGACGCGATGGACTTATTGAGCGGCTCCACCGTGGAGGACCCCTGCTTGGAATTCAGGAATCTGGAGTTTTCCGAGAAGGCCGCGTAAGGCTTAATCCGGGCGACTTGCTCTTCATCCGGTCGGATGGTCTCGAGGAGCAGGAAGATGAGGATGGAGAGCTTTACGGTGAGGAGAGGCTGCTGGCCTGGATGAAAACCAATCAAAACTGGTCGGTAGATCGCCTCGGCGAGGAAGTAATTGCCGCCATCGAAAGCTTTGCAGGTAAGGCGAGCAAAGATGACATCTCGTTGATCCTCTTGAGGTTGAATTCTTCCAAATAAGACCTTTTTATTTCCGGCACGGCGGATGCTTGAATACTCTTCGTGCGGTTCAAGATTCTATCTTTACAGAAAGGAGAATCGCCATGCATTGGTACATTCTCTTTGTAGACATCTTCTGGTGGTTGAGGGACTAAGAAGGGGTAAAAATGGTTTTCGATTTCTGAGGCGTCTCCAAAGCGGAGGCGCCTCTTCTTATGAGATCACATGAGAATATGAATGGAGTGCTTTGCTATCATAGAGGTTATAGGGACGAATAGGATGCCTTTCGGCCTCTTTTAAGTTTGACAGTCTGGAAACCTGCTGCTAGTTTGTACTTGGCAGTCCTTACTGTCGGTGCGGTGTCCCATCACCTCAAGCATCTCAGCGAAGCACTTGCCGCACGAGCCTCTGCAGGGCCGGGACAAGACGTACCGAAGGGTTTGGACTGCTTTTTCTATTCCCCCCCCCACCCGCTGCTAAGGTGCCCCCGGCAGGACTCGAACCTGCTACACCCAGTTTAGGAAACTGGTGCTCTATCCAGATGAGCTACGGGGGCCATCCGATCCAATCAAGGCAACTCGTCTTCAGATATCATCAAAACTCTTAACTTGCGCAAGGCACTTTTCTCAATCTGTCTGGCTCGCTCTCGGGTTACGCCGAAGGCTTGTCCGGTTACTTCAAGAGTTTTGAACTCCCCTTCAGATTCGAAGCCATAGCGAATTCTTAACACCGCTCGTTCACGCTCTGAAAGCTTGTCCATCAGACGATGCAAACGCTCGTGTTCAAGCTGCAGGGAGACGAGATCTTCAGGCGTGTGAGTACTCTGATTGCGGCCGTCGGAATACAGTTCGCGAAATGCTCCCTGGCTCATCATGAGATCCAGGGAAAGAACGCCTCGCACCAGATCCCGAACCAGATGGGCTTTTCGCTCGCTGCAATGCAGGCGTTCCGCCAATTCGCTATCGCTGACCTTGGCGATGGCGTTTCCATCCTTCCCAGACAACTTGAGAAAACGATTCACGAGTTGAAAGACATGGAAGGGAATACGGATGGTGCGGCCCTGATTAGCAACCGCTCGCGCCATGGCCTGTTTGATCCAGTAGGACGCATAAGTGGAGAAGCGGAAACCGAGATCGGGATTGAACTTTTCCACGGCCCGAATCAGGCCGAGGTTGCCTTCTTCGACGATATCCAGAAAAGGAACGCCCCGTCCTCTGAAGGACCGGGCGATACTTACCACCAATTTGAGATTGCTGATGATCATCTTTCGCTTGGCCGTCAGGCTACCGGCCTGAACGAGCCTACCGAGTTCCTGTTCCTCCTCGGCGGAAAGGACCGGATGATCAGCGATCTCCCGGATGTACTGGTCCTCGTATTCTAAGGACATCTGACTCCCGGCGGATAAAATAAGGTCGGGGTGAGAGGATTCGAACCTCCGACTTCCTCGTCCCGAACGAGGCGCGCTAACCGGGCTGCGCTACACCCCGACTTCCGTGCGAAATTAAGGCATGAGAGCGTCTTTGTAAAGAGGCTGCGATCAATGACTTCGGAAATCCTTGAAGAACCCGCCAACTCCCAGCACGCCTTTGCAGGCCAAGGTCACAACCACACCCGCCATGAGAATCCCCGTGAGAATGGCGGGAAAGGCTTTCCGTTTCTCGATACCGAAGACGTAGGCCGCGGCTGAGCCGGTCCAGGCTCCCGTTACGGGCAAGGGAATGCCCACAAAAAGGATGAGACCGAGAATCTTGAATCGATCAATGAGCTTTCCGCGCCTCCGGGTTCGAGCGAAAAGCCAATCGAAGAATCGACGGAAGATCTTCCACTTCCCCAAATACTTCTCGGCGGGGCCCAGAAATAGAAGAAGGGGAACCACGGGAATGGCATTGCCGAGAACAGCGATCAGGTAGGCTTCGAGCCATGGCATATTTTCCACAAACAGTGCCCAGGGAATGGCTCCTCGAAGCTCTAAAATCGGAAGCATGGCGAAGAGTAGAATTCGCCAGAAGGGAGGCAGATTGCCTGTGGCATCCGTCAACCAGTCCATTTCAACCTTTCACGGTTCGAGCCAGCATGGGAACAAAAGAGCAATCGCCAAGCTCTTCTCGATAGGCGCGGTCGCCTTCCCGGCGATATCGCACCATTCGCTGCCCCTTTTCTGAAGCCAAGGGAAGTAGCAAGATGCCGCCCTCCTTGATCTGACGAAGCAGGGTTTCAGGAACTTCCCGGGGCGAAGCCGTGAGCAAAATGCGATCGAATGGACCTTCCTCGGGCCAGCCCAGATAACCATCTCCCAGGCGGGCCTTGATGTCTCCCTTCAATCCATCCGCTTTCCAATGCTCCAGGGCCGTGCCCAGAAGACCTTCGATGCGCTCGATGGTTCGCACCAAAGCCCCCATGCGCGCCAGAAGCGCCGCCTGATAACCCGAACCTGTTCCAATTTCCAGGATGCGATGACCAGGTCTAATACTCAAGGACTCGGTCATGAAGGCCACCACTTCCGGATGGGACAGAGTCTGCTCCCATCCGATGGGCAGGGCGTTTTCGCCGTAGGCCTTCAATTCCAATGCGGGATCAACATAGAGATGTCGGGCGATCTCCCCCATGGCCGCCAGAACGGTTTCGCTGGCCAGGCCCTTGCCGCGAATGCGATCGACCATGCGCCCGCGCGCCACGCGGAAGCGATCGCTCATCGGATCAGATCCGTCCAGCTGTCGCCCATTTGACTGAGGCGTTCACGATCGGTGATATCGAGTTTGAGGGGCGTGATGGATACCTTGCGTTCGTGGTGCACGGCGTAGAAATCGGAGTCCACCTGATTCTCCCAGGTGGGCTCTTCGCCGCCGATCCAGAAATATTCCTTCTCGCGTGGATCCATCTTGCGAATGATCACATCGCCGTAAAATCGCGAACCCAGAGTCGTCAGGGAAACTCCCTGGATGTCTTCCCAACGACAATTGGGCACGTTGATGTTCAAAAGAGTGCCTGGGTTCTGAAGCAAACTGCCGTGCTCCTGGACCAGCATCTTCACGAACTCCACCGCGCCGTGGAACTCCTGATCACGAAAACTTGCGGTGGAAACGGCGACTGCGGGAATACCCAGTATGGCCGCTTCGATGGCCGCGGCCACGGTTCCGGAGTAGTGCACATCTTCGCCCATGTTGGGACCATGGTTGATGCCTGAGATCACCAGATCGGGAATACTGTCCTGCATGATGCCGTTGATGGCCATGAGGGCGGAATCGGCAGGTGTTCCCGTAACGGAAAAAACGCGCTCATCGTGCTGATGTCGGCGAAGGATATTGCCAAGGGTGAGGCTGTGAGATGTGGCGCTCTGTTGATCGGACGGGGCCACCACCCATAGCTCGCAGAGAGGCTCGAGAGCCTTCTTGAGCACTTGAATGCCCTGGGCGTGGATGCCGTCGTCGTTTGTTAGGAGAATTCTCATAGGAGGAAAAAAGGGTCGGGGCGATAGGATTTGAACCTACGACCACTTGTCCCCCAGACAAGTACGCTACCGGACTGCGCTACGCCCCGACCAAGATGTGAGCCCTTTATATACCAACTCGGAAGGGCCTTCTCAAGACCCAAAATCCAGTTCCTTCCTCAGATCAACCAGACCGCTCTTGATTTCCATGAGCAACTGGCGCTGGCGCGCCCGCCCGAAGGGAATCTCGAGTTGATCGACCAGTTCCCGAACCTTGCGGGTTTCAGTAAGGCGCTGCCTCGCGCCCTTGATGGTATAGCCATCTTTGTGGAGCAACTGCCGGATGGCCAGAATGAGCTCGATATCCCGTTCGCGATAGTGGCGATTCCCCGCCGAATTTTTCTTGGGCTTGAGGGTGGGAAACTCGGTTTCCCAATATCGCAACACATGGGGTTTGACCCCTGTTAGACTGGATACCTCGCTGATGCTCCAATAGAGGCGTTTGACTTCCCGTGACTTCTTCATTTTAGGCTCGGGAGCCATGAGCCCCTCCTTTTCGGATCTCGGGAGCCGGGTCCCGGGTCATGAGTTCTTTGATAGCGTTTCTCGGGTCGGCGCCCTCAAAAAGCACGCCGTGAATTTTCTCGGTAATGGGCATCTCCACCTGGCGATCCACCGCCAGATTGTGAAGTGTGCGTGCCGTATGCACACCCTCGGCCACCTGAATCATGTCGCCTAAGATGTCATCGAGTTTGCGGCCCTTGCCCAGCTGCTCTCCCACATAACGATTGCGGCTGTGTTTGCTGAAGCAGGTGGTCACGAGATCCCCTACTCCCGCCAAACCCAGAAGGGTTTCGCGGCGGCCACCGAAAGATTCGATGAAGCGTCCCATCTCGGCCAAACCACGACTGAGGAGTGCGCCTTTTGTGTTGTCGCCCATGCCAAGGCCGTCACAGATACCCGCGGCCAAAGCGATGACGTTCTTCAAGGCGACGCCCAATTGGGTGCCCGCACGGTCATCGTTCACATAGACGCGCAAGTTTTCGCTGCTGAAATCGTGCTGTAGCTTTTCTCGCAAGGCGCCGGCTTCGCCGGCCAAGACCAATGCTGTAGGAACGCCCCGGCCCACTTCCTCCGCGTGACTGGGGCCCACGAGAACCATGAGTCGGTCGCCGAGTTTCCCGGTTACGTCTTCGATGGCGTCGGTGAGAGGTCGTCCCGTTTCGGGGTCGAGACCCTTGGACGCGAGAATCCAGGCGGCTTTGGACGGCAGGGCTGAACTGTTCTTAAGTCGCGCGGAGACTTCTCGAATGACCAGACTGGGAACCACGATCAACAGGGCATCGGCGCCTTGGATACAGGCGTCTAGATCGGTGCTGGCCATGATTCCTTTGGGCAGGGAAATGCCGGGCAGGTATTTGCGGTTTTCACCATGGGCCAGGATGGGATCAATTTCCTCGGCAAGATGTCCCCAGAGCCGAACATCGTTGCATGCCTCACAAAGAGACTTCGCCAGGGCCGTGCCCCAGCTTCCGCATCCTAATATAGCAATACGGGACACTAAGCCTCCTTCCCGCGGGCCTTGAATCGGGGTTCCTCGCCCTTGAGTATCCTCCCGATGTTTGATCGGTGACGATACCACACCAGGGCAGCCACGAAAAGGGAGGCAATGAGGATTGTGGATTTTTCAGGATAGAGCAGCCAGATAGCTAAAGGCAGAGCCAGGGCACCCATAAGACTGCTCATGGAAATCATGCGGGCGATGAACATGGTGATCACAAATACTGCAAATGCCAGGCCCAGGGCGGCGGGCGCCAGTCCCAGAAATACGCCGGCGCTGGTGGCAACTCCTTTGCCGCCACGGAATCCCAGGTATGGGGTGAAACTATGCCCCAGAATGGCCAGAACGCCCGCTGAGAGCGAAATCCAATCCGATCCACTGGGGTAAAGGGCATTGGCCAAATAGATCACTGCGAGGCCCTTGACGGCGTCCAGGAGCAATACGCCGATACCCCAGGCGGGCCCCACTTGCCTGAAAACATTGGAAGCACCCAGATTGCCGCTGCCCAAATTGCGAATGTCGGTTTTCAGGACGATACGGCCGGCCATGTAGCCGAAGGGTATACCGCCGATTAGATAACTGAGCAGGAAAAGTATCGCATGGCTCATTTAAGCTCCTTGCGAGGCTTGAAGCGTAAACGAATGCGACTTCCCTCGAAACTGAAAGCTTTGCGGAACTGATTGATCATGAATCTGCGGTAGTGCTCGGGAAACCACTCTGGATTGTTCACGAAAACCGCGAAGGTCGGTGGCGCAGTGGCCAGTTGAGTGGTGTAGTAGATCTTGCCCGTTCCGCCCTTGTAGTGATGCGGCGGCTTGAAGGAGATCAGCTCCTGGATGAAATCATTGAGTTTGGATGTGGAGATCCTCCGCCCCCGCTCTTCATAGACCCGTGCAGCGGTTTCCAATATCTGATGAATGCGTTGTTTTGTTTCCGCGGACACGAAGATGATGGGCGCATAATCGATGAACTCCAGCTCCTCACGAACCTTCGTCACGAATTCGCCAAGGGTTGCAGAACTCTTGTCGAGCAGATCCCACTTATTCACGACCAGCACAATTCCGCGTCCCGCTTCGTGGGCATAGGAGGCAATTTTTTGATCCTGTTCGGCGATCTCTTGAGTGGCGTCGAGTACCAGCACCGTGACTTCCGCCCGATCGATGGAAGAGAGACTGCGAAGGTTGCTGTAGTACTCAAGACGTTCCTTCACCCTGGCCTTTTTACGAAGTCCTGCCGTATCCACGAGGACCACATCCTTGCCGTGCCACTTGATCATGCTGTCCACGGAGTCACGAGTGGTACCGGGGATGTCGCTGACGATCATGCGGTCCACGCCAAGAATGGCATTGGTGATACTGCTTTTGCCCACGTTGGGACGCCCCACCATGGCAAGGTGCATACGCCGTTCTGCTTTAGGATCTACCTCTTCAGCGGGGAAGGTGTCCAGGAGACGTTCCCAGAGTTCATGGATACCTTCGCCATGCAGGGCGGACACCGACATGGGTTCTCCCAGGCCCAGCGAATAGAGGTCGTGAAGTTCATGACGGTCTTCGATTCTCTCGACCTTGTTGGCCAGCAACCAGACCCGACTGGATTGGCGGCGCAGGATCTTGGCCACGGCCAGATCTTCTTCGGTAATCCCGGTGCGCACATCAATCATGAAGAGAACCAGATTGGCCTCTTCCAGCGCTTCGAGAGCACTGACCGTGGTCTTTTCCTTAAGTTCTTCATTGCCCAAGGAAATCCCGCCGGTGTCGATGAGGTAGAATCGGCGATCGGCCCGCTCCACCACCGTGGTCAATCGATCACGGGTGACGCCCGCCCGTTCGTGCACCACGGCGATACGCTGTCCGGCCAGGCGATTGAATAGAGTGGACTTGCCCACATTGGGGCGCCCGACGATGGCAATGATGTTTGAAAGAGACACCTGAAATGCGCTCCGGAAAGGGTTGTCATCCTTGACGATAGGAAACTATCAGAGGCGGGATCAAAACTTCAAGAACTAATCCCCGGCGGGGATCGATTGCCCAATGATGTCAAGCAGGCCCGCTTCCGCAATGGCTACGGGCATGGGTAGTGCGGCGCGAAAATCATCCAGGCTGAGATCGTCGAGAAAGAGCTCGGACGCGTTGAGGGTATTGGGAGGCAGCAGAATCAGATCGAGGTCCTGAGGAAGCTCCAAGGCGGCCTCAAGCAACTCTCTACCCGGAAGAAGCCCACTCACCGTGATACGGCTTCCGAACAACTTGTTGTCCAGAACCTTGATTTCAAATTCGATTCCAGGAAGTGCTGAAAGTGTATCCTTGAGGTATTCCTCGAAGAGTATCTCTCCAAGTCTTCCCGTTAGTATGCCCACGCGATATTCAGATTGAGGTATTTGCCAACGTGCGGCTTCGGTCTTCACGGTTTCCACGAACTCCCTGCCCATACCGATGCCATTGTCGAGGAGCGGGAAGTCCTCGTATTCCTCCTGGGATGGAAACGCCCTGCCGCTGAGTAGATAAAATTCATCGGCCATGTAGACGAAGCGACTCCCGTGCTCGGCATGGAAGTCGGCTTGGAATGTCTCCACCTGTTCCAGTGCGCGGGCCGCGCCCTCTGTATCGAAGCCCACGAGCTTGGTGAGTGTTTTGCGATGGTCGGTGAGCCCGACAGGCACGATTCCCAAAGAGGCCACGTCGGGATAGTAAGCGGCTAAATCCCGGAGTGTTTTGTCGAGATGCTCTCCGTCATTCCAGCCAGGCAGAAGAACAACCTGAGTATGCAGGGTTATTCCCCCATCGATGAGACGGAGAATGGTTTCATCCAGATTGCGGCTACGCTTGAGACCGAGAAGCTTGTTCCGCAGGGGCATATCGGTGGCGTGAACGGAAAGATAAACGGGACTGAGCTGCTGGCAGATAATGCGATCCAGCTCCCGCTCCCGCGCGAGAGCAAGGGTGACGTAATTCCCGTACATGAATCCCAAACGATAGTCTTCATCCATGAAATAAAGATCTTCGCGAAGGTCGGGAGGCATCTGATGGATGAAACAGAAAACGCAGTCGTTTCCGCAACTCTTGAAAACCAAAGGTTCGAATTCGAGATTGGATCCGTCCAGATCTTCCGAGGCCAGGGCAATTTCCTTCAGTTCGCCTGAAAGGGTCTTAACCTGCAGAAGCGGCTCTTGTGTCAACACGCTGTAGTAGTGGAAATCGAGAACGTCTTCGACATCCTGGCCATCCACCTTCAAGATGCGATCGCCCTGCCCGAGTTTTCCCTTGAGGGACTCCCCCACACGCATTACCCCCAACCCAGGTTTGGGCTTGGCCTGCTTCGAGAACTGGCGATATGGATTTCCGGAGCCGGCCACGGGATCACCAGGGGCTGGGCTGACGTGCGCCCATGCCGGGTCCGAGAAATACTGCATTGAGGAGCAATCTAGAGGTGCCGTGGAAAGCAGCCCTGTAAGCCGGATTGCCCATGAAAGCGATTAATTGTCCTCGTCCTTTGGCTTCACGATAAAGATAGGCACTTCCACGTAAGCGTTCCTCGGCTTCAGGCCATAGGAGGCCCGAGAGACGTAGATTTTCACTGTCATTAAACTGACCCAGGATCTCACCTGGCGCTTTGCCGAGAAGCGCAAGATCACTGCGGACCATCACAGGTACTTTGTCGCCGACACCACCGGCAATCCAATGATCGCTTTCGAGGTCGGCTCGAAGAATGGCACCTTCCGGGCTGAAGCGTCTGAGCCAGGCATCCTCATCGTCGCTGAGGATGGGAAATTCAACACTACCGGGACGTCCGTCATCTAGATATGAGCCGAGATCATCTAGAACCTGTCGTCTAGCCCTGAGACTGGAAATGGGTTCGTCCCCAGAAAACAGAAGCCAGTTGCTTTCACCCAAGGTGATGAGGGAGCCGCCCCCATTCACCCAGGCCATGAGTTTAGCGAAGGCTACATCGCCCATTTGCATGGCCAATCCCTCACCCCGTCCGGATCCGGCATCGGGAAGGATAAGCACGTTGTAGCGACCCAGATCGATGCCCTCAAGCTGGGAAAGCTTGATCAAGGAAATGGGGTAACCCACTTCCTGATCGAAGAGGTGCCACAGTGCGCCGAAGCTTGTTTGGTAGAAAGGCGAGCCACTCAGCAAGGCAATCCTTGGACGGGAAAGCCGCTGAAACGATGAGGCGCCAAGGTCCGGCCCTTCCTCGGTGAGTGCATGATTCAGCCCGTAGAATGTGCAGGAGCTTGTCCTGGCGATTGAAGCGAGTAGTTCATCCAATGGGTTTTGAGAGTCGTGACGCTTGATCACCACACTACCCGCATCGAAACTCACGCCATCTGCCACAAATGGCATTCCTGCAGCCCAACATGGAACTTCATGTTCATGGAGCATCGCAATGCCTTTGGCGAACCCGGGAGAGTTCGCATCAAGAACGAAGGCAAAACTCGCCGCTGGATTCTTGATCGAACCCCGATCTTGAGCTTTCGGATTGAAGTCATCGGTGGAGACACTGGGCCAAGCATCCAATTCATAGACGCTCGCGCCATGGGCCTGAGCCAATGACCAGGCCGTGGTTTCGTAGACGAGCGACTCTTCGCCACGCTCGATACTCGCTCGTTCAGCGGCCAGGAAGGCCTCGCTCAACTGGGTGTCAAAGTCCATCTGAGCCCGCGCCAATGGACCCTGAACCTGGGCCAGGTTCAACAAAAGACTCCCCGAAGAAAATGCCTTCTTGCCACGGTCTTCGCCATAATAGTTACGAGCCTTGTCGATGCGAAAATCGTCTTGAGCCACTTCAAGTTCGAGCCCCATCCACGTAAGAATCCGCGCCAATCGCAGACCCTGTTCGGGGCTTTCATCCAGGGCAATCAAATAGGCTGCTGGAGATTTCTTGTTCTTTTCAAAAGCTGAGCCTCGATTTCGAGCATAGTCTTCCAGGATCCCATCGCGATGATTTGCGGAAGCTTCAATGAGGTTCAAGGCGGCCAGGTATTGATGCTTCACGGCCTCCAGGTAATCGATGGTCGCCCCATGGGGCAGCATCATCTCGGATCCTTGAGTGTTGAACTGCTCTCCCAAAAAGGAAACGGCTCCCATGTGAAGTGGCCAGGCCGCACCGCGGTTGGGATTGAATTCCTCGTGCCAGTCCTGCGTGGTGCATGACCATCCTTCTTCACCAAAAGCCTTGGCCATACGAGTCGAAATCACATCCCACCAATGCTTCGTCGAGGCAGGAACATTGGGATGGAAAGGAGCCCGCGGCGGGGAAAACAGATAGCCTTCCTGTCCACTCATTTCATGTAGATCGAAGGTGACCTGCGGCGGATACTCCAGGAATAGTTTCACCTTTCCCCAGCTTTCAGCTTGGCTGAGATTGGCCCAGTCGCGATTCAGATCCATGAAGTAGTGATTTCCTCGACCTGATGGCCAACTGGCCCGGTAGGCCAAACTCTGACGATCCAGGCTGCTCCTAAGGCCGTTCCAACGACTTAAATCAGAGAGGAAGCGGCTGCGTCCATCGGGATTCTGGAGAGGATTGATGACAAGCACACAGGTATCGAGGACATGAGCCACATCTTCGTAACTGGAATTTGCGAAGTGCTCGATGAGCGCCAGGGCACCTTCGGCACCCGAACTCTCGTTCCCGTGAATGGTCGCGCCAATCCAAATGACAAGGGGGCGCTTTTCTCCGTAGGCTTCCAAGCGAATGCTATGGCGCAGCGCTTCCATATCTTCCATACGTCGGGGAGAAGAGATGATAGCAGCTGTTATTGGATGACCTTCATAGGAGAGACCGAAGTTCAGCAGTTCCACACGATCGGAGCGGGCAAGCTCTTGAAGCGCTTCTGCGATACTTCCGGTGGAAAAGGGTGCAAGAGAGTCAATATGATCAAGATCGAGGCCCTCCCACTGCCGGTGAAAAGCACCGGATGAAAGGTCCATGTGTCTCTCGAAGGCTCGCACTCCTTGTGGACTGGAAAATGCGGAATCTTCCCAATCAACCTGTGCCACAAGCGGGTGCACCAGTGATAAAAGCCCGGCAAGGGCGATAAGCAGGGACTTCATTCCTTGGCTCCTTCTGCAATTCGCTTCAAGCGTGCTAAGCGCTCGCTTTCATTCTTTGCCATCCAAGCATCTTGGGAGAGCAGATCATAGGCTTTTTGAAGATTAGGTCCAGCCAGTGTTGTTGAGCAGGGAGCCTTGCCATCTACGCGCATGGATATCCTTAGGAAGATGTTGGCAAGTCAGCTTCGGGAAATGCTTCCAGGAAAGTCAGAAGATCGGCTTCCATGGCATCGAGAATACGATGACCCTTCTCGGCACTCGCCAAACTTGCATCGCCATGAATGCCCGAGGTACTTGTCATCTTCCCCGCCACCGCAACCTTGAGAACTCCATCTCGCTGGGTTCCAACCAGGCCAGTGTTGAAGTCCTTTGGCGCTTGGGTCATATCCACCAGGTCGGGTCGAAGAGCAAGCATGCAGGAGGTCTCGGCTTCATCGGCATGTCCACCCTGCTCTTGCTCACAAACTTCTCGTTCAACTTCATATCCCAGTCCTAGAATATAACTGACTCCGACAAGCACCTGAAGTTCTTCCCGCAGTTCGGCGGCAAGAATACGAAGCGGAAACTGGGTCGTGACCCCACCGTCGAGAATCAGGAAGCGTCTCACGCCATGCTTGGCCAGTGAGCGCAGAATGTCTCCCACAAAGTGCTTGAAGTTTTCGGCATCAATGGACACTGACGCCGGCCAATCTACAAAAGCGGGGAAATAACCATAGGACAATGTGGGTAAAACCAGAACGTCGGTCTTGTTTGCCAATCGATTCGCCAACTCGTCGATGATGAGCTTGTCCGTTCCCAGGGGTAAATGGGGGCCATGAGCCTTGGTCCCTGCTGCCACCGGCAAGACGACGGGACGGTCAGGCTTCAAAAGCTTTGCAGCGGTCGTCCAATTCATTTCTTCAAGTTTGAATCTCATATTCCACCTCGCGCCGATACTAGCGGATCTGATATCACATGCAAGGATGCCATGTGGTTTTCATGCCTCTAATGCAAGAAGCCCCACCCGAGGGTGGGGCTTCTTCAAGGCATAAACCAGTTCTAGCCGTTGGCTTTTTGGAATTCGGCCATCAAGGTCACCAAAGCTTTGGCGCCTTCCACCGGCATGGCGTTGTAGACACTTGCCCTACAGCCTCCCACGTCGCGATGTCCTTTGAGACCGCTCATGCCCTTTTCGAGCGCTTTGGCGATGAACTTCTTCTCAAGATCCTCGCTGGGAAGACGGAAGACGATGTTCATCTTCGAGCGAACAGCTTCAGGAACCGGACAACGATAGTAACCGTCGCTAGCTTCCATGGCACCGTAAATCAGACCGGCTCGCTCGTCGGCAAGACGCTCCGCAGCTTCCAGGCCGCCGATTCCCTTGAGCCACTTCATGGTCAGACCAACCATATAAATGGCAAAGACCGGAGGCGTGTTGTAGAGGGAATCCTTGTCAGCGTGGGTCTTGTAATTGAGATAGGCCGGCAGGTTGTCCGGACACTTGGCAAGCAGGTCATCTTTGATAATGGCAATTCCCACACCCGCGGGACCGGCATTCTTCTGCGCTCCCGCATAGATCATGTCGAAATCGGCCACGTTCACACGGCGGCTCATGAAGTCGCTGCTCATGTCGCAAATGATCGGCACGCTACCCGCATCCGGGAAACTCTTCCACTGGATGCCGCCAATGGTCTCGTTGCTGGTCATATGCAGATAGGCGGCACCGGGATCGAGCTTCAGGGAGGCGGGATCGGGAAGATTGAGATAGTTATCATCTTTCCCATCGTAGACCACGTTAACATTGCCAATCTTCGTGGCGTCCTTGTAAGCCTTCTTGGCCCAGGCACCCGTGAGGGTGTAATCGGCGCTCTGACCCTGAGGCAGGAAATTCATGGGAATCATGCCGAACTGCAATGTGGCTCCCCCACCCAAGAAGAGAATCTTGTAATTATCGGGAACGTCGAAGAGCTCACGAATGAGATCCATGGCTTCCATGTGTACCGCATCGTATTCCTTGCTGCGGTGGCTCATCTCAATAAGAGACATTCCCTTTCCCTGATAGTCCACAAACTCGGCCTGGGCTTTTTCCAGGGCGGGAACGGGCAGTGTGCAGGGGCCGGCGCTGAAGTTGAAGATTCGATTCATACCTTGGCTCCTTCCTTGACGAAGGTCTCGATGATGGCTTCGACCTCATCGCCGATGCGCAGCAGGTTCTCTTTGCTGCTTGCGCCCAGGTGAGGAGTCATGAAGACGTTGGGAGCGTGAAGCAGGGGATAGTCTTCCGCCGGAGGATCGCTGGGCCAAACGTCGGTGGCATAGGCGCGAAGCTTGCCGCTTTCCAAGGCTGCCTTGGTATCTTCCGCATGAACGCAACCGCCACGGCCCGTATTCACCAGGACTGCGCCGTCTTTCATCTTGCCGATGACATCTGCATTGATCATATCGCGGGTTTCATCGGTGAGAGGCAGGTGCAGGCTGATGTAATCGGCACCGTCCACGAGTGCGTCGAGGTTCTCAACCATCTCAGCATGATCCGACTGGCTCACGTACTTGTCATAGGCCTTCACCTTCATGCCGAAGGCTGCGGCGCGCTTTGCCACCTCGGTGGCGATGTTGCCGATGCCCACAAGGCCGAGAGTCTTGCCGAATAGCTCGGTGCGCTTGAGTTCCTTCTTGATCCACCTGCCCTCGGACATACTCACATGGCCTTCAACCAACCTGTTTGGCACGGAAATCATGAGCGCGAAGGCCAACTCGCCCACTGCAATCGCCGAAGCCTTGGGCGTGTTATTCACCTGAATGCCCTTTTCCTTGGCATAGGCCGTATCGATGTTGTCGATACCCACACCACCGCGAATGATGAGCTTCATATTGGGCGCGTTGTCGATGTATTCCTGGGTCGCCTTGGTCTTGCTGCGAATCAGGATGACATCGGCCTCGGCCTGACGGCTCTTATCGTCGGTTACTTCACCGAAGCGGGCGAGTTTCTCAGCCAGGCCCGGATCGAAGGCATCGGAAATCAGAATCAGCATGGCTTCTCCTTTTAATCTTCGAGACTGCGAACAACGACTCCGGAACGCAGCTTCGGTTCGAACCAAGTGGATTTTGGAGGCATGACTTCGCCGCTGTCGGCGATGGTCATGAGTTGCTCAACGCTCACGGGAGCGAAGGCGAAGGCTACTTTCATATCGGTGCTGCAGCGTCGCTCCAGCTCCTTGCTGCCACGAATGCCTCCCACGAAATCGATGCGCGGATCGGTTCTTGGATCGCCGATACCGAGGACCGGGGCAAGTAGGTTCTCCTGGAGAATGGCGGCATCCAGGTTGCGCACGGGATCGTCGGCGGGAAAGCTCCCGTCCTTGGCGTTCAGCCGGTACCACTTTCCATCCAGGAACATTCCGAAGGCCTTCTGCGAATCGGGCTCGGGGGTCGTGGTTTCACTTACATCGAATTTCTCGGTCACCTTCTCCATGAAGGATTCTGAGCTAAGTCCGTTGAGATCCTTCAGCACGCGGTGATATCCCATGATCTTGAGTTCATCGTCGGGGAAAAGCACGGCGAGGAAATGATTGTAGGCTTCATCGCCCTTGTGCGCCGGATTCTTGTCTCGCAGAATGTCGCGAACTCTGAATGCGGAAGCGGTACGGTGATGGCCATCGGCCACATAGATGGCATCCAGGGGCAGGAAGGCCTGCTGAATGGCCGTGACGTCGGCTTCCTTGGAAATGACCCACAGCGTGTGACGAACCCCGTCATCGGCGGTGAAGTCATAGACAGGTTCTCCGCCCTTGAGCCGCGCGAAGATTTCTGCGATTTCCGGAAGCTGGCGATAGGTGAAGAGCACAGGGCCCGCATTGGCGCCCAATACTTCCATATGGCAAGCCCGGTCGTCTTCTTTATCGCGACGGGTGAACTCGTGCTTCTTGATGAGACCCTTCTCGTATTCATCCACGCTGCATCCTGCCACAAGACCCGTTTGAACGTGATCGCCCATGCCGAGACTGTAGAGGTAGAAGCAGGGACTTTCATCCTGGATGAGAGAGCCCTCACTGATGAGACGCTTGAAGTTTTCCGCACTCTTTGCGTAGACCGATTCGACGTGGGTGTCGCTGCCCTCGGGCAAGTCGATTTCGGCTTTGACCACATGGAGGAAGCTCAGGGGATTGCTCGCCGCCATCTCACGAGCTTCCTCTGAATTCAGAACGTCATAGGGTGGACTCGCTACTTGGGCGGCCAGATCGGGACGAGGTCTTAAACCCGGAAAGGGACGTATGTCTGACACGCTTCACCTCCTGCGGTGGAAATACCTTAGCCCAGAGGGGGCAAAATACCGGAGGCGGGGGTCCGCATCCGTCTCCTTAGTAAAGGATGCCAACCAGGAAAGTCAATATGCTCGAATCGCTTTAAAGGGAAAGATTTAGGAATTATCTATCGCCGGAATCGGCTCTTGAGATCGCCCCAGTCCATAGATTGCACGGCCGTACCCACCGGCAGATCATAGGCGACCCAAAGATCCTTGTTTCCGCCGATGACGGCCGCGTAGGCGATCTCGGTGCCGGCGTCGTTCCAGACAGGAGATTGCTCGGGAAAACGGGTATCGGTAAGCTGGATCAAGCTCTCGTCCACGAGATCCCAAAGGTAGAGGTCCCAGTCCACAACATCGTCACCTCCGGCAACAGCCAGATAGCGGCCATCGGGTGACCAATGAGTGTTGGTGGCGATCAAAAGACCCATAGGTATGTGACCATCGCCTGTGCCGCTGCCATCTGCGGGAGTTCGATAGATGCCGCGCTGCCCCCCACCCTCCATGACTGCGTCATAAGCGATCCAGTTACCATCGGGACTCCAGCATGCATGCTGGCACTCATGGGATCCCACGCTCACTTGATAGGCAGCCGATGGGTCATCCAGGGACATGACCCAAATCTGTTTGTCCCCGCCTCGCTCGCTGGTGAAAGCGATCTTTGTACCGGTGGGATCAAAGCTGGCCCAGTTATCATATCCATCGTACTCGGTCACACAGATGAGTTCGCGACTGCTTAGATCTTGGATCCAGATATCGTAGTCGTTCAGCCCGTGACCATTGCTACGCTTCGATGAGAAAGCGATGCGGGTTCCGTCGGGGCTCCAATCTGCATAGATGTCAGTAGTGTCTGGGTATTGGCTGAAATTCACTGGCTCACTGCCCCAGGCATCCACGAGCCACACTTCCCAATCACCCGATTTGGTGGAAGTGAAGGCAATCTGCTCTCCACTGTCGCCCCAGCTTGGTGCACCATCATGGACGCTGCTGGAGTAGACCTCGCGAAACTCCGTTGCAAGAGCTGTAGTAGAGAGGATCAAGAGAACATGGAAAAGAAAGAAACTAGGGAGTCTGAGTTGCTTCATGGAAGAAGAATGCGATTCCGTCGGTATCGCGGCAAGTGATTTTGAGTAGATCCAAATAAGATTCAGTCCGATGGCGTAAGAGGGCGTAACCATGTGAGTATCATAACATGCTTTACGCTCGTCATATATGGTTCCGATAATTGGGACGGCGACGGTTTCGGTTTGGATAACGAAGGTGATCTGGCCTACGACACTTCGGACAGTGATTGAGGAACCGAAGTGGTTGCACTTGAATTATCCCCAAGGTGATGGCGGTATGGTCAGGGCTATTTAAAGGAGCGGGAAACGAGACTTGAACTCGCGACCGTCAGCTTGGGAAGCTGATGCTCTACCACTGAGCTATTCCCGCAGTCGAGTCAGGGTATCAATGCCAATTGAGAGTGTCAAGGCGACAGCAGTTCGAATATTTTTGCGCTTGTACCTTCATCTTCTGCATCCAAAACAGTGGCGCATTCTTCGCGACGGAACCAAATATCTTGGCGGCGGGCATACTGGCGAGTTCGGTAGAGTATTCGATCACGGGCGTCCTTTACCGTCATGTCCCCCGCCAGCATGGCGACGACTTCGGGATATCCCAAGGCCTGCATTCCCTGTGATCTGGGATCAACTCCCGATGCGAGAAGGGAACGGACTTCCTCGGGCCAATCTTTCTCGAGCATCTCATCGAGTCGAGTTTCAATTCGCTCATGAAGTCTGCTGCGTTCACACCTGAGCACGACAACTCGCCACTCGATTCCCTTGGGCTGGCGGCGCGTTTTCATGTGATGTTCGGAGAGAGGTATTCCGGTAGCGTCCAACACTTCAAGAGCGCGCAACACACGCTGTCTGTCACTGGGATGCAAACGCTCAGCTGTGGATGCATCTTCGGTCTCAAGTCTGGCATAGAGTGACTCTGTCGATTCTGGTTCCAAAATCGCACGAGCCTTCAATGACTCTTCGCGTGATACTTCCAGCGGAAACAAGCCTTCCATCATGCTGCGAAGCCAAAAGCCCGTGCCCCCCACCACAATGGGAGGGTTTTCAGCTTGTGAGCGAATTGTGTCCAGGGCTGCGTCTGCAAATTCTTGTGAAGACCAGGTTGCACACGGATCGAGAAAGTCGATCAGGTGGTGTTTCACCTTAGCCTGATCATCCGGGGAAGGCTGGGCGGTTCCGACACGAAGGCCATGGTAGATCTGACGACTGTCAGCTGAGATGATGTCGCGTCCGCTACTTAGGGCGAGATTCATGGCCAAGCGGCTTTTCCCGGTGGCCGTCGCTCCCATGAGAACAAGGACCCTCACGCATCCTCCCGGGCACCTTCGGGGACTATTCGGTGAAAACGTTTTTCGAGTTCGTCTCTTCCAATACGAATGACAATAGGCCGTCCATGGGGACAGGTGTAAGGAGATGTGGTTTCGAAAAGTTCTTCCACCAAACTTCGCATCTCATCGGGACGCAAGACCTGACCCGCTTTCACAGCACCTTTGCAGGCGTAGGTGGCTAAAGCCATTTTGCGTTTCTTGCTGCTTCCTCCCTGTTCATTGAGGGTGTCCGCAAGAATGCCCAATATTGTCTCGCCCTCATCCCACCTTCGCAATGAGGATGGAATGGCTTCAACGGCCAAGGTCGTCGGACCGAATTCACTCATACGATACCCAAGTTCGGAGAAAAAATCGCCCAACTTTCGCCAGGCCTCCATTTCCGAAGGGCTAACTTCCAAGTTGTGCGGGAAGAGCAATTCCTGACTGACCGGCTCCCTGCCCTCCAGATTCTCCACGGCCTTATCGAAGAGGATGCGCTCATGGGCATTGTGCTGATCGACAATCACCAGCCCCCCACCCATGCGGGTAAGGATAAAGGTGTTTTCAAGTTGCCAGAAAAGACTCTCTTCGGTTTCAAACTTGGCAGCAGGTGCTTCCCGGTAATCCATGGGTGGAGTTGTTGGCCCTGATTCCCGCACACGTCCGTAGGCAGGCTGGGCGGCACTAGGAAATGACATCTTCGATTGTGGCGCCGAAACTTCACGGGGTCTTAAATCCCCCAATTGAATACCCGGATCATTGCTCAGTTTCTTCGCCAGGTCGCCGCCTGCAATGGCCTTAGATATGGCGCGTGAGATGACCGAATGAACCCGGGCGGCCTCACGAAAACGAACTTCTCGCTTGGCGGGATGAACATTAACGTCCACCAAATCGGGATCAGCTTCGAGAAATAGTACGCAGGAAGGAAAGCGGCCCGGCGCAAGAACATCCCGATAGGCCTGGCTTATGGCATGCCGGGCACGGTCGTCCTGGATGGGCCTTCGCCCCAGGAACAGATACTGTTGACTGCGATTGCCACGGCTGGTGAGAGGTAGGCTGCAAAGTCCGCTTACGCGAAAGCCTTCATCCTCTCCCGACAGCTCGACCATCTGGCGAGCCGATTCCACACCTAGAAGATCGCCGACCCTGTCTTTCAAGCTTGCTGCTGTGTATCGAGCTCGCTCCTTGCCTTCAACAATGAGAATGAAAGTGACTTCGGGATGGGCCAGAAGATACTGCTCCCAGACGCGCATCACTTGTCTTTTCTCACCGGATACGGATCTCAGGAATTTTCGCCGCACAGGCACCTGTGCAAAAAGGTCGCGCATACTCACGGTGGTGCCGAGTTCGCGAGATGCAGGTTCGACAGCTCCCAGCATGCCGTTTAGGGAACTGATGCGCCAGGCGGAATCCGCATTCTCCACCTTGCTTGTAATCTCAATATTCGATACGGAGGCAATGGCAGCCAGGGCTTCTCCGCGGAACCCAAAAGTAGTCACACCTTCGATATCATCAAGTTTGCGGATCTTGCTGGTTGAATGGCGCTCGAGGGCAGAGGGGAGGTCATTCTGCGACATTCCGTGACCGTCATCGCTGAGACGAAGTAACTCGATACCCCCACCGGCTATTTCCAAGGTGATGCGAGTGGCGCCGGCGTCCAGAGAGTTTTCCAGGATCTCCTTGAGCACCGATGCCGGACGCTCCACCACTTCACCCGCTGCGATGCGGTCGATGGTGGCTTGTGGCAGGGCTTGAATTCGGCTAGTCAAGGGATACTCCTAAGATTGCCGCGACAGCGCAGTCATGGCATGTCGTACAAGTTGAGAGGCGCGCTCTCCATCTTGTGGATAGAGAGCCTGGGCCGACTGGCATCGCCAAGGTCCATCGGAAGATTCCAGTAACTGATCTTCCAGTGCCAATGCTAATCGGCGACGCAGGAGGCGCGATTGCTCCTGAATCTCAGGAGCGAGGTGAAGTAAAATGCCTTCGGGACTCAAGCCCCAAAAATCGGTTTTCCTTCCCACACGAGATGGTAAGGACAGAAGGGGCTCCCTCAAATACTTCTCGGCTGGCAGCACTTCGCCATTATCGTTCACCAAGCGAAACAGGGTAAAACAGAAACCCAGGTGATATCGACGGCTACGGCGAATCTCGCGACGAAGTTCGTGAGCAAATCCTGGGAAATCGAATCGTATGCGTGTTTCCGAAACTGAGGGAGCTTCTTCCCGATTTTCCTCGACCACGGGCAAGGGAGCATCCGGGATGTCACTTTTGGTATCCAGAAATTGCTTGGCAGCCTGGTCAGGACTCAATCTCGGAAGCTCGCTCAAGATCTCAGGCAAGGGATCTTCCGCGATCAGATAATCCATATGATGCTTCCAGCCCTGCCACTCATGATCCTTTAGAATCGGCACTTCTGATATTTCAGCATAGAGTTCCAGATCCTTGCAATCCCCCACAGGGATTAACCCACGCAATTCATCGTCTCCCTTAAGGCGCAGTCGGGTGATCAATCTTAGGATTTCACTATCCTGACCGCGCAAAACAAGGCGAGTCATTCTACTTCCTTTCGACGGTGCAGACGCTCGCGGTAGCCCGTGAGTAGATTCAAGGCATCCAAAGGCGTGAGCCGGTCCGGATCCAAGTTTTTGATTTCCTCCAAAAGAGGATGCCCCCGATCGGAGAAGAGATCCATTTGCGGTGATTGCGCTTCGGGAACACCCAGGCGTTCGCCGTGGCCAGGGCGGTTCTCCAGAGCTCTCAGGATTTCAAAAGCTCTGTTGATGACCCCCGATGGCATTCCCGCTAAACGAGCCACTTGGATACCATAGCTCCGTCCGGCCGCACCTGACTCAACCTTGCGGAGGAAGACGACCTTGTCCTGCCACTCCTTCACGGTCACGTGAAGATTATGCAGGCGAGGTAGGCTTTCAAGTTCTGTAAGCTCGTGGTAGTGAGTCGCGAATAGTGTGCGAGGCTTGTTGCCCTCTTCCGTGTGTAGGGCTTCCAGCACCGCCCACGCTAAACTGAGGCCATCATAGGTACTCGTTCCACGACCGATTTCATCCATGAGAGCAATACTTCGCGAAGACAGATTACGCAAAATGTAAGCCGTCTCTTCCATTTCGATGAGGAAGGTGGAACGGCCTCTGGCGAGATTGTCGCTTGCCCCCACACGTGTGAAAATCTTATCGGTGATGCCCACTCTGGCCGCGGAAGCGGGCACATAGCTGCCCATCTGGGCCATGAGCACCATGAGTGCGGCCATACGCAGAAAAGTGGACTTGCCGCCCATGTTGGGACCTGTGATGAGCAATATTTGACGATCGCCCGGCTCGAGATAGATATCGTTGGCAATGAAATCTTCATCGAGAAGACGCTCGACCACGGGATGGCGACCGTCCTTTATTTCCAGCACCGGTTCCGTTTCAATTTCCGGACGGCAATAGCGCTGTTGCTCGGCCAGCTCGGCCAGGGATGCGCTTAGATCAAGGGCGGCCAAAGCCCTGCCGTTTTCCTGAATGGGCCCCAGGCATTCCCAGGCAGCCTTGCGGAGATCTTCAAAGATCTGCAGCTCACGGCGCACGCGCCGATCCTCCGCGCCCAGGATCTCCTCTTCCCTGCTTTTGAGTTCCGGTGTGACGTATCGCTGACTGCCGGTGAGTGTCTGCTTGGCGATATAGCTGTCGGGCACCTTATCCAACTGCCCCTTGCTCACCTCGATGTAGTATCCGAAGACGCGGTTGTAGCCTACTTTCAGATTGGCAATGCCCGTCTTTTCGCGCTCACTTGTTTGCTGTCCAAGAATCCAGTCGCGTCCATCTCTTGTGAGTGATCGAAGATGGTCCAACTCTTCATCGAAGCCACCGCGTATGAAATTCCCGTCGGATAGCCTAGCGGGAAGATCTTCGGCCAAGGCGGCATCCAGGAGGCTGCGCAAATCTTCCAAGGGATCCAATGCGTCGCAAAGTTCAGGCAATTCCCCGGCGTTTTCATCCTTGAGAAGATTCTTGATGGGAACGAGAAGGGCCAAGGTGTCCGTGAGGGCTTTCAAATCGCGCGGACGAGCCTTGAGTGCGCTCAATCGACCGGAAAGACGTTCCAGGTCGGTAACGGGGCCAAGAAGCTTGCGAAGCTCACGCCGGAGTTCACGGGCTATGAGCAGACGTTCAACAGAATCCAATCTCGAATTGATGGCCTGTGGATCTAAAAGCGGAGCGAGCATGCGTCGATAAAGAAGGCGCGCACCCATTCGCGTTACGGTGTGGTCCATCACGGCAAGCAGTGTAGCTCTCTGATCTTCCCCCCGAAGGGTTCGGGTAAGTTCCAGGTTTTCCACGGTGAGCCGATCGAGCACCATGGTTTCCTCGTGGCGGAGAAATGAAACGCGATCGATAAAAGAGAGGTCCTCGCTCTTGAGCGACTGGAAATAGGCGAGTAAGCCGCCGATGGATCTGCGAAGGTTTTCTTCCGTTTCACGAATGCCGAGCAGCGGGCTCTCGGTGACGGAGAAATGCTCACGCAATCGGCGTTCACTTTCCTCTGGATGAAAATCCCAGGGAGGACGAGATTCCATCCGAAGTTCCGGATAGAGATCCTTGATCTCGCTGAGTAGATCCGAATCCATCTCTTCGGGGTGGATCAATTCACGCACATTGAAACGCGCCGGAAGTCCCAATATTTGCGCAGGATGATCTTCCCCCGCTAAAAGTTCGCCGGTGGAAATATCCCCCAGTGCGAATCCGATACGTTTTTCGCCGGAAAAAAGGGAGAGACAGTAGGCGCCGCTGGCAGCCGGCAGGAATTCCTCAAGGGAGATGGTGCCGGGGGTCATGACTTCTGTTACCGCCCGTTTCACCACACCCTTGGCTGTGGCCGGATCCTCGATTTGTTCGCAAATGGCAACACTCTGGCCCGCTGCGATGAGTCGGTGAATATAGGTATTTACCGAATGATGCGGCACACCGGCCAGGGGCACAGGTTCACCCTGGCTCTTGCCTCGTGTGGTCAGGGTTATGCCCAGAATTCTGGCCGCCTCCTGAGCATCTTCATAGAAGGTCTCGTAAAAATCACCCATGCGATACAGAAGGATACGACCGGGATGCTGCGCCTTGATGCGCAGATACTGCTCCATCATGGGCGTTAGGGTGGATTTAGATTTCGCCTTGGGTCTACTCATGGGATGCTTCTTCGCTGAAGATCACGAAATCCATGCCGTATCGGGCCTTGAGTGATTCACCTTCCGATCGCGCTTCCTCTCGGGTGGCGAAAGGTTCCGAAACCACCCGGCTCAATGGAATGCCATCGCGTTCGAAGGCGAGAATGTCGACCAACTGCCCATAGGCTTCCAGCACGGATCTCTGTTGGCGAGCTCTGGCAGGATCGCGAAACACACCCCATTGAACTCGAAAGCCACCTGTTCTGACCGGTGGTTCTACGCGAGGTCCTACATCTTCGAAGGGTAGGGCCGCTAATTTTTCTTGAGACATAGGTACGAATATGGAGGCGGGATCTTCACGCAGGATGCGCTCATAAAGCTGCCTCGCCAGGGTGAAGGCGCCCTGGCGCTCAGCCAACCTGGCACGCCAATATCGGCTTTCCCCGTCATCATCGCGGAAAACCGATTTCCAGCTATCTTCCTCCAGATCTTTCCACGCGGAATCATCAGCAAACCTGAATTGCAAAGCCAAATCCCGGGAAGCTAACAAGCCCTCCTCTTTCACTATCAGAGCCTCTTCCAGCCTTCCGGCCTTAAGAAGTGCACGAGCCAGCATCTCTTTGTCTTGGTTTGTATTGAACTCATCACTTAGAGCTTCTTGTGAATGATAGAGTCCGGCAGCGTACTTGAAGCTTGGATTGGGATGATCGAGGGAAATTACGGGCGGCAACTCTGGCCAAGCCCCGGCAATGGCGCCCAGGGCCAAAACAGACATCATGAGGATTGCGAGAGCAAACCTAGGAATGTGCAGCGTCGGCCGTTTCCTGGACATGCGGTTCATAGCTTTTAAATCCATGACAGGTGGGACAATACCACCGGGGTCCTGGGTGTTCGGTTCCACAGTAGCGACAGCGATAAAATCCCTCACCCGTTGATTGAGTCTCGGCAATCTTGGTCAACCATTCCCGAGCCAGGTCTTCGCGATTCCAGTCGAGCAAGCATCCGGCGGCTCTAACACCTTCGTCGCGACTTGCATTGTGAGCCGGATCCAGCAGCCGGATCGCGTCCTCGCGGCTTCCCCGTTTATCGAGGATCTTGGCCAATGCGAAACGCGCTGGCCAGAAGCCGGGTTCCTTGCTGAGCACTTCCTGGTACACGAACTGGATCTCGTGGAATCGGCCCAGATCGAAGAAGAGCTTCTCCATGCGAGGATACTCGATTTCCGAGCCCGGTAGGGCCGTCAAAGCAAGTTTTTGCAGCTCATCGGCTGCTTTCAGATCTTGGCCTTCACGGTGAAAAAGATCGGCCGATACTCGAAGTGCGGGGATACAGGTGTTATCCAACTTGATGGAGTCGGACAGGGCCTTCCTGGCTTCCTTCCAGCGTTGCTCCTGAACCAGATGCCGAGCACCTTCTGCCAGCATGATGCCCATTTCGTCACCGCGATCGCTACCCTCAAGCTTGTGAGCCCTGCGCAGGGCAGCCAGGGCTTTTTCCAACTCTCCCCGCCTGAGATGGGATTGACTTATCCGTCTCGCCACGGCGGGATTATCGGGATCCAGTTTACGCAGCTCTTCCAGCTGAACCAGAGCTTCATTCCATCGCCCTGCGGCCAGGAAGTCGTCGGCGATACTTGCCAGGATTCGTGCGCGCTGAACCCGTGGCCACTCGCCGCGAATCTCCAGTGACTTGTGCAAGTGTATGGCCTTCTTGATCTGTCCCTTGGCCCGATACATATCGCCCAAACGCAATAGGGCATCAAGTCCCCCCTGACCTTCTTGAACTGCCTTGGAAAGCTCGGAGAGGGCCAGTTCATCGTCGCCGTCGGCCAGTGCTTCAAGAGCGGACAGGTGGTGATTCTTGTGGCTTGCCTTGTTTTTTGCAGGCTGCCTATACCACCAAAGAATTACCACGCCCCCAACGAAGAGGAAGGCGGCAATGATTAGAATGGTGAGCAATGATGGGCTCACAGCGTATCCTCCGGTTTACCGGTATCTGTGACTATGGGTTCGTCGTGAAAACCTTCGTCCAGGGACAGGTTGCGCAGATCCTGAATCTCTCGATCCATCCTACCCTGGGAACGTTTGAGTTTGCGAATCTCGCCTCGAAGGGTGATTTCACGGGCGATGGAATAGATGTACATGAATAAGGCACCAAGCAGAAAGAGGACCACCATCACCACAGGAAGAGGTGCTTCGATAAAGGTGTAGAAACCAAGTTCCACGGTCGCGGTCTCCGCTGCATTGAGGATGCCGAGAAGCAGCACCACCGCTACGAACAGAAGCATCAAGAACCGTTTCACCATCGACATAAGGCCTCCTCGTCAGGAGAGGGGAACCCCCATCAGGGTTTCTCCTCGAATTTCATCAATTCTCACGCGAATACGACTACCGATTCGCATCTGCGGAGATCGATCCACGACCACACGAAATTGGTCGCGAGTTCGCCCGCGTAGCTGATTCTTTGTTTTTTTGCTTGTCTCATCAAGCAATATCTCAAGTTCCTTGCCCAGACGCTCCTGAAGATAGCTTTGTGTATTGGCCGCCTGAACCTCCATTAAGCGAGACAGGCGCTCTTCTTTGACCTCGGTGGGCACATCGTCGGCATTTCTGGCCGAAAGCGTGCCTTCTCGAGGTGAATACTTGAACATGTAGGCTGAGACGAAGCGTTGTCTTTTCACGAGATCCAGGGTGGCTTGGAAATCCTCTTCGGTCTCACCGGGAAATCCTACGATGATATCCGTCGAGAAGATCAGGCCAGGCATCTCTCGACGCCCGATATCCAGAATCTCCTCATATTCGGCCAAGGTGTAGCGGCGATTCATGACTTTCAGAATACGGTCGCTGCCGGACTGTACGGGCAGATGGATGCGACGTTCCACTTTTGGAAGCTTTTCCATGGCAGCGAAGAGGTCCACAGTGAGATCGGTGGGATAACTGGTCATGAACCTGAGAGATTCTATGCCTTTAACCTGGCTGACTTTCTCAAGAAGTCCCGCAAAATCCACATCATCATGTATGTAACTGCTAATGGTCTGGCCCAAGAGGGTAACTTCGAAGCCAGCCTGCTCGGAGATGGTTTCCACTTCTCTAAGAATCACATCCACGGGTTTGCTTCGCTCGCGACCACGTGTAAAGGGAACGATGCAATAACTGCAGAACTTGTCACAGCCGTGCATCACAGCCACGTAGTGGGATCCGCCGGGTGGCATGACTTTGGGCTGGGCTTCGTAAGTTACCACGTGATCGAAATCAGTGAAGTAAAGATCCGCTTCCTTGCCGCGAGCACGGGCGATGATATCCGGAAGCTTCATGTACTGATCGGTACCCACGACAAAATCCAAAGGACTTTTCTTCCCTTCTAGAAGAGTGCCCCCCAGTCTTTGGGCCATGCATCCCAGAAGACCGATAAGGGGGCCTTCCTCCCGGTCATAGCGAAGACCAGCCAGTTGATTTACTCGTCCTCGAACGCGCTGCTCGGCCTTATCCCTCACCGAGCAGGTGTTGATGAGGATGACATCGGAATCTTCGGGGCGATCAACCTTGACCATGCCACGTTCTTCCAGAACACCATCCACAACTTGGGAGTCGTAGAAATTCATCTGGCAGCCATAGGTCTCGACGTAGAACTTCTTCATTAAACTGCTCGCTTGGTTTGGGGATGGTGGCAGAGGATGCCGTCCTCCAATCCGCTGATTTCCAGCGGAATCATATCTCCGATTGAACCAAGGTTCTCAGGCAGCAGCACTTGCTGGTAATTTTCTGAAGTTCCGCGAAGCCATCCTCTGGAATGGGATGCTTCCACCAGAACATTCAGTTCTCGGCCCTGCTGCGCGCTTCGGTACGTCTTTTGTTTCTCATCAAAGAGTGTACGCAACTCAGCAGCCCTGGCTTTCTTGACTTCCGGCCTGATGTCGTCCCCCAGTTTTTCAGCCGGAGTGCCGGGCCTGAGGGAAAAAGGGAAAACGTGTCCGTAGGCCATGGGGAGATCATCGATGAGAGTCACTGTATTTTTAAAAGCCTCGTCGTCCTCGCCAGAAAAACCGGCAATGACGTCTGTACCCAGGCAAGGGTTATCAAGACGCGTCCAAAGTTCTTGCATGAGCTCTCTGAAATGACCCGATCGATAGGGACGCTTCATGGCCTTCAGGATTCCGTCATCGCCGCTTTGCAGGGAAATGTGAAAATGCGGACAAAGGCGATCCCCGCCTTGGGCGAATAGATCGATGAGCGCGGGGCGCATGTGACGCGGCAACATGGAACCCAGGCGAAAGCGAATTCCCTGGGTTTCATCCAGGAGCATTTTCAGCAGGTCTTCCAGCTTAGAGGCATGGCCGGCGGGATCGCGATAAAAGCCCAGTTGGATGCCCGAGAGAACCAATTCCCTGTGCCCTGTCTCAGCCAGAATCTTGGCCTGGGCCACGGTATCCTTCGCGCTTCGACTTCGGCTCTCACCCCGCGCACTGGGAACAATGCAAAAGGCGCATCTTAGATTACAGCCATCTTGAATCTTTAGGATGGGCCGCGCTCGACCATCCAGTTCTGTGATACCTCGGTCTTCGACCCGGTCCTTGACGGTGGAAAGAGCCAGGGCCTGCGAATCAGATTCGATCAACTCCGGCAAACGGTCCTTGAGAGGATTGCCCAAGATCTCATCGACATCATCCAGTTCGAGAGTTCCATCGGGATCCACCTCGGCCTTGCAGCCGGTCACCATGATGTGAGCATCGGGGCTCGCCCTTCTGGCCTGTCTCACGAGCTTTCGCAAATCGCGATCGCTGCCTGAAGTGACGGTACAGGAATTGATAATCACAAGATCGGCCATTTCGCCGAAATCAAGCCGCCTCCAACCGCGCTCAAGCAATCCTTCCAGGATGACCTGGCTGTCGTAGCGGTTGACCTTGCAACCCTGGGTGGCGATAGCCACTGTGCCCGGTTTATCGAATGCCAAATTCTTCTCCATTAAAAAACGGGGGGAGGCCCGTTATCCGGCCTCCCCCCACAGAATCAACCTTACGAGGCACTATGCCTGCTCGGGTTTTTCCTTGTCCTCCTCTTCGGAAGCTTCGGGCTCTGCAGGTGCTTCTTCAGCTTCGGGGGCCGGAGCCTCCTCCGCTTCAGGTGCAGCCGCTTCTTCGGTTTCAGTAGCTTCCACGGTTTCGGCGACGGGCTCGGGAACCGCGTCTGCTTTGGCCGGGCTGGCTTCGTCCACCTCAGAATCGAACTCGGGTTCTTCCGTGGCTCCGGGGAAACGCGTCTCGCCGTACTTATCCATGTACTCGGCAAGCGCCTCGGACCCTTCTTCACGGAGGCGATCGGTCACCGACAAAACGATGCGGCGACCATCATGATCTACATTGATGACCTTGACCGGAAGCATGTCTCCTTCGGCAAAGTGCTCAACGGGCTTCTTGATGCTGCGGTCGCCCAGATGGCTGACCGGAATGAAGCCCTCGACGCCCTCTTCCATTTCAACCACGACGCCACGCTCGAGAGGACGGGAGACCTTGGCCTCCACGAATGTGCCCTCGGTGTACTTGGCGGTGAGGTTGATCCAGGGGTCCGGCGTGAGCTGCTTGAGGCCCAGGCTGATCCGGCGGATGGACTTGTTGATGTCCAAGATCACAACCTCGGTCTCATCGCCCTTGTTCAGCACTTCCTTGGGATGGCGGATGCGCTTGGTCCAGCTCATGTCGCTGATGTGCACCAGTCCGTCGATACCCTCTTCCAGCTCCACGAAGGCGCCGAAGTTCGTGAGGTTGCGAACCTTTCCGTGCACGATCGAACCGATGGGATACTTCTCATCGAGGCTGTCCCAGGGATCCGGCTCGGTCTGCTTGAGACCCAGGCTGATCTTCTCATTGTCCTTATCGACGCTGAGAACCACGGCTTCCACTTCCTGGCCGATGGTGACGATCTTACTTGGGTGCTTCACGTGGCGAGTCCAGCTCATCTCGCTGATGTGGATGAGTCCCTCGACACCCTTCTCCAGCTCCACGAAGGCGCCGTAGTCGGTGATCGAGACAACCTTACCGTCGACCTTGGTCTCGGGCTTGTACTTCTCTTCCACGTTCTCCCAGGGATAGGGAGTCAGCTGCTTGAGACCCAGGCTGATGCGCTCACGGTCCAGATCGATATCCAGGACCTTCACATCGATGTCCTCGCCGATGTTCACCAATTCGCTGGGATGGCTTACGCGTCCCCAGCTCATGTCGGTGAGATGCAGCAGTCCGTCGATGCCGCCAAGATCCACAAAGGCGCCGAAGTCGGTGATGTTCTTCACCGTACCTGTGCGCACCTGACCCTTCTCGAGTTCCTCGATGAGGGCGGCCTTAAGCTTGTTGCGCTCTTCTTCAAGTACCACACGACGGCTGATCACAATGTTGCGACGCCGCTTGTTGAGCTTGATAATCTTGAATTCGAAATTCTGTCCGATAAGCGCTTCCAGATCGGGAACCTGACGCAAGGCCACCTGGCTGCCGGGCAGGAAGGCGTCGACGCCGACCAACTTGACAACCAAACCGCCCTTGATCCGGCGATCGATGGTTCCTTCGATGACGCCGCCGGCGTCGTAGGTTTCCTTGATCTGATCCCAGACCTTGAGGAAGTCTGCTTTTTCCTTGGACAGGACCACGAGGCCATTTTCGTCCTCGAGGCTCTCGAGGAAAACATCCACCTCATCGCCTTCCTTCACATTGTCCGAACCGCCGAACTGCGAAAGAGACAAGAAGCCTTCGCTCTTGAAGCCAACGTTCACCTGAACGTCGCTGTCGCGAACTTGAATGATGGTGCCTTTAACGATTTCGCCCTCTTTGATGATCTTGAGGGTGGCTTCGTACTGGAGCATCATCTGCTCGAAGTTTTCATCCTGCTCGGCGGGTCTTTCTCCAGTTTCGAGAGTTTCAACTTCGAGTCCGAGTCGCTCATTGAGCTTCATCGCCTTACTCGAACTAATATCGCCTGCCGCGGCGGTCTGAGTAGGCGTGGCTTCGGGTTCACCCCCTTCCCGGCGGGAATCTTCGGAGACCTGGCTTTCCCCGGTCTCCGCGGGGGGTGTCGTTTCGAAATCCATGAGTGGATTGTCCTCCTGATTAGACATAGTTATCCATACCGGCACGTGGCCGGAAAACTGAATGACATTACTTCAAAATGTTTGATTTCGCAAGGGGTTACGTGGGATTTGGGCCTTAAAAAGGACCGCCGGCTTCTTCCTGAAGTCGGGCGATTTCGGCCATCACTCCCTCACCGAAAACTTCATAGAGTTCGCGGCCTTCCAAACCCCTGTCGATTAGGGGTTGAACGTGAAGGGGGCGGCCAAGATACAGCTCCACCCGCTTGCGCCTAATCAGAGCCTGTTTCCAATGCTTGGTACCCTTGATGAAGACAGGCTGGACCGGACAGCGCGATTCGGCGGCCATGAGCCCCAGACCCCATTTGGCCTTACCCAGGCGTCCGAGAGGCTTGCGTGTGCCCTCGGGGAAGAAGAATACCGTTCCCCCGCCTCGAAGCCTTTCACCCAGGGTGTCGAAACAGGTACGATCGAAACTACCTCGCTTGATGGGTACAGCATTGAAGTAGGTGATGAGTCCACCGAAAAGGCGGTTTCGGAATAGTTCCTTTTTGGCAACGAAGGTGAGTTCACGCTTTACGGCCAAGCCGGCCATGGGCGGATCGAGCCAAGCCACGTGATTGCTGGCAACGAGCAGGCCGCCCTCTTTGGGACTGCGATCCCAGTGGTGCATTCGGATGCCGAATAGCAGCTTGCCTAATAGCCAGACAAGGCGCCAGACGAAGCGGTATATGGGGCGTACACTAGAGGTTAGGCGATAATCTTCAGGTAACATCTCAGGCCTGAAGAGAATCTCGTCGGGATTAACCGCCGGTCGGGGCATGCGCTCTGAGGCCAATTTCACCACGGCATCAATCTGCTCAGGAATGCTCATGTGTGTGTTGTCCAGAACCTGGGCATCTTCGGTCTGAATGAGCGGGGATATCTCCCGCCCCGAATCCAGGCTGTCGCGGCGCTTCAGATCCTTGAGCACCTTTTCGGCCTCTTGATCTTTACCCTGGGCTGCGAATTCGGCCGCCCGTCGCTCTGCTCTGATTATTGGATCGGACTTCAGGAAGATCTTGAGCTCGGCTTCCGGGAATACCACGCTTCCCATATCGCGGCCCTCGGCCACGAGATTTTTTCCCCTCGCGAATTTCCTCTGCAGTTCAACCATGCGTTCTCGCACGACCCCCACCGCACTGAAAGCGCTCACCTGTGAAGCGATTTCCGGCGAGCGGATTTCATCGGTCACGTCCCTGTCTCCGATGAGCACCTTCACTTCGCCCTTATAGAAACGATAGCGGATGTGCAGGTCTTCCAGAAAAGCAACCATGGCAGAATCTCCCTTAGCAGCCAGGCCTTCCTCGACAGCCGCAAGGGTGATGGCCCGATAAAGGGCTCCCGTATCCAGGTAGTCGAAACCCAGAACCTTGGCGACGCCCTTGGCCGTAGTGCTCTTTCCGCTGGCGGCGGGTCCATCGATGGCGACGATCATGCACTCACCTCGACGGACTCCAAGGCATTCACACTCATCCTGCGAATGATGGACGGGAATTCGGGGAAACTCGTAGCCACACAGTCGGCATTCACGATTCGACTCTCACCCTTTGCGCAAAGGGCAAGAACTGCAGCGGCCATAGCCATACGATGATCACCCTTGGGGTCGAACTCGCAGCCGCGCAAACTGGCTCGCCCTTCAACGCGCAGGGTGTCGCCCAGCACCGAGGACTCGGCGCCAAAAGCTTCGAGCATACGGCGACAACCCTCCAGCCGATCGCTCTCCTTATGACGCAGTTCGGCCAAGCCATGGAATTCGCTGGCGGATTCCGCCTGGCTGGCCAGGGCTGCAAGGATGGGTATTTCGTCAATCATGGAGGGAAGGTCTTCGGGTAGAAGTTCCACGCCTTCGAGAGTTGAGTATTGGGCGAGTAGATCCGCCACCGGCTCGCCTAATTCCTCTCTGGGGTGATAGACAGCAATCTTCCCTCCCATGCGCTCCACGACATTGAGCAATCCGGTGCGCGTCGGATTCACTCCTACGTTTTTCACCACAACATTGGACCTCTCGATGAGCAGGCCTGCGGCGAGAAGAAAGGCGGATGAAGAAATGTCTCCGGGCACCATGAAACTTTTGGCCTTGGGAAGCTGGGGACCGGATATGCGAAGCCATCCATCCAGATCTTGGGTCATCTCGATACCCATGGATCCCAGGATTCGCTCGCTGTGATCGCGACTCAAGGCGGGCTCACGGAAAGCAGAATCACCATGAGCTCTTACCGCACCCAGAAGAAATGCGCTTTTCACTTGAGCGCTGGCTACAGGACTCTTGTATTCTCCTGCCTTCAGACGTCCGCCTTGAATTTTGAGAGGTGGTTTTCCCCCATCAGCCAATTCAACTTTTGCGTCAAGAATTTCCAAAGGCAGTTTGATGCGTTCCATGGGGCGATTGCGAAGAGACTCATCGCCGTCCAGTTCGTAGTTATGCACTTGGCTCGCCAGTAAACCGGCAAGCAACCTCATGGTGGTTCCCGAATTGCCACAGTCGAGAACATCTTCGATCTTATTGAATTTCCCCGCGCAACCACGAATGCGCCATTGATGTCGACCGTCGGCTGAGACTTCAGCGCCTAATTGTTCAACAATAACTCGGGTGCGTGCGCAGTCGTCGCCACCCGAGGCGTTGCTGATGACGGCTTCCCCTTCGGCCAGGGCATTGAAAAGGAAGGCTCGATGTGTGAGCGATTTGTCGCCGCCGGCTTCCCAGCGTCCCCGAAATTTGCGTGCGGTTTTGATTCGGTATTCCAATGGATCAGCTCCGGGCTTTTTGCTGCAGGAGGTCGGCAAGGGCGTGAATCATACGATGGTTTTCTTCCTCAAGTCCCACGCTGATTCGTACGGCGTTGAGTTCCGCGCCGAAGTTGCCCATGGGCCGTACGATAACACCTCGTTCCAGTAGCTCTTCATAGGCCTTCTGTGAATCCAGGGGCAAGAAGGCCATGACGAAGTTTGTCTGACTGGGCAGAACCTTGCAGCCCATGGCTTCCAGCTTCTTGCATATATAGCGACGGCCTATGCTGTTCTCTTCCTGAATCCAGCGTAGACGGTCGGGATCACGGATGGCGGCAATGGCCGCGACCTGAGAAAGGGAATTCACATTGAAAGGGGGACGCCCCCGTTCCAGAAGATCCACAAGATTGGGGTGACTGATGGAATATCCGATGCGCAATCCCGCCAGGGAGTAGATCTTTGAGAAGGTCCTCAGAATAATCAGGTTGGGGTAACGCTCCATCCACTCGAGGGTCTGTGGATAATCCGGCGCCTCCACGTATTCGTAGTAGGCTTCATCCACCACCACCAGGCAGTCTTCAGGGATCTTGTCCATGAATGCGCGAAGCTCTTGTTCGGTGTTGTGGGTGCCTGTGGGATTGTTGGGATTGCAGACGAAGACAATCTTGGTCTTCTCGTTGACGGCGGTTGCCATGGCGTCCAAATCGTGACGGAAATCACCGTCCAGGGGAACTTCCACTCCCCGTCCCAGGGAAAGCTGGCTTACGATTTTGTAAACCACGAATGAGGGCGATGCATAGACAAGTTCCTCATCTTCCTTCACGAACAGTTCGGCGAGAAGATAGAGTACTTCCACGGAACCGTTGGCGATGAAGATGCGCTTCTCGCTCACTTCGAGATGCTTGGCAAGCGCCTTGTGCAGGTAGTAGGCACTGTCGTCGGGATAGCGATTCAGTTCCCGAATGCCCTTATCGAGCACTTCAAGCACGCGTGGGCCGGGACCATGGGGATTTTCATTGGAGGCAAGCTTAATGACTGCTCTGAGGCCCTTTTCCCGCTGAAGCTCCTCGACGGGTTTGCCTGGAATGTAACGACGAACATCGAGCACATCCTTACGAGCCAATTTCTCAAAATCCATGGCGCCCGTCCTTTCCGCCTGGGGATTACAAACTAGCTCAGACCCACGGCCTCTTTCAAGGCACGCAGCTCAGAGCGTTCCAATTCCCGAAGTTTTCCTTCGGGCAGGCGGCCCAACTTCAGCGGGCCGATGGCCACGCGCTCGAGGTCGATGACACGGCGATTCATCACTTCGAACATGCGCCGAATCTGACGTTTGCGTCCTTCCCGAAGGCGAACTTCGTAGGTGGCGCGAGCTTTGAGCGGGCGGATGGAACAAGGGCGGGTTTTTCCGTCGCTAAGGGCCACTCCTCCGGAAAACTTCCACATCTGCGACTTGGTAATGGGCAAGTTGATCCGCACCCGATAGACCTTCTCCACATCATATCGAGGATGCAGAAGGCGCAGGGACAGATCGCCGTCGTTGCTCAGCAGAATCAAACCGCGACTCTTCTTGTCGAGACGCCCCACCGGATAAACCCTTTGGCTCACTCCCTGAGATCTGGCCAAATCCAATACAGTTTCGCCACCATGGGGATCTTTCACGGTACTGAGAATTCCATTGGGTTTGTTCAAAACGTAGACCCGGCTCTTTTCGGGTCGTAGCTTCTTTCCATCAAGACTGACGACGTTTATTTTCGGATCCACACTGAGACCCGGCTGGTCACAGAGCTTAGCATCCACGAAAACGCGCCCGGAGCGGATGATCTCGTCGCAGGCGCGTCGGCTTCCGGCTCCCGATAGAGCCAGGAATCGGTTGAGTCTGATTTTGCTCAAAGCTCCTCGGTAATTTCAGCGGGCTCTTCGTTCATTTCGCTGCGAGAAGGTAGCAATGCTTCTTTCAGATCGAACTCCTCCGGCTTCAAACCTTCGAGGACATCTTCCTCACCCTGAAGGGCCGCACGTTCTTCATCGCGCCCCTTCTGCAAGGCTTCGGCGATTTCATCCTTTTCCTGAGAAGGTTCCGCATCAGCGCTGGTCTCAGGTTCAACCACGTCTACGCTGATCATTTCCCCGATTCGATCCACACCTTCCATAAGTCGACGACGGCGCTCCTCGGGGATCAAGTTCTGAGTCTCACGCTCTTCATCTTCTGTGGCCAAAAGGGTTTCGATCTCCTGCATGTCGGGGAGATCTTCCAAACGATTGAGGCCGACATGGGAAAGGAACTCGTCGCTTGTGCCGTAAAGCAATGGCTTGCCCACGGTTTCTGCGCGTCCCATGATACGCACGAGTTCTTTCTCCAGCAAGGTGGACAAGGCGGAACCCGATCCCACTCCACGCACCTGTTCCACATCGAAACGCGTGCAGGGCTGACGATAGGCCACCACGGCCAAGGATTCCAAGGCGGCACGTGAAAGTCGCACCCTCCGCTGGCTTTTTAGCAGGTCTTCAATTTTGCGGGAATGCTCGGCACGGGTGACGATGCGCCATCCGCCTCCCACTTCACGTAACTGGAATGCGTGGCCGGCTTCTTCATAATCGGCCTGCAATTCTGATAGGATTGCGCGAAGCCCGCGCTTGTCCGTTCCGGATATCACCGACTGGATGCGCCCCAGGGGAAGGGGCTCCGGAGAAGCGAATAGGAGGGCCTCAACGGTCCGTTTGATGTCCTTGCTCATTTTCCTCTCACCCTTTCAATCATGCACCCGCGCCCGCCGTCAAAGACTCCTCGACGATGGACTCGGTTTTTCTCTCCAACCAGATCTCCGCAAAATGCCCATGCTGGAAGACGCGCAGCTCGCCCAGTTTCATCATTTCAAGAATCGCCATGAAAGTCACGATGGCGTGCTGCCGGGTTTCGACTTCTTCGAAGAGGTCGCTGAACCGCAAACGTTCACCGGTCTGAATCCAGAGGCGGATCAAATCCACCTTCTCTTCAATGGTCACCTCTTCCAAAAAGACATGATGCCTGGCCTCCCGATCGGCCACCTTTGTCATGACATCGCGCAGTGCGCCGAGCAGGTCGACAAAGCTCAGCGTGAAGACATCTTCCCGACTACGAAGATCGTCCATGGGAACGTCCGGCTTGAAGTCGTACATCTTGCTGCGCTCTTCAGCCAAGTCGCGAAAACGACTGGCCGCTTCCTTGTACTTTTTGTACTCGAGAAGTTGGGTCACCAGATCGCCACGGGGGTCTTCTTCATCCTCGGAATGTCGAGGCAGCAGCATACGGCTTTTAATCCGAATGAGAGTGGCGGCCATGAGCAGATACTCCCCCGCTCCGTCCAGCTCCAGAGCCTGGAGAGTTTCCAGGTGCCCCAGATACTGCTCGGTGACACGAGCGATAGGAATATCGGTGATCTCGATCTCATCCTTGCGGATGAGGTAGAGAAGGAGATCCAAGGGCCCTTCGAAGAGCTCCAGACGGACCGTGTAAGTCATTCCACTCCCAACTGCTTGATAGCCAAGGAAATAGACTAAAAGGCGCAGCGCGTCAATCATTTCTTCAGCTCAGAAACGACTTGAACCATAGCATTTAATCATTGTGTTTGCACGACTTATGAACTTACTGGCCGCGCGGGTGAAAGCTTCGATGCACCTCTCGCAGGTACAAGCGGTCCACCTGAGTGTAAATCTGAGTCGTCGCGATGGAAGCATGGCCCAGCATCTCCTGGACAGACCTGAGATCCGCCCCTCCTTCGAGCAGATGGGTGGCGAAGGAATGGCGTAGGCTGTGAGGTTTGATGCCCGGCAATCCTGCTTCCAGGGCCAGCTTTTGTAAAACCTTCCACCAGCCTACACGGCTAAGCGCTCCTCCCCGGACATTGAGAAAAACCATGGCAGGCGAGTCGGGTCGAGCCAAAGTCTGGCGTTCAGTTTCCATGTAATGACTCAGAGCAATCTGAGCAGGTTCTCCCAAGGGAACCCATCGCTCTTTGCGCCCCTTACCCAGAACACGAATGAGGCCGTCTTCGAGAAAGAGTTCTGCCAAGGGAAGGGCCACCAGTTCACTGGCACGAAGACCTGCCGCATAAGCCACTTCCACCAAGGCGCGATTGCGTGCCGAGAGTTTTCCTTCGGAAGAGGCCGCAGCGATGAGGGCTTCGGCCTGTTCGTGGCTTAAAATGTCCGGCAGTTTTCGAGGCAGGCGCGGGCTCTCCAGATTTTCGGCGGGAGAAGTTTTGCGCAGTCCTTCCACCACCAGGTATCTAAAGAAGCCTCGCCAACTGCTGATCATCCGCGCACGGCTGCGGGCTGAAAGCCCATCCATCTCACTGGTTGCAAGAACTTGTCGAAGTGATTCGGTTACAATTTCCAAAGGTTCTTTGCCGGAGTCTTCCAGTCGAGCCATGTCGCGTCGATAGGCATCGAGGGTATTGGCACTGAGGTTTTTCTCAACGAGAAGTTGATCCAACCAACCGTCCAAGGCCACGCTCCATGTGACACTCATGGATTATCCTTCAGGCTCTTGAGGATGGTCTCAGCTAGGGCCGACCCAATTCCCGGGACCTTGCGCAGATCGTAGGCCTTGGCGTTTCGAATACTGCGAAGATCTCCGAAGTGCTGTAGAAGCAGATCGCGACGTGCCGGTCCCAGGCCGGGTATTTCATCCAGTACCGATGATAGGGATGCCTTGCCACGCCGTTTGCGATGGAAATCACGGGCGAAGCGATGAGCTTCATCCCGAACCCTTTGCAGAAGCTTGAGGGCCCCTGAACTGGGTGGAAGTATCAGCGGCTCACCATCCGAACCGGCTCGGAAAACTTCTTCTTCCCGCTTGGCCAGGGAAATGAGTGGCTGCCCTTTGATGCCAAGACCATGAAGCGCCTGTTCCGCGGCACCGAGTTGCCCCTTCCCGCCGTCGATGAGCAGAAGATCGGGGAAGCGTTTCTTTTCACCTTGGAGACGTTTGAATCGCCGATGAACCGCTTCATAGATGGATGCCACGTCGTCCTGGCCTTCCACGGATTTGATCTTGTATTTGCGATACTGACCCTTTCGCGACTGGCCGTCATGGAAACTCACCAGAGAGGCCACGACCTCGGAATCGCCTGTATTGGAAATGTCGATGCCTTCTATCACACGCGGAAGTGCTTCGAGGTTCAACTGCTCTCTCAATTCGAAGATCTCGGGTGGCAAGCCGGGACTTTTCCCTGACTCGGCTGCGAGGATCTCATCCAATTTGCTGCGGGCATTATCCAGAGCCAGGGAGACGAGTTCCCTACCCAGGCCGCGTTGAGGGCGACGCAGTAGAACATTGGACCCGCGCTTCTCGCTGAGCCATTGAGCAAACAGTTTGGAGGAATCTAGGTCCAGGGGCAGAAGCACTTCCGGAGGCAGCAAATCAACACGATGATAGTACTGTTGGAAGAAGGCTGCTAAGACGGCTGCATCGGACTCGGCAAGCGCGCCCTTGAAATGAAAAGTCTCCGTGGCCAGCAGCTTTCCACCTCGAAATCGAAGCACCACCGCGCAGCAATCCTCTCGATCCCGGGCAAGGGCCAGGGTGTCTCGATCGCCACCCCCATAGACCTGGGTTCGATGACGATGACTCAATCGTTCCAGGGAGCTTATCTGATCCCGAAGGCGAGCTGCTTCTTCGAAGCGCAACTCTTCGGAGAGGATGGACATGTCCTTTTCCAAACGCTGGCTCAATTGATCGGTCTTACCCGTGAGGAAAAGAAGAACACGGTCCAGGTCGGCCCGGTATTCCTCCACAGTTTGACGGCCCGTGCAGGGCGCCTTGCATCGATCAATGTGGTAATAGAGACACTCCCGCTCCAAAGATCGATAGGTCACATCGCCCGGGCAATCGCGAAGTGGGAAAAGCATTTTCAGCACACGGAGGGTCTGCCTCAATGCCCCCACATCCGTGTAAGGACCAAGATACAGGCTGCCGCTGTCGGTCCGGTGGCGAGTGGGAAAGACCCGAGGTAAGTCCTCCTCCAATGTGACCCGCAGGTAGGGATAGCTCTTGTCGTCCTTGAGGCGGATGTTGTAACGGGGCGAGTATTCCTTGATGAAATTGTTCTCGGCCACAAGGGCTTCCATCTCGCTGCCCAGCACCAGATAGTCCAGATCGGCGGCTTTACGGACGAGCAACTCTGTTTTGGGATCCGGGACCCGAGAATCCAAGAAGTAGGAGCGCACCCGGTTTCGCAGGCTCTTGGCCTTTCCCACGTAGATGACCTTACCCGATCCATCCTTGAACAGATAAACCCCGGGGGAACGGGGCAGTCCATCCAGCTTGCTTTTTAGTTCCTCGCGGATTTCCATTTATCCCCCGAGGGGCACCATAGTGGGGAAATGTCGTGGAGACAAGGGGTTTCCCCCTTGACAGTGCCCATGGGCCTTGCTAGCTTGCCCTTTCGCCCAGACCAAAAACATGGAGTGGAAGAGGAATGCCTCATCACAAGTCTTGCAAGAAGCGTCTGATCACGAGTCGTAAGGCCAACCTGGCTAACCGCGCCGAGCGCAGTCACATGCGTCACCAGCTGCGCGATTTCCGCACGACCACTGACAAGGACGCCTCGGCCGCCAAGCTGCCGGAAATAATTTCTCTGCTGGATAAGATGGCCAAGAAGGGCATCATCAAGAAGCAGAAGGCCGACCGTCTCAAGAGCCGCCTCTACGCGCATCAGCGCGCTCTGGCCTAGAGACCTCGTCAGGCAAATGGAAACTGCCTCCCCCTTCGGGGGGAGGATTTTTCATGCCTATAACTCTCGAAGTAGTTTCTCAATGGAAGGATGATGTGCCGCAGGTGAATCCATCACCGAGGCAATGAATTCTTTCGCGGCGGGATGGCCCTGATCCACATATCTACGCGCCTGGAGAAGCAATTCCAGGCCGTCCACGGCTTCTACCAGACGCGCTTCATCACTTTCCTTTTCCCGCAACTCATCGAGCAGATCAAGAATGTCATCGTCGCCGATCCATTGAGCCGCTTCGGTTTCCCGCTCTGCTTGCAGCACTGTTTCCATACCTATTTGTCGCTTGTCGGGGCTGGGAATGTCCCCCAGACGGGCTTCATGGAAGTCGTGAAGCAGGGCCATGAGTAGAACTCGCCGTTCGTCCAGGCCATTCTCGCGGGCCAGCCGCCAGGCAATCAAGGCGACGGCGTAACTGTGGTCGGTCACCGATTCGGGCCTATCGATGCCTATGCGTCTCCATCCCTCGCGGAAAGTGTCCTTGAGCTTATAGAGATCTTCGATCCAGGTTTTCATGGTGCTGACTCATCAGGAGCATTGCCCAGAGCGGCACTGTCCACTTCCTCGGGAAACATGAACTCGCGCAGCGGAATCTCTTCTCCCGGCAGAACCCAGATTGGTCCCGGCTCCAGGTAGGACGCTTCGCTAAGGGGATCCCAAATGGAATCATCCCCCGTTTCGCGGTGAATAAACAGTGCCCAAGGACCAGGAGGCACACTTGTAACCGTGAATTCGCCTTCACGTTTTCGGAGCAGTTCGGGTCCGTCCCAGCTTCCGACCAAGAGATCGCGCAGGCTGTCGCTCCACTCGCTGGGAAAATGTCCCGGTGGAATGGAATCGCCTTCGACGCGAAGGGAATCTGTCAGAAGTCTAATCACGAAGAGACCCGGCAAACTGTCTGTGGTGGTAAAGCCGCTCTTGATTTTCCCGGGCTCATCCGGATCGATAACGTTGAGGGCGACACTCAACATGCGTGGAAGCTCATCGTTCAATATCAAGCTGTCGGACAGGGTGTCCGCAAAATCCTGAACTGGATCAAAGAGGCTGTCGCCATCCACATCTTCGAAGGCCCAGAGCCTGATCAATTTGGATTCAACGGGGAGATGCCGGAAGGTGAACTTTCCCTGGCGATCCGGTCGTATTGAGCGCTGCCAGGCACCCTCGGGATCTTCCAGAAAGATGTGAAGATTTTCCGAAGGCCTGCGCTTGAATTCAACATTCCCCCCCACCCATCCGCGCAAGAGTCTGGAACCCGTACTGAAGTCCAGGATCTGCCAGTCCTGTTGAATCACACCATGTCGATCCATCCATCCGGGTTCTAGGAAAAGACAGATGCTGCTGTCGGCGGGGAAGGGATCCCAGAATTCCAGAGTGACCAGCGTGTCTCCCGACCACCGTGCGCGGCGTAGAAGCCTGGGTGGCTCGCTTCGGAGAGCCTTCAGAACCGAAGGCCGGTCCACGGCCTCACTAAAAATCAACTGCAAGGTGTCAAGCGGCCCAGTGTTTAAAGTGCCTTCGGGAGGCATGGCGCCCACGAATTCCGCGGGCGTTTCATCGGCGGGTCCCCCCGGTGGTGCTTCCATCTGTGCACATGCGGCGATGATCGCCGCCCCAGCCAGAATAATTGCCGACCGAAGTGAACGCATTTACATCACCAGCGTGAGAATGGCGCGCTGTGCGTGCATCCTATTCTCGGCTTCATCGAATACCACCGACTGAGGACCATCAATGACCTCGTCGGTAATTTCATCGCCACGATGGGCAGGTAGACAGTGAAGTACGATGCTGTCCTTCTTGCCCGTCTTTTCCAGAAGAGATTGGGTCACCTGGTATGGCTTGAAGATTTCCTTGCGCGCCGCCGCCTCGTCTTCCTGTCCCATGCTGGCCCAAACGTCGGTATAGAGCACATCGGCGCCCTCTACGGCCTGGGCAGGATCGTTGATGTTTTCATATCGCAGTTTGGGATTGATCTTCCGCGCGTTTTTCAGCATGGAGGGGTCAGGTTCGTATCCCGAGGGATTACAAATGACCAGTTCGAAGGGGAAGCGAGCAGCCGCATTGATCCAGCTGTTGGCCATGTTGTTCCCGTCGCCGAGATAGACGATGCGCTGATCCTCGATGCCGCCCTTGTGTTCCCAGATCGTCTGGAGATCGGCCATGACCTGGCAGGGATGCAGAAGATCCGTCAGGCCGTTGATCACTGGAATGCTATTGGCATTGCGAGCCAGCGCCAAGGCGTCGTCGTGGGCGAAGGTGCGAATCATGATGCCGTCTACATAGCGCTCAAGCACCCGGGCCACATCCTGAGGTGCCTCGCGACTGCCCAGACCAATTTCCTTGTCCGTGATGTAAAGGCTTGAACCGCCCAACTGAGTGATGGCCACTTCGAAGCTCACGCGTGTGCGAAGGCTGGGTTTGTGAAAAAGCACCGCCAGGACCTTGCCTGGTTTCTCGCCCCGAAGATTCTCACCTTTCTTGAGCCGACGCTTCTGGTCCATGGCCAGTTCGAGAATGCGAACCAGATCGTCACTATTCCAATCCGCGATGGAAATAAAGTCCTTGGGCAAAGCCATGGGTCTCTCCTTCTACCCTCTGGGGTGCGCCTTACGATGCACGTCTTTGAGCTTCTTTGTGGTCATATGCGTGTAAACCTGGGTACTCGTCAAACTCGAATGCCCCAGAAGTTCCTGAATTGAGCGCAGATCCGCGCCCCGATCCAACAAATGGGTGGCGAAACTGTGCCGAAGCACATGCGGGCTCACCCGCTCCAGGGAAGCCACCATTCCCAGATATTTACTCACGCTGCGCTGAACCGTTCTCGGGCTGAGCGCTCCGCTGCGCCCGGGAAACAGAGGATCAGTATCAAGTCCCGGACCCAGATCACCCAGCCAACGTTTCAGCCACCTCTGAGCCTCGCCCTGCACAGGCACAAGACGCTCTTTGGCCCCCTTACCCATGACTGACAGGATTCCCTGGGATAGATCCAAACTGTCGCGCCTGAGGCGCACCAGTTCACTGAGACGTATTCCTGTGCCATAGAGCAATTCCAAGATACATCGATCGCGCAGGCCTTTGGGTTCATTGGTATCCGGCAGGGCCATCATGCGATGGACCCATCCCTCTTCTGCGAAAACGGGGAGACGTTTGGCGAGCTTGGGTGCATCCAAGAGCGCCACCGGATTCGCCTCGAGCCGCTCACTTCGATTCAAGAATCGGTAAAAGGTTCGAAGTGAAGAGAGTTTCCGGGCAATGGTCCGATCGCCCAAGGGAGCCTTCGTCACCGTTCCTCGGCGGAGTCCCGCCAGATACCTACGAAGCAGGGCACGCTCCACGTCCAAGGCCTCGACTTTGTCCGGATCTCCGAGGAAATCTAGAAAACCTCGTAAGTCCCGCATATAGGCCGACACAGTATGGGGCGAATAGGCTCGCTCCACAGACAGGTAATCTTCAAATGCTTTGAGAGTATCTCTCACGCCGTGGAAGGTATCAGAGGGATGTCTAAGGCGCAAGCTTAGCGAGAGGCATCCATCACCCGGATGTTTGGCAAACTCGAGTTATATTTCTCGTGTTTCGAGCCAATTATCAAGGGCTTCCAGGCTGCGTTCGGCGAGCATGGACTTGCGCTTCTTCTTGTCGCGAACCCTCTCGTCCAGGGGAGGTAACAATCCGAAATTCACATTCATGGGTTGGCTCTTGCCGGGAGTCTGCCCCTCCAGAAACCTGATGATGGCACCCGTAAGCGTGGTGTGGGGAGGAATGGCGGGCTCGCGTCCCGATATTCTGTCCAGGATGTGCCGGGCCGCCAGAAGTCCACTGCCCATGGATTCCACGTAACCTTCAACCCCGGTCATCTGTCCGGCGAAGTAGAGACCCTCGCCCTTCAGGCTTTCCTGAAAACGGTTGAGGGTCGAGGGATAATCCAGGAAGAAGTTACGATGCATGGCGCCATATCGCACGAACTCCGCACGGGCCAAGGCAGGCACCATCTGGAAAATCCGTTTCTGGTCGCCCACTTTCAGCTTGGTTTGACAACCAACGAGCCCCCAGAGAGTCCCTTCCCGGTTTTCGGCTCTCAGTTGAAGAACAGCCCAGGGCCACCTACCCGTGGCCGGATCATCCAAGCCCACAGGCCGCAGGGTGCCGTGTCGCAAGGTTTCGGGGCCACGTGCTGCGATGACTTCCACGGGTAAACAAGATTCGAAGTAGGGCACGTCCTTTTCAAAATCATGAGAAGGATGGGCTTCCGCTTCGGCAAGCGCTTTCACGAAAGCATCGTAGATATCCTTTTCCATGGACGCGTTTAGGTAGTCCGCCTCACCCTTGCCGTATCGACTGGCCTGATAGAGCTTCGTCTCATCCAGGGACTCCCGTGTGACCGTTGGTGCGATGGCATCGTAAAAACTCAATCGCCCGCTTCCAAAATGCTCTTCGATTGATCGGCTCAGCCCATCACCCGTAAGGGGGCCCGTGGCCACGATGCTTGGTACATTTGGGGGTAACTTCATGGATTCCACCCGCTCCAACTCGATGTTGGTGTGGGCTTCAACCGCTTCGGTGACTTTTTGGGAGAATTCAGAAGGGTCCACGGCCAAGGCGCCGCCGGCTGGAAGTTCCGATTTTTCGGCCAGGGGCAACAGACGAGAACCAAGTTTCCTGAGTTCGGCCTTGAACAAGCCCGAAGCAGAATCCAGGAGAACAGATTTCAAGGAATTGCTGCAGACCAGCTCGGCCAATCCTTCCAGGCGATGAGCCGGTGACTTGGCCACAGGTTTTTGCTCAATAAGTTTGACCTTGACCCCATGGTCGGCCAGAAAAAGAGCGGCCTCGCTTCCCGCAAGACCGCCTCCGATGACTACAACATCAAAACTCTTGTCCACTAGTAGGGAATCTCCAGTTTGCAAACCGTACATTGACGGTAGTTGCCCTTGGCCTTGCTGGCCTTCTCCACCACCATGCTTTCGCAATCGGGACAGGGTTCCGCAACCGGCTTGTTCCAACTGGCGAACTCGCAATCGGGATACTTGTTGCAACCGTAGAAGGTGCGACCGGCCTTACTGCGTTTCTCCACAATCTGCCCGTCCTTGCATTCTTCCTTGGGACAGGGCACCCCGATTTCAAGCGGCGAGGTGCCCTTGCAATCGGGGTATCGCTCGCAGGCGGCAAAACGACCGTAGCGACCTGTGCGATTGACCATGCCCGATCCGCACTCGGGACATTTCTGATCGCCCGCGGGTGTGGGATCTTCCACCGGCCGTGAGAACTTGCAATCGGGCCACTTGCTGCACGCCAGGAATCGTCCATTCCGCCCCCAGGTTTTAACCATGGGCGATCCGCACTTTTCACATTCGATTTCCGTGACTTCACGCAGGCTTTCGCGAAGTTCTTCGACCTTCGATTCCACAGCATCGATGGCCTCACGCATGGGTGTGTAGAGGTGCTCGACCACCTGTCTCCAGGGCTCCTTGCCCTCTTCCACCTTGTCCAACTCTTCTTCCATGCCTGCCGTGAAGCCCACCTCGAACAATGAAGGGAATCCTCTCTCGAGGAAGGTCCAAACAAAGTCGCCGAGTTCCGTGGGGAAGAAGCGCTTGTTTTCGTCGAGCTCCAGATAATCGCGACTTTGGATGGTGCTTACAATGGTCGCGTAGGTGCTCGGACGTCCGATGCCCTTTTCTTCCAATTCCTTGATAAGGGTGGCTTCGGAATATCGTGGCGGCGGCTCGGTGAAATGTTGCTTGGGGTCGAGCTTCTCCAACTTGAGTATTTCGCCCTCGTTGATCTCGGGCAGCAGCTTCTCAGTGTCACCATTGGGACGTGTTCTGCGGAAACCATCGAAGACAAGACGATTGCCCGTGGCACGGAAGAGCGCTTTGTCCACTCGGATATTAACACCGGTGGCTTCGAACCGTGCTTCGGCCATGAGCGAAGCCGTGAAGCGCTGCCAGATGAGCGTGTAAACCGCCAATTGATCCTTGGTGAGATACTTCTTGATCGCTTCAGGTGTGTGCGTTACCGAAGTTGGCCGGATTGCTTCATGCGCATCCTGCGCGCCCTTCTTGCTTTTGAAAAAGCGATCCTTTGCCGGCATATACTCTTTGCCGTAAGTGGCCAAGACGAATTCACGATGCTCTTCCCGCGCGGAATCGGCCACCCGGGTCGAGTCGGTACGCATGTAGGTGATCAGACCCGCACTGCCCTCTTCGCCGAGATCCAAGCCTTCGTACAACTGCTGCGCGATCACCATGGTACGCCGCGCGTTGTATCCCAGGCGGCTGCTGGCCTCGCGCTGCAATGTACTTGTGATGTGCGGAGGTTCGGGACTGCGTTTGCGTTCCTTCCTCTCGACCTTGTCGACGAGGTAGTCCTTGCCCTTGATCCCATCGAGAATGACCTTCATGGACTTCTCATCGGGGATCTCGGCCTTGGCACCATCCCACTGCGTGAGCTTGCTTTCGATCTGCTCGCCCCGCTCAGTGCTCAACTCGGCAGCCAGAGACCAGTATTCCACAGGATTGAAGGCTTTACGCTCCCGCTCCCGCTCCACGATGAGGCGAAGTGCCACGCTCTGGACGCGCCCGGCGCTGAGTCCATAATAGAAGACTTTCCAGAGCACGGGACTGATCTGATAGCCCACAAGGCGGTCCAGAACGCGGCGGGCCTGCTGAGCCTCCACCTTGTTGCTGTCCACGACGCCGGGGTTCTCCACGGCCTCGGCGATAGCGCTTTCGGTGATCTCGTTGAGCATGATGCGCTGAACATTGGGCTGGGACTCTTCGAGATGCCGCTTCAAATGCCAGGCAATGGCCTCACCTTCACGATCAGGGTCCGTTGCCAGGAGGATGCGATCGGCCTTTTTCGCCTCGGCTTTGAGTTGCTTGAGCAAGGCGCCTTTGCCCTTGATCGTTACGTACTGAGGTTCGAACTCGTTTTCCAAGTCGATTCCCAGCTTGCTTTTGGGCAGGTCCATCACATGACCCTTGCTGGCGAGCACCTTGAAGCCCGCCCCCAGATACTTCTGGAAGGTCTTTGATTTTGTGGGACTCTCGACAATGAGAAGGGTCTTGGCCATGCAGGCTATCCTCTTAGTGTATGCGAATACCGTCGGTGACGCTGAAATCCCAGGCGTCCCGGTCGAAAATGATCGATGCCGCCAGGAAACGAATGGAGTCAAGATCCACGTCGTCACCGGGAAGGTCGGCGGCGCGGTGGAGAACCTCTCCGCTCTCCTCGTCTGAAATGAGCCCGAACTGGCGCAGACGCTCCAGATAATCCCAGGCCTCGCGGCTGAGAGTCGCGGAACTCACATCCAGGTCTTTCATGATTTCCGTCTCACCCGATTCGCCTTTTTGGCGGTTCAGGGTGTAGCGCAAAGCGCGAACGATGTCCTCACGGTCGAAACCCGCATCGGCGAGAAGATCCTGGAGAGACTCCGCTCCATTATCTCCGTCGATGATATCTTCGTCGGAACGATCCAGGATGTAGAGCACGATTTCCAGCAGTCGCTTGTGCATGGGGACCGGTTTCCTTTCGGCGGCGGACGGGCAAGCTAGCAGCCTACCCGTGCAAATGCAAGTCACTCAATGTTGGCGCCGTGGCACTTCTTGTACTTCTTCCCGCTGCCGCAGGGGCAAGGATCGTTGCGTCCCACCTTCTCTTCCGCCTTGACCGGCTGGGACTTAGCCTGGTTCGGCCTGGCACCCGTGGCACTGATGGCCGTGGCTGCGGGCGGGCTGCCCTGCCCGGTCGTAGTTTCCGACTCTGGAATCTTTGTGAAGCCGCCAGAGTCATCATGCTGCGTCTGAACCTTGCTCAGATCCTCCCCCTCGTAGGCCGCAGGTTTCTGAACCGCCACTTCCATATGGAAGAGCATGTTCAGAGCATCACGATCCACCTGTAGCATGAGTTCCTCGAATAGGGAGAATGCTTCGGACTTGAATTCCACCAGAGGATCCTTCTGGGCGTATGCACGCAGACCGATGCCGCTTTTGAGATTATCTAGCTCAAGCAGGTGTTCCTTCCAACCCTCATCCAAACTGCGAAGCAGGGCATAGCGCAGAACCTGCTGGTAGACTTCGCCCGGCAGGGTGTCCGCCTTCCCCACAAGGCGGGCTCGAGCTCGCTCCTGCATGGTGTTGCGAAGAAGATCCTTGTCCCAACTCAAATACTCGCTCTCGTCCACCGTGAAGTCGGCCAGGAAAACCCCTTCCAACTCCAGGAAGAGTTCCTGGGCAGCCCAATTCTCAGGGATGTCACCATCCTGGATTCGGGCATCCACCATGTCGTTCACTACCTGATCCACCTTTTCCTCGGCCTCTTCCGAAAGGTTCTCGGCTTCCAGGTAGTAGCCTCGGCGGTCGTAGACCACTTCACGCTGCATGTTCATAACATCGTCGTACTTGAGCAGGTGTTTTCGCATGTCGAAGTTGTGGGCTTCCACCTTTACCTGGGCCCGCTCGATGGCCTTGGTCACCATGGGATGGGTAATGACTTCGCCTTCTTCCACGCCCATGCGGTCCATCACTTTGCCGATGCGATCGCCACTGAACAGGCGCATGAGAGTATCTTCCAGACTCAGGAAGAAAAGCGTGCGGCCGGGATCGCCCTGTCGACCTGAACGGCCGCGAAGCTGGCGATCGATACGGCGACTTTCATGGCGCTCCGTGCCTACAATCTGAAGTCCACGTTCACCGGAATCCTCACTGCCGAACAGCAGGGCCGATCCATCCACCACTCCGGGATGAAGTTTGATGTCAGTGCCTCGACCAGCCATGTTCGTGGCAATTGTCACCGCGCCGGGCTGCCCCGCATTCATGACCACTTCAGCCTCGCGTTTGTGCTGCTTGGCGTTCAGCACATTGTGAACGATGTTCTGCCGGGAGAGAATGCGACTGAGAGTCTCGCTGAATTCCACGGAAACCGTACCCACAAGAATCGGCAGCTTCATACGATGGAGGCGCTGGATCTCCTCAACAATGGCCGCCACCTTTTCCCGCCTGGTGCGATAGATACGATCATCCGCGTCATCGCGAACGATATCCCGGTTGGTGGGAATGACCATGACCTGCAGCTTGTAGATCTCGAAGAATTCGCCTTCCTCGGTGATGGCCGTACCCGTCATGCCCGAAAGCTTCTCGTACATACGGAAGAAGTTCTGAAGCGTCACCGTGGCATAGGTCTGGGTCTGGCCCTCGATGCGAACATTTTCCTTGGCTTCGATGGCTTGATGCAGGCCGTCGGAGTAACGCCGGCCGTGAAGCACGCGCCCGGTGAATTCATCGACGATCTGCACGCGGGCGTCCTGCACCACGTACTCCACGTCTTTCTCGAAAAGGCTGTAGGCCTTCATGAGCTGGTTCATGATATGGATGAGATCGCTGCGTTCGGCGAACTCGCGATGAGCCTCTTCGCGGGCGATGGCACGGCTTTTGGCGTCGAGGGAGGAGTCCTCATCGATGTTTCCAAGCTTGACGGAAAGATCGGGCAAAACGAAGAGCTGACGATCTTTCTCGCTGAGTGAGTCGAGCCCCTTCTCGGTAAGCTCGATGCTGTGTCCCTTCTCATCCAGGGTGAAGAAGAGCACCGCGTCCAACTCGGTCATGCTCTTGTCGCGCATGTTCGCGTTCTCGACCTGGCTGATTAGCTGGGACGTGCCCGACTCCTGCATGAGACGCAAGAAGCGTTTGTTGCGTGGCGCGCCATGGCGGATCTGCAGAAGCAGGGTTCCCAACTGCCATTCTTCCTTGTCGTCTCGTGCTTCGTTCTTGATCAGCTTCTCAGCCTGGGCGGTCAGATCATTGATCAATCGCTGCTGACGCTTGAACAGGCTTTCCACCATAGGTTTAAGCTCGAAGAACTTCTCGTCCGAACTGGACTGGGCCACAGGTCCCGAAATGATCAAAGGCGTGCGAGCTTCATCGACGAGGACGCTGTCCACTTCATCGACGATGGCGTAGTGGAATCCTCGTTGAACGCGCTGATCGGCGGAGCCCGCCATGTTGTCCCGGAGATAATCGAAGCCGAATTCGGAATTGGTGCCGTAGGTGATGTCACAGAGATAGGCTTCGCGGCGTTGGCTGGGATCCAGACCCGAAAGGATCACGCCCACCGTGAGTCCGAGATCTTCATAGATGCGTCCCATCCATTTTGAATCTCGCTCGGCCAGATAGTCGTTCACGGTGACCAAATGGGCGCCCTTGCCTTCGAGGGCGTTGAGATAGAGCGGCAGTGTGGCCACCAGGGTCTTCCCCTCACCCGTTGCCATTTCCGCAATATTCCCGTGATGCAGGGCCATGCCACCGATGAGCTGCACGTCATAGGGCACCATTTCCCAGGCCTGTTCATGGCCCATGACTTCCCAACTGGTTCCTGTAGCGCGACGGCAAGCTTCTTTCACCAGAGCGAAGGCCTCGGGCAGGATGTCGTCGAGAGTCTCGCCATGAGTCAGGCGATCCTTGAATTCCTGGGTTTTGCTAGGCAGATCCACCTCGCCATAAGTGGCGATATGCTCGTTGATCCGCTCCACGAGAGGCAGGAATTTCTTCTGTTCCCGCTCCATCTGTGTGCCGAAGACTTTCTTGAGGAAATCAAAGGGCATGAGCACTCCCGATTAATCGCTGATTTGTCTTGGACTTAAGCAGGCCTAAAATAGAGGGGCGAGCCTGGGCTGTCAATTCGAGCTGCTGAAGGGCATGTTTCGATTAAACAGCGATGGCCGCCCAAAGAATGCCACCCGCCAGGAGCGGAATGGCAAGATTGTCGTCCAGGGGCATGGGCAGAAGCTCCACCACGGTGCCCAAAAATGCACCCAGTAGAGCCGGCTCCGGCCTTCGAAAAATCAGAAGCCCCACCACCAAGTTAGCCAGGAAGCAACTGGCGGTGCCTTCCCAACTCTTCCCGAATGCAAACTTGTGCCTTCCCCAGGTCTTTCCCACCAGGCCTGCCACACCGTCCCCCACGATGAGATAACCCATGGACGCCACTGCCACGTCCAAGGGAAAGAGCTCGGCCACAATGAGACAGGCGATGGCCATGTAGGATGCGCCGGTGAGTTCCTTGTCTTCATGTCGTCTGAGAGCCGGACCGATCATGAGGCGCACGTATTCCTTGATGCGTGGGTCGCCTAGACGAATGAGATCGATGACCAGCATGAGAGCCGCTCCGACGTAGAGAAGCGGTCGCCAGATGATAGGATCCAGAAACCAAACGCCCAGAGGAATGATAATGGCGCTACCGTGCACTCCCTTACGAAAGAACTCTCCGTACTTCACGGGCCTCCCTCTGGAATCTTCAATCTCTCCTCGACGACCAGGGTCTTCTTGGCCGAATAAGTGGGGCGGGCGCGAATGATGATTTCGCTGGCACCTTTGATCCTTTGATCATCGAGTATCCACTGTCTCACCCTGCCGTTTCCTCTGCGTCGTTCACTGCGAAGTTCCACTTCTTGACCATCGATCATCGAATGCAAAGTTATCAGACTCGCCTCGCTGAGGAAGAACTGTAGCATAAGCGCTGATTCACCACTTCGGTGTTCTTGCCAATCTACACGAGGCTTGGAAATGTCGGTGCCTGTCCAGAGATAGGCGCCCCCCTTTTCCTCGACCACGAAGAGCTGACCATAGCGTCGCCAGAGAGCCAATCCACGCGGATGCTTCAGTGGAACGGGATCATCATCTAGGGTATCCATAACCGCAAGTGTGCGAAGTATCTTGTCGAGCTTTACCAGTTTTCCACTGAGAGAATCGGCCATGATGAAATTACCGTAGAGATCGCTCACAGGATAAATGAACTTCCCGTCCTGCCCCAAGAGGTCTTTCACATCCCGGCGGGCCTGAAGGGATCCGTGCTCGTCGAAGAGATTGATTCGTTTTCCGTTCCTGTCCACCACAAGCAAGCCGAATCGCCCACTACGGCTCCATTTGTCACCTGGCACGATCAAGGTGATGCCTCGGGGATTTTCCAGATCCTCAACTTGAAGGGGCCAGTGTTCAGGATCTTCACCCTGGGGTCCAAAACGGAGGATTCGATTGCCGGCGTAATCCGTGGCCCAAAACTGCCCGCCGCCCCAATCGAGATCGGTGGGAAGAATTCCGTTTCCCACCTTATCGACCGTGTTCGCCCATTTCAATCCTGCGCCATTCATATGCAGGAAGACCACTCGGCGATTGCCCGCGTCGGCCACGGCCACATGCCCGTCAACATTGGCGGCAATACCTAATGGATTTTGAAAACGGTTTTTTCCACTCCCGCGTTTTCCGAAGGTACTCACTTCAAATCGCGAGGGATTGTAGACGATCTCTCCCTTGTCTGAGTTCACGCCGAAAAGCGTGAGCCAAACATCGTCCTTCTTGTCGTCGGGATCATCCTGGCTCTTGAGTTTGACTGCGGTCAAACCCTGAGGGTTGTCGTAGCTGGCGGTGAAACCCAGGAATAATTTGATCTCCCAATCACCGATTCGATCAAAACCCAGGGTGTGGCTTCCCGGCGGGTAGACATAGGTGGTTTCCCGCGCCTGGGCGGTGAGGGCCAGGAGCAGAAATATCGGAAGTAGCCGGCCCAACACCTTACTCCCACTCAATAGTGGCAGGTGGCTTGGAGCTGACGTCATAGACCACGCGATTGATGCCGCGCACGGTACCGATGATACGATTGCTCACGCGCTCAAGGAGATCAGCGGGCAGGCGCGTCCAATCTGCGGTCATTCCGTCGGTGGAATTCACGGCGCGCAGGGCCACCACATCTTCATAGGTGCGCTGATCGCCCATGACCCCCACCGATTGCACGGGAAGCAGAACGGCCAAAGCCTGCCAAGATTTCTCATACCAACCGCTGGCGTGAAGTTCGCCGATAAAAATGGCATCGGCTTCCTGGAGCACCTTCACGCGCTCGGCCGTGACTTCACCTAAAATGCGAACCCCTAAGCCTGGACCCGGGAATGGATGTCTTTGCACGAAATGTTCGGGAAGGCCCAGGGCCTTGCCCACTTCGCGGACCTCATCCTTGAAGAGTTCTCGCAGCGGCTCCACCAGTTCAAACTTCATATCCTCGGGAAGGCCGCCCACATTGTGATGGCTTTTAATCGTGGCGCTGGGACCCTTCACTGAAAGCGATTCGATAACGTCGGGGTAAAGGGTTCCCTGCGCCAAGTAGTCAAGTTCGCCAAGATCACGAGCCGTTTCCTCGAAGACGCGGATGAAGGTCTCGCCGATGATCTTCCTTTTCTTTTCAGGATCTCGCACACCAGCCAGATTTTTGATGAAGCGCTGGGAAGCATCGACATGGTGGAAACGCACTTTGAAATAGTCACGGAAAAGAGCTTCCACCTCGGCAGGTTCGTCTTTTCGTAGAAGTCCATTGTTCACGAAAACGCATTCGACCTGCTCGCCCAGGGCACGATCGATCAAGGCGGCCACCACGGTGGAATCCACACCACCGCTCACGGCACATAGCACTCGACCCTCACCGACCTGCTTGCGGATGCTATCCACCGTGAGATCGATGAAGTGCTCACGCGTCCAAAGATGGTCGGCCATGCAGATATCGAAAACGAAATTGCGAAGCATACTATTGCCATGTTCGCTGTGATGCACTTCCGGATGAAACTGCAGTGCGTAGATATTCCGCTCGCGGCTTTCGAAACCGCAGACCGGACTGCCTTCGCTATGAGCAATGGACCTGAGCCCCTCGGGCAGGTCATGCATGGAGTCGCCGTGGCTCATCCATACCGATTGACCGGAATCTAAGCCTTTGAAGAGAGGACTGTCGGTGTCGCAATCCACATTGGCCAAACCATATTCTCGCAGCGAGGTTTTCTCGATAGGCGCACCGAGTTCTCTTCCGAGTAGATGCATTCCATAGCAAATACCAAGAATCGGTACACCTAGTTTGACTGCAGCTTCGTTCAGCTCCGGTGCACCCTCTTCGTAGACGCTGGAAGGTCCGCCCGAGAGGATGATTCCCACCGGGTTTTCCGCGCGTATATCTTCTTCGCTAGCATCGAAGGGCAGGATGACACTGAATACTTCGAGTTCACGAATGCGCCGGGCAATGAGCTGTGTGTACTGGCTACCGTAGTCGAGAACGACAATGGACTGGGCTTCGTGACTCATAGTTATCCTTGTTTCTAATGTCGAAAGTGACGGCGACCGGTTAGCATCACCGTGATACCGAGTTCATCCGCTCGGGCTAGAACTTCCTCGTCCCGAATGGAGCCACCGGGCTGAACGACCCACTTCACTCCTGCCTTAGCCAATATTTCTATGCCGTCGGCGAAGGGGAAAAAGGCATCGGATGCGGCCAGGGAACCCTGGATTTCGTGTCCATGCTCACGAGCCTTGGACACCGCGATCTTGCAGGAATCCACGCGGCTCATTTGTCCCGCACCGGCGGCCAGAAGCTTGTCGCCGCTCCATAGCAATATGGCGTTGCTCTTCACGTGTTTCACCACACGCCAAGCCCGCTCAAGTTCCTGCATGAGTTCAGGAGAGGGCTGCGATCCAGCACCCAGTTTCCATTCGTCCGAAGGGGTGAAGTGAAGATCTTCCTCCTGACGCAGCAACATGGGCCCTACACTCCGGAGCCGCTCCTTGGCATGCCATGATCCTGGATCTTCCAGTGAGAGCACGCGCAGGTTCTTTTTCTTCGAAAATCGAGCGAGGGCGGCCTCATCAAAGGCAGGTGCAACGAGTACCTCGAAGAATTTGTCGGCCAGGAATTCTGCGGTCCTCTCGCATACCTTGTGACTCAGTGCGATCACTGAACCAAAAGCACTCACAGGATCGCTGGACCAAGCGCGTTCCAGGGCCTGCGCGCTGTCTTCTCCAAAACCTACACCACAAGGGTTGCTGTGCTTGATCACAGCCGCCGCAGGACCTTCCAGATCCATGATCAGATCAAGAGCGCCGCCGAGATCCAAGATATTGTTATAGGATAGATCTTTACCCTGATGCTGATGGAAGGGAAGCTCCTTGGCTCGCCATGCATGCAACCAACCTTTTTGATGCGGATTTTCGCCGTACCTGAGCGATTGCAATTCCTCACCGAATTCCCCACCACCTCGACCCATCCAATCGGCAATGGCCAGATCGTAATCTCGGGTTTGGGCGAAAGCCGTGGAGGCCCACTCCCTGCGTTTATCCGCACCAGGATCTCCGCTACCTGCCCTGCATGCCTCAATAAAGCCTTCGTAATCTTCCGTCCTGCAAAGAATGCTCACACGACGATGATTCTTGGCCGAGGCGCGAATCAGGCTGGGTCCACCGATATCGATTGCCTCGATGATGTCCTCGATACTACGTGAGCTGTCGGAAGCAGTCTCTTTGAAACGATAGAGGTTACAGACCACAAGATCGATGAGTGGGAAGTCCAGATTTGCGAGATCTTCCCCGTGCAGTTCAGGATCGGCCAGGATTCCCCCAAACACCTTGGGATGGAGTGTTTTCACTCGTCCGCCCAAGGCCTCGGGACTCCCCGTCCAGGCAGCCAGCTCGACAACCGGTATCCCGGCCTCTTCGAGATGACTACGCGTACCGCCGCTGGCAATGAGTTCAACGCCTTCGCCTACAAGATACTTGGCGAGAGTGATCAACTCAGACTTGTCAGTGACGCTGAGTAGAGCCCTGCGGATCTTCATTAAGCCTCCACACTTCCCGGGAACAGTTTAACGAGGATTTCTTCGTAACGTGCGTAGATTCGCTGACGCAGATCCTGAGGAAGATGCGGCGGCGAACTCTCACGATCCCAGCCCTGCTCATCGAGCCAGTTGCGGAGAATCTGCTTATCGAATGAGGTGGGCGACTTGCCGGGAACTAGACTACCCGCCTCCCAGAAGCGGGAACTATCAGGCGTGAGTACTTCGTCGATGAGCATGATCTTTCCGTCGTAGATTCCGAATTCGAACTTCGTATCGGCGATAATTATGCCCTGCTGGCGCGCATGAGCTTCTCCCGCCTCGTAGATTCTACGGCTGATATTGGCCAGGGGCTCGAACCACTTGTCCCCCACGATGCTTGCCGCAGTTTCGTGATCCACATTCATGTCGTGGCCTTCATCTTCTTTGGTCGCAGGCGTGAAGATGGGTTCGGGAAGTTTGTCGGCATCACGAAGTCCTTCGGGGAGGGCAATGCCGCAAACCTTACCGCTCGCCTTGTAATCTTTAAGACCCGAACCCGTGAGATATCCACGGATGACGCATTCGATGTCGAAACGCTCGGTCTTGTGTACGAGCATGCTGCGTTTTCCCAGCTCCGGCCGATTGAAAGGCTCAGGGAAATCCTGCCAGTCATCGCTGATCAGGTGATGGGCCACCAGACCTTCCAACAGCTTGAACCACTTAACAGAGATCTGTGTGAGCATCTCGCCCTTGCCTTCGACCGCTTCGTGCATGATGTGGTCGTAGGCACTGATGCGGTCTGTGGCGACGATGAGCAGTTTGTCGCCCAGGTCAAAAAGGTCGCGGACCTTGCCGCAGTAATCGGGCTTGAGGCCCAGGTCTTCGCTGCGCAGAAGAGTACTTCGCGTCATGGGGATTCCTTTCGTTTTGCGAAAACGATGCGGCGGCCCTGACGGCTCCAATTTTCATTGAAGAGCCTGGCCAGTGCCTCTGGAAAGATCTGATGCTCTTGCTCGAGGATTCTCGCGGCGAGTTCTTGGGGACTATCTTCGTCCAATACGGTCACGGCACATTGAGCGACGATGGGGCCGGTATCCACGCCTGCGTCCACAAAATGAACCGTGCAGCCGGCCACCTTCGAGCCGTAGTCGAAGGCTTGCGTTTGTGAATCCAGGCCGGGGAAAGAAGGTAGCAGGGCCGGATGGATGTTCAGGATGCGTCCTTGGAAAGCCTCCAGTAATGGACCCCTGAGAATGCGCATGAATCCCGCCAAACAGATCCAATCCACCTTGGCGGCAAGACATGCGTCACGAAAGGCTGATTCTTCTGAGAGACTGAGACGTCCTTTGGGTTTTTTCGAATCCAATACGAAGGTCTCGATGCAATTTTCCGCAGCAAAGGCCACGGCGCCAGCATCGGCCTTGTCACTTGCCAGGAGAACGATGTGCCCCGGAAAACGTCCGGCCTGGGAGGCCGAAAAGAGAGAAATAAAATTAGAGCCGCGTCCGGAGGCGAAGACGGCGATCCGCTGCATGGCAAACCTGCGCTGTTGGGGAAGACGCACTTGGCGACGCGGGCATCCTAGAAAGGCCGGTGGTTCCTGTCAACTCTTTGCGCTCAGAATGAAGGCGGACCCCAATGAAAAGCTCGACTTCCCAGAATCCAGCCTATGGCGGCGGGGAGAGCGGCTAGTATCCAGCCTGATTTTCTCCGGTTCTTTAAAATGCCTCGCATTCCCCAGCCCCAGGCCAACCAGGTCCAGCCTGGTGCCGCGAAGCCGGACATCAGCAAACGCCATTTGGACCCGGCCAGAATGGCCAGGTCTATGAGACGGGCGAAGAAGAAGTCCGGAATCATGCAGAATCCAGGTAGCTGCCCAAAGGGGAGCATACTCCATCCCGAGAAGAGTGATGCTGCGGTAAGGGGTGCCGCCAGGAGGTTCCAAAGGGGTCCTCCCAGGGGTAGTCGATCAAAGCGGGTCAGGATTACCGGCAGCGTGGCAAGCGTGCAAAGTGTGGATACAGAGATACCTTCGTGGAAATAGTGAAGTGACTTCTTAACTATTGAAGCGCCGATCGCGGCTTTCCTCCCCGGAAAGGCCAGGAGTGCAGCTGTGGCCAGATAGCTCAGTTGAAATCCCGGCTCGAATAAAGATGCGGGTCTTAATACAAGTTCAGCACAAGCTGCAAATGCCAAGGCTTCCGCGCCCATGGGCCTGCCGCCCAGTCTACGCCCCACGAGAAGATAACCTGCCATAAAACTGGCCCGATTGATGGACGCGCCGCCTCCTCCCCATGCGGGAAGGAAAGGCAACAAGGGTAGGAGTATCCATTCGGCCCGTGAAGGGCGGCCCAAGAGGGGCATGCTGCTGCGCCTCAGCAAAAGGAGAAAGAGGCCCACATGAAGTCCACTTAGGGCGAGTAGATGGGCAAGGCCCGCGTCCCGAAAACTGCGGCGCAATGTACCGGGCAATGACCGCTTATCACCGAACAAGAGTGCACGAGCCAGTGGACGGCGCTCTGGGGAGTAAGCACTGGTTTGGGGAAAGAGAATCCGGGATCTTCCACTAAGCCGCCCAAGGCGCGACTGGCGCTCAATACTGCTTTCAGATTTTTCGGAGCTCCACTGATCGAGACGAAACTCAGGAGATCTGTTGGCTGAACTTTCAAGCATCCTGCCGGAGCCTTCCATGGCGGATCCCTGAACCGGAAGGTGCCGGCCTGCTCCACGAATGATCAGGTCGCCCCCACCGGCCAACCTACCGGCGAACATCCCATTCTTGACCATGGAGGTGAAGCGCCAGATGCCATGAATGCGCCCGTCGTTAATCCCCTTGGCGTCGATTTGACCCGCAGCCAAAAAGCCCACAAGAAGCGCAATTATTATGAAGGTCCATTCCAAAGACCGAGGCCGGCCTGGTAGAAGCTTCGCTGGCAGGGCTAGTAGCAGACCCGCAAGCATGAAGGGCTCCCCTCCTAGACGCAGAATGAGCCCCAGGCATAAGCCTGCCGCTAGATATCGGAACACCGATACTCTCCGGAGCAAAATAAACAGGAGGTAGGGAGACTATTTCTCGTCGGGGAATACGACGCGATCTTTGCCCTCGCCTTTGGCCCGATAACAAGATTCGTCAGCTTTGCGGAATAGCTGGGCATCACTGGCGGCCATGTCGGGGAAAATAGCACCCCCGATGCTCGCCGTCAGTTTGATGCCCGAAGGCGTTTCATCTTTAAGAAAGGTGCTGAGTCGAATGGCCTTGGCCACACGCTCGGCGGCTCGGATGGCACGATTACGGTCGAGGCGTGGCAATAATACAACGAACTCTTCTCCACCGAATCGGAAGATCTGATCGACTTTGCGGAAGGTCGTTTTCAATACCTGGGCAAACTCGCGGAGAACTTGATCACCCTGGGCATGCCCCCACTCATCGTTAACTTTTTTGAAGTCATCAAGGTCCAACACCAGCAGTGCCAGATGTTCTTTGTTCCGCTGGGCCTTCTCGATTTCCACGGGTAACTGAATTTCCAGAAAGGTTCGATTGTAAACCTGGGTGGTCCAATCGACGAAAACCACCTTTGAGAGAATGCGATGATTGTAGATCTGGTGCGACAAGGCACTGGCCAAAAGCTGAAGTTTGCCCTCCAGCTTCTCGTCGGCCTCATCTATGGGAAGCAGTATATCGAGCACACCCCAGGGTTTTCCGTCCAAAAAGAGGGGCAGCAGATACACACCGCTTTTCACTCCCTGAGGTCGCTTGGGGAAGTTCAGAAAACTCGGGTCATCGGCAAGTAGCTGGAGAGCTACCTTGCGGTGAATCACCTGGCGAAAAGGATGTGATAGATCGAGGGTAGCCGGTTCGATGACCAGGATCTGATCGGCAAACTGGTCAGGGATTTCAGACCCGGAGAGAAAGCAATAGAGCTGATAGTCCACATTGCTGACCCAGCGATCCAGGAGGCCGAGTAATCTGCCGAGTCCGGATTCCGATCCTGGGCTTCTCTCCTCAAGCCTTATAGCCGAAAGCACCTCGTCATAGATTTCTTCCAACTGCTCGGATTGCGGTGGAAGAAGGGCGCGACCGGACATGGGATCATTTTTCGGCAATTCTTCGGGCGGATTGGCCACAGAAGCGGCTGCAGCCGTGGGAAATCGGAAGCGGGCTCCACTTTTCGGATCGAGATACTGGTAATCGTCAACTCTCTTGAATAGACCTCGCTCCGCCAGGGCTTCCGCCAGTTCTCTGGCGAAGCCTCGCATATTCATGTCGTCATCCTCGGATAGGATGGCCTTCAGCCGAACTTCCTGAGCGGTATCCAGGGCGTCCCTGGGAACCAGGTGTTCGAGAAAATACCGGCTGGTCTTGTGCAGTCTATCCATGAGTTGCTCGTCCGAAGACCGGGGTTTTGGGATCCCCTCCGCCGAGTGGAACCTTGTTCGCACGAGTTATTATACCACCTTTCATTCCCTTAGGCTCGTTTCAAGTGCTCAAAACTTGATTGCCAGTTGCTCCGGCTTTGTCCTAGAGTGTCGCTGCTGTATATCCTCAAGCACATTCCTATCCAGGAGTTCCCGTGCCTTTCCAGAAACATCTCTATGTCCTGCTCATCGCCACTCTGCTTACAGTTGGAGCCTGCGCTCCTCAGCAGGGAGATAAGATCCTGACTACGGAGGTCACGAATCCACCTCCTCAGCTGGATACAACTTTGACAGTTCAGGTCGAAGAACCACCTGTGGACGAGAAGGTGGAAGTTCTTCCCCCGATCTCCAGCGATTGGTCTCTTCAGGATCGCGCCCTGGCCTTCAATCCTCGTTTGCAGCAATTACAGGGCAGCTACGACAGCGCCATGTACCACTATTCCATCGGCGACTTCCTCGAATCCCAGGAACATCTCGATGCCACAGCCGCAAGACTCGAGATGGCTGGTGAAGACAGTCTTGGCAACGGACTCACCCAATTCTATCTGTCCAGTCTGCAATCCCGCATGGACTTCCTGCAGGATATTCTCGACGAAGAAGCAGTCATGCGTTTCGCCGCACCCTTGGAAGTGGCCGATGATTCTCTCCTCGCGCTCTGGTACGGCAGCCTTCCCGAGCTGCCGAGCAGGCCCATGGAGATCATCCAGAATGAGCGCGTGGAATATTGGCTGAACCACTTCAAAGGTCCTGGTCGCAATACCTTCCAAACCTGGATCGATCGTGGCGCTCCCTATCGCCCACTCATCGAGGAAACCCTGGCGCGCTATGACCTGCCCCCCGAACTCTATTTTCTCGCCATGATCGAGAGCGGGTTCAAGCCCAAGGCGAAAAGCAGCGCGGGCGCCGTGGGGCCTTGGCAATTCATTCGAGGCACGGGCCGTCGCTATGGCTTGACCATCGATTACTGGGTGGATGAAAGACGCGACTTCGTTCGCTCCACCGATGCCGCCGCCCAATACTTGTCGCACCTCTATGGCATCTTCCAAGACTGGAACCTGGCTATGGCCGGTTACAATTCGGGTGAGTTCCGCGTTATGGCCTCTATGCGCCGCGCCGGAAGTCGTAACTTCTGGGATCTTCGCCTTCCCAATCAAACCCGTGATTACGTTCCCAAGATGATGGCAGCAACAATCGTGGGAAGAGATTTGGAGGCTTACGGATTTCGACCCGCCCAATACGATCAGGATTTCAGTTACGAAGATCTCCAAGTGGATCGCGCCGTGGACATGACTTTTCTGTCCAAGAAGGGAAACATCAAACTGAGCTTGCTCAAAGAAATGAACCCCCACCTTTTGCGTTGGTGCACTCCTCCCGATCATGGCGCGTACGCAATACATGTGCCGCGTGGGAAGACCACGCGATTGGCCGATGCACTGGGTTCACTTCCGCGTGAAGAGCAAATCTCTTTTGCACGCCACAAGGTCAAGCGCGGGGAAACCCTCTACGATATAGCCAAGGGTTACGGTACAACCGTGGATGCCATTATGCGCCAGAACGGGATTCGTAATGCGCGCAGACTTCGTGCAGGCGCATCCCTGGTGATCCCCACCCGAGCCGACGTTGCCTATACACCACATGCTTCTTCCAGCGTTATTCGCGCGGCGGAAAAGAATCTTCCCGGAATTTCCGTTCCCAAGGGTCGAGCCAAAGATTTCTATACGGTGCGCCGCGACGATAATTTATCGCTCATCGGACAAAAGCTAGGCGTTAGTGTTGAAGACCTGCAACGTTGGAATGGGCTTTCCAAGAAGGCCACCATCTATCCCCAACAGGTTTTGCAATTTTTGAGAAGCGCACGATCCGGCGATGCGATTGCCTCAAAGAATCCTATTCAGCGGGAGCACGTGGTTCGCAAGGGAGAGAATCTGTTTCAGATCAGTCGGCTCTATGGAGCCACGGTCTATGACCTTTTGGATTGGAATCCCAAGCTGAAAGGTAAGAAGGCACTGATCCATCCCGGTGACAGACTTGTAGTTTTCACACGCAGTTGATGATAAGCAATTAAATAGCCGCCCTCATCAGATGAGGGCGGCTTCTTTCTATGGCGATATTTAGAAAGCCAGACTCATTCCCACGCGATGACTTCCGTCAAGGTCTATGTGATTACCAAAAGCGTAGTCGAGACTGAGTTCAAAGATGGGCAGACCCCAAAGCCCCTCTCCCATTCTGGCCAGTTTAAGGCCTCCTCCAAGGGTGCCGTATTCTTCAAATCCGAATCCTCTGTCGAAGCCGGCTCTGAGAAAGACCGCGTCGGCGAGGATCAATTCCAATCCCATATGAGGATCGAAGCTGGTTCGTCCGCCCGACCAGTATGCGGCGGACTCCAGACCGTCAAACCTGATTTCCATGTCCATGGCAAGCAGGATTTCTGCACCCAGGGAATCGAAGCCGTGACGCCAGGACAAACCTGGATGGAGGGAAGGCGTAACCACTTCCTGCACACCTGTGCTCCAGGCGATGAAGGTGCCTGTGAGATCGGCAATCCGCATACCGAATAGAAAGTTGCCCGGTAGAGGTGGTGCAATGATTCCGGCATCCAGTCCGAATCCGAAACTGCTGTAGTCGCCCACAGCCTGGTAGATCACCTTGACGCCGCCTGAAAGCGCCCACTGTCCCAGTGCACGGGCATAGAAACCGCGGAAGAGCCATTCCTGGTCGCTCTCGTTCCGAAAATAGAGGGGATCAAAAGTGTCGGGTAACTCTGGGATACCGTCGAACTCACCGTTACCATTGAGATCATTGTAGGGATGATCCTCGGTGAACAAGATGTTGTTCACACCCAGACGCAGAACATCGAAAGCCAAGGCGCCTTCGCATCCCTTGAATTCGACCTGGCGGAAAAAGGCCACCTGATCCACTTGAACGAGTCCCGCAAAACGTTCGTCATGCATGAAGCCCAAGCGGGATCCCTGCTGAAAGGCGAGTCCAGCAGGATTATGCTGCAAGGCACCGAGGTCGTCGGAGACGGCCGAATAGGCACCACCCATGGCCAAGGATCGAGCGTCGATTCCCCTGGACATGAAATCGCCGGCAAACTTGGTGGCCATGGCGCCGGGAGCGGCTAGAAGCAGGGCGAGAGATAGCAACAGGGGCGTCGCGTTTCTTCTCATGGGGCGTCCCTTTCCTGTGTTGAAAACTCGGCTTAATCGCCGGGATGCCGGATGATAGTCCAAGATTCCCGGTAGAGCCAATGCTTTTCCGGGCATTATCTTAGAGGTCAAAGTCCTTAATTTTCCGATAGAGGGTTCGCTCGCTAATACCTAGTTGATCAGCCGCTTTCTTCCGATGCCCACGGCTCTCTTCCAGGGCGCGCTGAATCATCTCGCGCTCCACATCCTCCAAGCGGCGCGAGCTCTCATGGTGGCTGAGATCCCGGCCGTATCGTGCCGCCGCGATCTTTTCGCCCATGGATCCTGGGATATCACCTCCCTCCATCTGCACCTGGAAGCGCCTGAGTATCTTGAGCACCGAGTTCACATCTTCCCGAAGCGACAGGATGGAGCGGTAAAGCAATTCGCGCTCGGCGTCCTCCGGCTTCAGGTTGATGGGTATAGGTAGGTTCCCAGTATTCGCAGCGTTCTGACCCTGCAGAAAATCCTCAGGTAGATCGCGCAGATTCAGACGCTTGCCCACCGCCAAGATGCACATACGCTGGACGATATTTCTCAGCTCGCGAATGTTTCCGGGCCAAGGCGCTCCGGAAAGCACTTCCATGAGATCCTCATCGATCTCGAAAAGATCGGTATCTTCACGCTCATGTGTTTCACGAATGAAGTGCTCGACGAGCAAGGGGATGTCTTCTCGTCGCTCTCTGAGAGCGGGAAGGCGCACTTCGAAGACCTTGATCCTGTGCAGGAGATCGCGCCGGAAACGTCCTTCACGGACCTCCAGTTCCAGATCGCGATTGGTGGCGGCTACCAGTCGCACATCGGTCTCGATGTTTCGAGTGCCCCCCATGCGCAAGAACTCACCGGTCTCCAGAACTCGGAGTAAACGGATTTGCATGGAGTGGGAAATCTCTCCGATTTCATCCAAAAAGAGAGTTCCGCCATCAGCCCTCTCGAAGTGTCCGGCATGTGAGCTTTGAGCACCGGTAAAGGCACCCTTCTCATGCCCGAACAACTCGCTCTCCAAGGTTCCCTCCGGCAATGCGCCGCAATTCAAGGCGAGGAACGCGCTGTCACTTCTTTTCGAGTGATCGTGAAGAGTCTTGGCCACCAACTCCTTGCCGGTGCCGCTCTCGCCGGTAACCAAAACACTGATATCGGTGCGCGCGATGTGCAAAATCATTTCGATGATCTGTGCAAATCTGTCGGAACGTCCCACCATTCCCGACATACGCCGGAATCGCTGCAGGCGAATTCTGCGAGCCAGGAGCAACTTCAGGTCACGCTCCGACAAGGGAACTTCGATGACCTGATCCACACCCGCTCGGCGCTCGTTCTCACGAACCACATCCGAACGTTCGCTCTCCATAAGAGCAATTTCCAAGTGGGGATAGCGGCGACGGATTTTGCGGATGAGATTCAGAGGGCTCTGGGACTCGCCCCGACGGTCGATGACCAGAATGAGAGGATCCAACTCTTCCAGCAGGCTATAGGCCTCGCCGGTCTCCTCCACAAGTACAAGATCGGCCTCTTCAAGCCGATCCCAGTTGCCGATTTGACGGAGGAGTTCTTCCTCTTTGCTAACTAGTAATACCGTGTCTGCCATAGAGTTTCGCATCCTTCTTCAAGATGCACGCGAATTGACTGCGCCTAGGTATGTCATCTTGACACGCTTATCTAAGCGTGGAGCCGGGCAATTGTCAAGGCATCATGGGCGGGCTCTGAGAGCCAAACCCCTCACTCGCTCCTCGAGTTTATCGATGCGTCGACTGATTTCCGGCGGACAGATATCGCGACCCTCAGCACTTGCCTGAAGCCTCTCGGGATCAGGCTGCATGGCAGGCTCAAGCTGAGTTTCGGATTCGCGCTTGTAAAGGGCTTCCACTTCCGCCTTGGGAAGGGTAATGGGAAGCTCTGCGGGGGCACTGGCCTGCTGTTTCTCCCGGCGAAGCTTCAGCCTATAAACCAGAACCATAAAGAGCGTACCGAGCACCGCGAGTTCCGCGGCGATCAGAAGTTGCCGGCCATGTCCGGACATCAGATTCGACAGGGACTCGGGAATCCAATCCATGTTACTCCTCGTTTAGCTTCTCAGGCTTTTTCATCCAGCAGCTGTCCTCGCTCATTCTCCTCGGTGGCCTGATCCCGAGAATCCGTTTCGCTGTTTTCCAATTCAAATCGCGAATCTTCCTTAAACTCTTTCTTCTTCCGACGTTTCCGCGATTTTACTAGATCTTCCTCGTCCTTCTCTTTGGGACGATCACGATGAGATTTACCTAGCGGGTTGGCGATTCCTGGGGTACTCGGAAGTTTCCGTAACTTCTCCATCTTACCCTCCAGATCACGTTGAAAGGGCCTTTCGGCCCTCCTTCCGCGTTAAGCGGGGCTGGGCGTTCTCGCGAGTGCGTTCTCGCACACGAGTTCGCAAACGCCTTACCGCTTTGCCGTGAATCTGACAAATGCGACTTTCGGTCACGCCCAGCGACTCTCCAATTTCAGCCAGTGTTAATTCTTCGAAGTAATACAGAGTTAATACAAGACGTTCACGCTCGGGCATTCCTCGAAGCGTGTCGAGCAGCAGCTCCTTGATTTCCTTTTCCGCCAAAGCATCGTCAGCCTTGGTAAGTTTCGCATCGGGAAGCATGTCGCGAACCGTGGTGTAGGTTCCGTCATTGCGCGTTCGCACTTCCTCCTCGAGGGAAAGAAGATTGCTTCGCGAAATCTCACCCACCAATCTGTAAAAGTCGGGAAGTGCGAGATCAAGATGACGGGAAAGCTCGCCGTCGGTGGGACTGCGTCCCAGGTTGCCTTCCAATTCTTCTGTGGCGTTGTTCAGGATTCGCGCCTTGCGCCGTATGGAACGTGGGAACCAGTCAAGGGTGCGAAGTTCGTCAAGCATGGCGCCACGAATACGCGGCAATGCATAGGTCTCGAACTTCACTTCCTTTTTGGGATCGAAAGACTCGATGGCCTTCATGAGGCCCATCATCCCAGCCCCTACCAGGTCGTCCATATCCACGAAATCGGGCAGTCCGGCCGCCAAACGTCCGGCGGCGTACTTGACCAGTCCCAGGTAATTCAGGACCAGTTTTTCCCGGTGTCGTGGGTTTGGGTCCCTTAGGTAGGAACTCCATATATCATTGACGTAAGTCAACTTGAGTGCTTCTCCTCACTCACTGCTGGAGGCTGTTCCCAGTTGCTGCCTGTTCCCCGTCCCAGCTTGCACCATCTGTGCCATGGCCGGGGGGCGTGCCAGAGTCCGTGGTTTCTTCAGATTCTTTGGCATTTGCTTTGGCCCGGATCGTCATCTGGAAGTAGGCCATGATTCCGAAGACTCCCAATCCGTAGAGAACCACCGTGGCCAACAGAGCCTTCTCCATAGAAGACATGAGGCCGTGCCCTCCAAGGGATGCGCCCATGTAGGTGAGGAAGCCGCCGAAGAAGCTCACTCGAGATATCCATTTGAAGCGTTTCATGTGAGCTCCTTATCCGCTCATGGCCTGGCGGCGCAGAACTCGTTGCTCCAAGGGACGGATCATGTTTTCCGCGTTGGCCATTTCCAGAGATGAGTCTGTCTCGGCGCCAGCAGAGATGAATCCCAGATTGAATTCACCCAGAGGAAGCAGATCCAGGGCGGGACGAATGGCTGCATCCCGATCGGTTCTTGTTACGGCCAGAAAATCGGCAGCGCCGGCTGCACCTTCCATGTCGCGCCAACCCGCATCTGCCGCCACAACCAAGTGCCGGAATACCGGTTCGCGATGAAGAGCGTCCTCCACTTTTTCCAGAAGATCCCATTGAGTGTCTTCGAGAGGAGGCATATCCAATAAAATGAGGTCACGGCTGAGCAAGTGCCTGATGGCACCGACAAGGGTGTTCTCATCTTCGGCCATAGCCACCTCAAGACCCAAGCTCGTGGAAGCTTCTTCTAGACGAGCTATTTCTCCCGCGTGTCTGGGTCCGAAGGCCAGCAAGGCCACTCGTGCGCCGGTTCCGGCAACCCGATCAGCGAGTTTGAGGGCTAAACTTGTTTTGCCTGATCCGGGCGGCCCAGTGAGTGCATGAATGCCGCGTAGCTCCTTCACCTTCATCTTGCCTGCAAATCGAAGAGTCGATGCCAGGCGATCAAGTGCTACTTGAGGATTCTGCTGATCCACCGTCGGGATCTCTTGTTCGAAATCCTGTGTCAAACGAGTCACCGTGCTGTTGAAAAGCCCCCAATCCCGCAACTCTTCGGCCAAGGGATAGGCGTGCTGATCCACGTTTTCCAAGCGCTCCTCTTGAATCTCGAGTTCGGCCAGCAGGGTGTCGAGGCGCTGAAGTTCGGACTCCAAACTGGGAGCTTCGTCGATGAATCGACCATCTTTCCCCAAATGGAGAGGTGGCAGTTCTTTGCGATCGACCTTAGACGGCGCCGCAAGACTGACGGTCAACTCAACTTTCTTATCCGAGTTCATGGTTCCGGGAATTCGCTCCCGAATAGTCCGCGTTTCCAGGATATAGGCATCGGAACCGAAGCGTTCCTTCACTTCCCGTAGAGCCTCGTTCATGTCGTTGGCAAGAATCTTTTCCCTAGTCATGGAGCTTCACCATCCCTGTGGCTTTCACCTCTTGTCCGAGCGGCACTTCTGAATAAGCCAGCACCGCAAGTCCGGGTAACATCGTCTCCGTGAAACGTTTGAAGACGAGTCGAATGGGACTGCTGACCAGCAAGACTGGCTGCATTCCCTTTTGAGCTGTTCTTTCAACTTCGGTTCTGAGTCCTGCATGGAAGCGATCGGCGGCATCGGGAGGCAGACTTACGCCTCCGGTTTCGCCATATTGGCCAAGCGCATCCATGAATAATTGCTCGATGGCAGGATCCACCGTGATTACGGCCAGGAGTCCCGTTTCGTCGCAGTAGTCTTTGACGATTATCCGTCCGAGACTTTCGCGAACCTTTTCAGCAATGAAATCGCTGCTTTGACTCTGAGGAGCCCAGTCCCCCACGGCCTCAAGGATGCTCACCATGTCTCGAATGGACACACGCTCGTGTAGCAGGTTGGCGAGCACTTTCTGGAGGAAGCCGAGCTTAACTTGCCCGGGAATGAGTTCATCCACCAGAGCCGGGGCCACTTCATGGACTCCTGCAACCAAACGCTGCACATCCTGGCGGGTCATGATCTCGTCGGCATGACGCCGGATAATCTCCGACATGTGTGTCGCCAGAACCGCCGTGGGCTCTACTACGGTCAATCCCAGGGCACCTGCCTTTTCCCGAGCGGTTTCCTGTATCCACAGGGCTGGTAGGTTGAAGGCGGGCTCCAGGGTTTCAATGCCCTTGAGATCTCCACGCTCATCCGCCGAAGCGATGCATAGGAGATGACCGGGAAGCAATTCTCCCCGCTCCAATTCCACACCCTTGAGTTTGAGTGCGTATTCATTGGGTCCCAATTGAATGTTGTCGCGAATGCGTATTGGACTCACAAAAATGCCCAGCTCACGAGCGAGTTGCCTGCGCACGCCCGTGACTCTTTCGAGTAAATTACCCTTGCGTCCCACATCGGCCAGTGAGATGAGGCCGTAACCAATCTCGCATTCCAAACGATCCACTTGGAAGATGGCAGGGTCCTCTAAAGGATCGCCCTGCTCTTCGGCGGGGGCCGTGCTCTCCTCGACTTCTTCAGCCGCCATTTTCTCACGCTTGCGGCTGCGAAAGGCCGCCACGCTGGAGCCCACGCCCAATAAGAGGAAGGGCAGGTTCGGCATTCCTGGAACGAATCCGAGCAACAGCAGAGCCGCACCGGCAATTCCCAAGGCCCGTGATTGGCTGAAGATTTGACGAATGAAGTCATCGCCGAGATCGTGCTCACTGCGCCCGCGAGTCACCACCACACCTGCGCCAATGGAGATGATCAGCGCGGGAATCTGGCTCACGAGACCATCACCGACAGTAAGTAGCGTGTAGGTACCGAGTGCTTGGCTGAATGGCATACCCTGCTGAGCCACACCTATAATGAAGCCGCCTAAAATGTTCACGACCGTAATGATGATACCTGCGATGGCGTCGCCACGAACGAACTTGCTGGCACCATCCATGGCGCCAAAGAAATCGGCTTCGCGACCGATACGTTCGCGTCGATTCTTCGCCTCGCGCTCATCGATCAAACCGGCGTTCAAGTCAGCGTCGATGGCCATCTGTTTACCGGGCATGGCGTCCAGGGTGAACCTTGCAGCCACTTCGGCCACGCGCCCTGCGCCCTTGGTAATCACGATGAACTGGATGACAACGAGAATGATGAAAACAATCATTCCCACAACAGGATTGCCGCCGACTACGAATGAACCGAAGGAGTCGATGACCTTACCCGCGTAACCATCCAATAGAATGAGTCGTGTGGACGCCACGTTCAAAGCCAGACGGAAAAGAGTCAGGAACAGAAGCAGGGTCGGGAACACGCTGAAGCCCAGAGGATCCTTCACATAGAAAGTCACCATGAGAATGATCAAGGCGAATGTGATGTTGAAAGCGAGGAGAACATCGAGGAAACCCGGAGGCAGAAGCAGAACCATCACCGCGAGTATGCCGATGAGCGACATACCCACCATAATACTGGCGTTGCTGCTGATCAGGTTCTCAAGCCTCTTTGCCCGCATGCTTTCGATCACGCTTCACTCCTCACAGGCTCATTCCCCGCCATCTGAAAGACATAGGCCAGTAGCTCGGCCACAGCCTGGAAGAACTTCAGGGGAATGCTTTCGCCCACTTCCGCTTCGGCAAAAAGAGCCCTGGCCAAAGGCTTGTTCTCCACCACCGATACTCCCGCCTCGCGCGCTACGTCCTTGATACGCTGGGCCATCTTCCTCTGCCCCTTGGCCAAGACTGTCGGAGCGGCCATACTGTCGTCATAGGCCAAGGCCACGGCATAGGTAGTCGGGTTGGTCACCACCACGTCTGCCTTCTTCACATCTTCCATCATTCGCGATACAGATATTTCCCGCTGCAAAGCCCGAAGGCGGGATCGCACCAGTGGGTCGCCCTCGGTGTCCTTGAGCTCGTCGCGAACTTCCTGCTTTGTCATCATGAGATCGTGTTCATACTGCCAACGTTGGAATGCGAAATCTGCCAGGGCCAAGATCACCATGAGCATTATCAGGCGCCCCGCCAGCTTGAAGGCCACGGCCCCCAACAATTTGAGGGCCGAAAGCAAATCCATTCCGGCCAGACCCAAAAGATTTTCGCTTTCACCCTTGAGCGTGAGCCAGGTGATAAGCAAAAGCAGGCTCATTTTCAGCAGGCTCTTCACCAGTTCGAATGCGGTTCGCTTGCTGAATATCCGTTTGAATCCGTTAAGAGGATTGATGCGGTCGGGTTTGAAAGCCAGCAGTTCGGCATTCATGGTCAATCCAACCTGAGAAGCCGCCGAGAAAACGCCCACAGCCAAGAGAATTCCCCAGATGGGAAGCACCATAGACATGCCCTGCCGCGTCCACATTTCCGCCATGGGAACGAAGCTTTGATAGGTGATGTTTCCTGCGCCCTGGAAACGGAAGGCAGCGCCAAGCATGCTTCGAAGATTCGCCCAGAGGATGGGATGCATCATCATGAGGACCAGGAGGCCCACGAAGAGCACCAGGAAACTCGATAGTTCCTGGCTACGGGCCACCTGACCGCGTTTGCGCGCATCGCGTCGCTTTCGCGGTGTGGCCAGCTCTGTGCGATCCTGACTCGGTTTCTCTGCCATTTATCCCATCCAACTAATGAGCGAGTGGAAATCTACAAGTAGTGATTCAATGGCTCCGCGCAATACGCGCGCGCCAACGCTGATCCCCAGGGCGAGGGCCGCCAGGCCGATGCCGATTTTCAAGGGGAATCCAACGAGGAAGATGTTCATTTGAGGAACCAGGCGACTTAGGAAACCCAGGGCCAAGTCCACAAGAAGCAAGGCTCCGATGACAGGCAAACTCATTCGCACGGCCAGAAGCAGAACCTGTCCCGACAACTCCGCCCAATGCTGAAAACCCGCGATGGCGATCTTCGTGTCGCCGATAGGCAGTAGGGTGAAGGAATCTCCGAAGCCTGCGATGAAGGGATGGTGAAGGTCCAATCCCAGGAAGAGGAGCACGGCCATCAGATAGTAGAAGCGTCCGCTCACACCCACGTTCTCGCGAGTGGAGGGGTCGTAGATGCTGGCGATGGCCAGTCCCATTTGCACGCCAATGGCTTGCCCCGCAAACTGGGCTCCCATGAAAACGAAGTGAACGAGACTGCCCAGGAGCAATCCGAGAACGACCTCACGAAAGATCAACAGGAACATTCCCACTGCGTGTGTCGGCATTTCCGCGAGCGGGGAAACCAGCCCAAACAGGAACAGCGCCAACACTCCGCCGGCCCCGGCCTTGAAACGCACAGGCACACTTCCTCCGCCGAAAACAGGAAACACGGCGAAAAAAGCCGAGGCGCGAGCCAGGACCAATAGGAAACGAAGCACGGCTTCTTCAGTTAAGACGGGCCAGGTCAATGCGTCCTCACATGTTTCCGGTTAGCGTGAAAAGCTTGCGCGTGAAGCCCACCATGACGCCCATGATCCAGGGCAGTACCAACAGGCCAGTAATGAGAATGCCCACGATCTTGGGCACGAAGGTCATTGTCATCTCGTTTATCTGAGTGACCGCCTGGAAGATGCTCACCAGAAGTCCGATGATCAGGGCCGAGGCAAGCATGGGCCCGGCCACTTTCAAGGTGGTGAACAGAGCCTCTCTTCCGATGTCCACGATGAATTGCTCGGTCATGGCTCTCCTCTACTGGAATGAAACCAGCAGGCTACGCACCACGAGGTTCCACCCGTCCACCAGGACGAAGAGTAGAATCTTGAAGGGCAGTGAAATCATCACGGGGGGCAGCATCATCATTCCCATACTCATGAGAATTGATGCGACGACCATATCGATGACCAGGAAAGGCACGTAGAGAATGAAGCCGATCTGAAAGGCGGTCTTCAGTTCGCTGAGCACGAAGGAAGGCACCACCACCGCCAAGGGTGTGTCGATGCGTTCTTCAGGCACTTCCTGGTTCGACATGCGCAGGAAGAGCTCGAGGTCGCTATCCTTGGCGTGGGCCAGCATGAATTCCTTCAGGGGGACGGATCCCGCAGCCAGGGCCTGACGGTCGGTCATGGAGTCTTCCATGAAGGGCTGGATGGCTTCGTTATTGATTCGATTGAAAACCGGGCTCATGACCGCGAAGGTCAGGAACAGTGAAAGCCCGATGACGAGCTGGTTGGGCGGCATCTGCTGGGTGCCGAGAGCCTGACGAAGAAATCCCATGACCACGACGATGCGTGTGAAGCCCGTCATGAGGATGAGAATGGCCGGCGCCAGGGAAAGCACGGTCAGGCCGATGAGAACCTGGAGAGCCGCACTGAGGTTGCCGGGCTCTTCCGTATCCTCTACGCCGATCTGAATACTGGGCACAGGTACCGAGATGGCAGCTGAAGCCAGGACCAGGCTGAGCAGGATGAAAAGGACGGTTTGCTTCGAATGCATGGACTTCTCCCCTTGATATCCGATTAGCCAATATCAAGGGTCATGCCGCATTACAGGGAAGCAGGAGGCCATTGAATGCAGCTTGAGGAATGTCTCTATGTTATTGATACTATTATGGTTGCAAGAGTTGCTCTGAGGGATCGTGGCTTGGCATGGCGGGCAATGAGAAATCCCGAGGAGCGATGCACCCCGGGATTGGCTAGAAATCAGTCAGCGCTTAGGCCTTGGCGATTTTCTCCAGACGCTCCAAAAACTCGGTCCCATCATCGCCCCGGAGAGCCTCCTGGCTCAGATCATCCAGTTCGCTGAGCAGGCTCACACGATCACCGCTGAGGCCCACTAGAAACTCACGGCCGTCCACCGAGATAATGGCCACCTTCAAGCGTCCGCCGAGGCTAAGCATGCTTTCGTTGCGCAGGCGTGCCTGCTTACGCCCCGGTTGTTTGTTGAGACCCTGCAGCAAGGGCACAGCAGCCCGAATGAGGGCCAGAATGGCGATAAGAGCCAAGCCCATTCGCATGAGCGACAGACCGGCCATGGCTTCCTCACCCTGGGGAATCAAACCGAGAAGACCCAGCATGCCCAGGGACAAGAGCGCTACGACGAGGGACCCGCGACCTTTGAATAGATCTAGCATATTGCCCTAACCCAGAAGCTGCGTGTGATCCACGCGCTGGTTGAGGCGGGTGATACGAACGCCGAAGATGTCATCCATGACGATAACCTCTCCCTGGGCCAAAAGGACGCTGTTAACGCGAATGTCCACAGGTTCACCGGCCATCTTATCCAGTTCGATCACAGATCCCTGGGTAAGATCCATGACTTCAGAAATGCTCAGCCTCGCGCGACCCAACTCGACGGTCATTTCAAGATTAACGTCCATGAGCAATTCCATGCCCGTGCCTTCACCGGACAGAACCGGCTGAGGTTTGCCGCCCAGATTGTTGTCGGAACTCTCGAAGGCCTCCGGATCAGGAGCTTCCACCTTGTCCGCGTTCACCGAGCTCGTTTCCGACGATTCAGTTTTCACGTTTTCAGTTTCCTGAGTTTCCGTATCCAAGTTGTTTTCCTGTTCCATACTTGTCCTCCCAAAAGGGACGGCTAGTCCTGCAGCTTAGGCGGCAGGATCTTGTTGATCTTGATGGCGCTTTTGCGGTACATGCGCCCCATCTTGCCTTCGTAAAGCTGACGGTCGCCGATAAAGACTTTCAGATGTTCCTGTTTCAGCGTGGGAAGACGGAATGTTTGGCCTTCGGCCAGGTTATTAAGTTGGTCTAAACTCAAGGGCATTCGGCCGATTTCCGCGACCAGTTCCACGGGAGTGTCCTCCACCACGCCCTGCAGACGCTCCATATCGTGGTCCTTCTCTTCCTTGCTTCGCAGATCTCTGAATCCTGCCGATCCATCTCCGCCTAATTCAGCATCGAGACTTGAAAGGGAAATGCAGATATTCAGCTTGCCCTGGTATTCTCCTACTTCCAGATCGAAGTCCATGAGCAGACAGGAATCCCGTGCACCCATGACATAGGTGAAGTCGGGATTGTGCTCGATGGCCGTGAGTGTGGCGTCCACCTTGAGCATGCGGCTGAGAGCTTCCTGCATGTCCTCAAGAATCTTGGAAACGATGAGACGGGAAACTCGATTCTCGATGGAGGTAAACTCGCGATTGATGTCCTGCCCCAGATAGTGCCCCCCCAGAAGCTTCTCGATCATGGTAAGGATCAAGCTCAGATCAATTTCCAGAATACCGGGTACCTTGAGCGGCGAGAGACTAATGAGGTTGATACAAGATGGATTCGCGATCGCTGCCGTGTATTCCTCGAACAAAACCTGCTTGATCTCACCCGACTTCACACCGATGGGCATGCGCAGGTAACTGCTGAGCGATAGGGTCACAAGCTTGGCGAAGGACTCTGCAACCATGCTCAGGTTGCGCTCGAAGCCCTTCGACAGCTGGATGGGCCGGCTGAAGTCGTAAGGACGAACTTTCAGCTCCTTACCCTTTCGGACCATCGTAAAATCGCTCATTGCCTCTCCATCTTACTGAACTATGAAATCACTGAAGTAGATATTCATGAGCTTGCCCTTGGTGAGCGTTCCGTTTAGATCGCTTATGAGGCGAGCCTTCACGGCTTCTCGTCCCTCGGGCGCAACCGCCTCCGCGAGACTCATCGACGACAGGGTGTTGATGAGCATGTCGCGAATCTCGGGCATTCGATCCTCAATTTCCGCCTGAACAGTGGAGTTCTCGCACTCCAGTCCGGGCGAGATCTTCAGAAAGCGGGTACCATCATCCACGATCAAAGTGACGACCAAATCGTCCATCATGAATATTTCGCCACGCTCGCTGTTGGAGACCACTTCTACCTGCGCAGTTGGCTCTCCCAAGCGGGGTAAAATCATGAACTGTGCCACGGCCCAGGCCGCGACCAACTGCACAACAACGATTGCGCCCAAGAGCGCCATCGGCGGAATGGGCTTTTTCTCTTTCATTTCGGAACTGTCCTTCTTTCCCTCGGTTACGGCTTCTTCTTCAGGCATTCTCAACCTCCAGACTGCCCGATTTGGGTCGGGGAATTCTCAGAAGGGCTCATAAGATCCACAAATATCTCAACCCTTCGGTTCTTCTGCCGGTTCTCCGGTGAATCGTTTCTTACCACCGGCCTCCACTCGCCATAGCCCACGGCGCTCATGCGTCGGGGGTCCATTCCTTTGGATTCGAAGTATCGGATGATGGCCGCCGCCCGAGCCGTCGACAGTTCCCAGTTACTGGGAAACGTTGAACTGTTGATGGGCAAATTGTCTGTGTGGCCCTCTACTCGAACCTCGTTCGGAAGATCCTTGAGACTCCCCATTACCCCGTCCAGTACTTCAAATGCTTCCGACCTCAGAGTTGCACTGCTAAGGTCGAAGAGAAATCGTGAATCAAGTCGAATGGCCAAGCCTTCTTCATTTCGGCTGACCTTCACCTCGTCGGAGCGCTTGAGCGCTTCAATGTTCTCTTTGATCTCCTCCACCTTTTTCTTCACACCTTCAAGGGTTCGCTGAAGATCAGGTAGATGCTCGAAGTTGTCGTGGATGGGAATCGTCGGATAAGTTTCCAGAACTCCCAGTGCGCCTTGCATGCTGGCCATGGCCGCCTGAAACTTGCTTTCCTGTATGGATGAGAAACTGAAAAGCAGAACGAAGAAGGCCAGCAGCAGGCTCATCATGTCGCCGAAGGTCGCCAACCATGCCGGCGTTTCAACCTTCTTGGCAACCTTCTTTTTTTTTGCCACTACGCGTCAGCCTCCTTCCTCTCCTTTTCCAGACTTACCCGTACTGAGGGGGTGAGGTAGCCCTTGAGCTTCTCTTCGACCACGCGAGGGCTGTCACCGGACTGAATGGCCATGATGCCTTCGACCATCATCCAACGGAGGTTCACTTCTTCATCGGAACGAACTTTCAATTTGCCCGCCATGGGCAGAGCGAAAGTGTTGGCGATCACGGCGCCGTAGAAGGTGGTGAGCAGAGCCACAGCCATACCCGCACCGATGGTCGAGGGATCTTCTAGACCCGAAAGCATTTTCACGAGACCGATGAGGGTACCGATCATGCCGAAGGCCGGCGCGAACTGCCCCAGAGCCAGGAAGATGTCCTGCCCCTGGATATGCCGGGTTTCCACCTGTTCAATGTCCACTTCCAGAATGCGCGAAAGTATTTTGGGATCGGTACCGTCCACTGCCAGGCGGAGGCACTTGCGCATGAAGAGATTCTTTTCGTTTTCAGAGGGTTCTTCCAGGGCCAGCATACCCTGCTTGCGGGCAGTTTCAGCATAAGCCACGATACTCTTGAGAGTCTCGGTGGTGTCCTCGGAGTTGCCCTGAAAGCTGTTCTTGGCCACCAGGGCGGCCTTCAGAACCTGAGGCAGGGAGAAGTTGATAAACAAAACCATGATCGAACCGCCGAGAGTACCGATCAAGGAGGGAACATCGATATACGCGTCGATCGATCCCCCCATGAGGATCTGACCAACCAGGATGCCTGAGACACCAAGGAGCCCGATCAGAGTCGCTATATCCACAATTTACTCCTAGTGATCGATGATCTCATCCGCATCGTCTTCCAGGGGACCCGCAGGTACGGGGTATGCCTTTCCCAGAGTTTTGCGGTAGACGACAATCTTCTCCCGAACCTCTTCCATGCTTTCGCGCACCATGATCTTTCGTCCCGTGGTCAAGGTGATCAGGCAGTCGGGTGTTTCTTGAATAATCTCGACGAGATCCGCATTCAGCAGAACCTCGGTCCCATTCAAGCCTGTCAAGTACACCATTCGCCTATCCCCTAGCGCTTGAGGCTCACGGCCTCGAGTAGCATTTCGTCGCCCACGGTGACGATCTTCGCATTGGCTTGGAAACCTTTCTGCGTCGTGATCATCATGGCGAACTCCTGTGAGAGATCCACGTTACTCCTCTCGAGGGCCCCCGATCGGATGCGCGACGTGATGCCCTCGGAGGCTTGTCCTCTCCATAGTGGTCGGCCGGAACCGGCAGATTCTGAATACAAATTGTCCCTTAAACGCTCTAAACCGGCATTACTGCGGAAGCTCGCCAGGGCCACTCGGGCCAGATCAACCACCTCGCCGTTGCTGAAGAGACCCAGAACCGTGCCAGTCTCATCAATCTGAATATCCTCCAAAGTTCCCGATTCGATCCCATCGCTACTCGCAACGCCCAAATCGAACCCAGCGTCGTTCTGAGTCACCGAATAGGCATTCTCACCCATGAGTATTTCCAGAGTCTGTGCGGAACTACCTTCACCTCGATTGATCGTCAGGTTCGCCCGGCCATCGCCGAATCGAAGTTCGGGGGCCGCTCCATCTTCCTCTCCGAAAACCAAGGTTCCGCTGCCACCCGACAAGATCTCCGCATCGCCCTCCAGTTGAGCCTCCCAGGCCCACTCCAGGCCATCCTGACCATCGTCCGCCAGCCTGAACACCAAGGCCAAGTGCTGACGTTCACCATCGACGCCGATGATCTCGGTACTCAGGGTATGGGGAACACTATCTCTGGCCGATTGAATTTCGCGATTGGCGAAAGTGCTGCCGAAGTTCAATTCCCCTGCGGCATCTTGTACGCTGAGATTGACGATTTTATTTCCCAGGCCACTCAGACCGGCAATGAGAATGGATCCATCTTCGCGCCAGCTTATGCCGCCCTCTTCATGTTCAGAGAGCCCGGTCAGCTCTGAAAGCGTGTTCATGAAATCGCTCAGGCGCATGTCGGCGCTTGCCGTGAATGTGGCCGAGTTCAGCACCCCTCCCACGCGGGCGCTGAATTCCAATTCCCGGTCCGTCATGTTGAATGGACTATCCAGACCACCCAATGATTCGCCATCTGCGCTGAATAGGCTCAGTAGAAGATCATTTTCTTCCGCGGCTTCCAGCAGGCGGGTGATCTGTCCGCCTGATTCAGCATCAGCCCCGGCTTCGATGGTTTCCGGGAATATGAAGATCTCCTCGACCCATTCGTTGCTCTCGGCTTCAAGGCTAAGACCTTCCAAGGGGAGATCGCCGCCGGGTATGAGAATGCGACCGTTTTCCACCCGCACTTGGGAGGCAGGGAAGGAGGGATCCACCGATTTTATTGCCGTTCCCATCCATGAAGCGAGATCTTCATAGGTGCTGGACTCCTCCACCAGGAAGGGTTCTGGCTCAAGGCTGGAGTCTCCGGCCCAACCGTTCATTTGAATGAGATCGCCAACTACGAGACCCAAGGTTGCGCCGCTTCCCTGCATGCGCATATCCGTGAGTAGACTGGATCTAGAGGCCTCACGCAGGAATGGTCCCATTTCGATCACAGTGCCGAGAGGTTCTGAATCGATATCCAGGTTTCCCTCTAGCCGAATGAAAGTCGTAGCTTGGGCAGGCCTTATCTGTTCCATATCGATTTGCAATTCACTGAGTGCCGCGCCCTCGCTAACCCTACCGCCACTGGCGCCGTAACCGAGCAAGGTTCCGCCGCTACCCAGGTGGATGATTCGACCTTCCGCATCCAGGGTAAAGGCACCAGCGCGGGAGTAGATTTGCTTGCCGTCCTGTTTGACGGCGAAGAAGCCATCGCCTTCGATGGCCAGGTCCATGCCCACGCCGGTGATTTCCAGCTCTCCCTGATTCATGAAGGTGTCGATGGAAGCAATGCCCACGCCGTCGCCCAGCTTGAGCTGAGGATTCAGGCCCATGCGGTCTCCAAGCAAGGCCCGAAAGCTTGCTCGCCCCGCCTTGAAACCTGTGGTGTTCACATTGACGATGTTACTGCCGATGATATCAAGGCGGCTCTGGTGTCCGAGCAAACCGGTGGTCACGATGTTGAGACTTCGCAGCATGGAGGCTCCTTCCCCGTTGCCTAGGATTCCTGAGTTTCTGGAGCCCTCACTTCGATAACATCTGAAAGCGTGTACTCGCTGCCGCCCACCATGAGGAAGGCATTGCCGGAAGAGAATCGGATGCCGTCCACCAGGCCACTGACCATGGGAGAAAGTGCAAGGCTGTTGCCCTGCCCATCCAGGGCGCTCATGCTTACCTGGTAGTATCCGTCCGCCAATACCTGACCATTCTCGTCGAAGCCGTCCCAGTCCACGTTGTACTGACCGGGTTCCAGCATGGTCGCTTCTTCCACATTGAGGGTGCGAACCAAGGTACCCGCCGCATCTCTAATCTCCACAGCCACCTTGGCTGCTTCGCTTAGATCGAAGCTCAGAGAACGACTTTCCCCAGCATTCAGTTCGACAATGCTGCCGTCCAACATGACTTCCTGACCAATGAGACCTGTTGCCAGGGCATTGCTCACGCTCTGCTGCATGAGCAGTCCCGTTTGAGTTCCACTGTTGATGGATTCCAACTGCTCAACGCTGGCGAACTGTGCGAGCTGAGCCAGGAAGTCCTCGTTGGTCACGGGACTGAGAGGATCCTGATGTTGAAGCTGGGTGACCAATAGCTGGAGAAATGCCTCCTTGTCCAAACTAGTGCCGGTCACGCCTCCTGCAGCCGTTCCAGCCGCGCTGCCTATGTTGCTGATGTCCATTGCTTCTCCTCTAGGCCAATAGATCGATGAGTCCGTCCCAATCGCGGATGGACTCATGTTCAATGTCGCCGCTCTCTTGCTCCTGTATTACCGATGATTCGTGTAACTCGTTATCGGCATTTTCATCGCTCTTGCCGCTTTCCAATTGCATGTCGATGGCGTCGAAACCGTTTTTGCTCAAGACGGCGCGGATATTCTCCAATTCCGTCTGCAGGATTCCTCGCGCCTCCGATTGCGTAGCTGCCAGACGAACACTGAGACGTCCGTCCTCCAGCTTCAATTCGATTTCCACCAGCCCCAGCTTTTCAGGCCGCAAACGCATGACGGCCTTATAGGTTTTCTGGCCTCGCTCGTTCATCCGAGTCACAATTTGAAGAACTCGATCGGCCAATTGCCCTGGCGCTTTTAGCGAGGCAGGGGCCTTTGCCGCGGCGGCCTTAGCTCCCTTGATGTCTTGAACAGAGCCGGCCGCTTCCCCACTCATTTTGCCCACTACTGGTTGCTGAGTCTGATTGGCCGCCGTGATAGCGCCCTGAGCCGCTGTCCCAGGACCACTCTTGTTTTCGCTTCCTTGCTGATGATTGTCCTTTCCATTTCCTGACGCCGAAGCCTCTCTCTGACTTCGGGGCTCCAGGGATTTCCAATCCAATTCATCGGAGTCGCTACGCGTTTGAGATTCTCGGCGCAGGAGTTCTTCCTCCGATTCGATCTCGTGCAGTGAAGTCTCACTGCGAGGGATATCGAGCTCGGTCAAAGGAAGATCGGTTTCATTTTGAACGAAGGTGGGAATGCCCATGGCCATGCCGGATTCGGCCAAGGCCTTTTCCAGGGCTTCTTCAAAACCTTCTTCCGCTTCCTTTTTGGAATCGGAAGAAGTGTGGCTGGAGCTAGCGCCCTGGCTAGGCAGGGCGTTGAATTCCATCACTGGACTCCCGTGGTGGAGCCCATGAGACTGCTTAGGGCGGCGGCACGTGCCGGGTCAAGGGCCGCCATGACTTTGGCGGCGGGTCGCTCTTTCATCTGTTTGATCACGCCCAACACTATTTCCATGTCCATGCCACTCAGAATAGAAGCGGCCTCTTTAGCAGGCATGGCTTCGTACATTTTCGCGAGCTTCTTGGTGCTCTTCTTCTGAGCTTCTTCCATGGCTCCGATGGACAGGTCGAGGTCCCGGCGCAATTGGCTGAGTTTGTTGAATTCTTCGGCGATGACGGCCTTTTCCATATGCACGGCTGTCTCCGCACGAACCAATTCATCTTCCCGGCGTCCGATATCCGCCTCGCGGCTATCCAGACTCTGGTGTCCCAGGTCCACTTCCTCGGCAATCTCTTCCGGTGTGGCGGCGACTTCGACCTCTTCTTCCGGTCCTGATAAAACGCCCACCAACCAAAATGTTGCTCCGAAGATAACGAAAAAGCTAAAGAAACTGATCAACATGACCGATTTCATGAGGGGCTCCCTTCTCCTCGGCTCAAATCACGCAATCCCCATGCCACGAGCCTTGCGCGGACGATCGTCCGCCTCTTTAATTTCCTGGCGATCCTCTTCTACTCGGTGCTCGTATTCTTGCCGTTCGCGCAGCTTGTCCAACGCTTTTCGCTTCCTGCTTCTTTCCAATAGTGCCTCACGCTTTCTTGAGATTTCCTTCTCAAGTTGACCCAGTTTCCCACGCAAATGAACCTCTCCACGACCCACGGCTTCCAATTGAATGGCATTGTGGGATACAGCAGGCACATCCACTTCACCGGTCTGAAGATCACCCCGGCGCGTCATGAGACTGCGACGCCGGCCTTGACAATCATCGATTTCCCGAAGGATGAGCGCACGTCGACCGAGAAGCTCGCCGAGCTCGCGTGCAACGGTATCTTCTTCACGCTTGCGCAGTTTACGGATGCGCTCGAGACGAAATCTGAATCGCGCCATTTATGAACTCACCAATTCTTGGAGTGCGATGACGGTGTCCTTCATTTCACAGCGTTCGGCGATATCTTGACGCAGGAATTCAGTCCATCGTGGATGCAGCTCAATGGCACGGTCGATTTCCACGCTACTGCCAGGCTGATAAGCCCCAATCTGAATGAGGTCCTCATTCTCTCGGAAGATCGCCATGGATTCGATGAGCTTGCGGGCGTTGTCCACTTGCTCAATCGAGCTCACTTTCGTGAATAGGCGGCTTACCGAGTCCAGAAGGTCGACGGCTGGAAATTGCCCCAAAGAAGCCAGGCGGCGACTGAGCACCACGTGACCATCCAGAATGGCTCTGACAGCATCGGAAACGGGTTCGTTGAGGTCGTCGCCTTCCACCAGAACTGTGAAGAGCCCGGTAATGGAACCCTTCTCGTTGGTCCCAGCCCGCTCAAGCAGTTTAGGCAAAGCGGCGAATACGCTGGGCGTATAACCCTTGCTGGCAGCGGGTTCACCGGTTGCAAGGCCTATTTCGCGCAGGGCCATGGCGTAGCGGGTGACTGAATCCATCATGACCAATACCTTGTTGCCCTGATCGCGGAAATACTCGGCGATGGCCATGGCCGTTTCCGCGCCTTTTACTCGCTCGAGAGCTGTAGCATCGCTTGTTACGGCAACCACCACACTTCGGGATAGGCCTTCGGGTCCCAAGGATTCTTCGATGAACTCCCTTACCTCTCGACCGCGTTCACCGATGAGAGCCAAAACCACCACATCGGCTTCGGCGTTTCGCGCCAACATGCCCAGGAGCACGCTTTTTCCCACTCCGCTGCCTGCGAAGATTCCCATGCGCTGGCCCTCACCACAGGTGAGCAGACCATCGATAGACTTTATTCCCGTTTGAAAGGATTTGTGGATAGGCGCACGTTCCAAGGGCTTTGGCGCTCGCGAGCCGATGTCGCGACTATGCCTGAGAACGGGTTCATCAAGGTTGTCCATGGGTCGGCCCAATCCGTCGAGAACTCGTCCGATCAGAGCCTTGCCAAGCTTCAATCGAAGAGGATGACCGGAGGGCCTGACACGGGAACCGGCATGCACGCCCGACATGGATCGATAGGGCATGAGCAGGAGTTTGCCTTCATGAAAGCCTACGACCTCAGCCGGGATTTCATCTCCACCCTCATTCTCGATACTGCAAAGTTCGCCAACACGTGCGCGAGTACCCTCGGCCTCGATGAGAAGACCCACCACCTTCGACACCCGCCCGACCCGAAGGGAAGTATCAGCATGGACAAGATTGTTACGCACATCGGCAAGAAGACTAGTCATCCAGGACGTTTCCTTCACGGCTTAGCTGAATCAATGTCTCGCCAAGACGATTCAACTCCTCGGTGCATATACTTTCGATACGTCCCTCTTTGGCCTCGAGAACCATGTCGCCCGCCTCAATGCGGGCATCTCCCACTATTCGATAGGGAAGATCCTTGGAGAGTTCACGGTCGCTGGCTTCCATGATTTCCGCCAGAAGATCGCGCTCGCGATCATTTACGTGGATTTCATAACTGCTCTTGGTGGACAACCTTTCCAAGCACTCATCCAGCTTGCTCTTCAAGGCCTCTGGCTTGCCCGGCAAAAGGGCACGAGCCACTTTCTCGCCCAGTGCCAAACCCAGACGCAGTAATTCCTCCGCGTTTTCCTCTTGGAATCTGCGTCTTTCCTCGGTCATGGAAGCGAGCAAAACCTCTAAGCGATCCAGATATCCATTTCGTAGAGCTGCCAGCTCGGCCTGACTGCGGACAAGTTCCTCGGCCCGACCACGCTCATAGGCTTCACTGCGTAAAAGAGTGCTGGTAAACTCGTATTCAGGATGCTCCTTGATGTTTCGGATGCGTTGCCATCCCAAGGGATCCGCAAAATCCTCGATGTGATCGAGGTCCAGTTGGCGCACGGCTTTACTCGATGAAGGCACTTTCTTCTCCTCCACGGCCGGCGATGTAGACATGACCTTCCATCTCCAGATCGCGCACCGTATCGATGATCCGCTGCTGGGCCGTCTCCACCTCGCTCACTCGTACTGCACCCAGGTATTCCATTTCCTCGGCGACCACTTTGCCTGCGCGCTTGGACATGTTGCGCGTGATTAGATCCTGAACTTCCTCGCTGGCACCCTTGAGCGCCAGTGTCAGATCCTTGCTGTCGATCTCCTTCAAAAGGTTCTGCACGGACTTGTTATCCAATAGGATGAGATCGGCGAAGGTAAACATGAGGTTTTTGATGGCCTCGGCCACCTCTGGATCCATGTCGCCGATTTCCTCCAGTATTCCACGCCAAACAGATTGATCAATTTCGTTGAAAGTCTCGGCCACATGATTCGTGCCGCCGAACTGCACATTGATTTCCTGAAAGTCGGAGCTCACATACTCGCCGAGCACACTCTGCACTTCACCGATGACTTCACTGGACGGCCGCTCGATGGTGGCGATGCGATAGGATATCGAAGTGCGAAGATCCTCAGGAAGATTCAGCAATATCTGTCCAGACTGACTGCTGGGAAGACTGGCCAGGACCAAAGCGATGGTCTGAGGATGTTCACTCTTGAGGAAATTGGCCACGGTAGGAGCATCCACTTCATTGATCATGGAGAAGTAGTCGCTCTTGCCCCCGTCCTTGAAGCGGTCCAACATGGCCTTCGCGCGACGCTCACCCAGATTGGACGAGAGAAGTTGCAGCGCCATGTCCTCGCCGCCCTGCGCGATGAATTCGCGATCGGTGGCGGTGTCATAGAACTTCTTGATGACGGTTTTCTTTTCCTGGGGCGTGATAGAACCCAAGGCATGAATCTCGGATGTGAGAAGTTCCAGTTCTTCGGGCTCGAGATGCTTGGTGATCAGCGTGGCGGCGTCACCACCAAGGCTCACCAGCAGCTTTGCAGCTTCGTAGAGACCGCTTCCCTGTCCGCGTTCGACATCCATGTTTTCTTTGATAGCCATCTTTACTCGCCTCTCCCTTTACTTGCTGGCGTACATCCAAGTACGCACCAACTGGGCGATTTCTTCCGGCTTTTCTATCGCCAGGTTCTTTGCCTGCTCTTCCATGTGGAGATCCTTGTAAGCCTGATCGCTCATCAGATCATCCCAATCTGCGTTCTGTAGAGGCTCGCGGGACTTCTTTGGAGCCACGACCTCTTTGATCTCTTCGGGTACATCTGCGGCAGGCGCGACAGGCATGCGGCCGAGACTGTCGGCCATGTGAATTCCCATCTTCCGGAATAGAAGAAGGAGGAATCCAAGTCCTGCGATAAACAGCACACGATTGACAATATTTGTGACATTGCGAGGAATGGGCAGTCCGAAGATTCCCTTCTCAGTAACGACCATGGGCAGGTTGTCGAAAGGCATGTTGAGAACTTCGATCTTATCGCCACGATCAACATCGTAGCCCACAATGCTCTCAACGATCCTGCGATAGCCATCCAAGGTCGCCTGTTCTAAAGGTTGATAGACGGCGTTGCCCTCTTCATCTTCCTTATATTTGCCATCGAGCAGCACTGCCACGGAAAGACGTTCCACGGTTCCAACCGAACCGATGATATTCTCTACCACACGATTGAACTCGTAGTTCACCGTGCTCGACTCCACATTGCCGCCGGTGGCTTCATCTGTTTCCGCGCTTCGTACTTCACTGATGACAGCGGACACTTCCGGATCCACGATTTCGCGGGTGCTCTCCACCTGCTCGAAATCGAGATCGGCGTTCACACGAACCAGGGCGCGCCCATATCCCAGCACTTCTTCAAGACTGCTCTGAGCCTTCCCGGCCAGATAGCTTTCCACCTTCTGCTTGAGCTCCAGCTGTGTGTTGCTCAATCCGGCCACATCGTCGCTGCTTTCGCCCGAAAGCAGTGTGCCGAAGTTATCCAGCACGACCACCTGATTCGATTCCAGGCCTTCCACCGAGCTGGATACCATGCGCTGAACCGCATCTACCTGGCCGCGATCAAATAGACCGGGGCGTCCCAGTTCCAAGACCACGCTGGCAGTAGGATTCTTTCGCTCTTCCTTGAACAAGGCCGGCTTGGGGATAACCAGATGAACACGCGCCGCTTCCACGCCACGTATTCCTCCGATGGACCGGGACAGCTCGCCCTCCAAGGCACGCTGATAATTGAGATTCTGGGTAAACTCACTCACGCCGATTCCCTGGTTATCGAAGATCTCGTAACCCACCGGGCCATTGCTGATGATGCCCTCTCCAGCCATGAAGACCTTGAGTTCGCCTACCTGTCTGGCGGGCACCATGATTCCGGCACCCCCGCCACTAACTCGGTAGTCCACCCCGCGCTTCTGCAGGGATTCGATCACCCGCGAGGATTCCTCGGGACTCAGGTTCGAATAGAGCAAGGTGTAATCTTCCTGGCCCAACCAGGCGAAGAAGACCACCAAGGTCACAATCATCGCTCCCGATAGTGACAGAAGAATGATCCTCTGTCCGGCTTCCAACTGTCCCCAGAGCTCTCTCATTTTGTCTAAAACACTCGGCATCCCTAATTACCGCCTCTTCTTGGCATCTGGTTAAACCTGCATCTGCATGATCTGGTTATAGGCATCCATGAGCTTGTTGCGAACTTCCATGAGCAATTCGAAAGTGAGTGAGGCCTCTTCCTGGGCCATCATCACTTTGTGCAGATCCTTTTCCTGTCCGATAATGGCTCGGTCCACCATCATGTCTGCGTGCTTCTGAGTGGCATCGGCCTTGTTGACGGCCTGTTTCAGCAGATCTCCGAAGCCGCCTTTCTCGGTTCCCTCGGTCTGGGCCTTCTGATAGGCCTTGAGAAGATTGTGTGTGACCAGCGGCCTTATGCGTCCGATTTCACCCATGCTCTACTCCTAAAGCTCCAGGGCCCGGTTCAACATTTCCTTGGCCGTATCCATGGCCGTGGCATTGGCCTCATAGGCTCGGGTCGCCGCGATGAGATTCATCATCTCGGCCACCGGATCCACATTGGGCTTCTGCACCAATCCATCTTCATCCGCATCAGGATGAGTGGGGTCATACTCGGTGATGATGGCATCGTCGATCTCCATGACCTCGACGTTCAGCTTCGCACCCTTCACGCCTGTAGCCCGTGCGGCTTCCTGGGCGGTGGGATAATGACGGAGCTGACTTGAAAGCATTTCACGGAAGGCGTCGCTGTTCTTGCGACGTGGCCCGAGAATGTTCCCGCCAGGCTGATGCGTGAAAACCGCGCGCTGAGCCCGGTAGGGACCCCCATCGGGCGTGCGTGTGGTCTCGGCATTGGCCATGTTCTCCGCTGTCACGTCCAGGCGGATACGCTGTGCGCGCAATCCCTGAGCGCTCACTCGCATGGCAGAAAAGATTCCATCACTCATCGCTCACTCCTAGGGCGTGCCTTTGCCGCGAATGGCCCCGCGCAAAAGTTGATAGCGCAGCGCCAATGCGCGAGTGGACATCTTGTGGCTCAGATTCGCTTCGGCCAGAGCCGCCATTTCCATGTCGACGCTCACATTGTTGATTCCATTGTCCATGGCTCTGTCGGAGTTCTCATGAACCTGGGAAAGAACCTTTGTGGGCTCCGCCTTCATCTGATGGCCTTCCTGGCTACTCTTTATACGATTGGAAGGCTCACCCGCCTCTTGCAACAGCTTTTCGAACTCCACCTGCTTGGCCTTGTAGTCAGGCGTTTCGGCATTGGCGATGTTCTCCGCGATGACCCGCTGGCGCAGGGAATAGGCATCCAAGCTGCGCTTGAGCAGATCAACAGTGCTGCTTCCGAAGAGTTTGTCGCTCATCTCAGGCCCCCACAGCCTCGCGCTCGCCGCGGTACTGGTTCAGCTTGTTTCGCAGTGTGCGAACGCTGATACCCAGATGACGGGCGGCCTGTGTACGATTGTTCTGGAAGCGTCCCAGGGCGGCATGGATCATTTTCTTTTCCATTTCCCTGATGGTCAGATCTTCGTCGAAAAGATCCTTCTTCTCCTGCCGCTCGCCGAGATCGTAGTCGAAGAGGAAATCCCTCATGCCGATCCTGCGATTGCGGCTAAGGACCATGGCTCGCTCCACAGCATTCTGGAACTGGCGAACATTTCCCGGCCAGGGCATGCGCTGAAGCGATTCCAGAAGACCTGGCTCCAACTCAGGTCGCACCAGTCCATGTTCCTTGGCGTAACGATCGGTGTAGTAATCAAGCAATAGGCTGATGTCGCCTTCCCGCTCTCTCAGGGGCGGCAGGTGCAGGGGAACCACATTCAGTCGGAAGTAGAGGTCTTCCCGGAAATTGCCCGAGCGCACCTCTTCTTTCAGATTCCGATTGGATGTGGCCACGATGCGCACATCGGTGGGAATGGTGGTGATTCCACCCACCCGCTCGAACTCGCGTTCTTGGAGGACGCGGAGCAGCTTGCTCTGAAGTTCGGGTTTCATCTCGCTGATTTCATCCAAAAGGAGTGTTCCGCCGTTGGCCAGCTCGAATTTACCCGGAGTACGTTTGATGGCTCCGGTGAAAGCTCCCTTTTCATGTCCGAAGAGAGTGCTCTCGAGCAGGGTGTCGGTGATGGCCGCACAGTTGATCTTGATAAATGGCCCCTTCGAGCGCCGACTCAAATTGTGAATCAACGAAGCAATCAACTCTTTACCCGTACCGCTTTCCCCGGTGAGCAAAACGGTGGCGTTGGTTTCGGCCACATTCTCAACCACCGAGTAGATGCGGTGCATGGAAGGGCTATCGCCCACGATCTTGTGCTTATGGCTGGGCTTGGACTTCTGAACTTCATCTGTCTTGGTCTTTTCACTCTTTTGGATAGGCGCAGCTTCCACTCGCTCCTCTAGAACTCGCTCGATAAGCGAAAAGAGTTCGCCTGGGCCGAAGGGCTTGGTGAGAATTTCACGCGCGCCTAGTTTCATGGCCTCTACCGCGTTCTCCACAGTTCCATAGGCTGTCATGAGGACCACAGGAAGCTTGGGGCTATTGCGACGGCAATAGCTCAACACATCCAAACCGCTTTCACGGTTTTCCATCTGCATGTCGGTAAATACAAGATCGTAATCCTGGCTGCCGATCAAGGCGGCCGCCTCTTCGGCCGAAGGTGCGCTGTCCACCTGGTAATCCCGGGACAAAAGATCCCCGAGGAATCCGGTCATGACGGCTTCGTCGTCCACGATGAGAATCCGACGCTTGTGACTCACCTTTCACTCCTTTGAAAGTGTTCCTTGATCATGATGCGAACTCGGAGTCCGCCTTCCTCGCGCTCCTCCCAGAGCAATTCCAGTCCGTGGCGATCGGCGATGGCGCCGGCCACGCTCAAGCCCAAACCCGCACGATCCTGTCGTGTGGTGAAAAAGGGCTGAATGATTTCATCGCTGCTCAGAGCGCCCAGACCTGGTCCGCAATCTTCGACACAAAGCAGTTCATCGCCCTGTCCGGTGCGAACGGTGATTTCGCTTCCCGGGGGCGATGCGTCCAGCGCGTTCTGCAGCAGATTCACCAGCAAGTTGCGGAAGTGGAAAGGATCCACCTGAAGCACCGCCACGCTGGAAAGATGATTGTTCAAGTGAATGCCCCGGCTCCTTGCGCCTGGGCAATGCCGCTCGGCCAGTTTCCAAGATTCCTCCATCAGACCGCGCGCCGGTACCAGACCGACCTTTAGATCTCGGGGAATCTGATATCGGGAAATTCCGTCAATGAGCAGCTCGAGATCATCGAGCCCACATTGAAGCCCCTCGCCCCAACGCCCACGGGTATCGGCTGTGCTATCCTGCCCCAGCAATTCCCCGTAGCCGCGCAGTCCCGTAAGTGGGCTTCGCAGATTGTGACCTAGGCCTGCAACCAGACGTCCTACGGCCTCCACGGGATCGACTTTCGCCCTTTCGGGTGCACTAGTCCTCGCCATCGTTAACTCCCCTCCACGATTTCTTGGACCTGATAGCTTTGCTTGGCTTTCGTCGATCCGATCACGGGTCTGATCCCGTTGCGACGACGAGTGGTGAGCAGCAATTCGTTTTCCCGCTCAGCTTCCAAGATCCCCTCCACTGCTTCCGTGACCACGGCCAGCAGAACCATGAGCGTGGCGGCCGTTTCCCCGTCGTGAGAACGGTTCCTTCGCTGCCAGAGCTCTTTTTCATTGCGAATGCCAAGTTCCAACTTTTCGATTTCCACGAGCAGATCTCGCTTGGCGCGCAAACTCTCGTTGATCTGTCCATAGGAAGCGCCCGAGAGAATTTCCTGCCTCTGGCGTCCCACCAGTTCGCGAATCTCCCGGTAAATGCGGATCTCACGTCGATAAACGTGGATCAGCTTTTCAAGCAGCGCTTCCATCGCCTACCTCTCCTCTTCCACTTCAACATTCGGGCGGTTATCGGGCAAAAGCTCAGAATGAACCTTCATGGTTTCCGTATGCTCCCGAAGATAGATGGCCCATGCGTTCATGGGATCGGGAATGGAGTCGGGACCCATGCTGGCAAAGACTTCAGCGGCCTGTTCATATCCGTTGTCGAGCATGTCTAGTTGAGCAAGTTGGAATTTGGCCCAGTTGCGCAGCTCGGTGTGAACACTTCGAGACAATTCACCATAGTGGCGGCGGGCACGAAGACGGTCATTGAGAAGGAAGGCACTGTCGGCGGCACCTTGAAGAATCTGGTGCTCCTCCGCGTGCACGCTGGGATGCAGCATGCCGGGACTTTTCATGCCATTGAGCAATGCTTCATAATGGAAGGAAGCATCTTCCAGACGATCCATGCTGCGAAGCAGGAGTCCCTTGTAGAGCACAAGGTTCGCGAAGGCACTTTCACGGTTGTCCAGACAAATGCCGTCCAGCAGATCCAAAGCTTGAAGATTTCGACCTTCATCCACCATGTGGCGGATCATTCTGAGTACGGCATGTTCGTCCAGCTCGGCGATTTTCGCACTGTCCACGCCAAGCAATTCCTCGGCGCGAGTCCAATCACCTCGTCCTAGAGCGCTTTGAAGTAGGCCATTGAATACCGGCTCTTCATAGAAGCCATCCGCGTCACCTGCGGCCAACCTCAGAAACCAGCTCTCGGCGATATCAAAGAGACCCAGGGCCAAATAGGAACGAGCCATGGTAAGAAGGCGAAAGCCTTCTTCATGACTGAGGGGCTCTGCACCTTCGATCCGCTTCTCGAACCAGGCCGCTTCCATTTCCAGGGAGTCTATGGGGAGCGAACGGAAGGCATCGGCATCGCTGTTGTGGATTCCCAAAGGACCCAGTAGCGTAACCATGACGGCCGCGATGATAAAAGCACTCGCTAGTTTTTTCTCGCTCACTTTGCGCTCCCTTCTCCATGCCTGGAAAATCAATTTCCATGCCCATGGGAAAAAAGCTCCGCATGGTGGAAGATCACTCCCACTCGCACCCAATAACGTGTCCCCTATCGGGTTTTATATCAACGCCATAGGGAGTTACCCTAAAGTGCTTCCATGAACGAGAAAGCCCCGGGAAGGAGATCCCGGGGCCCAAGTCTTGAATCTTGAATCTGGATACAAATCAGCCAGTTACGATCAATCGCATTCAGTGGCCAGTGTCTTCTGCTTGAGCTTCTCGCGCAGCGTTTGGCGGCTGATGCCCAATAATGTTGCCGCCCGGCTCTTATTGCCGTCGGTGTATTCCAGGGTGCGCTCGATATGTCTGAGTTCCACGGTCGACACAGGCTCGGGGCGAAAGGCTCCATAATCTTCCCCTTCCAGGGGATCACCTTCACGAACCTCTCGAGGCAATTGCTTGACCTTGATCACATCTCCGCTTTCCAGCAGCAGTATTCGCTCGAACATATTCTTGAGTTCACGAATGTTACCCGGCCATGCATAGGCCTTGAGGACGTTGAGCACCTCATCTTTCAAAGGCTGAACATTTCGGCCAAGCTCACGATTGAATCGTTCAATGAAGAAGTTCGATAGCAGGATCAAATCTTCCGGTCTCTCGCGAAGAGGCGGGATTTCAAGAATGATCACGCCTAGGCGGTAATAGAGATCCTGGCGAAAGCCGCCTTCCAGGGAAAGTTGTTTAAGGTCCTTGTTCGTGGCGGCCACGATGCGAGCTTTGACCTTGAGATCCTCCAGCCCACCTACCCGGCGAAAGGTGCGGTTCTCGAGCACACGCAGCAGGCGCGTTTGAAGCTGAAGACCCATTTCGCCGATTTCATCCAGAAAGAGCGTTCCTCCGGCCGCAGCTTCGATGAGTCCCTTTTTGCGGGCCTTTGCGTCCGTGAAAGCTCCCTTCTCGTATCCGAATAGTTCGCTTTCCAGCAGGGTCTCAGGAATGGCACCGCAGTTGATTTCCACCACCGGCCCCGTGGCATGATCACTGGCATCGTGAATGGCCCGCGCAACCAACTCCTTGCCGGCGCCGCTTTCACCCTGGATGAGCACGGTCGTGGCCTGGCTGTGGCCGATCTTCTCGATTTTTCCAAACAGCTCTTTCATGGAAGGGCTTTCGCCGATGAAATCGCTAAATGGATCGTCGTGGTCACGGCGCTCGCGCAGAATCTCGTTGGCGCGCTTAAGACGTCCCGCTTCCAGTGCGTTGCGCGCCATGATGCGGATCTTCTCAAGTTTGGGCGGCTTGGTGAGAAAATCGAAGGCTTCGAGCTTCATGGCGTTCACCGCGTCTTCCACCTCGCCATAGGCCGTGAGGAAAACTGCCTGGCCATCGAATCCTGCGGCTCTGGCCTTCTCGAGAACCTCCATGCCCGTGAGTCCGGGCATTCGAATGTCCAGGAAGACCAAGTCCGGTGCTTCCTCCTGGATCATGCGCAGCCCCTCCACCCCATCGCCGGCCTCGATAATGTAGTGGCCTTCCTTTTCGAGGGTTTCTACGAGGGCGAATCTCAGAGCGGGTTCGTCATCGACGATTAGAATAGTTTGACTCACAATGTCTCCTAGTTGCTCGACGTTGGAGCGGGTTGCAGATCGATGCTGAATTCGGATCCGCCTTCCGCCCCGCCTCGGTAGTTGATGCTACCCCCGTGCTCCTGCACGATCTTCAGGCAGATAGCCAGACCCAGGCCCGTGCCCTCGGCCTTGGTGGTGAAGAAGGGATTGAAGAGTCGTTCCTCGAATTCGGGCGGAACACCGGGGCCCTTGTCCCAAACCGTGGCGATCACACGTTTGCGCCCACGACCCACGGTTCCACTGCCAATGCGCAGCCCCACGGTTTGACCTTCCTCGCAGGCTTCCACCGCATTGCGAAGCAGATTGAGAAAGACCTGTTGCAGCTGACCGCGATCGGCCCAGACCATGATTTCCTGTCCGCTGTCAGGCAGTTCCAGATTCACGTTTTTCTTCTCGGCCATTGACCTGACCAGGTCGAGCACCGAACCCATTTCTCTGTAGAGATTGAATACCGTCATCATGGGCTCGCTGGGTCTGCTGAACTCCAGGAGCGATTGGACGATGCGGTTGAGACGTTCGGTCTCTCCGAGAATTCGATCCACATAGCCCTGTAGACCTTTGTCATCTTCGCCGAGTTTGTCTCCCAGCAGTTGAGTGATCATGGAAATACCGGCCAGGGGATTTCGTATTTCATGCGCCACACCCGCGGACAGTTCTCCCAGACCTGCCAAACGTTCCGCCCTGCGCAGCTCAGCGGTGAGGCGCTTGTATTCGGTAACATCCTCAAAGACCAGAACGAATTCCACTTCCTGTGGATGTCGTTGAAACAGGCGGGTGGAGGAAACCAGCAATTCCCGGGGGGGACGATCCTCTTCTTCATACAGCTGGATTTCTCTCTGAATCCAGTCTTCCTCGCCCAGTTCCAACTCCTCACCATCTCCGGCCATGAAACTCTCGCCGAACCTGAAGGGTCCGCTCAAAGGCAGACGCTCACCGAACAATTCGAGAGCCGAGGGGTTTCGATAGTTGATGGTTCCGAAACCGTCGACGGCCAGCACGGCCGCGCGAATACTGTCGAGCACCGTACGATTGAATTCCCCCAGCTTTTTCAGGCGATGGATGGCCTTGGCGTGCGCCAGCTCTTCGCTGAGAATGGTCTGCACGGTTTTGAGAAAGTGGAAGTCCTGATCGAAGGCCTGAGCATGGGGATAGTGTTTGCGATAGATCAGGTAGCCCTGGGCATCTTCACCATGAACAAGTGGAATGAGGGTCAATTCCCAGGCATCTTCGCGGGTTTCCAATTGCATCTCATCGATGAAGGTATCTCCGTGCAAACCCGCAATTCCCGTCATCAAGCGCTCGGCGGGGCTCAGTCCTTTCAATCTGGCGATGGAGGCTTCCAGCATCTCCTCTTCCATGTGCAGACTTGCCCTTGCAGCGAGCCTGCGTCCTTCGAAACTCCAAAGCAGTAGCGCAACACCAGAGAACTTCAAGGTGTTCACGCTGGTGGCCAGGAAATGCTCCAGGGCGTGATCCCAATTGGACTGACTGCTAAGATCCAGACCGAGTTGGTACAGGGTCGACAGCTGGCTGATGCGCCGCGTGAGCTGGCGATGGAGTTCATCCAGCTCCTTGCCAGGCTCCGCGAGATAGCTGGACAGGCGTTCTCGGTTTTCCAGCAGGTCCTGGCCTGTCTGCTCCAGACGGCCGCGCAAGCGCTCCAGTTCCCCACCGGCTTCGAGACCCTCGGAAAGCTCCGCGAGAAGTTGATCCCAGGCACCCTCATCCAAGGGCAGGACCATGAGATCATCTACGGGGAGCGGAATGGCTGAGCGGTACCACTCTCGATCCCCACGACCTCGATCGGCCAACAAAACAATGCTCCTGGGACTTACCTGACGAAAACTTTCGAGCCAGGTTTGCAGTGTCGGGTCGATTGGCGAATGATCGAGGACCAATAGATCGGCTTGAAGCTTTCGGGGAGAGACTTCGGTCAGGGAACCTCGTGCGATATCCCAGCCCTCGGCCTTTTCAGGCAGGCCCGGGCCCAGTTCATCCCCCAAAATCTGCAGCTTCCAGTATTTTGTACCTGGCTTCAAAGGAGCCTCCTTAGCTCTTCATTATCAGGAGCTTCGGAAAACTGCAAGAAAAATGGCCACCGGCATGGGTACCGGCGGCCTTATTTCGTAAGCGGATGATTTTTCAGGATTTGACGATGGGCAGGAGCCTGTCGGCTAGCTGATGGAGAACTTCCTCGCTTTCATAGTAGCCGTTTTCAATCCTCTGTCGGACCGTTTCCACGACATCGCGGCGAATCCCCTCGAGACCCCTGTAGGCCTCGTTAAACACTTGGAGAGCCTCCTCACGTTCCGCCCGGGCTCGGGCTTCAGCGCTAATCTCAATGAACTCGGACTTCGTCGCGACCGAAGACGCCTTGTCGGCAGTGCGCTCTCCTTGGGGATTTCCTGAAGCCATCCCCGCTGTACGTGGATCCGTGGTCTGGCCTTGTATCTTGGCCAAATCGGCGCCACGAGTGGCATCAGGCTTTCCAATCTGCACCATTAACCTCCCGAAAAATGGCTGTCATCAGCAACCTTGCAAGTGCCGGGCCTAGATCGGGATCCCTTGGCTATTTGGACCGATAGGCCTTCTCTGCCTGACCGCGACGGCGGATTTCCGCCAAGCCCTCTTCGCGGCACCTCATGCGTTCCATGAGCGAGACCTTCAGCTTGCGGTCATTCTCCAGAATGTTAAAGAGAATTTCCCTCACCCGGCCAGCATTGGAGCCCCAGACTTCTTGGCCACCCTCGGCTTCGATGGCGAGCATCAGCTCTTTACGATCATTGTTGAGCGTCTCCAGCAGATCCAGATCCTTCTGGCGCGTGGCATCCAGCTGGGCCTTGCTGATGTCTTGAAGTTTTTCGAAGAGCTCAAGGTTGTTCATGGGATCCTTCCCTATTTTTCCTGTTGCATTTTGGCCAGATCATTCCAGGCACCGGTTAGCTCGCGAACCACTTGCAAGACTCCGTCCAGGAGCTCGGGGTTTTTCTCAAGGGTGGCGCGACTGATGTGATCGAAACAGAAGGCGTAAAGCCGCCGAAGATGACGGCTGATATCGCCGCCCTCGGGACGCAGCAACTGGATGAGATAACTCACAATTCTACGTGCACGACCCAAATTCTTGGCGGCTTCTTCCCAGTTCTCATCCTCGAGGTTGTGCTTACCCGCAAGAATGAATCTCGTGAGACCCTCGTAGAGTAGAATTAGAAGATCCTGAGGGTCCGCATCCAGTACCTGATTTTCCATGTAAGCCTGTCGAGCATCGCGGCTCTTATCCTTGCCCCTTAGCTCCAAGATGTCATTCATGCCGGTACGTCTCATTGGCTAGGCTCCAGTTTACAATCCGCCCAACATGGACATGACCATGTTGTTCTGATTCTGTAATTGCGAGATGAGTGTTTCCATGTGCTGGAATTCGGCCAGGTAGCGTTCCTTCCGGGAAACCAGGCGCTCATCGAAGGCTTCGACCTGTTCTTCAATATCGGCGATGGTGGTTCGCATGTCCTCTTGCTTGCGCTCGAGAATGCCGTGAACCGGGTCGAGAAAGTTTTCAAGAGAACGATAGAGTCCGTCGCTGACGCCGCTGAAGACTTTCACGCGACCCTGATCCTCGCCCTGCTCGGCCAGATCCGCCGCGCTGATTTTCACGATAACACTGAGGCCGTCGGTGCGACCGTTTTCCTGATCGCCCACAAGATTGCGACCACTGCCGGTGGCCGTCTCGACGCTTCCATTGACCAGGAAGTAACCCTCCACATCTTGACCATCGGTGGCGCTGCCCGTGTCCAATCCCACCGATGCATAAAGGCTGTTGGCCACATCTTCCATGACCACCGTACTGTTGGAGCCCCAGGTCTTACTCTTTATATCAAGGTGGCCGTTGCCGCCGCCGTCATCCACCCAGCTCACCAGCACGTCATGGCCACCGAGATTTTCGTCGGCGTTGAGGGCCGACTGCATGGCCGTGGCCAGGGCGGCACCGCTTTCGAAGGTCTGATCTTCCAGGGTAATGAGTTTGGATTCCACGCCGTCGATGCTGAACTTGAAGTTGTTGTTGCTCGTGCTGATCACCAGAGGAGAACCAGGCGTAGGTTCGGCAAAGGATACACCCGTATAGACACCCCTGGCCGCAGCCTGGGTGATGCGAGTTTCGTATCCAGCTCCCCAGCCCGTGGGCGTCACTCTGGGTCCGGCATGGGCGAAGGTGATGTCACCATCGGTGGCTTCTCCGGTGGATGCGAGCAGGGAAATCACGTCGTCGAGATTACCCTCCAGCGCCGCACGAAGTTTGGCATCGTCGATGGAAAGAGTACCGTCAGTGTTCAGATTGCCGGATACCGAAGTACCGATTCCGATCTGACTTAGATGCTCGAGTTCACTGGTGATTCCCTCTACGGCCCTTCCCGCCGCCGTACGAATGCGACTGTCGATGTTCATGGCCGCACGATCGCCGATTAGGGGTCCTGCGGATTCCAGATCGGCGTTGAATTCGAACTGGGCGTTCATGTACTCGATCATGTTGTTGTAGTTTTCCACGAATCCCTGAAAGCGTTCCATCAAGGTATCCACGTCGTGCTTGACGTTGAGCGTGACCGTCTGGTCTACATCGGCGGCGAGCAAGTTCAGGGTGACTCCGTGAATGAGTCCGCTAATGGAATTGTCGCTGCTCACGATTTCCAGGGGATCTGATCCACCGCTGGAAGATCCGAAATGCAGCAATGCGTCCTGGGCCGACTGAATGGTTGAGCTCTGTGTATCGACCGTCCAGTTGTCGGCGGCAACCAAGGTGCCGGCCGTAAAACTGAGCGTCATGCCGCCATGCACCGATACTGTGTCACCGGCCGTGTAGTCGGCGGGAATGGTCACGGTGCCAGTCATTCCTTCGGTGTTTTCCCAGCCGATGGTGATTTCATCGGTTCCCAGGGTACCGCCGGTTTCCACGGTGAAGGTGAAGGTATCGTCGATATTGCCGCTGTAGTTTCCGCCGCTGGTCACGGAGCTGCTACCGGAGATCCCCCCCACCACGACTGCTTCCACGCTACCAAAGGTGAGATCGGATCCACCTGTGAGATCTGTTTCCACGCCGATTACGTTGTCGGCGCCCGGCTCACTGCTGGTCATGATCAGCTGCCAAGGAGTTTCGGTGTCGCTGGTTTGAATGAGGCTGGCCGATACGCCCACTCCAGCCTCGTTCACCGCGTCCACGAATTCCTGCAAACTGTCTTCGCCGGAATCTAAGGTGACCTCGAGAATCTGATCGTCGCCAATGAGAATGCTTACCGTTCCCGTTCCCAGGGAATCTTCCGGATCCACGAAGGCCTGGCTGACGATCTGATGATTCTGGGCGATCTGCTGCACGGATAGGCTGTAGGTACCCGCAGCGGCCCCATCGCTCACCGTGGCGGAAATGAGGCTGTCGTGGCTTACGCTGCCCACCATGTCGTCGAAATCGGTGCGGAGGCGTAGAGAGTCGACCTGTGCCTTTAAGTTGGACAGGGTAGATTCCAGGGCATCATAGCTTGAAAGTTTAAGCTGGCTTTGCGCGATGCGCGACTCCAGCAAGTAGGCGGGGCGTCGTTCAACTTCCATGAGCTGATCGACGAGGGTCTGCCAGTCCATTCCACTGACAAGTCCTGAGATGGAACTCGATCCAACCATGATTCGCTCCTTTGAAATCTTCTCCCGGGCCCAAGGCGGGCCTCACTCCGTTATCGGTCGATTCGGGCTACATCTTGAGTCCTTTCCATGGAAAGATCCCCCCTCCTGGGGAGGGGGGATCTTTATGATTACCTGGAATGTCCTGGATTCAACCTCGTCCCCTAGCTTAGGAGCTGAAGGACGATATTCGGAGTGGCGTTGGCGTGAGACAACATGGCGGAGGCGGACTGAACCAGAATTTGTCCCCGCGTGAAGCTCGCGACCTCGGCCGCCATATCCGTGTCGCGGATTACCGATTCCGCAGCCACGAGATTTTCCATCGCGATTCGAAGGTTGCTCAGGCCGCTTTCTAGCGTGTTGCCTTGGAAGGCGCCCAAATCACCGCGCACGCCATTCACATCTTCGATAGCCTTGTCGATGATCGCGATGGCGTCGCTCGCTTCATCGGAGCTGAGAACTGAGATCTCTGCCAGGCTCTTGAACTGATTGACTCCGTCGAAACGGGAATCCAAACCCGTACCCAGACGGCGGGTGGACATGTCGGCCATGGAAACCATCGCGGTCTGCCCAGAGTTAGCACCCACCTGGAATGTAAGTGCCTGGTTGGAGACCTGAACCGTAGCGATATCTGCTCCGGCGATACCACTGTAATAAACGCGCAGACCATTTGCCGGGCTAAAGGAGCGTCCGTTCAAAACGGCCCCCACCCCATTTGCCTGATAGGTGGTTCCATCGTAGGTGAATGTTCCGGCAATATCCACACCCATGTCAGTGCTTGTGCCATCAGATCGGAATCCACTCATTGATCCATCAGCAACAAAGGCCTGATCGGAGTAAATTGTGTAGTCCTGTGACGCGCCGTATTCAGCACTTGTAGCTGTAATGTCCGTACCGTCAGTCGTTGCGACCAAACCGGTGATATCGCTGTAGTAGTTGATCTTGTCCACTACCGTTTGAGCATTGTCACCTGCGGCGAGATCGACAGTTACTGTCATGCCTGTCGTGTTGTTTACGACGGTTAGCATTTCATCTTCGGTTAACATAACCGAAGCTGTGGCCCCATTCGAAATGGTAGCTTTCTCGGCAGGCTTCAAGACATTCACCGTGTATTCGCCGGACTCGGTGAGTTCGTTGGCGCCCATAAATTCGGCGACACCGGTGATAATGGTTCCCGTAGTGCCGCCGGTGCCGTTGAGCAGCTTTTTGGTGGCGTACTGGGTGTTTTCTGCAATTTGAGTAAGGGTGCTAAGCGCGTTCTCGATTTCCGCCTGATCGGCGGCAAGGTCCGCGGAACCCACAGCTCCTTCGTTGGCCGCATGCAGGGCCAGCTCACGCATGCTGTTGAGCAGCGCATGAACCTCGGTGAGTGCTCCCTCTGCGGTCTGAACCATGGTCACAGCCAGCTCGCTGTTTTCGATGGCCTGGTTCAATCCCGTGATCTGAGCCCTCATGTTTTCGGAAATCACCAGACCCGCAGGGTCATCGCCGGCCGTGTTGATCTTCAGACCCGAACTCAGCCTCTCCAAAGACCGACTCATCTCGAAGTCGTTGCGCGACAAGATCCGATGGGCGTTGATCGCGGAGATGTTGTGGTTGATCCTGAATGACATTGAAAGCTTCTCCTCAGTTTTCCGCCCCAGGCGGATTCCCTGGTACTCTCACCCTCATGGCCTCCGTGCCCTGAGGATGTATGAGGTATCGGAGGGAACGCTGGAAACTTGAGGGGAGTTCAGCAGACTTTTTAGAGAAAATGACACCTTCTGGGACGCTTCTCCCCGATATAGGTCTTCTCGTACCATTTCAAGAGCTTTCACCCTATTTCTCTGCCCGACACGAACTTTATTGGATTACTTGGAGCCCTGGAAGCGGTTGTTATGAAGAGTCCCCCGGGTGGACAAAAAAGAACTCCCCCTCCGAAAAGGGGGAGCCTTGTGATCTAAAGGGTGAATCCTCTCGGATTCTCTCCCAATTAATCTAGAGCAGCGACAGAACGATGCTCGGAGCGGAGTTGGCCTGCGCGAGCATGGCCGTAGCACTCTGCACCAGGATCTGTCCGCGGGTGAAACTCGCAACTTCAGCAGCCATGTCCGTGTCACGGATGACCGACTCGGCGGCGATCAGGTTTTCCTGCGCCACACGAAGGTTGCTCAGACCGCTTTCCAGGGTGTTGCCCTGGAAGGCCCCCAGCTCACCACGCACCGCGTTCACATCCGCGATGGCTTTGTCGATGATGCCAATGGCGTCGGTAGCCATGTCGGCATCCAGAACGCTGATCTCCGAGAGGGCCCCGAACTGGTTCGTTCCACCAAAGGCGGAGTCGAGACCACGGCCCAGGCGACTCGTGGACATATCAGCCATGGAAACCTCGGCGGTCTGTCCAGCATTGGCGCCGATCTGGAAAGTCAGAGACTGGTTGGAAACCTGCACGGTTCCAACGTCGGCACCCGTAACACCACTATAGTGAACCTGAAGGCCCTGAGCCGGGGTATTGGCCCGACCGGAGAGCACAGCACCCACGCCAGTGGCCTGATAGACCGTTGTGTCGAAGGTGAAGGTTCCCACAACATCCACACCCGTGTTGCTAGTACCGGCGGCGGCAAAGCCACTTTGGGTACCGTCAATTTCAGCGTTATCGGTGTAGATGGTGTAATCGGCAGCCGAGCCATAAGCTTCACTGGTGGCCGTGATGTCCGTGCCGTCAGTGGTAACGACCAAGCCGGTGATGTCCGTCACAGCGTTCATCTTATCGGCGATGGTCTGAGCGTTATCGCCAGCCTTGAGATCGACCGTTACGGTCATACCCGAAGTATTGTTGACGATGGTCAGGGTCTCATCGGCAGCGATGCCGGTGATGGCGGCGGAGTTGCCCGTCACCACGGCGGCCTTTTCGGCCTGGGTGGTCACGGCAATGGTGTACTCGCCGGAAGTGGTCGCAGAACTGGCGCCCAAGAACTGGGCGGTGCCAGCCAGAACCGTACCCGTGGTGCCGGCGGTTCCGTTGAGCAGCTTCTTGGTCGCGTACTGAGTATTGTCGGCGATCTGGCCCAGAGTGCTGAGAGCATTGTCGATCTCAGCCTGGTCGGCGGCGAGGTCAGCAGCGCTAACCGCACCTTCGTTGGCCGCATGGAGCGCCAGTTCACGCATGCTGTTCAGCATGGCATGGACTTCGGTAAGGGCGCCTTCCGCGGTCTGGACCATAGTTGTGGCCAACTCACTGTTCTCGATGGCCTGGTTAAGACCCGTAATCTGGGCACGCATGTTCTCTGAGATAACCAGCCCGGCGGGATCGTCTCCGGCAGAATTGATCTTCAAGCCAGAGCTCAATCTCTCCAGGGACTTACTCATCTGAGAGTCGTTCCGAGACAGGAGTCGATGAGCATTAATTGCGGAGATGTTGTTGTTGATTCTGAAGGACATTTAAAGCTTCTCCTTAAGCTTTCCGCCCACAGGGCGGGATTCCAGGAATTCCAGGTACCGCTGGCCTCCGTGCCAATGCGGCTTGAAGACGGTATCGGTTGGAATCCGCGTATCTTTAAGTATATTTTGGACTTGCGCGATCCGGCCGGTCGCGATTAGGCAATCTTGGAAAGCTTAGGGAATGGAAATCACTTCTGAGACGCAATGCTCCCGATAATAAATCAGACCTTTTCTTCGGGATAAATCCGTTCACCTCGGTTTTCGGTTCAGGGGCTTCACTTTTCCAAGCTCTTCGGGCTTGGGCATCTTCTGATCGAGAGCATCTTGATTGGCTTCTTGGATCGACTTGTAGATTTCCTCGCGGTAGACCGGGATTTCCTTGGGTGCTTCGATCCCCAGCTGCACCGTGTCGCCTCTGACATCGACCACGGTGAGCCTCACGTTGTTACCAATCATGATCCTCTGGTCGCGCTTCCTGCTCAATACCAGCACGTCGGCTCCTTCCTGTGTGCTAGGTGATTTCCACTATCAGCCGACCTTGAGGCCGCTGCCTTCAACCCGAACTTCCGCACTATCGTCCGCCATGGAAGACAGAGTTTCATGAGTGGTGTAGGAACCACGCTCCAGAATAACCTGCATGGCCTTCCGCGTTTTCACATTGACCACGATGGGTCCAAGCAGATTGCCCGTGGTGTTGTCGAACTTACCACGCCAGGTGCAGAGCACGAAGATGGCCTGGTCCTCATCCGTCTCTACCTTTAGCGCTTCACGCGTGGGCGAGAGCAGAGAGAAATCGAAATCACTTCGGAAATTGCGCGGATCGCTGATGAGAAAGTTGATGCCGGGCTCTTCCGTACTGATGAGAGCCTTGAAAGCATGCTCCTCTTCAAAATCCAGAATGAGGAAACGCGTCAGCTGGGGCATGCCCACCAGGCCCAGGGGGAGAAGGAGTAGATCCTCCTCCGTGTACTGGATGTCTCCGAAGATTGTATCCTTGATGATCATTCGATCTACCTCTCTACTATAGGAAGTTCGCCAGCGTGAGCTGGTAGATGTTAGAAGCCAACATCAGAGATGCCTGATAGCTTGCCTCGGCATTCTGATAAAGCATGAGCGTTTCACTGAGATCTGCGTCACCAAGTTGAGACAGCGTGTCGGTGAGATTGAGATTCTTTATTTCCAGTGTGGTTTTGGCCCCTTCGGCCATGGCCAATCGGCTGCCGACGACCCCGTGAACTTCTGTGATGTGTTTTTGAACGGCTTCGATTTCCGATAGTAGGCTCTGAACCGTTTGCTGGTCCCCGCTTTCAACGGCTTCCTTTAACTCAAAAAGAACCTCAAGAGGACGCATGGGTACGCCCTTGCCTTCGATGCCCATGAGCGATGCGGTGAAGTCGTCTTCAAAACCCCTGATCTCGAAAGGCGTGAAGCTGTCTGAAGTAATCGCCAAGCGGTTGCCCGAAGGCGAGATCTCCACACGCAGGTCGGGGAATTCGGTCTCGATGAGGTCAATGATGTCCCCCACCGATTCCGCCGAGGATAGGTCGAGTTCATCGAAGATCGCGTCATAGCCAACGGCCACCTGGATTTTCCCCAGGGTGATGTCCATGCCCATGAGGTCTTCCAGTGGTGTTTCCTCGGTGAGGGCCGGATCCAAGTCGCGGCTGATCAGCTGCCCGGAATTGTGAGTACCGTCGATTCCAAGTGCTTGGGCGGTGAGGCCACCCTGAAGATCTTCCACGGTGATGGGGCCTGTGCCCTCGATCATGAGGTTTCGATCCTCGTTGATTTCCACCGTCATGTCCGGAAACGCGCTCTGGATGGCGTCTCTCAGGTCACCCATGCTTCGCAATCCGCCGAGGTCCAAACTCACGCTGGTTCCCGCACCGTCGGTGATGCGAATCATGCCGAGCTCGGCGCCCCTGCCGTCGAAGAGTTGCGAAATTTCCGTGTCCCAGGTGAGCTTGGCGTCCCAGTCTTCCGTGCCGTCCAGAAAGGGAAGCTCCCCACCGAATAGCTGCTCGCCCGTAACGTTGTAATCCAGTGAAAGCCCCGTGCTGATGGAAGTGGAAAGAACCTGATCGTCGCCGCGATAGCCGATGCCGCCCTCGTACATGTCGAAGGGAGTGGACTGAGTGTGGCTGCCGCCGAAGAGATAGGAGTTTCCGATGCGCGTATTGCCCAGCTCGAGAATTTGATCGATGGCGCTATTGAGGGATTCGAGAATACCCTCCAATTCCATATCCAGAGACCCATCTGCCGCCGTTAAGGCCAATTCACGAACCGAACGGAAGTTCTCGCCCAAACTCGCGAGCGATGTGTCCGCCGCCAGAAGCCAGCGATAGGCCGTATCGGAATTGCTCTGATACTGCTCATTCTGGCTGATGAGCCCGCGCAACTGAACCATGCGCTGCGCCCCTGCGGGATCGTCGCTGGGCTGAGTGATGCGCCGACTGATGTCCAAGCCCGCCATTCGCTCATAGGCCCGAGAGGCGCCGGTCATGAGCTGGCGATTCAGCATGGCATGTGTTACTCGCATAGTCCTCCTTAGACCGTCGCCAGGATGGAATCGAGAAGGGAGTCGGCCACGGCGATGACCCGCGAGGAGGCCTGGAAGGCCGCCTGCACCATCATCATGTTGGCGAGTTCCTCATCGAGACTGACGCCTGACACGGACTCGAGACGGTCCTGCACGCCTTCCTTGAAGCGCAGGGAAGAATCGAAGAGCTGCCTGCTCGTGGCGCTCTTGGCGCCTAGGGTGCCGATGGTCGCGGCATAGTAATCTTCGAGGGTGTCGCCGCCGCCGTCGGACATGCTTTCGAAGTGCAGATCGAACATGGCCTCGGCGATGCTCCGCCCATCGGACAAGGTGCCCGAGGTGGAAAGCAGTTCGGGGTTCTGATCCAAAACCTCGTTCACGGTAATGGTCGAGGCGTCGCTGCCCGTGAACAGATCCACGCCACCACCAGAGGCGCCAGCAGCATCCTGATGGATGGCATTGGCCTTTTCGATGATGGCAGCCGCCAAGGTGTCGAGCCTGTCCAGCAGTTCCGGAATGCGTTCATTGAGTATTTCCAAGTGCCCGCGAATGCTGCCCGAGGGAAATTCCACGGCCTGGGACTCACCTGCAACGTGCACGCTGGCCACGGCCGTACGACCCGAACCACGCTCGTATGACACGCTGAGCTCGGTGGCCGTGTTGCCCTGCACAAGAGTTCGTGTACCGATCTGCACGGTAGCCACGCCGCTTTCGGCCTGGCTCCACTCGGCACCCGTAATGGCAGAAAGTTCGAAGAGCGCTGACTGCTGCGCGTCGAGAATGTTGCCCCGCGCGCTCTCCGAAAGAGGTGATCCGACGAGTTCGCTGTTGTACCTGGCGATCTCCTGCATCAGGCCATTGGCCTTGGTGACCGCCACATCCACTTCGTTTTCCAGAAGCTGACTCTGGTAGACCATCTCGGAATCGCGATCATTGAACCGGCGAACAAGCATGCGTCCCGATTCGAGAATGAGTGAGCGGATGTCCCCCGATCCATCCCCGTTTTCCGGATTGAGGGCCTCCTGCCAGGAATCCAGGAAAGAGGTGATGGAATCGCCCAGATTGGTTTCGCCCAGAATATCGTCCACGGGTTCGGCGAAGGTGAGTTCGAGCATGTCGTAGCCGGAGACCAGTGCGTACTGTTCTCCCAGCTCCGCTTCGGCCCTGCCCAGGCGGCTGACCATAAACTGATCGGTCACCCGCTGAACGCCAAGCACTTCCACGCCGCCGCCGCTGGGCCATCCCATGTTGCCGAGAATGGTTCTCGCCCCCATGAGTACACGCTGACGGCTGTAGCCTGGCGTGGACGCATTGGACACATTGTGGTTCAGGATCTGAAGCGCAGATTGCTGAACAAAAAGCGCGTTCTTTCCTGTTTCGATAATTCCGAAGAGTCCGGACATTGCCTTCTCCCCTTAAGCCCGCATGGACAGGAGCTTGCCGCTGGCCCCGTCCTCGCCGGGCCGGTCCGCAGTTTCGCCAACGAGATCGGCCAGGATGCGGAAATCTCCCCGCAGTAAATCCAGGCCGTGTTCGGCGAGTGCGCGATTACGGTCGTTTATGATGCGGATGTCGCGACCAAGCCTGCTGATACCATCTAGTTTCTCCCGCAGCGGTCGGGTCACGTCATCCGCGTAAATCTTAAGTAGTTCCTCGATGCCTGAATCCGGGCGAAGGCCTGCGTCGATGAGCAAGCGTCCCGCGACTTTCAATCTGCGCAAGCCAACCTGCCTCCCGGCTTCCACACATTCCAAATTGGACTGCATGGCCTCGCCGATCTCTTCCGCATCTTGATTTCGCAAGGCGAGAAGATGGCGATCCATGGCGAGAAGGAGCCTGCCATAGCAGTGAATCTCTTCCTGCAGCAGGCCATCTAATTCTTTGAGGGCCGTCTGATCATTCTTCATGGCTCACTCCTGCCTTCTCGAATTGCTTCATGAGTATGTCGGCCAAACCCAAGCCTCGCCCGCTCTGGGAAATGTGCTTTGCGAATTCTGCGTCCAACATAGTCTCGTAGATCTCCATGCCCGGACCCTTCATGTCGGGATCCCCCTCAGGTACCGTGCGGCGCATGCTCGCCAACAGTTGGCGAAGAAACAGCGCTTCAAAATCTTGGGCCGCTTCCTTGAGAGCATCATTGCCGGGTGCCTGGGGAAGACTGCCGGGTGTGCGCAGTTCCGTTTTCAGCGAGCTAAGTTGCTGAAAGCTGGTACCCGCGCTTTCGAGACTCTTCATGACGCTCCTACATGATCAGCAGCTCGGCTTCGAGCGCACCGGCTGCCTTGAGGGCCTGGAATATTGAAATCATGTCGCGGGGACTCACGCCCAATTCGTTAAGGGCCTGAGCCACCTTCTCTACCGTGTTGCCGTCTTCGACCATGGCCAGCTTGCCCGAAGAGTCCTGTACATTGGTGGACACATCGGGAACCAGCAGGCTGCGACCCTGGCCAAATGGCGCAGGCTGGCTGGCCGAGAATCCTGTTTTGATTTCCACATTGAGATTTCCATGAGCGATGGCCACGTCCTTGATGGTCACGTGCTGACCCACCACCACCGTTCCGGTGCGCTCGTTGATGACCACACGCGCCGCTCTGTCGGTGATGACCTCAAGATTCTCAAGGGCGCTCAGGAAGCCGATGCTGTTGTGTGCGTATTCTTTGGGTATCCAAACCGATATGCGCGAGGCGTCACGCGCCTCCGCCAAGCCCTCACCCAAGCGTTCATTGACCTTGTTGGCCAGATTGGCAGCCGTGGTGAAATCGGGACTGTAGAGCATGATATCCACACGATTGTCGCGGATATACTGACCGGGGAAATCACGGCTCAAAGTCGCACCAGCGGGTATCCGCCCCACATTGCTATTGTTTTTTCGCGAAGAATTGCCTTTGCCGCCTTCGACGTTGTAGCCACCGATACTCATGGGTCCTTGGGCAACTCCGTATTGCTCCCCATCGGATTCGCGAAGCAGGGGTGTCATAAGCAGAATGCCGCCCTCGAGGCTGGTGGCGTCGCCCACACTTGATACGGTTACATCCAGCTGGCCTCCAGCGCGACTGCCCGGGGCCAGATGGGCAGTGACCATGACCGCAGCCACGTTTTTCATGCGGATCTCTTCAGCATCCAAGGTGATACCGAATTTCTCCATCATGCCCGCCACCGAATGCGTGGTGAAGCCGGTGCGCTTACCGTCACCGGTTCCTCCAAGACCCACGACCAGGCCATAGCCGATGAGATGGTCGCCCTGCAGCCCGTTCACCCTTGCGATGTCCTTGATGCGCGAAGCCGAAGCCGCGGGCACAAGGATTCCCAGTAGGAAGAGCGATAGCAAAGTGCTGAGTAGAATCTTCCGCATAGTCATCCTTTAGAAAATCCAATCGACGATTTTAGTGATGACGCCCGGACGATGCCCTCGGGCGATTTCTCCAGTGCCCTCATAAACGATGACCGCATCGGCAATGGCGCTGGAGATGATGGTGTTGTCCGGGCCGATATCCCGGCCACGAATGAGACCCGTCACAAGCATCTTGTCCTCTTCGCCATTTCGCTTCACCGAGCGGGTGCCTTCGATTCGATATTGCTCACCCGGAATTACCTCGACTATTCGAACGCTCATGGTCGCGGTTAACTGTCCCTTGCGGCTGGTGTTGCCCTTGCCCTCGAATGCGTTCTCACTGGTCAGGCCCCAAAGAGAGATGAAGTCCAATAGACCTTCTCCCGCGCCACCGCCGATTTCCGTTTTGTTTTCGGTGCCCGTTTGCGCATCGCTGCTGGCGGTGGAGTTCTCGAAAATCTGCACGGTCAGGATGTCCCCCACCCGGTGAGCACGCTGATTGGAGTAGAGGCTTCCTCCACCCGAGTCCCACAGAGAGGCGGCACTGGCCGTGGCCACTAGAGCAAAGGTGCAAAGGATCACGAACAGAGGCCGATTCATGAGGACTCCTCTTCCAGGTTCACATAACTGGGGGATACGCGCCCTTCACCGGACACGCGATAACGATGCAGTTCGCCGCTATCCATGTGACGCACGGACACGCGCTCACCGAGAGCGCCATCGGCCTGAGCCACACCCATGAGGGTGACGGTGACGGGTCCGCGGCTCAGATGAATTTCCACTTCCCGGCCCTCACGAACCAACAGGCCTGCCCGAAGATTGCGAGTGGTAAGGGGACTTCCCTTTTCGATGTTACGCTTGCAAACGGCATCCTGAAGGACCTCCGGATCCAGGGGATCGCCATCCAGGATAAAGCCGTCATGTTCGGCGTAATCCCAAGTCATCAGGCTTTCGCCTTCTTTGAGATCTGCCGCGGCCACCGCAACACTCACCGGTTTACGGCAGTGGAAACGCAGCAGCACATTCTCCTGAAAGCCCTTGGAATCCTCGATTCGAAGGGATGCGCTGCGATTGCGAAAGCCGGGATTTCCGCGAAGATCCAGATTCCAGCGAATCCGCGAATCGGATAAACGAACACTTTCGACCCATCCCTTTAACTCACCATCCAGACAAAGTCCGTCCTTTTCAAGAAGCTCCGACAAACGCCCTTCCACGGTTTCCCGCAAAGGTGCCAGCGAAAGAGTCACCGCAGGCGTCTCGATACGCAGGGTTTCCGGTCCTTCAAGATTTCCCCGCCAACCCATGTCCCATAGGCGGCGATGCAAACGTGCGCGACTCATATTGATGGAAGCACCCGGCTTGGGCGCGTCACAAATGACTCGCTCAGCATGAGGCGCCTGAGTGCCTTCCATGAGCACATCAGACAGGCGCACTTCACGACCATCACAAACATGCCGCTGCTTGAGCCGAAGACTCTCGCCGAGAGCCGCCGCCGCAAGGAGACTGATTAACAGCAGTAGTGTGATGCGTTTCATGGCCTATCTCTTGAGTCCGCCCGCAACCGCGAGCATGTCTTCGGAGGTCTGAATTGATTTGGAGTTCAGTTCGTAGGCGCGCTGGGCTTCAATGAGACGAATCATTTCTTCCACAACGCTCACGTTGCTGGTTTCCAGAATTCCCGATTCGATGGATCCATAACCGTCCCGGCCGGCAGTGCCTTCCTGCGCATCGCCGCTGGATTCGGTAGCGAGGAAAAGATTGTTTCCCATGGCTTTGAGTCCTGCAGGATTGGCGAATCGATAGAGATCGATGCTGCCAAGTTCCTGGGATGTTTCCTCGCCGGCCACTTTCACGCTGAATTCGCCTTCGCGTCCGATTGCAATTTCCGTGGCTCCCTCGGGCAATTCAAAGCCCGGCGCTACGGCCAGGCCTCCGGATGTGGTCACCTGCCCCTCGCTACTCAGCGCAAAAGAACCGTCGCGTGTGTAGGCGTAGCTGCCGTCGGGCATTTCCACGCGAAAGAAACCGTCTCCATTCACGGCCATGTCCAGGGCATTACCCGTTACCTGAGTGGGCCCCTGCGTGAAGATCTGTTTGATGTCTGCCAGGCGAACGCCATGTCCCACCTGGATGGGCTTCAGATCGCCACCGGCCGCCTGACTGGCATTGGGCTGGACCACCTGATAGAGCAGATCCTGGAACTCAACGCGTCCGCGCTTGAAGCCCGTTGTATTCACATTGGCCAGGTTGTGGGCGATGGTATCCACGAATATCTGTTGTGCCCGCATGCCGCTGGCGGATGTTGAAAGCGCTCTCATCATAGGCGGGTCATCTCTCTTTCAATTTCTAACTAGCGGATGGATCCGACGCGGTTGACGGCGATCTGCAAAGTCTCGTCGGCGGCATGGGCCGCCTTCTGATTCAATTCGTAGACGCGAAAGGCCTGGATCATATTCACCATTTCACGAATGGGATCCACGTTTGAGCCTTCCAAAAAACCCGAAGCCACCTGGACTTCACCGGCTTCCAATACCTCGGTGCCGCCTTCGGCCCGGAAGAGGTTTTCGCCGTCGCGGAAGAGTTGAGTACCTTCTCCGAGGCCCACAATGCTCAACTGCCCCGCCGGATTTTCACCATTCAAAATAGTGCCGTCGGGAAGGATGCTGGGAATGTCGGAGAGTTGGACGCTGCCTCCATCCACCATCACGGGATAACCCGAGCTGTGGGTCAGAACGCCCTGGGAATCGAGGGTGAAGGAACCGTCTCGCGTGAGCCTTGGCCCTTCGGGGGATTGAACCTGGAAGAAACCCTTGCCGGCTAAGGCAGCATCCAGAGGATTGCCGGTGGCATTGAGAGCGCCCCCACCCAAGTGAGCCGCGCCTTCCACCACCAGTTCATGTGTTGCCAGTTGAGTTACCTGACCGGGGTCCATGGGCGTAGGACGCTCCACGGCGGTTACGCGCGCCAATTCCCGGCGGAAACCTGGAGTATTGGCATTTGCCAGATTGTTGGCGGTCACCTCATGGCGACGCAGGTTCACCTGCATGCCCTGACGGCTGCTGTCCAGTGCCTTAATCATTTGCTTCTCCCTGAATGGCCCCTCTCCCGAAGGGGCCAGACAGGTATCGACAAACAATTATCATACCACGAGTCAAAAAAAGCTAAAGGTCTGCAAAGTGTTGCGGGGCAATAAAAAACGGGATGGCTTTCTCAGTAAGAAGGGCCATCCCGTGAGCAGGAGGGGTAATTGTTTCCTCGCAGAGGTCAGCTCAGCCTAGGAGCAACTCACTGCCTTTGCGAATATCGAGGATCTTGTCCAGGTGCATGATGCGGAAGGTTTTCTCCACATGAGGCTGCAGATTGGACAGGGACAGACGCTGGTCGCGGGTCTGGAGGCGATCGTTGAAATTCACGAGGAATCCCAGACCGGCGCTGTCTATGTAGGTAAGGTCTTTAAGGTCCAGAATAACCTGGTCGGCCCCGCCGAGGCAGGATTCCACCTTTTTCTGGAGTGTGGGGAGCGAGAATACCTCGATCTCACCCCGTACTTCCAAAATAACCGTGTCGTGACGTTCGCTCTTACTAATTTCCATACTCGTCGTCCACCTTGACGTCTGGTTCTACACGCATTTGAAGGCTAGGAGTGTCAGATCGTCCGCCCAAGGTTCCTTGCCGCGGAAACTATCGAGATCATCAAAAATCCCTCCAAGCAATTCCTCTACCGGTTCTTCCCGTTTATTCGTGAAGCTTTCCTTGAGGCGATCGCTTCCATAGCGTTCCCGCTCCTCTGAACGGGCGTCGATGGCGCCGTCCGAGTAAAGCAAAAGCAGATCGCCCTCTTCTAAACTGAAGGATTTTTCCAGATAGGTCTCACTCGCCCGAAGGCCCAAGGGCAGGCCATCTCCGGCTTCCAGAGGTTCGAATATATCGCCGCCCTTCAAGTAAAGAATGGGTTCATGTCCGGCGGTTGCCAGTGACACCTCTTTCCCATCCTGGCTGAAAACGAGGCAACAAGCGGTAATAAATGACCCTTCCATGCCATCATCGGTCAAAAACTGGTTGATGGTTCCCAGAAGCTCCGAGGGGCTTTTTCCTAACTGGGCCTGACTGCGCAAGAGGGACCGGAGCCCACTCATATGCAAGGCCGCAGGAATTCCTTTTCCTGAGACATCAGCCACAAAGGCGAGAGTGTTGCCATCTGGCAGGCCGATCACGTCGTAATAGTCACCGCCCACGGACTGAGCTGGAATGCTCAGACCGGCCATCTGAAGGTGATCGGTGGCAGGCAGGGAATCGGGAAGCAAGCGCTCCTGGATCTTCTTGGCCACTTCCAATTGCTCGGCGGTTCGTTGGCGCTTGACGTCTTCCACATGATCCAGAGCTTTTTGCAAAGCCTGAGCCCCAAAGAGCACACAGGAATCCAGAAGCTGGGTGCGGATCATGTCCATATCCATCTCAACACCGGAAATCATGATCAATTCGGCGTGGCGATTCGCTTTCAAAGGTACGGGGACCGAGAAGATGGTCTCGAGAGAGTAGGAGCCTTTGATTTCCTCATCCAATTTCAGAATCTGGATTTTGGAGCCGTCTCGCTTGATCTTGTCCAGGTGCGGTATGAACAAATCGGGAAGTCCCCAGGACACTTTTTCGATTTCCTGATCATCCTCGAAAATTCTAGCTGCTCCCACTTCGGCGCCGATGAGATCCATGCAAAACTTTAGCACGCGATTGAGGATGAGCTGCGTGTCCAATTCCGTGAGCATCTGGCCCAGAGTTTCCAGGGCCTGAACGTGAAAGACGCTTTCCTCGATGAGCCTTTCCTGTTCCTGCAGTGTCTTGTTCACATAGATGGCAATGGCCACATGCTTCAGGAAGGAGAAGAAGATTGGATTGGTTCGTGTGAATGGCGGAGTGATTTTGAACTGGCCGAAATTGTCCCCATCCAATTCCAAGGGGAAGGACTGAGTTTCCCCATCAGACTGGATGGAATCCCAGTCAATCAACTTTTTACCTTTGGCAGTGGTGAGCTTCACTTCGAACTGATCCACGGAGAAGGCATCTCGCATGATGCAAGTCAGGTTCTGATAGAACTCATCGGCTTCCTGATGTTCGTAGAGTTGCTCGAGCAAGCGATCGATATTGGCGGTGCGTCCACTTCCGGTCAATCCTTGACCTCCTCCTCACTCTGAGCCTGATAGAGCTTGTCGATCGCCATGAGATCCTGACGCAATTCCCACATGATCGAGGTGAACTTGTCGCGAGGAATGGTCAGGGCTCGAATGTCCTGGATGTGATCTGCGGAATCTATTTCGATGGTGAGATCAGGCACGTTCTTGGTGCCGAGGCCCCATTCCTTCAAGATGTTGTTAGCCAGGTTGATGAGGACCGCACCGGCCTTGGCTCTTCCGCCTACATAGGGATTGTGGTGAAAGCGTACAGCTTCGACGAGGATTTCCGGAATCTTCCACTTCCGGAAGATGTGCCGGGCCAGGTCGGCATGATCCAGACCGGCAGTTTCGGCCTCTTCCTCAATGCTGATTTCGCGGATGCCTTCCTCATTGATCAGAATCTTATCCAGGATGAGCTTGCCCACATCGTGGAGCAGACCCGCCACGAAGGCCTCTTCCGGGCCCAGCACCTTGGTCTTGGCCTCGCGAGTAAGGGCGCGGCAGGCTATGGCCACACCCATGGAGTGCATCCAGTATCCCCGGTCGGGAAACTTGTAGCTTTTGAAATTGTGACTCAACAAGCCACTCGAACTCACGGCGTAGACCATGTTCTTCATGTTGTCCATACCGATCAGGACCACCGATTCCCGGATGGTCTTGATGCTCCGAGTTCTAGCGTAAAAGCTGCTATTGGCCATTTTCAGAAGGCGGGCCGTCAGCGCGGAATCCTTCTGGATTACCTCTTCAAAGTCGGCTGCCGTAAAGTATTCTCGACTGGTTAAAACCAGGAATTCCCTGACCACGTCGGAGAGACTTGGCAGCTCTTCGATTTGAGCAAGTGCTTTTTTTTGAAGTGTTTTGCGCTCCACATTGCCGAATATGGAATTCGTCGGCATGAGACTCCCTTCTCAGAGGGTGCGGTTTCCCTCGCTTGGGAGTATCGGCTTGTTTACTTGGGCGCTTGAGGGATAAAGACTTCTGAAGATTGAAGCTTATTCGCTCGGGATTCTCTCTTGGACGTAAGCGGCCAACTTATCGCGGTTTTCTTCATCGATATCAAAGAAGAAACAAGCAACTTTGTAGCTTTCCTGCCCGGGGTCCTCCACGGGCGGCTTGCAGCGCACAACGATGCCCTCTTGAGCGAAGGGCCAAACATCTTCCGAATCCTTGAGAGGAAGGCGAATAATCATGGGCAGCTTGGTGCCTTCATCCATGAAATAGCTGGTCTCGAAATAGACGCCCGAGTGGCTGATATTGAGGGTCATACCCAGGAGAGGATGCTCCCGGCCCGGGAGATCCAATTCCACTTCTGTGCTGATATCGAGCCTGGCGGCGCCTCTACGTTCTTTCACTTCAATACTCCTTCGAGGATGATTCTTGGATAGTTTCGCCCCTATCCGAATCTTCCTCAAGCAAAAAGTGGATCCTTCGGGTGAAGAGATTCGCATCGACCAGAAGAACTTTCATACGATCCCCAGGGGTATAGACCTTCCCCGTTCGTTCTCCTCGAAGCCGCTCGTGCTCTTCCTCGTAATTGAACCACTCGTCTCCCAAAAGCGAAGCGGGAAGGAAACTTTCCACCCCAACGGTCGGCAGCTTGATGATCAGACCTCCCGCCAAGACCGCCTGCACTTCCACGTCGAAGCTCTCTCCCAGGTGACGCCTTGCCCACAGAGACATTTCAAGCCTTAATCCCTCACGCTCGGCCGCCATGGAATTGCTCTCCACCTCGGTGAGCTCCGCGCCGAGAGTTTCGAGATCTCTGGGTTCACGCCCCTTCTTTTTGCGAAGGATGGCCTTGATTTGCCGATGCACCAGCAGATCCGGATAGCGGCGAATGGGGCTTGTGAAATGGAGGTAATCTTCCCAGGCCAGTCCGAAATGCCCCAGGGGCTTGGGACCGTAGGCCGCCCGCTTCATGGATCGCAACATCTTGAACAGGAGCCGCACGCGGTCCTCGTGTTCAGACACCGAGGCGGCCAATCGGCGATAGTCCTCGCTCCGAATTCGTCCCTGCCGTTTCCAGGTGATGCCCCGCTTCTCGAGGAAAGCCTGCAATTGCTGTACATCTTCCTCATCGGGACGCTCATGAACTCGGTGCAGGGTCTTCACCTTTTGCTCACGAAGAAAGCGCGCTACCTGACGATTCGCCGCCAACATGCACTCTTCCACGATGGCGTGACTGCGCAGGATCTTAGCGGGACCAAAACTCTCAACCTGTCCATCCACTTCCTGGGGCACTCGCTCGGGCAGTATGAAATGGATGGCGCCTTCCTCACTTCGGCGGGCGCGTAGCAAAACCGAAAGTGACAGAAGTCCGCGCAAGTCGTCGGCGATCTCTCCCGACTCTTCCAGTAACTCATCGGCCCGCTCATAGCTGAGGGAGGCGCTCACCTGCACGCGGCTTTCCACGATCTCCGTGGATTGGATCTCGCCGCGTGCGTTGAAATCCATGAACACGCTCATGGCAGGACGGGCCTTTTTCTCCAGGAGGGAGCAAAGATCTCCCGATAGGCGATGGGGCAACATGGGAATAGTATCTAGATAGAAGTAGGTGGAATTGCCGCGGCGACGAGCTTCCACATCGAGGGGGCTGCCTTCCTGAACATACTGGGCGACGTCGGCGATGTGCACACCCAGGCGATGTCCTCCGCCTTCCAAGGAATCCAGGCTCAGGGCATCGTCGTGATCGCGAGCGTCGGCGGGATCTATGCAGACGGTATTCAGTTCGCTGAGATCGCGGCGCTCGCCGCGCATGAAAGGATCGCGCTCGGCCTGGGTATCGGCCTCGTGGAGCACGGCCTCGGGAAAGGCCGCTTCCAGTCCATACTCGGCGAGCAGGTGCTCCATGCCGCGGGCACGTTCCTGCTCGATGCTTTCCAATGGAAGTGATGGCCCACCACGCCGACCCTTGCGACGATCACGCTTGTGTTCAAGTGAGGGCAAAAGAAAACGCCCCCGATGCTTTCGGAGGGCATCGCCCTCCAGCATCCGGAGCAATATACGACGAAGTTTACGGGAATCCCCGCGCCTGAGACCGAGTTCCTCTCGGATCCGCCCGGGCAGTAGGCCGCCCGGGTGTCGTCTCAGCAAAGCGAGGATGGATCCCTGAAGGTCATCCACGCTGGGATCGACCTACTTCCTCTTCTTATGACGATTCTTACGAAGACGCTTCTTGCGCTTGTGAGTCGCGATCTTCTTGCGCTTGCGTTTTCTGCCGTTGGGCACGAAAACACCCCTTTCGATCAAACGTTTTTCGGTAGATGGACCGGCGTCCTGATTTCACCTCTGGAGAGGAATTAGTCCTCGATCTTGTCCGCCAGTTCAGGCCGGTTCACAATGGACTTCAAGTCGTTGGACGCCTTGAAGAAAGGAATCAGCTTGGCGGGCACGAAAACCGAAGTTCCCGTCCTGGGATTTCGGGCGCGGCGGCTCCGGCGCTGCTTGACCCTGAAACTTCCAAATCCCCGCAGCTCGACCTTATCTCCTCGGGCAAGGGCATCCCCGATATTATGGAGGACAAGATTCACCACGATGCCCGTGTCCTTCTTACTCAAGTTGACGTGCTCGGAGATGACTTCGACGAGATCGGCCTTGGTCATTCGTCCCCCTTGGAGGGCCAGTTATCAGAGCCCACCGGAGGGGCTTTATCTGCTACGACCTTCTCTGGCCGTAAGAAAAGCCAAAGTATCACCTAAGCTGCATTTTGTCAAAGGTTTGGAGAGAAAAAAGACAAGCTGGCAGGTATAGGCCTTGGATAGATAAAAAATGACCCCGCAAATGCCGTTTCGTCAAAACGGGAAAGCGCAGCACGCAGTGTGGGATTGGGCCCCCGTAAATGCACCTACAAACAATGCAGGGTCTTATTCGATTGTGTCGGGGGGCTGATTATCAAGAGCTGGGCCAGGAGGGCGAAAAAAATAGCCATGGCTGTAGCCATTGCTATTTCAAGACTCTACATCGTCGGTCTTTCGTTGCTTTCGAATTCCTAAACGGGGGGAGCTTCCAAAACAGGGGGAATTATTCCCCCCATGGGTAAGTTTTTACCCAACAATGACCTAGAAAGACGGCTCGGCCATGTTCCGATAGAGTTTTTCCTGGGCAGAATCCAGTTGGCAGTCCCTGCGGGCCATGACGGCCTTGGCCGTGGCCAGGGCTTTATCCACTTGGTGGATCTCCAGAATTCCATCGCCGGCCCAGGAGAAATCGGAGAGTTCCTTGGGGGGAAACCCGGCTCCAAACCAGTTGCAAAAGGAGCCCAAAACGCTGCCCGTGTTGATACGGCTACCGATGGCGACTTTGCTGTGGTCGCCAATGCAGCAACCCAACAATTGCTGGCCGGTTTCGAAGGGACGACCACGCCAGCTTGTGCGCACGCTGGAGTAATTGTTTTTGAGATCGCTATTGTTGGTGCCCGCTCCCAGATTCACCCATTCGCCGATGACGGCATGTCCCAGGAAACCGTCGTGCTGTTTGTTGGCGTATCCCAGGAAAACGCTTTCCTCGATTTCACCGCCCAAGCGGCACTGAGGTCCGGCGAAAACGCCGTGGAGCAATCTTGCCTGGGGGCGCACCAAGGTGCCCGGTCCCAAATAGCAGGGTCCACCTATATAGGACTGGGCTGCCACCTGCGCGCCCTTATCGAGCAAGATGGGTCCTTCGGAAATGGCCACGTCGGGCTGCACCTTGGCGCCGGGCGCGAGATAAAGTTCACCCTCCCCCACTTTCTTCGCACCGGTTTGAGCGAGAGCATCGGTCCAGCGCGTGAGCAATAGCCCGGCGCTGACCTGGGGCATCTCCCACCAGAAACGCAGCAGAGGGCCGAAGGGAGACTTGAGAGGCTGCGGCGTGGGTTCGGGCGGAGCGGAGGGATTGTCGAGAGAGTTCAGAAATTCCAGGGCTTCGCCTCCGGACAGTTGCCTGGCGAAATCGAGGTCTCCTGCATCCAGGGTTTGGCCTGTGTTCAAATCGGCCAATGCTTCCGCGAGCGAATCGTTGACCGGCAGAAGGCGAGCATCGATGAGATAAACGTCGTCGGCCTCGATCTTCGGCCGAGGGCTTAAGCCCTGCAGATGATCTCTCGACCAGAAATGAATGTCGGCATCGGGCAGCGCTCGCTTCAGGAGGCTCGCGGACGTGAAGGGACCGAGGGCGATGTCCCAAACGGGGCGCGTTGAAGCGGGCGGGCCCAGCCAATCGAGTTCTGGGCTTTCGTACAGGATGATCGTTGCGGACATCGCTTTCCCCCTACCAGGCGGTTTTGAATTCGGTCCAGGTTACTTCCCTGGTTGCCAACTATCCACCATTCATATTTATCCACTTCCAAAGCCGATATCCCTGCCCACCGAGGCCGTTAACGGGAATCACGAAGAACTTAATGGTGTCTCGTACTAGGAACACATTGATCTCAGTACCTTCAATGCTGCCTTTCAAGTTCTCAGTCATGTCGGTTTGCTAGCTGCGCATGAGTGTTCCTTCTGGGAAAGCGTCGCCCTCGACTTCGTCGCCTTCGGGGGCTTCCCAATCACATGGTGACTGTGGGAATCAGGAATCTTGGCATGTTAATCCCCATGACTGGGGAATCGAGTCCAGACTAGCAGGCAGCGCTCACCGGGCAAGGAATTTCATCGTGTGGCTAAGGCAGATCGGAAAGATCGCAGCAGGTTTCCCCCCGCACATCGCCCAACTCTTCGACCTCGAGAGGATTGTGGCTGCAACGCCCATGTTTGATTCCCTGAAGATCATAGAACTCGGAGTTGACGTGAACCGGCGTTAGGGCATCCCAGAGTTCACGATTGCTTTCAACTTCGGCGCTTCAGGATTTCTTGTGGGCCTCAGACTCAGCTCCTCTCTCCTAGCCGCGCTGCATCCCAAGTCCGGC